>CATLGV010000012.1 GCA_949948735.1 uncultured Lachnospiraceae bacterium | reverse complement strand
ATCGAAAATTATCCTAACCAAACGAGTTCTCAACGGGCAACCTTAAATTATTTTCCACCGATAATCAGGAATTATCCTTTGTTTCCACTATTCATAGCCAAACCCAACGGATAACTTTTTATTATCCATCACTTTCTCACACCCTGAAATCCTTCCTCGGATGTTTTGTCACAAGGATGTCGCGCTGTTTTGACAGCGCGACATGCGTATAAATCTCCGTGACATTGATTGAGCTGTGCCCCAGCATTTCCTGAATATAGCGGATATCAACATCCGCTTCCAGAAGACTGGTGGCGAAGGTGTGGCGGAACATATGCGGGGTAATATGCTGCTCAATGGCGGCGAGCGCGGTATATCTGTTAATCATCCGGCGGACAGCCTGATCGGATAACGGCGTGCAGGACTGATTGATAAAGAAGTGGCAGCAGACTGCCAGTTGTTCCGCAAAGGCGCGTTTGTATTCCGTCAAAGCGCGGATAACAGCCTCCTGACCGATTTGGATACGCCGTTCCTTGGCGCCTTTTCCGTAGATGAGGAGGCTTCGGTCGTCCAGATTGACATCACGGGTCTTTAAGGCGCACAATTCGGAAATACGCATGCCGGTAGCAAAGAGCAGCTCAATAACCGCAATATCCCGCAGCGAATTTTTTTGCTGATATTCTGTTTTAGCGTCTGCGCATTGTTTGTAGAGCGTTGATAAAAAGGTTTCGACAGTGTGAAGGGGAATGGTTTTCGGCAGGATAACCGGCTCGCGGAATTTCACCTGTAGTTTGCTGAAAGGGTTGTGTTCGATGAGCTCTCTGTATTCGAAGAAGTGAAAAAGCGCTTTCAGAGAGGCAATCTTTCTTTTTGCGGTCTTGGGCTTGTATTTCTGATGGAGAGCTGCGATATGGCGCTCCAACATATCGGATGTAATCTTTGCGACATCAATAGGGGAGACTTCCGCACTAAACTGTGAGAGGTCAATTTTGTATGCCTTTAGGGTTTTTTCGTCCAGTCTCTTTTGATAGCGGCAGTAGTCTAAATAAGCGGTAATCTGCGTCTGTAAGCTGTTCATGTTTTCCTCTTTCCTGCGCGTATTGGTTACGCATGTAAATATTCTCAATTACATTTTGATAACAGTGTACCAAAATCTGCGCCGGAGAAAAACTGTGAAAAGCGCGTCAAAATCAGAAGCGCGCTGATATATAAGTTAAGGATTGTATTATCTGCCATAATAAATTGAAAAAGTCCAGTGAAGCAAGGAAAATATTGATATAAAATTGACAAAAAATGTACCATGATGATATAATATAGTTATTCAATTTATAGCTGGGGGCTTAGCGCCGTACATAAAAGATTCTTGAGTATAGCATCCGTTGTTTCTTTGTTATGTACCGGCACAAAGTCCGTTTGTTATTTTATAAAGTTTAATTTGCCGTTTATCATGTTTTTGTGGTAAGCGTCATTTTTTTGAGAGGTGATACACAACTAATATTATAGGGGAATACAGATTATTTTATCATGGGAACCGGTGGCATATCTGCGATGTGGAATGGCAAAAGTTTTGACGAAAACAATAGAATCAATTTAGGAGGAAACTATTATGAATAGGAAGCAAAACGCGGTTGAAGTGTATTTATCTACAGTATTTAAGTGGGGAATTATTATATTGGTGTGCGCCTGTATGTGCGCCACGGTCATGTTCAATACCGAAAAGCTATTTGGGTTGTATCCTACCGTGCCATGGCTTGCAACCATCGGTTTAGGTGTAATGGATTCCGTCTTTTTTGTGATTGCAATTATTATCGTAAGGTCTTCGTTTGATCAGGACGGATTTTTAAAAGAAGGCAGATTGCGAATCGGTAAGATTTTTTCAGTGGCTATATTGGGTATTCAATGGAATTATCTGTTGTATATGCTTCCGACCAGGACATTTTGGGGATTTTTATTCTTTTTCCTTATTTTAGTGGCATTCTTTTTGGATATTAAGATGCTGCTCACAAGCGGACTTGTTTGTATGATATCGCTGTTTATCGGCTGGTTTGTCCGTGGGACGGAGCTTCTTCCGGTTAAGGACGAGCTGTTCCTTTCAGATATTATTATGTGTCTGGTTGCGCTCACGCTGTCTCTTGCGGGACTGCTTATATTTGTTTTCTTTGTTGCTCATTTTTTGGTGAATGCAAAGAAGGATGAACTGGAAAAGAATAACGAGCATGTTACGAGCGTTCTTGCAGCGGTACAGGTATTATCGGAGAACCTGCGGACAGCAGGCTTATCGCTTTCACAGATATCGGCGAATGAAAGCGCCTCTGCTGAGGAACTGGCGGCTACAAGCGAGCAGTTAGTTGAAAGCAGTAATCTGCTCAGCTCAAAGACGGACGAAAGTATGGCAAATCTTGGAGAGCTGAGCAAATGGGAAGGCGTGGTAGCGGATAATGTTGAAAAGGTAGAACAGGTTTCAAAGGATTTGCTGGATAAATCCGCTGAAAACGAAAAGCTTCTCGGTGATTTACATACCATCAACGGCGAAGTGTCTGAATCAATGAAGGCTACGACAGAAATAACCCGGCACTTATCAGAGGCGGTGAAGGAAATCGGCGTAACGCTTAATCTTATAAGTGATATTTCAAGCTCTACTAATTTACTGGCATTGAACGCTTCTATTGAGGCGGCAAGAGCCGGCGAAGCCGGTAAGGGGTTTGCGGTTGTCGCGACAGAGGTCGGGAATCTGGCCAACAGCACGCAGCAATCATTGCAGGTGGTTCAAACAGTTATAGAAAGAGTGCAGCAAAACGTCAAGGATATAACTGCACAGGTAGATGAAAACTCCGTGAAGCTTGGTACGCAGAATGAATATTTCCAGAATGTATTCCAAAGTATGCAGGATATGGCAAGTCTGTTAAATACGTCGGTAGAAACAATCAATACTATGGGCGAAGCGCATGGAAAGCAGTCGGAAGTGATTAAGAAGACAATTTCTATTAATCAGGATATTGCCGAAAGCATCAGAAGTGAAAACGAACAGTTCAATTCAATCAACGATATGGCAGAAAGTAATGCAAATGATACAACCGAGGTTGCAACGCAGGCCGGTGTAATCAATGAAATGGTTGATAAAATGACACAATTATTAGAGCAGGAGGATTAGATATCAGGGGCGGCTTATCCCGCTCCTTTATTCGGACTACTTGACTTTCAACAGATTGATGGTATATTTATGTAAGGGTAATTGACGTGGAGTTGGTTACTCTTTCTTTAAATATCCTTAGCGGATACCCTCAATTGAGGGTAAAGACACGGAATAAAAGAAGGCTTGGGCCTTTTTGAGGAAGCAAAATGGCGGACGCAAAAAAGATAAAAAAGCGCGTTTTTGAGATCATACAGATAGGAAACAGAAGCGACGGGGCCAGCTCGTTCTTTGACTATTTTATTGTGACCATGATTGTCCTGAATATCGTGGAAGTGGTTTTTGTGACTTTTGACGCCTCGCTTCCGTACCGCGCGGTTTTGAAGCAGATTGAGGCGGTTACGTCCGTCATTTTCTGTGTGGAATATCTGCTGCGGCTCTGGACGGCGGATCTGGCGTACCCAAGGCTGGGCGGCGTAAAAGCACGGCTTCGGTTTGCCGTGTCCTTTTACGGTATTGTGGATCTGCTTACGTTTCTGCCGTACTTTTTTCCCGCGGTGTTTGCGACGGGCATTGTGGCATTCCGGATGCTGAGGGTCTTCCGGGTCTTCCGCCTGTTTAAGATTAATGCGCAGTATGACGCGTTTCATGTGGTGCTCGATGTCCTCCGAGAGAAAAAGCAGCAGCTGTTTTCGTCAATCTGCCTGATACTGATTATGATGCTGGCTTCCTCGTTGTGTATGTACAGTCTGGAGCACGACGCGCAGCCGGAGGTGTTTCGGGATGCTTTTTCGGGCATCTGGTGGTCGGTCTCGACGCTGCTGACTGTGGGATACGGGGACATCTATCCGGTTACGGTGGCGGGGAAGGGCATGGCGATTGTCATTGCGTTTCTTGGCGTCGGGCTGGTGGCGATACCGACCGGTATTATTTCCGCCGGCTTCGTGGAGCATTTCACGCGGATGAAGTCCCTGTCGGAGATTACCTCCGGCAATGAGATACGGTTTATTATGCTGACAATAGAGCCTTCGCATCCGTGGGTAAACCGCAAAATCAGGGATATCAGCCTGCCGCCGGAGCTGATTGTCGTTGTCGTGATTCGGGGCGGGGAGCAAATCGTGATTCCCAACGGCAATACCGTGATTGCGAAGGAGGACCGGGTCGTTCTGGGCGCGCTGGAATTTGACTGCGATATTGATATCCGTCTGAAGGAGACGCTGATTAAGAAGGAGCATTTCTGGGCCGGGAAGCGGATTAAGGAGCTTGACATCCGCGAAAACACCGTTATCGTGTCTGTCTGCCGGGACGGGAAGGCCATTATACCAAAGGGAGATACCATGATACGCGCGGGCGACATTGTGACGGTCTGCGAGAAACGTTGATACATAGAAGAGGTGAATCGGATGAGCGAGAGGTTGTGGCAGATTTTAACGGATTCTTTTACGAAAATATTGATACCCGGTATCACGGTGACGATACCGCTGACGGTGATTTCCTTTTCGCTTGCGCTGGTGATTGCGGTAATCGTGGCGTTGATTCAGTTTGCCAATGTCAGGGTATTAAAACAGATTTCGCGGTTTTATATCTGGGTAATCCGCGGAACGCCGCTGCTGGTGCAGCTTTACGTGATTTTCTTTGGCCTGCCAAAGCTGGGGATTATCCTGGATCCCTTTCCCTGCGCCGTGCTGGTTTTTGCGATTAACGAGGGGGCGTACTGCGCGGAGACGATGCGTGCGGCGCTGGAGTCGGTGCCCAGGGGGCAGATGGAGGCAGGCTACTGTGTCGGAATGAATTATCTGCAGATTATGCGCAGGATTGTGCTGCCACAGGCGTTCCGGACGGCGTTTCCGCCGTTGTCCAATTCGCTGATCGGCATGGTGAAGGACACCTCGCTTGCAGCCAATATCACTGTGGCGGAGATGTTTATGGCAACGCAGCGGATTGTTGCGCGGACTTATGAGCCCCTTGCGCTGTATCTGGAGGTTGCGTTGATTTATCTGATATTTTCAACGGTTTTGACAAGGCTGCAGCATGTGGGAGAGCGTTATCTGAATGCACGCAGCGGTCAGACGCTGCAATAGGGCGAAACGGAGGTACATATGCTTGAGATAAGAGAGATCAGGAAAGCCTTTCAGGGCGTCGAGGTGCTCAGGGGCGTGTCGCTTTCCGTCAGTCAGGGAGATGTGGTGGCGATCTTAGGGCCCAGCGGCTCCGGCAAGACGACGCTTCTCAGATGCATGAATTTCCTGGAAAAGGCGGACAGCGGAACCATGGTTTTCGATGGGGCTTCTTACGAGCTTGGCCGAATCAAAAAGAAGGAGGCGGCTGAGATTCGCAAAAAGACGGCCTTTGTCTTCCAAAATTATAATTTATTCCTGAATAAAACGGCGCTGCAAAACGTCACCGAGGGCCTGACGATAGCCCGCGGGATGCCAAGACGTGAGGCGGAGGAGGCCGGCAGGCAGGCGCTTGACAAGGTCGGCCTGTCGGACAGGTATGATTATTATCCGAGCCAGCTTTCCGGCGGGCAGCAGCAGCGGGTGGCGATTGCGCGGGCGTTGGCGACGAAGCCGGAGATTATCTATTTCGACGAGCCGACCTCGGCGCTCGACCCGGAGCTGACGGGCGAGGTGCTGGCCGTGATGCGGCAGCTTGCGGAGGAAGGCATGACGATGCTGGTGGTCACGCATGAGATGGGCTTTGCAAGGAACGTTTCTTCCAGAGTGATTTTTATGGAGGACGGCGTTGTTGTCGAGAGCGGGGCGTCCCGTGAATTTTTTGACAATCCGCTGCAGGAGCGCACAAGGCTGTTCTTACAGCAGTTTTGAGGAAGCGCTGATGAAGGAATTGTTTTTGGGCGGGAGAATATGATATGCGCGGGATGCGCGCGAAAACGGAGGTTAAGATTATGAAGAAGACGGCTTTTACAAAAAAAATACTGGCGATGGCAGCGGCGGCGGCCCTGCTGGCGACGACAGCCTGCTCCAATCAGGGCGCTTCGGGCAATGGGGCGGCAGGGGAGAAAGACCTGCTGGCGCGGATTCAGGAAAAGGGCGAGATTGTAATCGCGATGGAGGGCACCTGGGCGCCGTGGACCTACCACGACGAGCAGGATGAGCTTGCGGGGTACGACGTTGAGGTCGGCAAGCTTATAGCCGAGAAGCTTGGCGTGACGCCGACCTTTGTCGAGGGCGAGTGGGACGGCCTTTTTGCGGGGCTTGACGTCGGACGCTATGACATTGTGATTAACGGTGTGGAGGTCACGGATGAGCGCGCGGAGAAATATGATTTCTCGGATCCGTATGGATATATCCGCACGGCGTTGATTGTAGGCACGGACAATACGGATATTCAGAATTTTACGGATTTGAGCGGCAAGACGACCGCAAATAGTATTTCCAGCACGTATATGACGCTGGCGGAGGCGTATGGCGCAAAGGTGCAGGGCGTGGACTCGCTGGACGATACGATTGAAATGGTTTTGTCGGGACGTGTGGACGCGACTCTCAATGCCGAGGTGTCCTTTTATGATTATATGAAGGTGCATCCCGACGCCGCGTTGAAGGTGGCTGCGCTGACAGACGACGCTTCGCTGGTATGCATTCCGTTTCGCAAGGACGAGGACTCCGCGTCTCTTCGGGAGGCGGTCAATCAGGCGCTTGCAGAGCTGCAGGAGTCGGGCGAGCTGAGCCGCATATCGGAGAAATACTTCGGAAGCGATATTTCCGGCGCGGAGAATCAGGGAAATGCTGATTAAGGCGTTTCCCGCGCAGGAATGGAGAAAACGATGGAAAAATCGGAAATAAAAATATACAGCAAAAACGATATATTTCAGAGGTTTGAAACGCTCAAAACAAACAGGAACAAACGGCATAAATGCCGGGAGTTCCTTGTGGAGGGCGTACGCAGCCTTAACGAAGCGGTGCAGAATAATTGGACGGTAAAGTCCTTTTTATATGACGGGAGCCGTCTTTCTGACTGGGCTGCGGATATGATTAAAAATGTGCGCACACAGACCAATTACTGCCTGAGCGCACAGCTGATGCGCGCGCTCAGCGACAAGGAGGATACCTCGGAGCTGATGGCGGTAATTGAGATGCGCAAGGACAGTCTGGAGAACATCCGGCTTGGCACCAATCCGTTTATCGTGCTGTTTGACCGGCCCTCCAACAAGGGGAATCTTGGCACCATGATACGCTCCTGCGATGCGTTGGGGGTGGATGCGCTGATTATTACGGGACATGCCGTAGATTTATATGACCCAAACGTCGTCGTTTCGGCGATGGGGTCTTTTTTCAATATGCAGGTCATTCGGGTACCGGATAACAATGCGCTTTTTGGATATATTGATTTATTGAAGGAGCGCTATCCCGGCTTTACCGTGGTGGGGACTACAGCGCATCGGGAGCAGCCGCTGTATGCGGCTGATCTTACAAAACCGCTGATGCTGATGATGGGCAACGAGACGATGGGACTGAACAGGGCGTATAAGGAGTACTGCGACGTACTCTGTACAATTCCCATGGCGGAAAAATCGTATGCCACATCTTTTAACGTAAGCTGTGCGGCCTCCATTTTGATGTATGAGGTTACAAGGCAAAGGCGGGCGTGAGGCAGCATTTGGACGGGAAGGAGCGAACCGCCGTTTGAGAAATGGAGGGGAAAGCGTGAAAAATTTGGTAAGAGTGGGGGACTTTTATGTGTACTGCGGCAACTTATAAGACAAAGGATTTCTATTTTGGACGCACGCTGGATTATGAGTTTTCTTACGGAGAGGAGATCGTGGTGACGCCGCGGCGGTATCCGTTTCACTTCCGGGAGATGGGCAGTATGGCAGACCACTATGCGATGATCGGCATGGCGCATGTTGAGGAGAATCAGCCGCTGTATTATGATGCGGTGAATGAAAAGGGGCTGGGTATGGCAGGGCTGAATTTCGTGGGAAACGCCGTATACCGAAGGCCTGTGCGTGGCAGGGAGAATATCACAAGCTTTGAGTTTATCCCATGGATTCTCGGACAGTGCGCCGCGGTGCGGGAAGCGCGGGCGCTGATAGACAAAATCAACCTCACGGACACGCCTTTTAGCGATAAGCTGCCAATCGCGCAGCTTCACTGGATCATTTCGGATTGCAGGGAATGCATAACGGTAGAGGCGGTGGAGGACGGGATAAAGGTTTATGACAACCCGGTCGGGGTGCTGGCAAATAACCCGCCGTTTGCGGAGCAGCTGTTTGCGCTGAACAATTACATGCATCTGTCCCCCAAAAATCCGCGAAACCTTTTTTCGGACAGGCTTTCCCTGCATGCGTACAGCCGCGGCATGGGCGCGCTGGGGCTTCCCGGCGACCTTTCCTCACAGTCCCGTTTTGTGAGGGCCGCTTTTGCGAAAATGAACGCTGTTTCGGGTGATACGGAGTCGGAGAGCGTAAGCCAGTTCTTTCATATCCTGGGCGCAGTCGACCAGCAGCGCGGATGCTGCGAGGTGGAGGACGGGAAGTATGAGATTACAATCTATACCTCCTGCTGCAATGCGGATAAGGGAATCTATTATTATACGACCTATGACAACCATCAGATTACGGCGGTCGATATGCACAGGGAGCAGCTGGACGGCGTTATGCCCGCAAGGTATCCCATGCTTGCCAGGGGGCAGGTACGGATGCAGAACTGACCGCGTATGTCCTTGCCGGCAGGCAGTAAAGTTTTCCTTGAAAAAAGCAGGATTTGGGACTATGATGAAATAAAATATTTTTGATTTGCAGGGGGATTCTGATGGAAAAGTTAAAACCAAAGCTGTTTTCGGTGATGAAAACCTACACGAAGGAACAGTTTGTCAAGGACATTATAGCCGGCATTATTGTTGCGATTATCGCGCTGCCGTTGTCGATTGCGCTTGCACTTGCGTCGGGCGTCGGCCCGGAGCAGGGGATTTATACGGCGATTATCGCAGGCTTTCTGATTTCCTTTTTTGGCGGCAGCCGCGTGCAGATTGCGGGGCCGACTGCGGCGTTTGCGACAATCGTTGCGGGCATTGTCGCCCAGAAGGGAATGGACGGGCTGATACTGGCGACGGTGCTTGCGGGCATTATCCTTGCGGTGATGGGCTTTTTGAGGCTGGGAAACCTGATCAAATATATCCCGTACACGATTACGACGGGATTTACCGCGGGGATTGCGGTGACCATCGCAATCGGCCAGATTAAGGACTTTTTAGGCCTTTCTTATCCTGCAGGAACCGTCACGATTGAGACGATGGAAAAGCTCGAGGCGGTGATACGCCATATTGCCACGATCAACTGGCAGGCGCTGGCGGTTGGCCTGGTCTGCCTGGCGATATTGATTATTTGGCCGTATATCAACAAGACCATACCGGGCTCCCTGCTGGCTGTCATTGCGGGTATTCTGATGGTGCAGCTTTTACATATGAAGGTGAATACGATCGGCGATTTGTACGAAATCAGCAACAAGCTGCCGAGCCTGCATGTGCCGGCATTTACGTTGAAGGATATTGGGGATATTATTCCGGATGCCTTTACAATAGCGATTCTGGCGGCAATCGAGTCTCTGCTTTCCTGCGTGGTGGCGGACAGCATGATCAATTCCAAGCACCGCTCCAATATGGAGCTGATCGCGCAGGGCATCGGCAATATCGGCTCGGCGCTGTTTGGCGGGATTCCTGCTACGGGAGCCATCGCGAGGACGGCGGCAAACATCAAAAACGGCGGACGTACGCCGATAGCGGGCATTGTCCACGCGATTACGCTGGTATTGATTCTGGTAGTGCTGATGCCTTACGCGGCGCTGATTCCCATGCCGTGCATTGCGGCGATTCTGTTTATGGTGGCCTACAACATGTGCGGCTGGCGGGCGTTTGTCAATCTGTGCAAGTCCTCGCCCAAGAGCGACATTATTGTACTGGTGCTTACCTTTATCCTGACTGTGGTCTTTGATCTTGTTGTGGCGATTGAGGTCGGTATCCTGCTTGCGGCAATTCTCTTTATGAAGCGCATGAGCGAGGTGACGGAGGTCGAGGGCTGGCGGTATGTGGACGAGGAGGAGGATCCCGACAGTATTTCCCTGC
This sequence comes from uncultured Lachnospiraceae bacterium, assembly GCA_949948735.1. Classification (GTDB taxonomy): domain Bacteria; phylum Bacillota; class Clostridia; order Lachnospirales; family Lachnospiraceae; genus COE1. Next base: position 93,924 of record CATLGV010000012.1, on the reverse strand, counting down.
GGGTGGTGCCGGAGCATACGCTGGTCTATGAGATTTCCGGGCCGATGTTCTTTGCCGCGGCGGACAAGATCCTGACCATCTCGGTAAAGGAGGATACGAAATGCCTGATTCTGCGAATGCGGAGCGTGAACGCGATTGACGCGACGGCGATGCACTCTCTGGAGCAGCTCTATGAAAAGTATGAGAAGAAGGGGATTAAGATCGTCTTTTCCCATGTAAACGGGCAGCCCAGAAAGGTCATGGACAAGGCCGGCTTTACACAGCGCATCGGCGAGGATAATTTCTGTGCGCATATCGACGACGCGCTGGAGCGCGCGGCGCAGCTGGTGTGAGGGCTGCGGAGTGGAGGCTGACATGAATAGCGTAACGTTCAACAGGAATCAGATAAAATATCTTGTGATTGCGGCGATGCTGATTGACCATATCGCATGGGCATTTGTGCCGATGGGGACGGTATTGGGACAGGCGATGCATTTTATCGGGCGGCTGACGGGGCCCACGATGGCGTACTTTGTCGGGGAGGGCTACCGTTACACGCGCAATGTCGGGAAGTATCAAATGCGTCTTGCGCTGTTTGCGCTGATTTCATGGGTGCCTTTTGTTTATTTTGAATATGGGGAGCTGCCATTTTCCTATGCACAGGGAACCATTACCTTTCACCCGATGCAGAGTGTGATTTTTACACTGTTTCTGGGGTTGACGGCGATACGGCTCTGGGAAAATAACCGGATGAATAAAGCGGTCCGGGTGATCGGCGTCATACTGCTGTGTCTGCTCTCGTGTGCCGGGGACTGGGCGTTTATGAATGTGCTGGGCTGTCTGTTTGTGCATGTATACCGGGACAGGCCCAGGGCGAAATGGACGGCGTTTACCCTTGCCTTTCTGGTTCCGCAGCTTCTTATAATTGCGGTGGGCTGTGTATCCGGCGTTCCGGCTATGTGGTTTCAGCTTGGCGTGCTGCTGGTGCCGTTGCTGCTGGGCTTCCTTTATAACGGGGAGAGCGGCAGTAAGAGGCCGGTGCATAAATGGTTCTTTTATATCTTTTATCCGGCGCATTTGCTGGCGCTGGGAATATTGCGGTGGTGTGTATAGGAATGGGCGGGAACGGCTTAAAGCAGATTGTGCAGCCGCTTTTGGGCTGGTACAGGGACAATGCGCGCGTGCTGCCATGGCGGGAAAACAGGGATTTTGGTCAAAATACGGACAATGCTTCGGACGGTACGGCATATCGTGTGTGGGTATCGGAGATCATGCTGCAGCAGACCAGAGTGGAGACCGTGATTCCCTATTATGAGCGTTTTATGCGGCAGTATCCCGATATTGGGACACTCGCGGAGGCGCAGGAGGATCAGCTGTTAAAGCGCTGGGAAGGACTGGGATATTATTCCAGAGTCCGGAACCTGCAGAAGGCGGCGCAGATGATATGCCGCGACTATGATGGGCATTTTCCGCGGCAGTATGCGGAGATTATAAAGCTTCCCGGAATCGGTGCGTATACGGCAGGGGCGATTTGCTCCATTGCGTTTGAGGAGGCATCTCCCGCGGTGGACGGCAATGTCCTGCGTGTGGTGACGAGGCTTACGCAGGACGGCGGGGATATCCGGGATGTCCGGGTCCGGCAGCGGATAACGGACGCGCTGCGGGCCGTTTACCCGGAGCAGGAACGCGGGAACTTTACGCAGAGCCTGATGGAGCTTGGGGCGGTGGTCTGTGTGCCAAATGGCGCGCCTAAATGCGGAGCATGCCCGATACGGGAGCAGTGCGGGGCTTACCGTGCGGGCACGCAGCTGTGTTATCCGGTAAAGAAAAAGAAGGCGGAGAGAAGAGTCGAGGAAAAGACCGTGCTGGTGCTGTGGCGCGACGGGCGTATTGCGCTCAGAAGGCGCGACGGAAAGGGACTGCTCTCCGGCATGTGGGAGCTGCCCAATACAGAGGGACACTGCGGCAGCGCGGCGGTAAAGCAGCGGCTGTCGGACTGTGGTATAACGGCAGGAGAGATTAGCGCCCTGCCGGATAAGAAGCATATTTTCACACATATCGAGTGGCGCATGCGCTGTTTTGCCGTTCGTTGTACCCCGGCGGCAGCGTCCGATGAAAAGGACACCCGTCCGGAGGCTTCCGTAGAGTGTCCCTTTACATGGGTAACGCCGGGGATGCTGGAGCGGGAGATCGCGCTGCCTACGGCTTTTCAGAAGGTGATAAAGGGCTTTGTCAAGGCTGCGGCAGAGCGCTCTCCAAGTCTTCCAGGATATGAAGCAGATCCCGAAGCGTTCCCTTTTCCCGGATAATCTTTTGTAAATGGCGTTCGAGCGCGAGATAGCTGATGCGTTCCGGCACCAGACCGTCGGCGCAGCCGGGATAGCGCGCCTTTATATTGTCTACCAGCGTCTTTACCAGCTGCTTGTTCAGAAGCGCGTCGTAGTGCAGTCTGCACTGGTCGTATACCTGCTGTATGATCTGCGCGTAGCAGGCTTGGGAGGCGTCGGGAGCGGCAGCCGCCTGAAAGCGGACGCAGTCATAAAAGAGAATGCGGTATTCATTGGCGCCGAGTGCTGTATTGTCGCGTATATGCACCAGCGGCAGGAGCATTCCCGTTGCTTCGGCAAGCTCCTTGCGCTTTTGGTAGATCAGGTCTGTTTTCATTCCTTCTGCAATGCAGGGAACAAGCTCCGTGCCGAATTCCAGCACGAGCGGTTCGGCGATGATATTGTTCAGAATGTCCTTTTCAAAGGCGGCATTGTTATTTTCCATAATGTGCGGCGCCTGCACGCCAAGCAGGGTGTCGGCGCTTATTCCGAGTAATTGGCATATATCACCCAGCAGCGCGACGTCGGGCAGTCCCGTCCCGCGCTCCCATTTGCTGACGGCCTGCGGCGTCACGCCCAGGCGCAGCGCAAAATCCTCCTGCGTCATTTTCCTGTTCTGTCTGTATTGGCTGATGACATTTCCGATTTGATGTTCCATTTGCGTATTCTCCTTTCCGATAATGGATTTACAGTTTTCCGACCTGCGGATACGTATGCGTATCCACCGGCTTTTGCTGTCCTCATCGTATCAGATTCCGGCATGGAAGTAAAACAACGCTGTGTTGTGAAGAAGTACAACGCCGCGCACTACGGAGCGGAAAGGCTTACGCGCCAAACCAGCAGAGCGCGGCAACAGCAGCCTCTATTACAAGGCGAATCAGGTGGTGCTGCGGGTGTACGCTGCCCTGCCGGATTCCGTTGAAAAGCGTGCCGAGGGAAATCGCAATCATGCCGGCAATCAGCAGTATCATTACATTATTATTTTTCCAAATCCGGATAAGGGCATAGCCCAGAAGCAGGATACATCCGGCGGCAATGAGCAGGGATTTCTGCTTCGCGCAGAACAGTGTAAACAGCATCAGGGCGGCGTAAAGAATAACACAGAGCAGTCCGAAAAATTTCATTTTATAATGAGTCTCCTTCCTTTTTATATTCCAGAATGTCTCCAGGCTGGCAGTCCAGAACGTCACAGATGGCTTCCAAGGTGGAAAAACGGATGGCGCTGATTTTTCCGGTTTTCATTTTGGAGAGGTTGACATTTGCGACGCCGACCTTTTCCGATAATTCCTTCAAAGACATTTTTCTGTCGAATTTAAGGTTTTCGAATTTAAGGACTATTTAACATTTTTTATGCTATATTGAAATCACAAAAACGAGAGGAGCATAGGAAATGTACCTGAACATACTGAAAAAAGACCTGAAACGCAAAAGGACGATGAACGTTATCCTGCTGGTATTTATTATACTTGCGTCGATGTTTGTGTCCTCCGGCGTGAGCAACATCATCACCGTGATGACTGCGCTGGACAGATATTTTGAAATGGCGGACGTGCCCGATTACTGCGCATGGTACCAGAACAAGACTTCTGATAAGGACGTTTATGAAGTCCTTGAAAACGCCCCGGCGATAGACGAGTTCCGTATCGAGGAGGTTGTCCAGATATCCCAGTCAAATATTATGCGGGACGGCGAACCGCTTAACGGCGCCAACCTTGGTCAGACATTAGTATTACAGAGCGGCGCAGATATGGGAATAAATTATTTTCTGGACGACGGAAGTATTCTTGAAAGCGTACCGAAAGGAAAAATATACGCCACCTGTTTCATAGAGAAAAACATGGGACTTCATGTCGGCGACAAAATCATCGTCGAAGCGGAGGGCGTAAGCCGTGAATTTACCTTTGCGGGCGGCTTCAAGGACGCTGTCTTAGGTTCGGAGCTGACGGGCATTAAAAAGTTTATAATAAGCGGCGAGGACTTTGACGAATATGTGTCCGATGAGACGATAAAAACCATGTACGGTGGAAAACTTTTATACATACACACCGCTGACCTTGACAGCGCCCTGTCTCAGATAGCGGATATATCCGACTGCTTTACCTTTGCGTCCGGCACGGATATACTGGGCAAGGCCTATATTTTTGATATGATAATCACGGGTCTTATTCTTGTGGTGAGCTGTATCCTTATCATCATATCCTTCGTGGTGCTGCGGTTTACCATAACCTTTACCCTCTCCGAAGAGTTTCGCGAGATAGGCGTTATGAAGGCCATAGGCATACGCAACATCAAAATCCGGGGACTGTACCTTACAAAATACGCCGCCATTTCCGCTGTCGGCACGGCAGTCGGTCTGGTACTCAGCTACCCGTTCGGAAAAATGCTTATGAATCTTTCCACAGGGTCTATTATAATAGACAGCGGCAATAACGGTTTTATCAACGTCGTCTGTGCAGTTTGGGTAGCGGCTGTAATACTCCTGTTCTGTCTGGGCTGTACGCGCAGGGTGAGCAAAATGTCCCCTATCGACGCTGTAAGAAACGGTCAGACAGGAGAACGCTTCCGCAAAAAGAGCGTGATGAGCCTTGGAAAATCAAGGCTGGGTACAACGGCTTTCCTTGCCGCAAACGACATTGTAAGCAGTCCCAGACGCTATACGGTCATCATGCTTGCGTTTTTTCTGTGTATGTCGCTGCTGATCATACTTTCCAATGCCACGGCGTCTCTTAAAAGCGGAAAGCTGCTGAAATATTTTGGCATGGCGGACTGCCACGTTGTTACGGACATCGGCGACGAAGCGATGAATTTTATGACCGGGGACGGACATGAAAAGGTCAAAAAATATCTTGAGGATATGGAGCAGACCCTTGCCAGGAACGGTATGCCTGCGGAATGTATGACGGAATATTTTATGTATCCGATGATAAGACACGGCGAATATGAAAGCAAGACAGCTGTGCTTCAGGGGACGGGAACAACAATGGATATGTACGAATATTCAGAGGGTACGCCTCCCCAAAACAGCGGCGAAATTGCAATAACGACCCTTTTGGCAAAAAAGATTAAGGCGGATATAGGCGATACCGTTACCGTATCTTACCCGACGGGCGAAACAGCGGAGTTCATCATAACCGCTCTGTATCAGGCAATGGTTAATCAGGGGACTTCCGTAAGAGTCCATACCGACTACGAGATAAACTATATAACAGCAGTCGGCTCCATCGGTACGCAGATAAAATTTACCGACGACCCCGACGATGAGGAGGTATTGTGCAGAATTGAAAAAATCAAGGAGCTTTACCCTGAATTTTCAAGCGTTAAAACAGCGGGCGAAAATGTAAAGGACACCACAGGAGTCGGCGACGCTATGGACGCGGTGAAAAAAATGTCGGCTGTCCTTACGGTGATTTTAGCCGCGCTTGTGACCGTGCTTATGGAGCGTTCCTTTATCGCCAGAGAGCAGGCGGAAATCGCCCTTATGAAAGCCATTGGCATGAGGAACGCCAAAATATACGGGCAGTACACGTTAAGATTTTTGATTTCGGCAGCGATGGCTGTTCTTATCGCGGAGCTTTTGGGTATGTCCCTTACAGAGCTTTGCTTCGACCCCATTTTCAGAACGATGGGCCTTGAAATGGGCGTGGAATATGTGCAGGCCCCCGTGGAGATATACGCCATATTCCCTGCCATTGTACTTGCCGCAACCGCTGCAGGCGCGTTTCTGACCTCGCTGTACACGAAAAAAATCAGGCCCTCGGACACCGCAAATATTGAATGATACTGAATAAGGAAAGGAAATAACCGATATGAATATTCTTGAAGTGAATAACCTCTGCAAAACCTATATCGTAAATAAACGCCAGAACAACGTTCTCAAAAACGTAAGCTTTACCGTTGGCGAGGGGGAAATGGTGGCAGTTATGGGGCCCTCCGGCTCCGGAAAATCCACGCTGCTTTACGCCGTTTCGGGCATGGACGGCATTACCGCGGGAGAGGCTCTGTTCTGCGGGAAAAATATTGCCGAAATGGGCGAGAGGGAGCTTGCTGACCTGCGCCTTGACGAGATGGGATTTATTTTCCAGCAGATGTACATGCTAAAGAATCTCACGATTCTGGACAACATAATCCTTCCTGCGGCGCAGTCCGCGAAGACAGGCGAAACACGCAGAGAAATACTGCAGCGTGGGCGTGAGCTTATGCGCAGGCTTGGCATAACGGACGTTGCCGGCAACGACATCAACGAGGTATCGGGAGGGCAGCTTCAACGCGCATGTATATGCCGCAGTATGATAAACAGGCCCAAAATAATATTCGCGGACGAGCCTACCGGTGCGCTGAACCGCGCCTCCTCCGACGAGGTCATGGAGGAGCTTGCCAGGCTGAATGATGACGGCACTACAATGATGCTTGTCACGCACGACGTAAAGGTCGCGGCAAGATGCACAAGAACGCTTTATATAGTTGATGGAAACATAAAAGGAGAGTATCATTTAGACAGGTGCGAGGGTCCATCCCGGATGAGAGAGCGGGAGCGGGCGCTGAATAACTGGCTTTTGGAATTGGGTTGGTAAGGATGGATATACTGATTGTTGAGGACAATAAGGAGCTTTCGGGACTGCTGTGCGATTTCCTCCGCGGGGAGAATTACACGGTGTCCGTAGCCGAGACGGGTGAAAAAGCCTTGTCGCTGTACGAAAGGTACGGCGCAAGGCTTATTGTGCTTGATATTATGCTGCCGGGTATGGACGGCTTTGGGGTATGCAAAAAAATCCGGGAGGAAAGCAATGTTCCCATACTGATCGTAAGTGCGAAAGCCGCCAAGGAGGACCAGCTCTGCGGCCTCGGCCTCGGCGCGGACGATTACATCGAAAAGCCCTACGACATCGACATCATGCTGGCAAAAATACGCGGTATTTTCAAATGGCGGTATGCTTTGGACGAAATGCTGGACGGCGATATACGCATAAACAGGGTAGGCAGAAGGGTGTACAAAAACGGCGTCCCCCTTGAAATGACAGCCAAGGAATTTGACCTGCTTCTGCTTCTGGCTGAAAACAGGGGCAGGACGCTCAGCAAGGAATATATTTTCAGGCAGGTCTGGGGGAGCGACAGCTGTTCCGAGCGGCAGACCCTGACGGTACACATAAAATGGCTGCGGCAAAAAATTGAGGACGACCCCAGGTCTCCGAAAAAAATTCTGACCGTGTGGGGAGCAGGATACAGATATGAAAGCGTTTAACAAAATCTTCGCGGCGGTGGTACTGGTACTGGCGGTGCTGTTTGGGGCGGCGAATATCATTCTTTTGGCGGACGGCGCCGGCGGCAGACCCTACCGTGTGGAGATAAGCCGTCTTGCCCGCCAGATTGAAGCGTACGGTCATGCTGACCTTTCGGACTGCAAATATGTAACCGGTATAGAAGAATACGGCGGGGATTTTTTTGACACGGACAGCGACTATGCAGTACGTGAAATAGGCGGAGAGCTGTACCGTTTTGATTACAGTGTGGACGGCGGCAGCGGCAGGCTGCGGCTTGTGCTTGTCGTGAACGTTATTCTCGGGGGGATGGCGGCGGTCGTCCTTTTCGTTATGCTGTACGTTAAATTTGCCATTCTCGCGCCGTTTGAGAAGCTGGCAGATGTACCCTGCGAGCTGGCAAGGGGGAATCTAACCGTCCCCATAAAGGAAACGAAGAACCGCTTTTTCGGACGTTTTATATGGGGCGTCGATATGCTCCGCGAAAACATGGAGCAGCAGAAAAAGCGGGAGCTTGATTTGCAGCGGGAGAAAAAAATGCTGCTTTTGTCCCTGTCACACGACATAAAAACGCCGCTTTCGGCGATAAAGCTGTACGCAAAGGGACTGTACAAAAGTCCCGAAAAGCAGCTTGAGACAGCCAAATGCATCGACGCGAAGGCCAACGAGATAGAGCGCTATGTTTCGCAGATAGTTACTGCGTCCAGAGAGGATTTTCTAAGCTTCGATGTGCATATGGGAGTGTTTTATCTTTCCGGGCTTGTGACAAAGATAAAAGGGTATTACGCGGAAAAGCTGTCTCTTACAGGAACCGATTTTCTGGTATCGCGGTACGCCGACTGTCTTTTGAACGGCGATTTCGACCGCAGCATTGAGGTCCTGCAGAATGTTATGGAAAACGCTGTTAAGTACGGGGACGGAAAAAGCATTTCGCTGGATTTTTCCGAGGAGGACGACTGCATACTTGTAACCGTCCGCAACAGCGGCTGCACCCTTGCGGACACCGACCTGCCCCATGCCTTTGAAAGCTTCTGGCGGGGCGAGAACGCCGAAAATGTGCCCGGAAGCGGTCTGGGACTTTACATCGGCCGTACGCTTATGCGGAAAATGAACGGGGAAATATTTGCGGAGATACGGGATGGGGAGATGTACGTTACCGCGGTGTTTACAAAAGCATAGAGCGAAGTGAAGACGTCTTATCGGTATGGCGGCTGTGGCGCTGGTTTACAGCCGGAAGAATTTTGACATTTTTGTATAAAGAGTGATACCCTCAATTGAGGGTATTGTATCAGGTTTTTATGAGATGTCCACAGGAGGAGCAAAAATGAGACAAAGCAGGGAAACTGTATCACCGATGAGCAATGAAGGGAGAAATAAGTATGTGATAAAGCATATAACGGATTCCCTTTTGAATTTGCTGGAAAAGAAAGAGATTGAGGATATCACAATCAGCGAATTGTGCGACAATGCAGGCATCGGGCGGGTGTCCTTTTACCGCAATTTTAACAGTAAGGAGGATATCCTGCGGGCGCATGTAAACGAACTATTTGACGGATGGAAAAGCAGCTGGGAGAAGGATAACAAGCTTCCCCTCAGCTCGGGCATCGGCATGGTATTCGGGCATTTTGAACAGCACAGGGCGTTCTACCGGCTTTTAAACGAACGCCATATGGTTTATCTGCTCAAGGATGTTATTTTGGATATGATGGAATTAAAGCCGGATCTACCCAAAGGCGAGGCTTATGCGAAAGCGTTTGCCGCATACAGCTTGTATGGGTGGATTGAGGTATGGTTCCGGAGGGGAATGCAGGAATCCGCAGAGGAAATGAAGCAGCTGTTCCAAAGTCAGGGGCTGTAATGCATATATTTTTCAAAGCTTTCCATTTTAAATCCGAGATATACAATGAGCCTTCCCCAATACCAGATGGCTGCCGGGGCGTGCAGCAACGCGGCGCGCGGTATGACGCTGTCGACGGTCTCCATGCCATATTGTGGAAGCGTACATCGGGCATTATCCGTCAGGGCGCAGTCGGATAGGTGGCCTCAAAAGGTGAGAAGGAGCTCCACATCCGACCGTCATAATAGTGCTCAAGGCCGCCGGTAAGGCGGGCTCCGTCCACGCGGAGGGTGTAATAAAAGAACGAAATCCATCCGTCCGGTTCTGTGGCGCAGCATTGGATGTGCACAACGCCGTTTTCGCGCAGAAAGTAAAAGAATCGGATATCGTCGTCGGAATATTTTGCGCGGATGTCGGATAAAATGTCCGCGGCGTTGTCATAGCGCAGAAATTGTGCCTCGGACAGCTCGAGCGCGCCGTATTCCCTGTAAACGCCGCTGTCATAATAAAGATAGGTGTCCTTCCAGGTGTGATGGATATAGATGTCCAAATCCGGGTCGTAGGCGCCGTCGTAATCCTCCACGTTCAGGAGGATTTCCCCCTGTTCGTTTTGCCGGACATAGCCGTAGCAGTCCGGTACGAGCGCCTGAAGCTGCGAGTCCCTGAATGCAAAAATACTGAAACGCTTGTTGTTGCCCATCAGATTGTAGGCGTTTGCGATAACATGCGTCTCGTTATCGTGATGAATCAGCGCAAGGCTGCATTCGTCAAAGCCCTGGGACATCCCCGGAAGCTGCCGGGCGGCGCCGGAGGCAGGGTCAAAATACCAGAATTGCCAGGAGCAGTTCTCGGCGAACGCGCCGATATATTCCTCGGCTCCGTCGCGATTGAGGTCTGCGCTGATATAGGTCTTCATACGATGGCCGCTTGCGGCTTCAAGCTGCTTTAGGACTTCCAGAGCCGCATCCGGTATGATATTTGCAGGCGACGCCTGGTCAAAGGAGATGACAGCGGCGGACAGATACCGGTCATAGAGCTGTTGGTACCGGGCCGCGGATATTTCAATCGTTTCACCGCCTCTCTCTGCGGTATAAGAGGCGTTTCCGTCCTCATCACAGGAGGCATAAGCGGCTTCGGCTGTTTTAAGGCGCAGCCAGCCCGTGTCGCTAACGTCGATGATAAGCCGTCGCACGCCGTTTGCGCCTGCCTCGTACAGACCGGTGCTGTCGCAGGCAATCGGATATGCGGTGCCGATGCTGTCAAGCGTCCCGCCCAGATACTGTCCGCCATCCGGTTTATAACAATATACCTCGCAGGCCATACAGGCCTGAACAGGGCTTTCTTCCCCGTAGGAAAAGGTCTGGGAGGCTTCGAGCATAACCGGATATTCCATGCCGAGGTCGGCGAAGGTATAAAGCGTGTCCTCCGGCAGACGGCCGATGTGTTCGGCATAGAGGGCGTGCGCCCGTTCATCGGACAGGCGCCCTGAAGTCTCCTGCGTCCCCGCGGCGGACAGCTGCGCCGGCAGCGCAGCTGCGTGAAGAAATGCTCCGGATGCGCACTGCTGCGCTTCCCGGGTGCATCCGGTAAGGCTTCCGGCGGCTATAAAGGCGAGTATGGATAAAGTGAATTGGTATATTGTGCGGCGTTTCATTGTATGGGGTGCCTCCGTTTTCGGTTTGTAAATATCAAAGCTTTCAGTCATTCCATTATACAGGGCGCGCGCCTCATTGACAAGGGCATGCGTCGTTCAATATCAAAATATTGCGTCCAGAGCGAAGCAGTAATCAGAAAATGTGAAAAAATACACAATATTTCTTTCGGAAACGGTTGCAGTGACGGGGGTTTTTTTGTAAACTGTAAGAGAGTGCTGCAGATACGGAAGAAAGGAAGAGAAGCGGATGATAAAAATAAGTTTAAACGGAACGGGAAGTCTGGAGATTGAGGGAAAGGACGCGGGACTTCTGCCGGAGGGGCGCACAGCGATGGCGCTTCCGGGGACGGTTTACGGGACGCTGCTGCAGGAAGGGCTGATACCGGATCCCTTTTATCGGGACAATGAGCTCAGGGTGCTGCCCTTGATGGAGAACGATTTCGTAATCAGAAGGACGTTTGAGGCGACGAAGGAGCTGCTGGACTGCGGCGCGGTGCTGCTGCGGTTTGACGGCATTGATACGCTGGCGGATATTTATCTGAACGACGAGTACGTGGGCATGACCTGGAATATGCACCGTACATGGGAGTTTATGGTGCGCGAAATGCTGCATGAGGGCGAAAACGAGCTGAAAATCGTGCTGCATTCCCCGACAAAATATATCCGGGAGGCGAATGAGGAGATTTATACCGGCGGCTCCGGCGACTGCATGAGGGGCTTTCCTCATCTGCGAAAGGCGCACTGCATGTTTGGCTGGGACTGGGGCCCGAGGCTTCCGGACGCAGGCGTTTTTCGGGAGATTTCCCTGCTGGGCGTTCAAAAGGCGCGGCTTGCGCCGCTCTATATCACACAGCGGCATGAGGCGGGCAGGGTGACGCTGGAATTTGACGCGGGCGTGGAGCTTGCCGATATGATTTATACGACCATCCGCATCTGCGTGACCTCGCCTGACGGGGAATGCTACAGGACGGAGAGTAAAGAGAACGATATTGCGGACATTGTGATTGAGCATCCCAGGCTGTGGTGGCCACGAGGCTATGGAGAGCAGCCGCTGTATGGGGTGCGGGCGGAGCTTTATACCATGGACGGCACGCTGCTGGATGTGTGGGAGCGGCGAATCGGCCTGCGCACGCTCACGGTGAATACGGAAGCGGACGAGTGGGGAAGCTGCTTTGCGCACGAGGTCAACGGCGTGAAGATTTTTGCGATGGGCGCCGACTATATCCCGGAGGACAATCTGCTTGGCAGGATAACAAGGGAGCGGACAAGAAGGCTGCTGGAGGCCGCGGCGTGGGCAAATCACAATTGCATCCGCGTGTGGGGCGGCGGTTATTATCCCGACGATTATTTTTACGACATCTGCGACGAGCTGGGGCTGATTGTCTGGCAGGACTTTATGTTTGCCTGCGCTTCGTATGAGCTGGACGACGCGTTTGAGGAAAACGTCACGAAGGAAATCACCGATAATGTAAGGCGTATCCGGCATCACGCCTGCCTCGGCCTCTGGTGCGGCAACAACGAGATGGAGACACAGACGCTTGACGGGGCGTGGCAGCCCTCCGAGAAGCAGAAATGCGATTATATCAAGCTGTTCGAGTATATTATCCCGAAGCTGCTGCAGCGGGAGGATCCGGCGGCCTTTTACTGGCCGTCCAGTCCGTCGGCCGGCGGGAATTTTGACAATCCCTGGGACGAGAATAAGGGGGACACGCACTATTGGGATGTATGGCACGGCGGCAAGCCGTTTACGGAGTACCGCAAATTCCGCTTCCGCTATCTGTCGGAATTTGGCTTTCAGTCGTTTCCCTGCCTGCGGACGGTGGAAAGCTTTACGCTTCCCGAGGACAGAAATATTTTCTCAAGGGTGATGGAAATGCATCAGAGAAACTGCGCTGCCAACGGCAAAATTCTGGAATACCTGTCCGCAACCTATCTGTATCCGAACAGCTTCGACAAGCTGCTGTACGCTTCCCAGCTGCTGCAGGCAGATGCGATTCGCTACGGGGTGGAGCATTTCCGCAGGCACCGCGGTCGCTGCATGGGCGCGGTGGTGTGGCAGCTCAATGACATCTGGCCGGTGGCCTCCTGGGCGGGCATTGATTATTACGGACGCTGGAAGGCGCTGCACTATGCCGAGCGGAGGATGTTTGCGCCGGTGATGATTTCGTGCGAGGAAATCGGAGAGCTGAGTGAGCGGCCGCATTGCATCGCCGAGCCGTCGCCGATTGAAAAAAGTGCGCGACTGCATGTGGCGAATGAGACGATGCAGCCGGTATCGGGCGTTGTTTCGTGGGAGCTGCGAGACCCTGACAGCGCGGTGCTGGAGCGGGGAGAGCAGGCGGTTACGGTTCCGGCTTTGGACGGGATATGGCTTGAAAAACGGGATTTTAGCGGCTATGACGAGCGGAAAATCCATTTGTGCTATCGGTTTTGCCGGGACAATGAGGTGATTTCGGAGGGAAGCTGCCTCTTTACGCCGCCCAAGCATTATTATTTTGAGAATCCGCAGCTTACGCTGGAGAGAAGCGGGAATACGCTGACCGTCCGCGCGCAGGCGTATGCGATGCATGTGGAAATCATGGGAATTGACGGAGACTGCAGACTGTCTGACAATTACTTTGATATGGAAGCCGGAGCGCACAGTGTGACGATTCTGGAGGGAGACGCGCAACGCTTTACCTGCAGGTCGGTATTTGACATTGGGGGGTGAAAACCCCCCCTTTTATCAAAACCTCAGATTTTTTACGCGTTCCTGAATGTTTGCTTCAAACGCCTCGTCGGAAAACTGCGGGTCTCTGGTTTTTCTCCAGATGTCGCAGGGGACGTTATCGCATGTGGCGCAGGTTGCAAGCTTGTGTCTGTTTACGGCGCAGCGGTAGATGCCGCATGCGGTATCCGGGCTGTGGAAGGGCTTGCCGTTTAGCGCGTTGCAGCCCTGACAGAGAGAGCCGTAGCAGCCGCAGGCTTCGCAGTCCGTTCCACAGCAGCTCAGCCTCAGGATTTCCCGCTGGCGTTTTTTGCCAAAGCCGTTTAGTACAAGACGGTAGGACTTGTCGAGCATATCCTTTAGCAGGTCGTCCGGCACCGCGCCGTCCGGCTTAACGGAATTCCAGTGCTGCTTGTTGGAATAATAGCCGGGGACGATGTCCGGATACTGCTGCCGCAGGAAGGCGCCCTCCTCGGGCTCCAGCTTGAGGTTAATGTAATAGGGGACATTTTGGGAATCCAGCAAAACTGCGGCGAACATTTTACCGCCGATCTTGTAGCACATCCAGTTCCAGTCTGCCTGCAGCGCTTTGGTGACACTGCGTTTGGCCATCAGATATTCGTCAATCCATTCGTATCTCATTTTTCTCCATGCTCCTTTCAAGCTTTCTTCATTTCGTTATGCCCGCGGGGACGTATTGCTTCAGCGCATTTTCCAGGGCACGGCGCAGCTCTTCGCGCAGAGGCGCGGGCTCCAGCAGCTCCACCTGGTCACGGAAGGTCATCAGCCATATGAGCAGCTCCTCCTTGTTGGTGTATTCCGTAGTAAACAGCAGCCTTCCGTCCGGCTGCTCCTCATAGCAGCCCGCGCCGTAGGCTTCGACCAGCCGCCATTTGCAGCCGGGTGTAAACAGCGCCTTTACGGAAATCCCGCCGGGAAAGACCCGCTCGCTTTCCAGGTCGGGCAGCGGGGCCGTCCTTTTGGTGAAGGTGCGCTCCGACAGCTGCAGCTGCGCCATGCGGCTCAGCTTAAACAGCCGGAAGTCTTCGCGTGTCCGGCACCAGCCCCATACATACCAGTCGCGCCAGCGGAAAATCAGATAGTAGGGCTCAATGCTCCGCCGGCTCTCACCGTTTGGCGCGTAGTAGAGAAACTCCAGCTCCCGGCAGACGTCGATTGCGGTGCGTACCAGCGCTATTCTGGACGCAAGCGCTTCCTTTGACCATGCGGATAAATCAATCAGCACGGACTGGCCTCCCGTCATAAAGTCGGAGGAGCCTGCGGAGAGCTTCTCCATAAGCTGTCCGTAACGGTTCGTGCCGTTGATGCTGTCAAGCCCCCGAAGGCCTGCGAGAATATCCTGCATCTCGGCGTTTGTCAGGAGCGTGCGGTTTAGCCGGTAGTTATCCATAATGGAAATGCCGCCGTTTGCACCCTGCTTTGTCATAATCGGGATACCGGCTCTGCACAGATCCTCGATATCACGGTTGATGGTGCGTCTGGAAACCTCGAACTGCTGCGCCAGATAGGGCGCCGTAACCGTATCCTTTTGCAGCAGAATCGATAAAATGCCAATCATCCTGTCTATTTTCATGCGGTACGCCTCCGTTGATAATATGCTATCACATTGAACACGACACCAGCGTGTCATGTTTATAGTATAGCAGAAAAAAGATTTTTGAACAGGGGATTTATTTATGAATCGGCGAGCTGTTGAACTAAGATGTTGTAAATTGTCTGGACGTCGGGAAAAATTATTTTTCTTCCCCTTTTAGCAATGCCCAGAACCTCTCTCGCATTTTTGACGATGTCAGAAGCCACCCGGCTGTCAATTTGAATTGGCTGATTATTTTTATCAATATATGCGGATATATATCTGTCTGTAACAGGGCACATATTTTGAATAAGAAACGCGGCTTCACGGCCAAGAACAGTCCCGAAACGTATGGTGTTACATCGTCCGTACCGTTTTATTGCTTTCTGTTCTACAAGCCGGTATTTTGCAACTTTTGATGAAATGGGAACAAGCCAGAAAATAGCAGGATTTTTGTTGTCTGCAAATGCGAAAAAGCAAGGGCGGCTGTGTACCTGATTATGGGTGGTTTCCTTGTTTTTCATAAGGCGTTCGTCCGGAAAATCGCTATAATATTGGTCTGATAAAAAGTATAGTTGGGGTTTATTCATTGTGTACCTCATAATTTGCGTGACCGTAACGGCCTTTTCCTTTATACGGGTCTGTACATAAAAACAGGGCTTTGTCGTGCGACAAAACCCTGTAAAATTTTAATCCCGACCATTTATCCGCCGCATATCGGGAAGCGGACAATATTTGTAATCCCGACCACTTATCCGCCGCATATCGGGAAGCGGACAATATTTTTCGAGGTATTGTACCTCTGTCGATATTATTATATGCAATGGAGAAAAATATGTCAACAAATTTTAGGAAAGCACTGATGAAAGCGCCGAAATGTTGCTTGAAAAAATAAAGCTTTCATGTATAATAGGAAGAGTGAAAAAAGAAAACGCAGAAAACAGAGGGTTTGAGAATGATTAGTGCAAATAATGTAACGTACAGAGTCGGCAAGAAGGCTTTGTTTGAGGATGTGAATATCAAGTTTACGGAGGGCAACTGCTACGGCCTGATTGGCGCCAACGGCGCGGGCAAATCAACATTTCTGAAGATACTGTCCGGAAAGCTTGAGACGACCAAGGGTGACATCGCAATCACGCCGGGACAGAGAATGTCCGTGCTGGAGCAGGATCACTTCAAGTACGACGACTATCCCGTTATGGATGTGGTGATTATGGGAAACGCCCGCCTGTATGAGATTATGAAGGAAAAGGACGCCATCTACGCGAAGGAGGATTTCAGCGACGAAGACGGTATCCGCGCCAGCGAGCTGGAGGGCGAATTTGCCGAGATGAACGGATGGGAGGCGGAGTCCGACGCGGCGCAGCTGTTGAACGGTCTGGGTATCGACACGGGTATCCATTACAGCATGATGCGGGACCTGAACGGCAGCGAGAAGGTAAAGGTGCTCCTTGCCAAGGCGCTCTTTGGCAATCCGGATATCCTGCTTCTGGACGAGCCCACCAACCATCTGGATCTGGACGCGATTGCATGGCTGGAGGAGTTTTTGATTGGCTTTGACAACACAGTTATCGTCGTGTCGCATGACCGCTATTTCCTGAATAAGGTGTGCACGCAGATCGCGGATATTGACTACGGTAAGATACAGCTTTACGCGGGCAATTACGATTTCTGGTATGAGTCCAGCCAGCTGCTGGTAAAGCAGATGAAGGAAGCGAACAAGAAAAAGGAAGAAAAGATCAAGGAGCTGCAGGAATTCATTTCCCGCTTCTCGGCCAACGCTTCCAAGTCCAAGCAGGCGACCTCAAGAAAGCGCGCGCTGGAGAAAATCGAGCTGGAGGATATCAAGCCCTCGAGCCGCAAATACCCCTATATTGATTTCAGGCCCGACCGCGAGATCGGCAATGAGGTGCTGACGGTAGAAAATCTCTCCAAGACCGTCAACGGGGAAAAGGTGCTGGACAATATCTCGTTTATCCTGGGACGGGAGGATAAGGTGGCGTTTGTCGGCGGCAACGAGCTTGCCAAGACGACCCTGTTCAAAATCCTGATGGGAGAGCTGGAGCCGGATGAGGGCTCTTATAAGTGGGGCGTTACGACTTCGCAGGCGTATTTCCCCAAGGATCCGACCAACGAATTTAACAATGACTATACGATTGCGGACTGGCTGATGAGCTATTCGCCTGTGGACGATATTACCTATGTGCGCGGCTTTCTCGGGCGTATGCTTTTTGCGGGCGAGGACGGCGTGAAGAAGGTGAAGGTGCTTTCCGGCGGGGAGAAGGTGCGCTGCCTGCTCAGCAAGATGATGATCAGCGGCGCGAACTGCCTGATACTCGACGAGCCGACCAATCATCTGGACATGGAATCCATCACGGCCCTGAATAACGGCCTGATAAAGTTCCCGGGGATGGCGATGTTTGCCTGCCATGACCACCAGTTTGTGGAGACGACGGCCAACCGTATTATGGAGATTTTGCCGGACGGAACGCTCATTGATAAGATTACGACCTATGACGAATATCTTGCGAACGACGAGATGGCAAGGAAGAGAACCGTTTACACCGCTCAGGCGGAGGATGAAGGCGGCGAAGAAATTTAGGGAAACGCTGATATCATCAGCGCTTCCTTCGCAGTAAAAATCAGAACCACCGGCTTAGCCGGTGGTTTGCTTTAAAAAGGAGGCGGCGATGGGCGCAGTTGATTTACATGTACATTCCAGGTATTCGGACGGCACGCTTTCGCCTGAGGAGCTGGTCGATTACGCGCTGGAGAAGGGCCTGAAAGCCATTGCGCTGACAGACCACGATACGGTGGACGGGATTGACGAGATTATGGCGTACGCGAAGGATAAGCCCATTGAGATTATCCCCGGAATAGAGTATTCCACCGAGTATCAGGGACGCGACGTGCACATCGTGGGACTTTTTATCGACCATAAATCGCCGGCCTTTCTGCGGTATCTGGCGCGCTTTCAGCAGTCCAGGGATGACAGGAATCACAAGCTCTGCGCCAATCTGCGGACGGCGGGAATCGACATTACCTGCGAAGCGCTGGCGCAGGCGTTTCCGGACGCGGTGGTGACAAGGGCGCATTACGCGAAGTATCTGCTGGATAAGGGCTATGTCAAAAGCCGGAAGGAAGCGTTTGACAGGTATTTGGGCGACCACACGCCTTATTTTGTGCACCGGGAGAAAATCACGCCCGAGGAGGTGATCGAGGTCACAAGACAGGCGGGCGGCATTCCCGTACTGGCGCATCCGACGCTGTATCAGCTCGGACAGGAGCAACTGGAAACGCTGGTCGCAACGCTCAAGAAGGTCGGGCTTATGGGAATGGAAACCCTGTACAGCACCTATACGGAGCGGGACACCCGCCGGATGAAGGCGCTTGCAGAGAAGTACCGGCTGCTGCCGAGCGGGGGAACCGATTTTCACGGCGAGAACAAGCCGGGAGTGGATCTGGCGACGGGCTACGGCGGCTTCTATGTGCACGAGAGTGTTCTGGCGGGATTGAAAAAAGCGTGCAGAACGAAAATCCTTTTTACGGATTTGGACGATACGCTGCTGACAGACGATAAAAAAATAACGGAGAAAACGCGCGCCAAAATCCTCGAGATGCTGGCGGCGGGACATCATTTTGTGCTGGCAAGCGGCAGGCCGGCGGACAGCATCCTGCAGGTGCTGGCGCAGCTGGATATTGCGGGCGGCGTGGACGCGCGGACGGGAGGCATTTATGCCACGGCCTATAACGGCGCGCTGTTGTATGACTGTGTCCGGAAGGAGCCGATAGCAGGCTGCGCGATTGCGCAGGAGACGGCGCAGCGGCTTTTTGATATGGCCGCGGCACGCGGGCTGCATATTCAGACTTATACGGATACGCATATCGTGAGTATTGCGGAGGACAAGGAGCTTCAATTTTATACCAGAAGCGTCCGGCTTCCGTATATGGTGTCGGAAAAGCTTGACGGAATACTGACGCATCCGCCGTACAAGCTGATTGCGATTGATTTGGAGCGGCGGGAAAAGCTGGAGGCGTTCCGGGAGGAGGTCGCAGCCTCCGATATCGGGGAGGAGATGACCTGCGCGTTTTCAAACGCGCAGTATCTGGAATTTTATAATCGTGAAGCGGGGAAGGGAAACGCACTTGTAAAGCTTTGCAGGGAATTAAACGTTCTTGTCGCGAATGCGGTTGCCGTGGGGGATGAGGAGAACGATATTTCCATGCTTGAGGCTGCCGGCGTGGGCGCTGCGATGCGCAATGGAAATCCCGTTTTGCAAAAGCGTGCGGATTATATCACGCAAAACGACAATAATCAGGACGGCGTGGCGGAAATCATCGACAAATTTATCTTGTAAGAAAGGGAGAGAAGAATGAACAGAAAGAAAATTGCGTTTGCGGAGCGGGTGGAGCAGAACAGTAAGAATTATTATCCGAAGGATTTGATTGATTTGGATGCCGCCGGAGAGCTGCTTGCGCAGCTCCATGAAGGCTTTGGGCTGGACACTATGATGACGGACCGTCATGGCGGGATTGTGATGGTACACGGGGCGTTTGGCGATTTCAAGCCGGATGTTGTGAATAAGCCGGGCAGTAAGATTCGGGTAAAGGGCAGGACCGTATGCCATATTTACGCCAAATACGACCATGTGCAGGAGCGGGATCTGAATATGGTCCAAAAGCTTCTTGGCGCATATATTAAAACATTGGAGGGCTATAGCGGGAAGGCCTATCTGGCAAGCGAGCAGGCGGCCTACATAGATGAGCTGGAGCAGCAGCTGGAGAAGGACGCGTATCAGGCAAAATATGCCGAACAGACGGATCCGCTTACAGGTACGCTCAACCGCAATTACTTTATCAGCCGGATGAAGCAGCTTGCGGAGCGCGGGGTGGTGCCTACGGCGGCAATCTGCGCCAATATCAATGACTGGCGGTTTGTGGACGACAACTTTGGCGAGGAGGAGAGCGACAGGCTGATCGTCACGATTGCACAAATCCTGAAAGAAAAGGCGGCGGAGCGCGGCCTGGAAAACGCAATTATCGGCAGGGTGGAAGGCGATGTATTCTATGTGCTGCTGCCGTTGACCGAGGAGGAGGAGGCCAGGGCTTACTGCGACAGCGTACAGCAGGCGTGTCTTTCCTATGAGGATGAGCGTCTTGCGCCGAGCGTCGCCATCGGCTGCGTGATGAAGACGAATGTGGAGGAGGGCTTCCGCGAGGTGTTCTCAGACGCCGAATATGTGATGTTTGAAAACAAGTTTGAATTGAAGAATGCTCCCGGCTACAGGGCGCGTTTGGAGAAGGGGCTTTGCTAAATCTAAAATAATTATTAAGTAGCATAAACTTAGAAAATAAAAGAAAATGAAATAAAACAAAAGGAAATAAGAGATATATTGAGAGAATGGGACTTCAATCCGTTTGCACAACTTTATGGAAAAAATTATGATATGTTCTGTTAGCACTCAATAAGAAAGAGTGCTAATCAATCAGAACCGATAATAATTTTTTATAAATCAGAAGGAGGCATTTTAGCATGAAGTTAGTACCGTTAGGAGACAGGGTCGTATTAAAGCAGCTGGTTGCAGAAGAGACAACGAAGTCCGGCATTGTTTTACCGGGACAGAATAAAGAGAAGCCGCAGCAGGCAGAGGTTATCGCAGTAGGACCGGGCGGCGTGGTTGACGGCAAGGAGATTAAGATGGAGGTCAAGGTCGGCGACAACGTGATCTTCTCCAAGTATTCAGGAACGGAAGTCAAGATTGACGAGGAAGAGTACATTATCGTAAAGCAGAACGACATTCTGGCAGTTATCGAATAAAACAGGGAGAATAATAATTTAGGAGGAGTTTGGTCATGGCAAAGGAAATTAAGTATGGAGCAGATGCCCGTAAGGCATTGGAGGAAGGCGTAAACAAGTTGGCGAATACGGTAAGCGTAACGCTTGGGCCTAAGGGAAGAAACGTTGTTCTGGATAAGTCCTTCGGCGCGCCGTTAATCACAAACGACGGCGTGACAATCGCAAAGGAAATCGAGCTTGAGGATGCGTTCGAGAATATGGGCGCGCAGCTTGTCAAGGAGGTTGCCACAAAGACAAACGATGTTGCCGGAGACGGTACGACGACGGCGACTGTGCTTGCGCAGGCAATGATCAACGAGGGAATGAAGAACCTGGCGGCAGGCGCAAACCCGATTGTGCTCAGAAAGGGCATGAAGAAGGCGACGGACTGTGCAGTAGAAGCGATTGCGGCGATGAGCTCCAAGGTAAACGGAAAGCAGCATATCGCAAGAGTAGCGGCGATTTCGGCAGGCGACGATACCGTAGGCAATATGGTGGCGGATGCGATGGAGAAGGTTTCCGGCGACGGCGTTATCACCATCGAGGAGTCCAAGACCATGCAGACAGAGCTGGACTTAGTAGAAGGTATGCAGTTTGACCGCGGCTATATCTCCGCTTATATGGCGACCGATATGGATAAGATGGAAGCGACAATGGAGGATCCGTACATCCTGATCACCGACAAGAAGATTTCAAATATTCAGGAAATCCTCCCGGTTCTGGAGCAGGTGGTACAGTCCGGCGCGAAGCTGTTGATTATTGCGGAGGACGTAGAGGGCGAGGCGCTTACCACATTGATTGTCAACAAGCTGCGCGGTACCTTCAATGTCGTAGCGGTAAAGGCGCCGGGTTACGGTGACAGAAGAAAGGCAATGCTCGAGGATATCGCAATTCTGACCGGCGGTCAGGTTATCAGCGAGGAGCTGGGCTTAGACCTCAAGGAGGCTACGCTGGAGCAGTGCGGGCGTGCGAAGTCCGTTAAGGTACAGAAGGAAAATACGATTATTGTTGACGGCGAGGGCGATAAGTCTGCCATCGACGCAAGAATTTCACAGATCAAAAAGCAAATCGAGGAGACAACATCCGACTTCGACAAGGAGAAGCTGCAGGAGCGTCTTGCGAAGCTGGCCGGCGGCGTAGCGGTTATCCGTGTGGGCGCTGCGACCGAGACCGAGATGAAGGAAGCAAAGCTTCGTATGGAGGATGCGCTCAACGCGACGAGAGCGGCTGTCGAGGAGGGTATTATCTCAGGCGGCGGTTCCGCTTATATCCATGCTTCCAAGGAGGTTGAGAAGCTGATCGACACGCTGGAGGGCGATGAGAAGACCGGTGCGAGAATCGTATTAAAGGCATTGGATGCGCCGCTGTTCATTATCGTGGCAAACGCGGGCCTGGAAGGCAGCGTTATCGTAAATAAGGTGAAGGAGTCCGAGACGGGTGTCGGCTTTGACGCATACAAGGAAGAGTATGTAAACATGATTGAGGCCGGTATCCTTGATCCTGCGAAGGTTACGAGAAGCGCACTGCAGAACGCGTGCAGCGTGGCAAGCACCCTGCTGACGACGGAGTCCGTTGTGGCAAATATCAAGGAGGACACCCCTGCAATGCCGGCAGGCGGACCGGGCATGGGCGGCATGATGTAAGCTGCGGTTGATAAAGCGGTTTTAGAGGCGTATAATAATAAGGACTTAACGGCGCGTGCCGGGAAGTCCTTATTTTATCGTATAGGATTAGGGGGGCAAAAGGTGTATAAAAATTTTTTGTCCGGCAAATTGCATAAAATATTGCGTGCTACTGACTGCGGCAAATGGATTTACTAAATATTCCGGTAAAAATTATGCCACCGACCGCAACCGCCCTCTATGCGTCATCCGTGACGCATTACGGGCTTTGTGCGACGTCCATGTCGCACAATTGCTGATTACTCAACGGAATATCAAGAAAATCACATTTGCCTCCGCAATTGTAGCTTTACAATATTTTGTGTAATTTGCCTCATTAAAATATAAGAACACCTTTTGCCACCCGAATCCATACAGGAAACTGCGGCGGCGAGAATCAAGGAGGATGCGTATGAAGGCAGAAAACAGGCGCGGCGGACAGGAGCTGCGGGGCGTTCATCTGTTTCGTGACATTACGGAAGACGAATTAAATAAGATGTTAAGCTGTTCAAAGGCAAAGGAGACGGTTTACGAGGACCAGCGCTATATATTCCGGCAGGGCGAGACGCCCCAGCGGCTGTTTGTCATACTGGACGGTACCGTGATGATTGCCAAGGACTTTCCGTCGGGAAAACGGGATGTGCTGTTTCTGGTGGAAAAGGGCGACGTATTCGGAGAGATGTTTCTGTTCTCAGACGAGAAGAGCTACTGGTATGACGCGATTGCGCAGGGAAAGGTACGCATTTTGGAGATTCCGTGGATGTTTTTCTACGGCTTCTGCAGGAACGCCTGCGAGCATCATCAGATGATTACGCGCAATATGCTGGAGATACAGTCGCAGAAAAACTTTTTTATGACAAGAAAGCTGCATCTGTTGTCGGGGACGACCCTGCGGGAGCGCATCGCGCTGTGGCTGCTTGAGCAGGCTGAGAATAAGGACGTCGTCACCCTGACGATGAACCGCGAGGAGCTGGCGGACTATATCGGGACGACGAGGCCGTCGCTCTCCAGAGAGCTGATGAAGATGCAGCAGGAAGGGCTGATCGAGGCCGGCAAAGGGAAAATCAGGCTGCTCAATCGGGAGGAGCTGGAGCAGATTTACTGACGATAATACAGTCGCCCAGCACGATACAGTCGCACCGCGCGAACAGTGTATTTTCCTCAAACGGCGGCTTTGAAGCGGCGTCCTGCTTCTTGCCGTCTCCGTTCCGGAAGCAGCAGACGTCGTAGGTGCTCTTTTTCGCGCCCTTAAGCTCATCATAACGGGAGACGTATTTCGTACAGTATATCAGATTGTCCGCGTCCAGGAAACAGACCGTCCCGCTGGGAACGGCAAAGGTTTCCGCCTCTCCGGTATCGATATCAATCAAATCCATCAGGGCGCCGTCCTCCCCATAAAAGACTGCGCTGTAAAAGACCGCCAGACAGGCGGGGTCCGTTGTCTCCAGCCACGAGAAGCAGTGGCTGGCATAGGGAAAGCTCCTTGAATACAGCGTTCTCCCGTCCGCGGACCGGAATGTGAGCTGCCTGGCATATCCGTATTCATCTCCTGTCACAAAGACGTATCCCTGCCCGTCCGGCGCGTACTCCGCGTATATGGGTCCGGTAAACGTAAAGCCGGTCTCACCGCAGTCGCAGTCCCCTTCGATATGGACAATCTCATACGGCTCGAAATCCGCCGGTTCCAGAAGCTTTTTCGTTCCCCGCGCCAGGTCGTATTCATAAAGCCCCGCATCCGTACAGGCCAGCAGCCTTGCGGAATCCGCAGTCACATCGCAGTTATTTTCCTGGTCGCCTACCCACGGGGAAAAGTCGTACAACCCGCCCATAAGCCCGCGCAGGTCACAGAGAAAATCCGCTTTACTGAAATCCGCCGACAAACGGTATAAGTCGCCGTCCAGCTCATAAACGCAGCCGTCGGCAACCGGTATGGGGCAGACAATCCGGCGCTCAAGCCGCTCGGGCGGCCTGTATTCGAGTGTGTCGGTGTTTTCACAGGAGGTCTGTCGGAAAACCTCCTGCGGCACAAAATCCGGCGCTTTTGCAACATAAAAAATTTTCTGCTGCAGCTTTTCCTCAGCAAAATAACAGTCGCAGGGGAGCAGCACCGTATTCGCGTCCATCAGGACGCATTCAATTCCCGCCAGGTAGTACATTTCGCCCTCCTTACCGTTCAACGTTGCCGTCGGCGCGGAAAAACGCAGGGCTTCCAGACGCATTGATTCTTCCGCGGAAGCAGCGGCCCGCGTATGCTGTGCCGACTCTTCCGCTAACGTCTGCGTATGCCGCGCCTGCTTTACGATTGCCTGTGCATACAGCAGCTGTTCCGCCAGCGCCTGCGTAAAAGCGGTCGGTTCCTCCGGCGTCTGCCGCTGCGGCAGCCAGGCCTGGGTTTTCATGGCCTGACCCGGACTGACGACGCACCATATCAACAAAAAAAGAATTCCCAAAACGCATACGGCGGTATAGATTTTTTTCTTCATATTCATAATCGTGCCTTTCTCTCAAGCCGCGGTATCATGCACCCGGGTCCAATAAGCCTGCATAACCCTTATGGGACAAGTATAGATTTTTTTTAATGGCTTTACAACAAATTTTTTTTGAAAAAATTTTTAAAATGTAACGATTGTTACGGAAAAACAGATTTATCTGTTATATACTTAGGTCACAACATGAAACAAGAGCGGGAAGCAGGAACAGACTTGCTTCCTCCCTACAATAATAAACAATATAAGGAGGATATGACTATGGCAGCAAACAATGCACAGCAGGTAGATAATCTGGTAAATCTTTTGGACGGATACGCAACAAAGGGCGGACATCATTTGAACGTCAACGTACTCAACAGGGATACGCTGTTGGACGCGCAGAAGCATCCGGAGAATTATCCGCAGCTTACAATCCGCGTTTCCGGCTATGCGGTTAATTTTATTAAGCTCACGCCGGAGCAGCAGGCAGACGTTATCTCAAGAACCTTCCATGAGGGAATGTAATCCGACAGAAAGTAATTCCTGAAATACCATCATTAAGAAAATGCCGTCCGAAAACAGGTCTTTCGGGCGGCATTTTCATATAAGCGGCATTCGATACGAAAAAAACAGCATTCGCGCAAAAAGCGTTGTGTAAATTTCGATTTTGAAGTAAAATAGGACTATCAAATCGAAAGGAGGAGTTTTGAATGGGTGAATTAATATCAGCGAACATGAATATTATGGCGTGGCTTGCGGCTATGATAATATTGATCGTGATTGAGATTATAACCGTGGGCCTGACGACAATCTGGTTTGCAATAGGCGCTATGGCTGCGGTTGTAGTGACGCTGCTGGGCGGCGGATGGCTGCTGCAGCTGACCGTGTTTCTGCTGATATCCTTTGGAATGCTGTTGTTTACGAGACCCCTTGCCATGAAGTACATAAATGTACATCGTACAAAGACGAACTATGAGGGTATTATCGGCAAGGTCGTGCGTGTCACAAAGGATATTGACAATGTGAACGAGACGGGCAGCGCCGTTGTAAACGGACAGGAATGGTCTGTCAGGACGATGCCGGGCGCAGCGGCAATCCCTGCGGGAAGTCTCGCGAAGGTGGTTGATATCAAGGGCGTAAAGCTAATCGTAGAAAAATATGAGGAGGAGACAATATGATATACGTACTGATTATTTTATTTGTTTTAATCGTTATCCTTGCGGCGAATGTACGCATCGTACCGCAGGCATATGCATATGTTGTTGAGCGTCTTGGCGGTTACGACAGCACATGGAGTGTGGGACTGCACTTTAAGATTCCCATCCTTGACAAGGTGGCAAAGAAGGTCAACCTCAAGGAGCAGGTAGTGGATTTCCCGCCCCAGCCGGTTATCACCAAGGATAACGTAACCATGCAGATTGACACGGTCGTATTTTTCCAGATTACCGACCCGAAGATGTATGCTTACGGTGTGGAGAACCCGATTATGGCGATTGAGAAGCTGACGGCTACGACGCTCAGAAATATCATCGGCGAGATGGAGCTTGACCAGACGCTTACCTCCAGAGAGGTCATCAACACCAATATGCGTTCCGCGCTTGACGTGGCGACCGATCCCTGGGGTATCAAGGTAAACCGTGTCGAGTTAAAGAACATTATCCCGCCCGAGGCAATCCGCAATGCGATGGAGAAGCAGATGAAGGCAGAGCGTGAGCGGCGTGAGGCGATTCTGATTGCGGAAGGTGAGAAGAAATCCACCATTCTTGTTGCGGAAGGTAAAAAGGAATCCGCAATCCTGAATGCGGAGGCAGAGAAGCAGGCGGCAATCCTTCGTGCGGAGGCAGAGAAGGAGAAGAGAATCCGCGAGGCGGAAGGTCAGGCAGAAGCGATTCGCGTGGTACAGATGGCAAATGCGGAGGGTATCAAATTCCTCAGAGAAGCAGGTGCGGATGACGCCGTACTGACCCTTAAGAAGCTCGAGGCATTTGAGAAGGCTGCAAACGGTCAGGCGACCAAGATTATTGTTCCGTCGGAGATTCAGGGCGTAGCAGGTCTTGCAAAGTCTGTCGGAGAGGTTTTGACACAGAAATAAATACGGATAATATTATCGTATCCTGTAAAGGGGGGACGGCGGACATGACGCGGATATTGATACTGGAGGACAGTGAGGACAGTCTGCGTGCCGTTACGGCCATGGTCGAGCGTGTATCGGACCAGGTCGCCGCCGTCCCTGTGAGAAGCCTGGAGGCTGCAAGAAGTGCCCTGCATGAGGCACAGCAGCCTTTTCAGGCTTTTTTGCTGGATATTAATCTGGACGCGTCGGATGAGGAGGATGTTTCGGGGCTTACCTTTGCGGAGGAGGTGCGCAGCATGCGCCCGTATGTCTTTACGCCGATTGTCATGCTGACCTCTCTTGCCAATATGGAGCTGCGCGCCTATCGCGAGCTGCACTGTTACCAGTATCTGGTAAAGCCCTACAGCGAGGAGGCGGTAGAACAGCTGATCGGCAGGCTGCTGTTTTTGGCGCAGACGGGTGAGACAAGGGAGCCGTATGTGCTTGTCAAAAAGGCAGGGGTCAACTATAAAATCTTCTGCAAGGATATTGTCTGTGTGCGCGCCGTTCCCAGAGGGGTCAATCTTGTGATGCTGAAGGAGGAGCTGAAGGTGCCGTACCTGACGATACGACAGCTGCTGGAAAAGCTGCCCGAGCGGAATTTTCTGCAGGTGCATCGCATGTGCGTCGTAAATCAGGACTACATTGACTGGGTGGATATGGTAAACGGCGTCATCAATATGAAAAACGGTGAGCGCGTGGAAATCGGCGTTACCTATAAGAACGAATTGAGGAGGAGGCTAAATGGCTGAGCTTGGCAGAAAATTTCTGTACCGGATATTTTGCCTGCTGGCGCTGATATTGACGGTGTATCTGCTGGTGGACCTGTACCTGAGCCACACGCTGGATATAAGGGGGATGGCGCTCAGCGGGATTGTATTTGCGGTAATCATTCTGGGGTTGATTGACTGGCGGCAGAATTATGCGGCGCTGCAGCGCAAGGAGCAGGAGCTGAAAATCTATAAGCTGTATATCAAGCCGTTGGAGGAGCTTACCAAGGACATCCGGGCGCGCCAGCATGAATTTGACAATCACATGAACGCAATCCTGAATATGCACGTCACGATTGACGACTACGACGAGCTGGTGGCGGCGCAGTCCGCATATGCAAAGGGGATTTATGACGATAAGGCGCGGTGCAATCCTGCGCTTCTTCGCATTTCGGATAAAATTCTGGCGGGCTTTCTCTACAGTAAGATTATCAGTGCGCCTGCGTATGTCCATATCGACGTACAGGTACTGAGCCGTGAGATGATTACATCCGTTTCGGAGCATTCGCTGGTGGAAATCATAGGGACATTGACGGATAACGCGTTTGAGGCGGCCGCGCCCGATTTGAATGCCGTCGAGATGATTCTGGACGCCAAAGGGGATAAGCTGATTTTTATGATTAAGAATCAGGTGCGCGGACTGACTGTGGGCGATATCCCGCATTTCTTCGAAAAGGGCTATACGACCAAAGAAAACCGTGAGGGGCACGGGCTGGGGCTGTATCAGGCACAAAGCATAGCGGACAGATGCGGCGGGGAGATCACCGTCGAGCTTCTTGAACGGGAGGGCTTTCAGGAAATCTGCTTTCGTGTAGAGCTGTAGGAAAAAATTTCGAAAATAGCAAAAAACGGATGCAAATATACGCAAAATTCGATATACTAAGAGATGTCAGCGGATAACGTATCATTTGGAAACGCGTACGGGGAAGGAGGCAGAACACGATATGTTAGAGCTAAGAGACATTTCCTATCATGTGGATGATGGAAAAAAGGATATATTGAATCATATCAATTTAAAGATAGACGATTGCTTTACCGCGATTACAGGCCCAAACGGCGGCGGAAAGTCGACGCTTGCCAGGATGATAGCAGGTATCATACAGCCCACGGACGGCCGGATTCTGATGGACGGGCAGGACATTACCGGTCTGTCTGTCACCGACAGGGCGCGGCTGGGCATCAGCTTTGCGTTCCAGCAGCCGGTGCGTTTTAAGGGAATCACGGTATTTGACCTGATCAGGCTGGCGTCGGGTAAGGCTATCAATATTGACGGTGCATGCAAATATTTGTCCGAGGTAGGGCTGTGCGCGCGGGATTATATCAACCGGGAAGTGAATGCCAGCCTTTCCGGCGGAGAGCTCAAGCGCATAGAAATCGCGACGGTGATGGCCAGAGGGACGAAGCTTTCGGTATTTGACGAGCCGGAGGCGGGAATCGATTTGTGGAGCTTTCAGAACCTGATCACGGTATTCGAGCGGATGCATGCCCAGACACAGGGGGCTATTATCATTATCTCCCATCAGGAGCGCATCCTGAATATCGCGGACAGGATTGTCGTGATTGCAAACGGGGAGATTACGAACGAGGGCGCCAGGGAAGCGGTGCTGCCCGGGCTTTTGAACGGGAGCTGGGAATGCAGACATAATGCGGGGGGGTGTATTCATGGATGAGCTTCAGAAGAATTTGCTCCTTCAGGTAGCCGATTTGCATGAAATACCGGCAGGAGCTTACAATATCCGTGCAAACGGCGAGGCGGCGGGACGGCGCAGCACAGAGCATATAGAGATTGTCCCCAAGGAGGATAAGCCCGGCATCGACATCTACATCAAGCCGGGAACCAAAAAAGAGAGCGTGCATATACCGGTGCTGATGACGCAGACCGGCCTTAAGGAGCTGGTTTACAATGACTTTCATATCGGGGAGGACTGCGACGTGACGATCGTTGCAGGCTGCGGTATTCATAACGGCGGCGGACAGACCAGCGAGCACAGCGGCATTCACTCCTTTTTTATCGGGAAAGGCGCGCGGGTAAAATACGTGGAGAAGCACTACGGAACGGGCGACGGCGCCGGAGAGCGCGTGATGAATCCCGAGACGCGCGTCGAGATGGCGGCGGACAGCTATATGGAAATGGACACGGTCCAGATCAAGGGCGTGGATTCCACCGAGCGCGTCACGAAGGCAAAGCTGGGCGACGGCGCGCAGCTTGTGATTAAGGAGAAGCTGATGACGCACGGGAAACAGACGGCGACGACCCGGTTTTATGTGGAGTTGGACGGGGAGAATTCCAGCACGAACGTCATATCGCGTTCCGTGGCAAAGGGGTTTTCACAGCAGACCTTCTATTCGCAGATTAACGGCAACAATAAGTGCGCGGGCCACTCGGAATGCGACGCGATTATCATGGACAACGCGGTAGTGCGGGCCATACCGGAGATTACCGCGAATCACCTGGAGGCAAGCCTGATACATGAGGCGGCGATCGGGAAAATTGCGGGCGAGCAGCTGACAAAGCTGATGACCCTGGGACTAACGGAGCAGGAAGCAGAGGAACAGATTGTAAACGGGTTCCTTAAATAACAGCCAAAGAAAGGAAAGGTGCGTATGGAAACAGTAAAGTGTATTGAAACAAGGAGAAGCATCCGCAAATTTAAGGCGGATCCCGTTCCGCAGGAGACGATGAAGGAGATTGTTGCGGCGGCGTCCTTCAGTCCGTCGTGGAAAAACACGCAGGTTACAAGATATGTGGTTGTCGAGGACGACAGCGTGAAGCAGCGGCTTGCAGAAGAGGCGACGCTGGGCTTCGAACATAATAACGGCATTATCAAAGGCGCGCCGGCGCTGGTGGTAGTCGCTATGGTGCACGGAAGAAGCGGCTTTGAGCGGGACGGCTCCTACACGACGAGCAAGGAGGACCGCTGGGAGGTATTTGACGCAGGGCTTGCGACACAGACCTTTTGCCTCGCGGCACACGATAAGGGCGTAGGATCCGTTATTCTCGGTATTTTTGATGAGAACAGGGTTGCGGAGATTATCGGTCTTGACGCAGGGCAGAAGGTTGCCGCGCTTGTCGCGGTGGGCTTTGCGGACGAGGAGCCGGAGGCGCCAAAGAGAAAAGGCGTTGACGATTTGGTGCGTTTTCTGTAAGCGTGACAAAAGCGCGGCGGGCAGGGGAGGAAATCTCCCCTGCCCGTTTACGTTATCGTACGCCGGTAAATATAGCTTTTATAGCAGACATCCATATTATATTTTCTGAATGCGGATTCCTCTGTGATTTCAAATCCGCATTTCTCCAACAGCGCGCGGGACGCCTCGTTTTCAACGGCGACCTCCGCGGTGATATGTCTGCCGCCCTGCTGCGCGACCCAGTCGGCCACCAGGGCAACGGCTTCGCCTGCGTAGCCCTGCCGCCAGTATTTTTTATGTATGCAGTATCCGATATCATATGTGCTTTGCCTGTCATCCGGAAAGATGCAGAAGGTGCCGATACGGTCGCAGGCGTCCTTAGTCTGGAGAATAAGATAATAACCGACAGCGCTGTCCTGCAGTCCCTCAAGCGCTTTTTGGTAGGCCTCGTCGATATATTCCCGCAGCGGATCGCTGAGATATTTTCCGTTTTCCTCGTCAAACCACATATCGGTAGAGAAGGCCAGGTCGGTTGATTCATAATTCCGAATCAGCAGCCGGCTTCCTGTCATTTGTTTTTCTATACGCATTTCAAAGTCTCTCCACAGTTCCTGTTTTTACCGCAGATGAAGGTTTTTATGTTTATCTTATCCGCAGCCGTGCAGCCCCGTCAGTCAAAGGCCCGCTCATATCCGGGGCAGCTTTCGGACTTATCCTACCACGTGTGCGGCGGCGCGTCAACTGGTGGTTTCTGTCAGCAGCCTTGCCCGGCGGGCATGCGATTTGCACGAAAAAGAGATTTGGGGTGTAAAAACAGTAAAATTCTGGTATAATCAAATAACAGGCGGAAAGTAAAAAGGAAAAAAGAAAAGCTTACAGGCTACGAAAGGAACACGGTTATCAATATGGAGAATATGGAAAATTTGCAGAGAATAGTGCTTTTAATTGACGCGGACAACACACAGGTGTCCAAGCTTGAGGATGTGATACGCGAGGTGTCCACGCATGGGCGCGTTGTCGTAAAAAGGGCTTACGGCAATTGGAAAAAGGATAATCTGAAGAAGTGGGAAAACGAATTGAAGCGGCTGGCGATTAAGGCCGAGCAGCAGTTTGATTATGTGGCGGGCAAGAACGCGACGGATATGGCGCTGGTAATCGACGCGGTGAATCTGCTGCACAAGGGTATTTATGACGCATTTGTCATTGTTGCGAGCGACAGCGACTATACGCCGCTTGCAATCAACCTGCACGAATCGGGCGTCTATGTGATGGGCGTAGGAGAGCGGAAAACACCCGAATCCTTCCGTAACAGCTGCGATGAATTTGTCTTTTTGGAGAATATCTCCGGAAAGGGACAGGAGGCGGAGCCCAAGGAGGAGATTGTCAAGCCGGAGAGCAAAAAGGAAATTGTGGATACGGCGGAGCCGCAGGAGGAAGGCAAAGAGAGTATTGACGAGATACATAAGCTGTTAAAGCTTGCGTCCGATAAGTACCAGGAGGACGACGGATACGTCAATATCAGCTCGGCGGGACAGTATATCAAGCGGGTAAAGCCCGATTTTGACGCCAGAACATACGGGTATATTAAGCTCCCGGCTCTGATCGAGGCGTTTCCGGAGAAATATGAGATAAAGAGATACCAGGGGAAGGGAACGGTTACGATTATTGCATACCGGTGCGTGGAGAACGCGGAAAAACAGAAGCCCGCAAAATCTCCCCGGCCCCAGAAAGCACCAAAAAGAACGTCGCATACGCGACGCAATAAATGACAATTGTGTCATATGGCATGAGGATCTTGCCGCTGTCAGGACAGGATGGTTTCCATTCCGATTTTCTGCGGCTTAAGGCCGCAGGCCTCGTAAAAACGCAGCGCGCTTTCATTCAGGCTCCACACGTTTAAGGTGACATTATAGAAGCCGTTTTCTCTTGCGTATGCCAGCACATGCTCATAGAGAAGGCGGCCGATATGCTGCCCGCGGAGCGCTTCCTCGACGCACAGGTCGTCGATGTACAGGGTCTTGATATCCGTAAGGATATTATCGCCGATATGCTGCTGGAAGATGCAGAAGGCATAGCCGAGTACGGCTTCCTGTCCGTCAAGCGCCACAAAAACAGGCGTCTTGTCATTCTGGATAATTGCTGTGAGCTGCTCGTCCGTATATTTTTTGCCGCCGGCCTTGAATAAGTCCGGACGTCCCCTGTGGTGTACCATGCACACCTGCAAAAGAAGCCGGTTGATGCCGTCCATATCTTTTTTTTCTGCCCGCCGGATGATCATAGGAACCTCGTTTCCGCGCATTCCTGCGCTGTTATCAATTGTCGGTGAATACGAAAACATTTTAGTCCAAAGTGTGAAAAAATGCAAGCCGCGGCATACTATAGCTTAGAGAGGAGTTTATTGATATGGGATTTTCATTGGATGCCGGGGTATCGGCATTGACGGTGTTTCTACAGGGAATACTCAGCTTCTTTTCCCCCTGCGTGCTGCCGCTGCTGCCGCTTTATATCGGGTATCTGTCAGGGGGGACCGGTACGCGTGACGCGGACGGCAAAGTGCATTATCAGCAGGGAAAGGTGATGCTGCATACGCTGTTTTTTGTGATTGGCGTCAGCTTTGCGTTTGTGCTGCTGGGGCTTGGGGTCTCCGCAGTGGGTTCTTTTTTCAGGAATAATCAGACTGTTTTTACCGCGATAGGCGGTATTCTGGTCATTTTGTTCGGTCTGTATCAGCTGGGAGCGTTCGGAACCTCCGCGCTGCTTGCAAGAGAGCGGCGTCTGCCTCTTCACGTGGATAAGCTTGCGATGTCGCCTGTAGCGGCGCTGCTGATGGGCTTTACCTTCAGCTTTGCATGGACGCCCTGCGTGGGGCCGGCGCTTGCCAGTGTGCTTCTGATGGCGGCGTCCGCAGGAACGCGTGCGGCCGGAATGGGGCTGATTGGCGTTTATACGCTGGGCTTTGTGCTGCCGTTTCTGGCGGTCGGCGCATTTACCACAAGCCTTTTGGGCTTTTTTAAGCAGCATATGAAAATGGTGCAGTACACGGTCAAGGCGGGCGGGCTTTTGATGATTTTGATGGGCGTCCTGATGCTGACCGGAAAGATGGATGCGGTGACGGGGTACCTGGCGCAGCTGTCTGCGCCCGGAACGACAGAAGCGTCGGACGTGGCCGATTCGGGGGCATCCACGGAAGCCCCCGATGCGGAAGCGGCAGACGAAAGGCCGGCGATACCTGCGCCGGATTTTTCGCTGAAGGATCAATATGGAAACACGCATACTCTGTCCGATTACAAGGGAAAGACGGTTTTCTTAAACTTTTGGGCGACATGGTGCCCGCCATGCCGGGCGGAGCTGCCGGATATTCAGAAATTATATGAAAGCTACAGCCAGGAAGGGGAAAACGCGCTGATTGTGCTTGGCGTGGTGGGGCCCTTGATGGGACAGGAGAAGTCGGAGGAGGAGATTACCGCCTTCCTCGAGGAAAACGGATACACGTATCCGGTCCTGATGGACACGGAAGGGGAGTTGTTTGGCCAATACGGCATTTATGCGTTTCCGACGACCTTTATGATTGACAGGGAGGGAAATGTTTTCGGATACCTGAGCGGGCAGATGACTTATGAGATGATGGAAAATATTGTAGGGCAGACGATGGGAATGTGAGGAGAATGCGCCCATAGGAGAGGGGGACGCAGGGAGGAGCGTATTATGCAGAACATCTCAACGATTATTTTGGATATGTACGGCGTTATCATAGAGGAGAGCAAGGGGAAGTTTGTCCCTTACACTTATACGCATTTTGATGCGTCGGAGCATGACAGAATCAGGAAGCTGTTCCGGGAGGAGCAGCTGTTTACCAGGGCCGGGAACGGAGAGATTTCTTCGGATACCTTTCTTTCGCTTTTGGGCTATGAGGACCCGCAGTACCATATGAAGAATTATCTGGACAATTATCTGACGTTGGATGACGGCTTTATTCCGTTTGCGGAAGCCCTTTACCGGAAGTATGATTTTGTGCTGCTGTCCAATGACGTCTCGGAGTGGAGCGCGCATCTCACCGGGCATTATGGATTGAACCGATATTTTAAGGAAAAAATTGTCAGCGGGGATGTGAAGTGCCGGAAGCCGGATAAGAGGATCTTTGCGCTGACGCTGGACAAAATTGGCAGGACGGCGGCGGAATGCGTATTTGTTGACAATAGTGTCATCAATCTGGAGGCTGCCGCTGCGCTGGGAATGAATCCGGTATTGTTTAACCGGGACGGAGAGGCCTATACGGGCGAAATTGTCAATTCGTTTGAGGAGCTGGCACAGCGCTTCAGATGAGACTGTCAATTCGTTTGAGGAGCTGTCGCGGCGCTTTAAACGGGAGCATTAATTCAGCTCCCGTTCGAAACGCCGTTTCATCCGCCGCCATAAACAGGCTCTTCCGTCGTCTGTCAGCTCCCAATAACCGTCGTCATAGTCCACATAACCGCGGCAGATGATATTGTTCGAGCTGTCGCGGTGGGAGACGATATTGCGGATAATCTGGTCGATGGCCTGGTCGTTACGGTTCATAAGCGGCGTGCGGTTGACGCCGGCAGGCTCGAGTAAATCGCGGACCCGGGCTTTGACCTCGGTCGTGTCAAGCGGACAACCGGCGTCCAGAAGCGCATACATCGCGGCGTCGGTAATATCCGCCTCGCCAAGCTTTGCTGTGATAGGCATAAAATCACTCCTTTCATAGGCGGTTACAGCTTTTGCTATATTGTACTACATGGTTCGAATAAAGTCAAATGTTCCGTACCCTGACATTTGAATAGACTTTATATCTGAGTTGTGCTATATTGTTTATACAGAGATGTATACCCTCGATTGACAAGAGCACACACGGTCAGGTCAGAATAAATTTTGTGCCCTGCATCGTTACTTTCATTCTGCGTACGCCCTGTACGCATCATTCAAGTGCCTTGCAGGGCACAAAATTTATCTCTGCCTGACTCTGCGACCTCAAGCGGAGAAAATTTCGGCATTTTCAAGGCAGACGATTAAGGCGTACTGGACGTACGCCGATTGAGGATAACGAAGAAAATACCGAAATTATCCCGCTTTGAGGCGTGTATGCTCTTGTCAATCGAGGGTACCTTTGTCAATTAAGGGTAACCGATATATTACAACAAAGGGGCGATAATATGACAGACAGTGAAAAAATTGATTTAATTCTTTCAAAATTTGATAAGCTTGAAAATGATGTCACAGATATAAAACTGACACTTGAAAATGAAATCCGTGTAAATATACAACGCGTAGCGGAGGGACATCTTGATTTGTCAAGGAATTTGCATGAGGCGTTAAAAATAGATAACGAAAAGGAAATGCTTGCCATTCGTGTAAGTGTCCTTGAGACTGAATTGCGTAGAATTAAAGCGAAGCTTGAAATCGCATAAGTACAGTTGCGTAAATTTATGTTATAAGTCTTTGTTTTTTAAATATTCAATTTTGTTTTTATCAATTTTGTTTTTTATTTTGTCAATTTTGTTTTTTATTTTTTTGTTGACATTTTGTTCCGGATTGATTATTATAAATCCAGATAGATTTCAAACTGGTTTTACAAGTGAATATCGCACAATGAAACTGATGACCAAGAGGAGTACATGTTTTAAAAGATTTTCAGAGAG
This sequence comes from uncultured Lachnospiraceae bacterium, assembly GCA_949948735.1. Taxonomy (GTDB): domain Bacteria; phylum Bacillota; class Clostridia; order Lachnospirales; family Lachnospiraceae; genus COE1. The sequence goes on along the minus strand of CATLGV010000012.1, from coordinate 56,940 downwards.
CTGCAGACGGTGGGATTGCGGTAGTCGGCGAAGCGTGGAATGGACTTGGGAAGGTGGGAGCAACGAGCGCAGGCTTTAGTAATGCCCAACGGGATTTCCGCCCGTTATCAAGGGAAAGCGTATGATGGTACGTGTGAAGAGTGGGTATATAATATTTATTGCATAATACATATTATATGTCAATTTAGGTGGCACCGCAGAGGCAATGATGAGCTTTTGTCCTAATGATTTAGGATAAAGGCTCTTATTTTTTTGTATGCGGCAGACATTCGTAAATGAAAAGGGGGTACGAACATGATCAGACCAACGTATGAAGAGGCAAAACGGTATGAGAAGGAATACGCCTGTGTGCCGGTGTGTATGGAGCTTCTGGCGGACGATGTGACGCCGATACGGATGCTTCGGAAGCTTGCGGCGCTTGATAAACAGTATTTTCTTCTGGAGAGCGTTGAGGGTGGCAGCCTTGGCAGGTATTCCTTTCTGGGCTGTCAGCCGAAGCTTTCCGTCTTCTGTAAGGACGGCGTGACCAGAGTCCGGGAAAACGGCACGGTGCGGATACAGCCGGGGACGCCGGGGGAAGCGCTGCAGAGCATTTTGGAGGAATACCGTTCGCCGCGGATAGAGGGGCTTCCAACCTTTACGGGCGGGCTGGTCGGCTATTTTGCCTATGAAATGATACAGTATGCGGAGCCAAAGCTGAAAATCAAGCAGAGCGGCGATAACGACTGCGAGCTGATGCTGTTCGACAAGCTGATTGCATTTGACCAGCTGTATCATAAGCTTTGCATTATCGCCAACGCCAAAACGGCGGACGGGGAGGCCGGATACAACCGGACTGTGGAGGAGCTGCACGCATTTGCAAAAGCCCTGCGCCTTGCGGAGCCGATACCTTATGAAAAGCCCCTGCCCGCGCCGGAATTTACCTGTAATCTCAGCAAGGAAAAATACTGCGGGATGGTGGAAAAAACAAAGCAGTATATTCGGGAGGGCGATATTTTTCAGGGCGTTATCTCGAGACGGTTTGAGGCGGAATATGAGGGGAGCCTGCTCAACGCTTACAGGGTGCTGCGCACAACCAATCCGTCGCCGTACATGTATTACATCCAGACGGACGGTATGCAGATTGCGGGCACTTCGCCTGAGACCATGGTAAAGCTGACCGGCGGCAGGCTGACGACCTTTCCCGTGGCGGGGACGAGGAAACGCGGACGAAACCAGGCGGAGGACGCCGCGCTCGAGAAGGAGCTGCTTGCGGATGAGAAGGAGTGTGCGGAGCACAATATGCTGGTTGATTTGGCAAGGAATGATCTGGGCAGGATCTCGGAGTACGGTAGCGTAAGGGTGGAGGATTATATGGCAATCCACCGGTTTTCCAGGGTGATGCACATCGCAAGCACGGTTACGGGGCGGCTTGCGGCAGGAAAGACCTGCATGGATACGGTAGAGGCGCTGCTGCCTGCGGGGACCCTGTCGGGTGCTCCCAAGTTCAGGGCCTGCGAGATTATCGATGAGCTGGAGCCGCAGGCGCGCGGCGTTTACGGCGGCGCAATCGGCTATCTTGATTTTGGCGGTAATCTGGATATGTGCATTGCGATTCGCACCGCTGTAAAGAAAGGGAAAAAGGTTTATGTGCAGGCGGGAGCCGGTATTGTTGCGGATTCGGTGCCGGAGAACGAATATGAGGAATGCGCGAATAAGGCAGGAGCGGTGATGGAGGCAGTCTGCGGGGCAGAAGCGGTGTGCTTTGCCGGAAACGGGGGGATGTGAAATGATTTTACTGATAGACAACTATGACAGCTTTTCATTTAATCTGGTACAGGCGATTGGAGAGCTGATTGACGGCACAGAAGCGTTAAAGGTGATACGCAATGACGCGCTGACGGCGGAGGAAGCTCTGGCGCTTACACCGTCACGCATCGTACTCTCCCCGGGGCCGGGAAAGCCCGCGGATGCAGGGATTTGCGAGGAGCTGATTAAGGCGGCGCAGGGGAAAATCCCGCTGCTGGGCGTGTGTCTGGGCCATCAGGCAATCTGCGAGGCGTTCGGCGCGCCGATTACCTATGCGCCCAGGCTGATGCACGGTAAGCAAAGCCGGATAACGGTGGACAATGAAAGCCTTCTTTTCAGGGGGCTTGCGCCAAAGCTGGACGTCGCGCGGTATCATTCGCTGGTGGCGGATAAGGCGCGTATTCCGGAGCCGCTCAAGGTTACGGCGCGGGACGCGGAAGGAGAAGTCATGGCGGTAGAGCACAGGGACGCGCCCGTTTACGGCGTGCAGTTTCATCCGGAATCGATTATGACGCCGGAGGGGAAGCACATTTTGCGGAATTTCTTAAGGATAGAGGCGGCGTCCGGAGGCAGGTAAAGCCTGAAAAATGAACACAAATGGGAAGGTAAATTGAAACAAATGGAAAAGTAAATTGAAACAGATGGAAAAGTAGATTGAAACAAATGGAAAAGTAAATTGAAACTGATGGAAACGTATTAGACCGGAATAGTATGGCAGGAAAGGTAGGAACGGACAATGATTGTAGAGGCAACGAAGAAGGTAGTGGAAAAAAGGGACTTGACCGCAGAAGAGGCGGAGCAGGTGATGGATGAGATTATGAGCGGTGTGGCGGAGCCGATTAATATGGCGGGATTTCTGACGGCGCTGCGTATGAAGGGAGAGACGGTTGAGGAAATCACTGCGTTTGCAAAGGGAATGCGCAGGCATGGGATTAAGGTTCCCGTCAGCGGGGATGTGCTTGAAATCGTGGGAACCGGCGGAGATGAGGCGAATTCCATTAATATCAGCACGACGGCAGGCATTCTGGCGGCGGCAGCGGGCTATAAGGTGGCAAAGCACGGCAACCGCAGCGTATCCAGCAAAAGCGGCGCGGCGGACTGCCTGGAGGCTTTGGGCGTAAGGCTGGATCTGGAGCCGGAGAAAAATGCGGAAATACTGGAAAAGTGCAATATCTGCTTTATGTTTGCGCAGAAGTACCACGCCGCGATGCGCTTTGTGGGGCCTGTGCGCAAGGGACTCGGCATCCGGACGGTATTTAATATTCTGGGGCCGCTTGCCAATCCGGCGGGGGCCAATACCGAGCTTCTGGGCGTTTACAGCGAGGAGCTGGTGGAGCCGATGGCGCATGTGCTGAATCAGCTTGGCGTGAAGCGCGCGCTGGTGGTGTACGGGCAGGACCGGCTGGATGAGATTTCGCTTGGCGCGCCGACAACCTGTGTGGAGGTGCGCAACGGGACATTCCGGCGGTATGAGATTACGCCGGAGGCGTACGGCTTTCAGCGGTGCGACAAGCGCGCGCTGACCGGCGGGGACGGCGCCGAGAACGCCGCCATTGCGGAGGCCATCCTGAAAGGGAGCTGCACGGACGCAAAGGCAGACGCCGTACTGCTCAACGCAGGGGCGGGAATCTACCTGATGGACGGCGCGTCCTCTATTGCGGAGGGAATTGAGATTGCGCGCAAGACCATTCGGGACGGAAAAGCATATGAGAAGCTGCGGGAATTTGTGCGGTGCACCAATGTAAGCGCATAGGGAGGCTGCGGAGGCAGCGGGGAAAATTTGCGGCAATAGAGGGCTGCGGAGGCAGCAGGGAAAATTTACGGCAATAGGAGGTCGGAGATGATACTGGATGAGATAGCGGCGGCTGCGCGAAGCAGAGTGGAAAAAAGAAAAAAGGAGATCTCGCCCGCGGCGGTAAGGGAGCGGGCCGGGGAGCAGGCCGCGGCGGAAAAACAATTCGGCTTCCCCTTCGAAAAGGCAATCGGGAGGGACGATATCAGCTTTATCTGCGAGGTTAAGAGGGCGTCTCCGTCAAAAGGAATCATCGCGGATCCGTTCCCTTATCTGGAAATTGCGCGGGATTATGAGAGGGCCGGCGCGGACTGCATATCGGTGCTTACCGAGCCGGATTACTTTAAGGGGGCGGATACATTTCTGCGGGAAATCAACGATACGGTTTCAATACCGACCATCAGAAAGGATTTTATTATCGACAGTTATCAGATTTATGAGGCAAAGCTTTTGGGCGCCTCCTGCGTGCTTCTGATAGCGGCGCTTCTGGATACGGAAACACTGCGGGAATACAAAAGGATTTGTGACGCGCTTGGCCTTTCCGCGTTGGTGGAGGCCCATGACGCGGAGGAGATCGCGCATGCCGTCGCGGCCGGCGCAAGGATGATCGGGGTGAATAACAGGGATCTGCGCACCTTCACCGTGGATATTCATAACAGTATAAGGCTGCGGGAAAAGGTGCCGGGAGATATTTTGTTTGTGGCGGAAAGCGGTATCCGTACGGCGCAGGACATTCAGGCGCTTCGGGAAGCCGGAATCGACGGCGTGTTAATCGGAGAGACGCTGATGCGCAGCAACAATAAAGCTGCGGCGCTGCGCGCGCTGCGGGGCGGAGCGTGAGAAGAACGCTTTGTACGGAGACGTCAATTGAGGGTAACGCTTCTGCAGAAGACAGACACGGAAGGAGGGGGAGCGGTATGATAAAGGTAAAAATCTGTGGGTTAAGGACTCTTGCGGATGTGGCGGCAGTCAACGCGTGCCTGCCGGAATATGCCGGCTTTGTATTTGCCGATACAAAGCGCTTTGTCACGGATGAACAGGCGCTTGCAATGAGACGGGCGCTGGATAAGCGCATCCGGGCAGTCGGCGTGTTTGTGGATGAGCCGGCAGAACATGTGGCGGCGCTTTACAGACAGGGAATTATCGACGCGGCGCAGCTTCACGGAGACGAGACGGAGGAATATATCCGTGCCTTAAAGAGGGAAAATGACATTGATGTCATAAAAGCGGTGAGGGTGCAGTCTGCACAGCAGGTGTCGGAGCATATATCCCGGGAGGCGGATTATATGCTGTTCGATACATACAAAAAGGGACTGCCCGGAGGTACGGGAGAGCGCTTTTCGCCGGATGTGCTCGAGGAGGGGCTGCGGCAGGCCATTGCGCGGGGAAATCCGGTAAAGCCGTATTTTCTTGCAGGCGGGCTTTGTGCCGCGAATATAGAGGAAATCCTTGGGCAGCAGGGGCGCGTCACGCAGGGCTGCTTTGCAGTGGACGTCAGCAGCGGCGTGGAGACGGACGGCGTAAAGGACGCGGAAAAAATAAGAGCGTTTGTCAATCTGGTCAGAGGCACGAAACGGCCGGAGGAAATGGGAGGATGAAGATGGAAGGAAATAAGGGAAGATACGGGTCATACGGCGGACAGTATATACCGGAGACGCTGATGCCCGCGGTACAGGAGCTGGAGGAGGCTTACGAGCGCTGTAAGAACGACGCGCAGTTCCAGCAGGAATTAAAGGAGCTGCTGGAAAACTATGCGGGCAGACCGTCCCTGCTGTACTATGCGGAAAAGATGACAAGGGACCTGGGGGGCGCAAAGATTTATCTGAAAAGGGAAGACCTGAATCATACAGGCTCGCACAAGATCAATAACGTACTCGGACAGGTGCTGCTGGCAAAGAAAATGGGAAAGACGCGCGTAATCGCGGAAACCGGCGCGGGACAGCACGGCGTCGCTACGGCGACTGCGGCGGCGCTGATGGGAATGGAGTGCGAGGTGTTCATGGGAAAGGAGGACACGGACAGACAGGCGCTCAACTGTTACCGGATGGAGCTTCTGGGCGCGAAGGTGCACCCCGTCACCTCCGGCACGATGACGCTCAAGGACGCGGTAAACGAAACCATGCGGGAGTGGGCTGCAAGAATGGACGATACGCTGTATGTGCTTGGCTCCGTGATGGGGCCGCACCCGTTTCCGATGATTGTCCGGGATTTCCAGAAGGTGATCGGGAAGGAAATCAAGGAGCAGCTTCTGGCGGCGGAGGGGAAGCTCCCTGATGCGGTAATTGCCTGTGTTGGCGGCGGGAGCAACGCCATGGGTGCGTTTTATGAATTTATTCCCGACACAAGCGTCAGATTAATCGGGTGCGAGGCGGCAGGGCTTGGCGTCGACAATCCGAAGAATGCCGCGACAGTAACAAACGGAAGCGTCGGTATTTTTCACGGAATGAAATCGCTGTTCTGTCAGGACGAATACGGACAGATTGCACCGGTGTACTCCATTTCCGCGGGGCTGGACTATCCGGGAATCGGGCCGGAGCATGCGAATCTGGCAGAGACCGGCCGGGCGCAGTATGTTCCCGTCACGGACGACGAGGCTGTCGGGGCTTTTGAGTATCTTTCGAGAACAGAGGGCATTATTCCGGCAATCGAGAGCGCGCATGCAGTCGCCTATGCGAAGAAGCTTGCGCCGTCGATGGGAAAGGAACAGATTATCGTGGTAAATATTTCGGGGCGCGGCGACAAGGACGTGGCGGCAATTGCAAGATACAGAGGCGTGGAAATTTTTGATTAGCTTTTAAAAGGAAATATTGAAAGAAGACCGGCAAAAATGCCGGCGGCGGAGGGCAGAGATGAGCAGAATTGAGAAGGCGTTTGAAAAAGAAAAGGCGTTTATCGCATTTGTGACAGGGGGCGACCCCGATATCGAGACGACGGAGGCACTGATACCGCAGATGGCGGCGGCGGGGGCCGATTTGATAGAAATCGGCATTCCGTTCTCGGATCCGATAGCGGAGGGGATTGTTATCCAGGAGGCGGACGTGCGGGCGCTTCGGGCCGGCGCAACCACGGATAAGCTGTTTGACATGGTCAGGCGGGTGCGGCAGAAAACAGATGTGCCGATTGTGTTTATGACCTATGTCAATCCTGTTTATACATACGGGACAGAGCGCTTTGCACAGCGGTGCGCGGAGTGCGGCGTCGACGGAATGATTGTGCCGGATGTGCCGTTTGAGGAGCGGGAGGAGGTTAGCGGCGCCTGCGCGGCTGCAGGCATTGAGCTGATTTCCATGATTGCGCCGACCTCAAGGGAGCGCATTGACAGGATTGCGCGCCAGGCAAGGGGCTTCCTTTACTGCGTATCTTCGCTGGGCGTGACGGGGGTGCGCAATCAGATCACAACCAATATCAGGCCGATGATTCGCCAGGTAAAAGCAGTTTCCGATATTCCCTGCGCGATTGGCTTTGGCATCGCGACGCCGGGACAGGCGCAGGAAATGGCCTCCTGTGCGGACGGAGCGATTGTGGGAAGCGCGATTGTGAAGCTGATTGCGCGGTACGGAAGGGACTGCGCGGGGCCCGTCTGCGATTATGTGCGGGAGATGAAAGCGGCCGTGATGTCCGCCACGGCCTGAAGCATGCCGCGATACTGCGCGGCCTGAAAAACGTCATATTTCATTGACTTCTCAAAAAAATGAGAATATAATTGTAGTGTTTAATATATTTATCGGATTGGAGCGTGAACCTATGAAAAAATTAGAGGAATACGTGAGAACAATACCCGATTTCCCCGAGGAGGGCATTATGTTCCGCGATGTAACGAGCGTTTTGCAGGACGCGGACGGCCTTCACCTTGCCATCGATACGATGGAGGAGCTGGTTCGGGATTTGGATTATGACGTTGTGGCGGGTGCGGAGTCAAGAGGTTTTATTTTTGGGACACCGATTGCATATAATAACCGTAAACCGTTTGTCCTTATTCGGAAAAAGGGAAAGCTTCCTTCGGAAACGGTATCGGTAGAATATGAGCTGGAATACGGCACGGCTGTCATCGAGATGCACAAGGATTCCATCCGGCCGGGACAGCGGGTGCTTGTCGTGGATGATCTGATTGCCACGGGCGGTACCACGGAGGCAATGATTAAGCTGATAGAGTCGCTTGGCGGAGAGGTTGTAGGCGTGGTGGTGCTGATGGAGCTTGCAGGGCTGAAGGGAAGAGACCGTCTTGCGGGCTACCGTCTCGATGCGGCGATAACTTATGAAGGAAAATAATACAGTGGTTGGTGATGTGTTGTGGCGGACGACAAGCAGGCGAAGGTAGAGGGCTATGAGGACTCCCTGATTATAAAGGGCAGCAAGACGAAAATCTTCAGAGCGGATGAGCGCACAATTGAATATATCAAAGAATTTCAGACTCCGGATTCACTGTACGAGGGTCTGATTCAGCGTGTCCGCAAATACCACCCCTCCGATGACATCAGTATGATCGACAAGGCTTACGCGACTGCCTGTGAGGCCCATAAGGACCAGGTCAGGAAGTCGGGTGAGCCTTATATCGTGCATCCGCTGTGCGTATCCATTATTCTTGCGGATCTTGAGCTCGACAAGGAAACGATTGTCGCGGGGCTTCTGCACGACGTCGTCGAAGATACCATTATGACAAACGAGGAGCTTCAGGAGCAGTTTGGGCCGGATGTGGAGCTGCTGGTAGACGGCGTGACAAAGCTGGAGCAGCTTCAGTACACGGGGGATGCCACACCGGACAGACCGGCGAGCCGTGAAGAGCTGCAGGCGGAGAATTTGCGCAAAATGTTTCTTGCGATGGCAAAGGACATCCGCGTGATTCTGATTAAGCTTGCGGACCGCCTTCATAATATGCGCACCCTCAAATACAAGTCTCCCGAGAGTCAGAAGCGTATCGCGCGCGAAACGCTGGACATCTATTCGCCGCTTGCCGAGCGGCTTGGTATCTCCAAAATCAAGATAGAGCTGGACGATTTATCGCTGAAATATCTTGAGCCGGAGGCATATTATGATCTGGTCGAAAAAATATCCCTCCGTAAGAGCGCGCGTGAAAAATATGTGCAGGACATTGTAGACGAGGTATCGGAGCATATCAACGGCGCGGGCATCAAAGCGCAGATAGACGGACGCGTGAAGCATTTCTTCAGCATCTACAAGAAGATGAAGAATCAGAACAAGACCATAGAAGAGATCTATGATCTGTTCGCGGTGCGTATTATTGTGGATTCGGTGAAGGACTGCTATGCGGCGCTTGGCGTAATACATGAGATGTATAAGCCGATGCCGGGGCGGTTTAAGGATTATATCGCGATGCCCAAGGCCAATATGTACCAGTCGCTGCATACGACCCTGATTGGATCGACAGGACAGCCCTTTGAGATACAGATTCGGACCTTTGACATGCACAGGGTGGCGGAATACGGTATTGCCGCCCATTGGAAATATAAGGAAAACAGTGACGGAAAGGTTTCGACAGGCGGCGAGGAGGAAAAGCTTGCATGGCTGAGCCAAATCCTTGAATGGCAGAAGGATATGTCCGACAACAAGGAGTTTCTGAAGCTTTTAAAGAGCGATTTGGACCTGTTCTCGGATCATGTATACTGCTTTACGCCGTCGGGGGACGTCAAGAACCTGCCTGCAGGCTCGACGCCGATAGATTTCGCGTACAGCATTCACAGCGCGGTCGGGAATAAGATGATCGGCGCGCGGGTAAACGGCAAGCTGGTTACAAACGATTACAGAATCAACAACGGGGACTGCATACAGATAATGACCTCTCAGAATTCCAAGGGGCCAAGCCGTGACTGGCTGAATATTGTAAAGTCCTCACAGGCCAAAAATAAGATCCTGCAATGGTTTAAAAACGAGCTGAAGGAAGATAATGTAATAAAGGGCAGAGATCTGATACAGAGCTATTGTAAGTCAAAGAACATCAATACGGCAGAGCTGCTCACAACGGAATATCAGACGGCGGTGATGCATAAATACGGCTTTAATGACTGGGAAGCGGTGCTTGCGGCAATCGGGCATGGCGCCCTCAAGGAGGGCCAGGTCATCAACCGGATGCAGGATTTGTATAACAAGGATCACAAGAAGCAGGCGACGGATGATGAGCTTTTGGCGGCGATACAGGAGAGAGGACAGAACAGGCCGGTCAGCGCCAGGAGTAAGAACGGCATTATCGTGCGCGGTATCCATGACGTAGCCGTGCGGTTTTCGCGCTGCTGCGCCCCGGTTCCGGGAGACGAGATTGTGGGCTTTGTTACCAGAGGCAGAGGCATCTCCATTCACAGAACGGACTGCATCAATATCCTGAGCCTGCCGGACATTGACCGGGTAAGGTTGATTGACGCGGAGTGGCAGCCGGAGGTTGCGCAGACCGCCAATGAAAAGTACCTGACGGAGATTGTCATCTACGCGCACAACAGAAGCGGGCTTTTGGCGGATATTTCAAAGACGCTTACCGAGAAAAATATTGATATCCGCGCAATGAATACCAGAACGAATAAGCAGGACGTCGCGACGATGTCCATGAGCTTTGAGATCGGCAGCCGCGAGGAGCTCAATACCATTATTGACAAGATTCGGATGATAGAGAGTGTAATTGATATTGAAAGGACGACAGGCTGATATGGCGGAATTAAGAGTAAAGCGGCGGGTGCTGAGCGCATGCCAGACAAACTGCTACTATGTATACCGGGAAGGTGCGGATGAGATTGTCGTTATAGATCCCGGCGCGCAGGGCGACACCGTGTATGCGGATGTGAAGCGCCTTGGCTTTGAACGGATAGCGGGCATTCTGCTGACGCACGGACATGGGGATCATACGGGCGGCGCGCTGCGCCTGAGGGAGCTGAGCGGGGCGAAAATCTATGCTTACAAGGACGAGGCGGATATTCTCGAGGATCCCGAGAAAAATCTGTCGGGATGGTTTGGCGCGGCGTACGGCTTTGCAGCCGACGAATATTTTACCGACAGGCAGCGCTTTGTGATGGCGGGCGTAGATTTTGAGGTACTCCATACGCCGGGACATACGAAGGGCGGCTGCTGCTATTATGTCGAAGCTGACAAGGTGCTGTTCTGCGGCGATACGATATTTAACGAGTCGGTGGGCAGGACGGATTTCTACTCCGGCTCCATGAAACAGCTTGGCGATTCGATTCGCGAACGGATTATGACGCTGCCGGATGATGTGGAGCTTTACTCCGGCCACGGCGACAGAACGACAGTAGGATATGAGAGAAAATATAATCCATGCCTAGGATAGGCATGGATTATATTCTATAGGAAAACGCGACGGGATTTTAGAAGGGGGAATCAGGGGTGAGGATTTTACCAATAGATGCAAAGGATGCGGAAATCAGGGACGTGTTGGCTGCGTGGACGGAGCTCATGGCACAGGAGCGGTATAAGGAGGCTTTGGAGCTGATACCGTATGATACCCTGCATTATTATGAGGATAATGAGTGGACGCCGGAGCTTTTGGCGTCTGTTGTGTACGGATATGGGGTAGCAGGGCATACAAGAGAAGAAATACTGAAGGATTTCGGATGCCTTTATAAAGTTACTTCCCTGAAGGATATGGCAGATAAGGACAGGATTTTGGACAGCATTGATATCAATTATGACTGCAAGTGGCTCAAGGGAAATGATATTGCGGAGATTTGGTATGATGTTCCTTTAAATGGCGTACAAAGCGATTTGACAGGCAGATTTTTGCTCAGAAAAACAGATGACAGGCATATGACGCTTATATTTGAAGATTTGCATGTGATGTAGGATGGGCGGGAGAATACAATATGATTAATGTTTATACGAACAGAGAGAATTATCAATATGATCTGCATGCCCTGTTGAAATCATTTTATCCGGAGCATGATGTGAACGTCTATAATGAAAGCGCGCTGAATTGCCGGGAAGAGGACGGCAGGAGGGTCGTCATACGATTTCTGGAGGACCGGATGGAGGCGGTGCTTGATATTGACGCCAGGAAGGAATATTCGCACACGTACAAGGGTGACAATGACGTCACAAAAAACGAGTACAAGCTTTCGCTGTACTATGATTTGTGCGATTATACGGGACGAACGCTGCCATGGGGGAATCTGACCGGAATCCGGCCGACAAAGCTTCCGATGGGAATGCTGGAGGAAGGACTTTGTGACGAGGAGATTATCGCGCAGATGAAGGAAACCCATGCGGTCAGCGACGAGAAGGCGGCGCTGAGCCTTGACATTGCCAGAAGGGAACGGCAGATACTGAGCGGGCTGCATTATCGTGACGGGTACAGCCTGTATGTGGGAATCCCGTTTTGCCCGACGACCTGTCTGTACTGTTCCTTTACGTCCTATCCGATTGCGGCGTGGAAAAAGCGCGTGCAGGAATACCTGAATGCGCTTTTTCGGGAAATTGACTATGTGGCCGAGGCCTGTAAGGATAAAATTCTCGATACGGTGTACATAGGCGGCGGTACGCCGACGACGCTTGAGGCCGACGCGCTGGAGCTGCTGCTTGGGAGAATACGGGAACGCTTTGATTTCCGGTCGGTCAGTGAGTTTACCGTGGAGGCCGGACGGGCGGACAGCATAACGCCGGAAAAGCTTGCGGCGCTTAAACGACATGGCGTGACGAGGATTTCCGTCAATCCGCAGACAATGAAGGACGAGACGCTTAAGCTGATCGGGCGGCAGCACACGGTGGCGCAGGTGCGGGAGGCCTTCAAAATGGCGCGCGCGGCCGGCTTTGACAATATCAATATGGATATTATTCTGGGACTGCCGGGGGAGCTGGAGGCGGATGTGGCGCATACGCTCGAAGAGATCAGGAAGCTTTCTCCCGACAGTCTTACGGTGCATTCGCTTGCAATCAAGCGCGCGTCGAAGCTGAGCCAGTGGATTGGGGAAAACGGGATACAGGCGCTTCACAATACGGACGCCACGATGGCGATTGCCGCCGAAGGCGCGGCGGCAATGCAGATGAAGCCTTATTATCTTTACCGTCAGAAAAACATGTCCGGCAATTTTGAGAATGTCGGCTATGCCCGGGAAGGGAAGTATGGGATTTATAACATCCTTATTATGGAGGAGGTGCAGAGCATTATTGCCTGCGGGGCGGGCTCCATCTCCAAGCGGGTGCATACGGACGGGCTCATCGAGCGGTGCGAGAGCGTCAAGGATTTGACCCAGTATATCGGGAGAATCGATGAGATGATTGAGCGGAAGCGGCGGCTTTTGCGGGAGAGGTAAGGTAAGAACCGATTGAGAATTGGATAGATTCCTGGTTCTCAGTGACTGTATTACTGAGGAAGGCTCAAATTTCGATTGAGGGGTCAAACAAAATGGAATTGCAGAGAATAGAAGAGATTGTCAGAAGATGCAGTAAAGCTGCAGAAGGGCCGTGGATATCCTTTGTTGAAGGAAGGGATCATGTCTGCGGCTCTGATTTTATAAGGACAGCAGGAGGGGATATTGAACTGATAGGAGCCACTGCTGACGATCAGGATTTTATTGCAAATGCCAGACAGGACATTCCATGGCTTGCAGATGAGGTTTATAGACTTGAGAGAATTTTGCGTGATAAAGGCGAATATGGGAGAAGCGTGGGTTTGAAAGCACTTTTACGGCGGATAAAAGACAGACCGCAGATGTTTGTGGGAAATATTGATGAGCATAGTTTGGAAACGCTTGCTCATTTTATCAGGGGTTTTTTGTACAGTAATATAAATGCCGATAGGGCGGAAGACTGCGATTTAATATTCAAGCATGAATTTCACGATTGGGTAAGAGACAAGTTAGAAAAAGACCGGGATGTGGAACTGGCTTCCGGGCGAAGCTATGTCTTTTATTTGAGTGAAGTATTCAAAGAACCCAAAGAACGGTTAGATGCATTTTTTGAGCTCTGTGAAGAATTTTTTAATGAAATGTCCGGCTGATTTATTGATGTTTTGCCAGAATGGAATCCTTGTATGCAGTAGGTGCGTGGAAGCGTACGGTGATGCAGAATTGAAGTGATACAACATAAGGAGATATGTAAATGATTTGTGCATCTGGCCATATTATCCTGAATTGACCAAGGCGTGTATACATAAAGCAGCTTTCCGTATATGAAAAATAAAGCATTTAAAGATTTGTTTTCCTAAAGATTTGTTTTAATTTATCATCGGGATGAACAACTAAGTACAGCATTGGTTACAGACGGTCAGCGGGAAATCCGGAACACTGCAGAGTCCAAATGAGGGTACTTACTTTCTCTTATTAAGTGGATGGATTGGTCTGATGGAAAATCAAATGGAGAAAATGGTCATATATTTTGGGGAGATGATTAATATAAAATTTGTAGAATATAGGCAAAGAATAGCAGGAAATGAAAAAAAGAATATAATAGATGCGATGAAAAAGAGATATGTGAATACAGAAAAAGGATTACTGTGGAATGCATTTATAGAAAAAACACAATGTTATTCTTTTGAAAAAATATTATCCATAGGCATTCCCAATACTCGTAATATATTCTTTTATTTAGAAAGAGAAGATGAATTATATATTACTTCGTTACAGGCTATCATTAATTTCGTGAAAAGCTTTGAACCATGGGATGTAATAGATGCATATATTTTCGATAACGAGATGCTGTGGATTGTTGCAATAACGCATGAAGACAACCTGTTACTGACAATAGGAATTTAACAATTTTAACGAAAAAGTTACTATAATCGAAAATTCTGATGCACAAGCAGAAGCACAAAATAAAGTTGATGAACCTTGTAAAAAAGGAGTGTTAAATAGTGTATTTGGATAAATTAGTAAAATTGTTAAGGCCCCCTTGTGATGTGGATTCTGATTCGATAGAGAAGAATGTTGCTTTGGTAGAAAAGCATTTAATGATTTGCTTTCCTAAAGATTATTTTCAATTTATTACAACTTATGGTTCGGGTCAGATTAATGATTTTATTAGCATATATTCAGCTGTAAATAGAACTGCTTATTATGAAATGGTAAAAAGAGAGTGTCAAAGTTATTGTGAACTAAGAGCAATGTTTCCTAAAGAATATGTGCACAGAGTTTTTCCAGAAAAAAAGGGGTTATTTCCTTTGGGGCGAACAGATGGAGGATGCTTGCTGTGGTGGCATGTGGCAGAAGATCCCAATGAGTGGACGGTTGTTGTTTATGATGAAGGTTCTTGGGAGTTTGAGGAATATGATATGCAATTATGTGAATTTATATATAAATACTTTACTTGTCAAATTGACTGTAAAGAATTTCCGGCTAGTCTCCGGGAGGAGAAGCCTCCCCAATTTATGTCAAATAAGTTTGATTTTAAAAAATATTGTTCATAAGGTTTTGAACTGCTGGAAAATGGAAAGCGGACCCGTTTTGTATACCACAATGGTGAGCTTCTGCATGAGGAAGGAAGGGAAGAAGGGAAGACAAGCTATCACTTAGGGGCAGGCATTGACGCGCTCCAAAGAGGGAAGGAACTGTCATATTATCATCGGGATGAACAGCGGAGCACCGCCTTTATCACGGGGACAGACGGCACTGTCCTGAACAGTTATCAATATGACGCATTTGGAGTAGAAGCAGAAACAGAAGAACAGATCTCAAACCGTATTCGCTATACAGGTCAGCAATATGATGAGTTGACGGAACAGTACTATTTGCGCGCAAGATATTATAATCCTGTCCTTGGGCGGTTTATGCAGGAGGATGTATATCAGGGCGCTGGGCTGAATTTGTATGCGTATTGCGGGAATAATCCTGTTGTGTATTATGATCCGAGTGGGTATGAATGTGGTGACATGGGGAAAACTGCGGATGGCAATGGTGAAAAAGAAAAGACAACCATATCTGATAACACAGATAATCCCACCCCCAATTTCATTGTGACGCCTGATGGGACGGTAATGGATACAAGCAAAGATTATAATCTTGTTAGTACTCAGACACCTACAAACGAGGGAGGGGAATATTTTCAAATTCATAATACTCATCCACATGAGAACATTGAAGGGCCTCATACTCATAGACCGGAAGTAAACACCGATCCTATAACAGGGACTACTAGTTCTAAAAGGGTAACTACTCCTACAAGTGCAGCAGATATTGATTATGCGGATGCTGCATTGAGGGATGGCACATTGCGCGAAAGGAAAAATAGAAAAGATAAAGGGGGACCCTAATTTCGAGGATAGAAAATAGCTAGTTGCTGTTTTTTATAAGCAAAAGTGCTCAAAATGGCAACTAGCATCTTTGTTTTTCTATATGATTATTTACATATATAAAAGGCGTAAGTACTAAATTATTGCTAGGTATGAAAGGAAATATTATGAGCCAATTTATGATGTGTAAGTCAACATTTGATTTAACAAAATATGGGGGAAAAAAATTATGTAGCAGCATATCAAACAAGATTTTCTATAGAGTTCTCAAAGAGTATTATCCCGAAGAAAGGGATGATAGTGTTTGGATAATTGATAGAATTGATGGTTATTGTGAGAAGGTTTTAAGCAAAGACTTGTTTATTTCGTCAGAGATTTTTCAATTAATAAATGGCATATATGATTTGTGTGATTGGATAATTTTATGGTTTGGTGATGAGTATAATGGTTTAGATGTAGTATATACAAAAAATGGACTTATAAAATGTATCCAGCAATGTATTGAAAAACCTTGTTGTGAATTGTATATAAGGTTAAGTAAAAAATGAGATGTGGCAATAAAATAAGGATATGAGGATGGTATAAAAAAGTGTGTACAATACTTACCATTATAAAACTTGGCGATATATTCTGCTTTTAACTTAAAGATAAAGGCTATTGAAAGTAAGTGCATAGTATCGGAGTGGCTTTCGCCCACCCGCCAATCGCTCTATAATTGTTAGCAGGAAATGCAAGCATTTCACTCAGCATATTTGCTAAGATGCAAGCATTTTACTATGCAAATGGGAGGGATTAATTGCAATAAACTACATTTGCTATATACAATTATAAAGGAAAATAGTATAATTATAAAAGTAGGTGAAATGCATCGAAGGACATACAGAAGATAACACAGGAGAAGGTGCGGATGGAAAAAACAGAGTGCAGGGTTGGGATCTGTGACGACAGGGCGGAGGATATTGTCAGAATTGAGGAGGCATTGCGGGCGGGGCTTGAGAAAACAGGCCAGCCGCTCCGACTGGTGTGTCGTTCATTTCAAAATGGCGAGGATTTATATGCTGCCGCCCGCAGGGAGACTTTTGACCTGTTTTTCCTGGACATTGAAATGCCCGGCATGGATGGCTTTGAACTGGCGGGGAAGCTGGTCCGTGACTGTCCTTCGGCGTACCTTGTGTTTGTGTCCCTGTATAAGAGCTATGTGTTTGACTCGCCGGAGTATTCTCCCATATGGTTTGTGCGCAAGGAAGCGCTGGAGCAGGACATATTCAAGGCGCTGCGAAAGTATCTGCGGATGGAGGCGCTTACGCGGATCAGCTGTAAGCTGAAGGAGGGCTACGGCTTCAGGGAGCTTTTCGCAAGGGATATTATGTATATTGAAGGCAGCGGCCACAGCCTGCGGGTCAGGCAGACGGACGGGAGCTGGATGAAGAAATACGGCAGCCTGAAATCCGTGGAAGAGGAACTGGAGGGCTGTTATTTTTTGCGGATTCATAAGAACTACCTTGTTAATCAGAAATACATAAAGGAAGTGGGGACGATGGAGGTATTGCTGACAAACGGAGAGACTCTTGAGATGGGCAGGGACAGGAAGAAGAAAATCTGCGGATTTCAAATCAGTGATATTGAATATATTGAAACGTACTATGGCAAGAGAAGAGGAAACAGAAGGATATATAATGAAAGGAAAAGTTTTGGAAAATAATATAAAATTGTAGAGTAGTGAATTTCTATAAAAATGTGGGAGTACTGAAGTATAGTCAATTCGTTTCCTGTTTGATCGGGTGAATTGGTAGAGGAAAGCAGTGCAGAAGAGAAAATCAGTTCTATCAGAGGTTTTGTAGAGAGGAGGGCAATAGTAATTGACGTTATAAATATATGCAGTAGTAACATTAAATTAATAATACAAAAATTTCAATCTTGCAATGAACAGGATCAATTGTTTTTGGATTCTTTATGGAGATATGTTTTATTTTCTGAGAATACATGCAGAACATTACCAGAATGTGCAATATGCGGTACTCATGGCACATTTGTTTACGAAGGATTGGGAGGTATAAAAAAGGTTGGAAATGGGAAAATGTATATTCCTATAACAGAAAAAGCAATTTACATTATTCCTGACATATTATTTCACTATTTTTTTTCACATAATGCAGAGCCAACGGAGCTGTTTAGATATGCTGTAATAAATAGTTGTAAGCCAGATACAAACCAATATAAAGAACTTATAAAAGAAAGCTATTACTTAAATAGAAAATGGAGTATGCGCGGTACAAGTATAATATGTTCTCATTGTGGTAGTATGTTTGAGGGCTCTATTGCATATAAGCTAAGTAAAAACAAGGGCAGTGTCAAGGTTTATAAAGATACATTTGTGGATAAAATGCGTAACGGAGAAAAATATGTAGGAGTGTGTATGAAGTGTTTGCATTATTCAAAGGTGTAAAAATTAGGTAAGCATGGGCGGATGTTATGCAACACCACAGGGCGATTAACGCCAACCAACCGGAAAAAGATATTTACGCTTGACCTTGCCCCTGGGGCATAGCTTATGCTGTTTGTGAAGCGGATTTAAAAATCATGGCAATACCCGCAAAAGCGGCAGGAGAAGCGTTATGAAAATGTTAAAGCGGCTTATTTGGCTACATAAAATCCTTTTTACGACAGCGGTTGGGTTCACCCTCCTGTCTGTTATTTTAAATCTGTGCTGGAACGGATTTTTAGCGCGGCTGCTGGACGCCATGGGCAATGCAGACCTTTTCTCTCCAGAGAATGAGATACGCATATTTTTGGCAGCCGGAATATTGATTGTTCTTATGCACACAATAAGCGAGTATGTATCATCCTGTCTATCCTCGTATACCTGTGAAATCTTTGCGCATGAAATGCGGATGGGATATGCCGGGTATTATTTACAAAGTGACATCTGGACGCTCTCAAAGCTTAATGCCGGAGAAGCGCAGTCCGCTATGCAGAATGAGCTAAAAGAAGCTTCCGATTACCTGAGTGAAAACCTTTTTTTATTGATGAAGCAGCTGGGTACGTTTGCTGTCACGGTTTTGTTTCTGATTTACCTGAATTTTAAGCTGGCAATGCTTTCTATAGTCCCGGTGATTCCGCTGATTCTTTATTGCTCCTTTTCGAGTAAGATTATCAAAAATTATACGCAGCAATGTCAAAACAGCCGGGAAAAAATCAACGGGCTGGCAGACATGATTTTGGAATTGTTTCCGATTATTCAGATTTATGACGCATATAAGCTGATGAAGGGCGCCATGAAAGAAAAGCTTTCTGAATGGGGAGCGTCCAATATAAAGAAAGAGCGGGTTTCTGCCAGACTGATGTCGCTTTCGGGCGTGCTCTCGTTTATACCGCTTTTGCTGCTGCTTGGATTTGGCGGGGCCATGGTAATCAACGAAGAGATCAGTATGGGGACCTTTTACATATTTATCAATCTGTCGGGTAACGTTTCAGGCTTCTTACAGAATATGCCGGGGAACTATGCCGCTTTCCGGCGATTTAGCGCATCCGTTGACAGATTGAAAATCACATGGATGCAGGCTGCGAAAGGGGAATGATTATCAATATGGTTCAATACGCGGTTTATTTAGACAATATTTCATTTTCATACGAGAAGCATGCGGTGATAAAAAATTTATCGCTCAGAGCGCGGCCCGGCGAACATATCGGGATTGTCGGGGGCAGCGGATGCGGTAAGAGCACGCTGCTAAAAATACTTGCCGGCCTTTATCAGCCTGATAGCGGAGAGGCTGTCATAGCAGGCGAGCGTCTTCCGGAGAAAATCAGAAAGCAGGTAGCGCTTGTGATGCAGAATAACAGCCTTTTTCCACTTTCCATAAGGGAGAATATTACCTGCGGCCATCCTGTTCCGGATGAAGCTGTATGGGCAGCCTGCCAAAATGCAAGTCTCACCCAATGGCTTGAACGTCTTCCCAACGGGCTGGATACAAATGTGGGTGAACGGGGAAATCAGGTGTCAGGCGGACAGGCGCAGCGAATCCAAATCGCCAGGGCGCTCTGCAAGGATGCTCCGGTTATTTTGCTGGATGAGCCGGTATCGGCGCTGGATCAGGATACAGGGCGTTCCGTTTTGGATGCCCTGTGTAAACTGACGGATGGCAGGACGGTGATTCATGTTACCCATCACCAGGAGACCTTAGATGAACGCTATACAATCTACCGTATGGAGGGGGGGAGGATGGTTCGTGGGTGAGCTTCGTAAATTGGTCAGGAGAATGGGCCTTTGGCGCAAATATGTTTTTTTACTTCTATTACGGTCGCCGTTCGACGCTTTCAGGACCTGGCTGTCGGCAAATCTGATGAAATCCGTTTTCAGATGCCTGGAAACGCACCATTCCGGCGCGCTTCTGCAACTTTGTGCGGCGTATGGCTTGCTATGTGCAATGCTGTTTGTGTATAATGGAGTTGTATGGACGGAATATGCGGCGTTCTCGGCAAAAGCGGAGCTCCGGCTCCAGAAAAGGATGCTTGAAAAGGTCTTAAGCCTGCCGCTGAAGCGGATAGACAGCCGTTTCAGCGGCGAATGGCTTACAAGGCTGAACAGCGATATACAGGCGGCCTTTACAATGATGAACGGTCCGTTCAATATGCCTCATCTGGCAGTCGCCGCCATCAACACAACGCTGTCATGCATTTTGCTGTTAAAAAGCAATGTACTCTTTTGGTGCATAACATGGATGTTTGCCATTCCGCAATTCATTGTGAATTATAGGGTCGTGCTGAAGGCTGTTCCCCAATTAAAGGAGGAAGCGCAGGACGCCATGGCTGAGAATACTTCCGCAATCAAGCCGTTATTAACAGAAGCAGATACAATCCTGTTATACGACGCCAAAGAGCTGATGCTGATGAATTGTGCCAAAAGCAGCAGGAGACTAATGAAAATCAATATGAAAATGCATGTGAGAAAGGCTGTAAGCGATGTAGGCATGCGTTTATTCGGAATTGGGGGATACCTTGTGCTTCTTTTGACGGGATACTGCCTGATTGGTAACGGGACAATGGCATTTTCGGATGTGGTTTATTGCTTTCAAGTCAGAGGCTCTGTATTATCGGGGATGTTCATGCTCATAACCTGCCAAAACAGCCTCAGAGCAAATTCGGTCTGCGTAAAAAGAATAAATGATACCCTCAATTGACAAGGGCACATTTGAAGAATAGGAGAGCTTTATGAAAGACGACCTTATGCTGATTGGAGAAATTGCGGATTTTTTTGGGATTTCCAGAAAAGCAATCCGTTTGTACGAAAAGAAAGGTATTATTAAGCCGGTGAAGGTAGACGCTGCCAACGGATATCGTTATTATTCGGCTGAGCAGGTGCAGCAGTTAAACGCGCTGCTGGAATTAAAGGCGTTAGGGTTTTCTCTCGATGAAATCAAAATGATTATCGACGGGAAAACAGCGAAAGCGCCATTGCTTGAAATGCTTGAAAAGAAGCGGCAGGCATGGCAGGAAACCGCAAACTGCGCCAAATACAAGGAGGAATGCCTGGACGAAATCATTAAAAATGTACAAGTCTCCCGCGCAGCGCAAAAGATTACTGAAATGACAGAAGAAGAGCGGGCGTGGCTGTTGGTAAAGATGGTGTGCCTCGAAGACGTCCGGACGCAGAAAATTTTAAGCGAAGCGTTGTGGCTATAAAAATTGTGGGATACTTTCCGCCATGTGTAAAAATAAGGAGGAATTCAAATGACAAAAAGTATTGAAGGCCTGGTCTCTTTCCCTGTAAACGCGCAAAGAAATTCATTTTTTGGCGCTCTTTCTTCTATTCTTCTATACCGGAACGCATACACGGAGGATACCCCGTTTTTCTGCGGCAAATACCAGCGTGATTGTATACGATGCGGCGGCTGTGGGGACGAGCCCTTTATCAATAAGCATCACCTTAAAATATATCAATACTTAATCACAATAACGGGCTGCGCATATTTTTGGATAGATAAGGAAATCGGTAATTCGTACGACAGGCAGTATACGGCGGACGAATTTTCAGAGACTGCTGTTGACCGGCTGTCCCTGGCTTTACACGCATCCGGCTACCGCTATGAGACAATGAACAAAAATGAACAGGAAAGCGTCCTGTTTGATAAAATAAAGCAGTCCGTTGAGGAAAAACAGCCTGTTT
Organism: uncultured Lachnospiraceae bacterium; assembly: GCA_949948735.1. Lineage (GTDB taxonomy): Bacteria > Bacillota > Clostridia > Lachnospirales > Lachnospiraceae > COE1. The sequence continues at coordinate 35,019 of CATLGV010000012.1, read as the reverse complement.
TAATCAAGCTGAGCCTCGGGGATTTGTGGGCGGTGGTAACGGGATACAATGATGATAAAGGCCTTCCGTACTTAATGAAATCCCGCCGTCTGCCGCAGCTTGATAAGGACTGGTATAATAAGCTCAGCAATATCGTTTTCATAACAGATAAATATGAAAGCCCATTTTCCCTGTCGGAAGCTCTCGAGCATATGCTTCGTCACTTAAATACCGGCAGCAGGAATAAGCTGGAACAAAAGATATATCAAAAGCTGGAAACGGAGCCGGATGGGAAAAAGCTTGGCAAGTGGTTAAATCAAATGAATGGTCTTGCCATAGAAACCAGATGGCATGCATCGGAATGTTATCGGAACACGCTGACGCCTATGCTTAGCGACGATAAATGGAAAAAAATCCTTTTGGAAGCCGCCGGTTTACATCTTCATTTCCATGATCAGGCATGGAAGGTTTGGGCGCTTTTAGGCGTTTCGCCGCAAACGCATTATTGCGTGCCCCCAATGCGGATGAATTGTTGAATAATTCATCTGCCAGAGCGGAACTAAAATCCTTATTTCAGGAATTATTTGCCATAGACCGCCAAGTATCTCAATTACTGCAGGAATGCTTATCTTTGCTGTAAGCTGTTGCTCCTGACGCAAAGAATGGCAGCTTAGACGGAAATACATAAATCATATAAATAAGACAACCGGGTGCGCTGGCACCCGGTTTTTTTGCGATAGGATAATGCGAACCAACTACGGATTGTGTCGAAAAAAGTCGGAATGTGTAAAAGCGGTTGAAGTTTCGGAGAGCTTTATATATCCTCTAATAAAAAGATTCTCGGAATAAGAGAACTGAACCCGTTTTTTACGGCACAGGCATACAACATACAAACAGGCAATAGCATTGCAGATAGAAATGATGTTCTTTTCAGCTAAAGAACTGCAAAGAAGCAGAAGAGAGCGCTGAAAACGGGAAAGGGAGGCATGGAATGAAACAGATACGACTGCTGGTCTGCTGCGTGATACTGTGTCTGCTCTTTCCCCGGACAGTATACGCAGAAGAAATCATCCCGGAAAAGTCGCCCATGGAGATTATTTTTGTAATTGACTGCAGCGGCTCCATGAAAGCAAACGACCCGTCCGGGATGGGCCTGGATATGGTGCAGGCGTTTATAGACACCGTCCAGAACGAAGACGTCCGCATCGGCTATGTGGCATACAACGAGGAGCTTGTCTCCTATGCGGCGCCGGCGCAGGCAGCAGCCGCCGGGCAGCGGGAAGCCTTAAAAGAAGAAATCAGCGCCATCGCGTATTCGGGGGATACCGACATCGGGCTTGGGATTTCCTGCGCGTATGAGCTGTTTTCCACGGAGAACGCCTCAGAAGAGAGGCCCTCGGAAGGGGGCCAGGGAGGGAGCCGCAGCCGCCGAATCATGGTGCTGATCTCGGACGGGGAGACAGACCTTCCCAAAAGCAGTGAGCGCACCGTGGAGCAGTCCAATGAGGAGCTGGCGCAGTGCGTCAGCCGGTGTGAAGCGGAAGAAATACAGATTTATACAGTGGCATTCGGCCGGTATGACGGCAGCAGGGCCGTTTTGGAGGAAATAGCAGGGAAAACAGGGGCGGAAAGCTATTCGGCCCAGGGGCCGGAACGCCTGATTCATGTGCTGTACGGGATTTTGGAGAACAGCCTGACCTATAAGATCCAGCAGTTTTCCAGCGGAACCTACGCGGGGGGCAGTCAGGAGATCCGATGCGTGCTGGACGCCCCTTATTTAGATGAAGTCAATATACTGCTGCTCTCGTCGGAGCCTGTGGGAGAGACCATGGTGCGGTACGGGGGACAGGAAATCATTCTGACAGGCCTGTCGCATTATGCGGTAGGGAAGATAGAAAACGTCGGCGCGGACGCCGCGGGAAAAGAAGTGGTGATACGCTCGGAAACAGGGGAGCGGCAGGATCTGGAGGTCTATATCGTCAGCTACCGGAGGCTGACGCCGGTGCTGCAGCTTGCGGCTGACGCCCGCAGGAACGAAGCGCTGGAATATCAGGTCTATTTTAAGGACAGAAACGGCAGCGTCATCAGCGACGCAGGCTTTTACAGCGCCTTTGCATGGACGCTTGCCTGTGACGATGCGCGTATGCGCCAGGAAGAGGCGGAGGCGTCGGCGGGAATACTGAGAGGAACGATAAGCTTTCCCCACAGCGGGAGTTATTCGCTGTCCGGCGTATTGTCGGATGAGTTTGGCAGCTTTGCATTTTCCACGCAGATAGAGGTAACAAACGCCATGCCGGAGGGGCATATTCCCGAGGACAGTTGTACGGTTCTGACGGATGAATGGACGCTCTGTCTGGATGATTATTTTACGGATCCGGACGGGGATGCGCTGTCTTATTCGATTACAGACGCGCCGGAGAATATCGGCATCCGGCTGGAGGGGAATCTCTTGACAATCGCGCCCCAAAAGACGGGAACCTACAGCGTGGCGGTACAGGTAAGCGACGGGGAGAGCGCGGTGCAGTATGTCCACCGTGTCCGTGTGATACCGCTGTGGCAGATATACTGGTGGGCGCCCGTGCTGATTGTACTTGCGGCAGCGCTGATTCTGTGGAAGCTTCTGCATAAGCCGAAACCGGAGCTGGAGCGCCTGACGGAGGAAAAAAAGCAGAACCATTTCAGCGGGAAGCTGGACGCGTATTTTATCCTGCAGCCGGAGGGCGAAGAAGAGATACCGCCGCTCTCGTTCCAGATGAATAAGGTGAAGGACGGCAGGGTGTCGCTGGGGGATCTCTTTGGCGCATATCCGAAGCAGGCGGCGGCGCTGCAGCTGGAGGACATCTTCCTGATCGCGGATGAAAACCGCAGCATGATCTTATATCACAGATCCAAATCGGGCGTGATGGTCGGGAACGCGATTGCCTGCATGCAGATACAGTACAGCGTGAGCTTCGGCGATATTATCTATATCACGTCGCCGGGCGGCGATTACGACCTGGAAATCCATTACGTCGCCCTGATATAAAATATTGTTCTGGTTTAAAACACTGTCCTGATTCAAAATACTGCCCTGATATAAAATGATGTTCTGATTTAAAATACTGTCCTGATTCAAAATAGAGAGACAAAGGAGGAACTGACAGCCATGGAGACAATCACACAGACAAACAGGACAATCCTGTTTGCCGAGGTCAACCCGGAGCGCTTAAACCTGCTGACCCTGATCGGGGACGTGCGGGGAAAGAGCAGCCTGGACGACGACAAGATGAAGGAAATCAACGAGGAACTGCTGGTCTCAAGCTTTGAGGAATTTCTGGAGAAGTTTACGCCGGTGGTGTATTCCTGGTGTGACGCCGCGACCGGCAGCATCCAGTACAGCCTGGTAAAGCCGGAAAACATCCCGGCAAACTGCATTACGGAAATCCCGCTCAATGAGTCCAACGACCTGTTAAACATGCTGATCACGCTTATGGGCGCAAGGGACGCGCAGGGCGTGGCGAACGTGGACTTCCAGTTTGGCAACATTCTGGAGATGATCTCCCCGAAGAAAATCATGGACGACATCCGCCAGGTGCGCCGGGAGATCCAGTATACCTACGGCAAGTATATGGAGCTGGAGGAGGGAGACCCCAAGCGGCTGGATATGGGCGATAAGCTGAATTACCAGTTTGAGCAGGCAAGCCAGAATTACAACAACGTGCTTGCCATGCTGCCGCTGGCGATAGAGGATATCAAGACCCGGCTGCTTCTGGGGGATAACGAGACCGGGCAGGGGCAGGCGGAATTTAAGGCGGGCCTCTTGAGCATGGGAGACGACGGCGAGTTAAAAATCCTGGAGATGAAGCAGGAGGAGAGCACCCAGCTTGCGGTGGTGGACGACCAGGTCAACACAAGCCTGATGGAGACCTTCCGGGAGGATTATGACGCGCTGAACGAGAACCAGTCCGATTATGTGCGGGATCTGGTGGTGCGGACCTTCTGTCCGCTGGGCTCCACCATGGAGAGCAGCGTCGACCGGGAGCTGGAGGTACGCAATTATAACAGCTATCTGGAATTTTATAAGAAGAGCAAGGACGATTTCGTCAAGGTGGTGAAGCCACTGATGGAAAAGATGCTGGGCGTCAAGACCTTTTTCGACCAGTATCAGGTCAAGGAAAAAGGGATGCAGCCAAGGCTTTTGATTACAAATCTGCCGCTGGAGATGATGGTAAAGGCCAGCAACCTGCCCCGGCTGATTGCTTATCTGAACACGACGAACGACAAGAATGAGTTTGACAATACCCTCTGGTTCGGGATTGTGCCGGATGTGGAGCTGAACCAGACAGAGGGCGGCAGGCTGCAGCGGATCCGTTTCGAGGGAAACCGGCAGGAGGAAAAGCGCGGCAACAATACGGTCGAAAACGTGGCGACCCTGATGAACGCCATCGAGCCCTACCGGATTACGACCTTTTTCAGCTTCTGCTCCGGCGAAGAGTCCACCTTTAATTATGTTGCGACAGAGGGAATCAATATTTACAAGGACAAATGCGCGCCGCTGATGAAGAAGTCGTACAGCGAGTTCGCGGTGCCCTGCATCCCCAACGCGACCATTATCCCCAAGGACAAGTCCGGTCTGGTGCTGGATAAAAAAATGGTGATGGACGAGGAAGGGAACGTGGCCCTCTCCGCGGAGAAGGACGACGTGATGAAGATGTGGCTGGAGGGCGTCTATGTGGGCGCGGCCTACGAGGCGGCCGGGATTGTGGCGGCATGGCAGTGCCCGGAATACCTGAAGCAGCGCTTCCGGAATACCAGCATGGATTATCCCGGCGTGCGGTTTGACGTGGAGGCCAATGACAACGCGCTTCTGGCGGCTACCAGCATGACAAAGGAAATCTCCGGCTTTACCAACGCGATCAAGAATGCCATCAACCGCACCGGCTTCGGCTTTGTATTTTCGTCGGACAACGCGCAGTACAAGGGCCGGAACATCAAAAACATAACGGTGTATAAGGCGCGCAACCTGCTGAGCAACGGGAACGAGTTTGAGCCCATATACAAGACCCTTGTGGCGACCTATATCGAGCGGATGCTGCGGTTTTACAGCGGGGACTTCAAGCAGGATAAGATACTGACCTTTTTCAGCAATAATCCCAACAGCCAGAAAAGCGTCTGGGACGCGGAGAAGCAGTATGTGAATTCCATTCTTCAGGATGGGGACGAGCTGGATTACAGCATCGACGAGAAGAACGGAATCTGCGACGTGCTGGTGACCTTTGCCAACACGACAAAAAATCTGAAGGTACAGCTTACAAGAAAAGCTGGAACTGAATAAGCCCGTACTTTTGTACAGATAAGAAAAAGGAGGAAACAAAGATGGGAGTACGATTGAGCATTGAAGGAAGCGAGTCTGTCAGGTTAAAGGAGACGAGCATCACCGGCATTCGGTTTGGGGCGGACATTCCGCATGATTCCAATGCTAGGTCAACGGACTTAGGTTCGACGGTATGGATTGAAGGCAAGATTCTGGCGGCTGTGAACGGCGAGGCGGCGGATGACACGAGCAAGCTTGCGAAATGGTCCCTGGTTGCGGCGGAAAAGGCTGATTGTTACCGGAAGGTGCAGATTGACGTGGTGAGCGCGTCTCAGATTGTGCGCCAGATTACCATTCCCAACGCTTTTGTGGTGGACTATGAAGAGGATTTTACAGATGAGACCGGCGCGGGTACGTTCCGCCTTCTGCTCAAGCAGAAAAAGGACAAGATGGCCGGGTTGAAGTTTGAGGGTGGCTTCAGCGGGGAATAAGCTGCAGTTTGGCAAATGTAAGATGCAGCGCGCATGGCAGATGAGATAAAGGTTAAGAATGGAGGAATCATATCATGGGATTTACTTTAAAGGTAGAGGGAAGCACTACGATTGAGCTGGGTACGACCAGCATTACCGGCGTAAAGGTGCGCACGGACATTCCGCAGGACAGCAATGCGAGGTCTACGGATCTGGGGAGCACCGTGGTGGTCACGGGCAAGATCCTGACGGCAGTGGACGGGGACCCCTTTGACGGGACAAAGCAGCTTGGCTTATGGGCGCTGGTTCCGGCGGAAAATTCCGACTGCTACCGCAAGGTCACGGTGGAAGTGATCGCGGCTTCACAGGTAGTCCGCAAGTATACATATCCCAACGCGTTCGTTGTGGATTACAAGGAGACCTACGGGGATGTGGAAGGCATCGGCACGTTTACGCTGATTCTGAAGCAGAAGAAGGACAAGATGGCGCAGGTGACCGTCGAGGGCGGCTACAGCGTCGGATAAGGCTTAAACAGGTTCCGCATGCAGCTATGGCGGAAATGCGAAAAAGGGGCTGCCTGCTTGCGGGCGGTCCCTCTTGGAATACACGGGCAGGCGGCAGATGAAAGATTATTATAAGATACTGGGCGTGGACAGGCAGGCGCGGCCGGAGGAAATCAAAAAAGCATACCGTAAGCTGGCAAAGCAGTATCATCCCGACGTCATCAACGGCGACAGGCAGAAGGAAAGCCGCATGTACGAGATACAGGAGGCCTACGCGTGTCTGGAGGATGAGCAGCGCCGCAGAAAATATGACGCGGAGTGCCTGAAAAGTTCCGCGAGGGCAGCGCACGGCAGGGACGCGGCAGGCGGCGGGGAGCCGTTCGAAGACGGAAGGAAGTCGTCCATGAACGGACAGCAGCCGTCCACAGACGGACGGATTGACATGGGGCGGTTTGAGCGCTTTTTCGGCTTCCAGCCGGGCAGGGGGATGGAGACCTATCGGGATCCGAAAGCAAAAAAGGCGGAAGGGCCCATCCGGCCGGAGGAAGTGTTTGCGGCCTTTTTCGGAACGGGAAACATGCAGGAGGCAAAGAAGGGAAATGCGGCGGGAAGAAACGGGAAGAAGAATTAAGCAGATTTTGGACGTATTCATTCTCCTGTGCGGCATGGGAGCGGTTTACTGTATTTTTAAGGAAGCGGGGCGATGGCGCATTATGCCGGCGCTTCTGGCGATAGTGGTCATCGGAATGGTATGGGTGCTGTGCGACCTTTTCCGGCCGATGGACGGCAGGGAGGCGGAGCCTGTCTGGGACGAACCGGAGGCCGACCGCGGCCATAAAATCGAGCGGCTGATTTTGCTGGACGAGGCTGGAAAGCCGATTCGATCCTGGGATCTGCATGGAAAGGTGTCCCAGATTATCGGGAAGGCGGGGCAGGACCAGGAGCTGGATATCGACCTGTCCGATTGCGAATACAGCAGTTTTATCGACTTTCAGCATGCTGTGCTGAACTTCTGTCTGGACCAGTGGTATATCGAGGATCTGGGCTCCCAGAACGGCGTAAAGGTACGAAAAGTAGAGGACGGAGAGTGCTATAAGGTGATACACCGCCCCTGCAGGGTCATGGCGGGGGATATTCTGTATATAGCGAATACAAAGCTGCTTCTGACATAACGGAAGCATAAGGGAAACGCTGGTTTAATCAGCGCATTCTTAGCCAGGTAACTGTTGACTTGCATGATATTCAGAGAGGCAGGTAAAAAAAATGGGTTTGGCGAAATGTCCGAACGGACATATTTATAATCCCAGACGCTACGGGAAAATCTGTCCATACTGCAACATGAAAACGCCGGATGAAGCGTTTGCGGAAAAACCGCTGGGCTTTGAGCCTCCCGTGGAGATTTTGGAGGAAACGGTCCGACCCGTGTGCGGATGGCTGATCTGCATCGAGGGGGCCAGGGTCGGCATGGACTATAAGCTCCACGAGGGTAAGAATTTTGTGGGCAGGGGCGACGACATGGACGTGCAGATTTTGGGCGATAATGAAATCGACCGCAAAAACCATACCATCATCGTCTATGACCCCAAGAACCTCAATACCATGATTCTTCCGGGAGATTCCGCGGGGATTGCGTATCTGAACGATAAGCCGGTCTATGTGCCGACGGAGTTAAACCCGTATGACACCATCAGCTTAGGGCAGAGCAGGTTTCTGTTCCTGCCCTTATGCGGCAAGAACTTCTCCTGGGGAGATCTGAAATGACAGGCGGCATGCTGGCTTTGGCAGGAATCTGCGCGGCGTATGTCCTGTTATTTCTCTGCCGCTGCCTGCTGGGCTGGGGCAATAAGGCCTGCGCGGGAGAGGAAATGCCGGGAATCGGCATCGCCCAGACGACGGGCAGCCGCCAGGTGCAGGCGGATGTGGCCCAGACGTGGCGCAACAGCGCCGGGACAATGGCCGTGCTGGCAGACGGAATCGGCAGCGCCAATACGGGCGCGGTCTGCGCGCAGATAGCGGCGGATACCATTCTGGACCGGTTTGAGCCCTATTATGAATTAAACGACCCGCTCTATTTTCTGAAATCCGCTTTTCTGGAGGCGAGCCGCCGGATTCAGCGGACGGTGGGCGAGCGCAGGGGCGGCGCAAGCGTGGGAGCCGTGTTTTTGAATCACAGATACCTCTATTACGCGGTTGCGGGAGACGTGCGTGTGGCCCTCCTGCGGGGGGACGAGGTCATCCCCTTAAGCAGGGGGCAGACCCTGGACGTGCTGGCAGCGCAGGCCTATGAGGACGGCAGGATTTCCAGACAGGACGCCCTCTGGAGCGCGGAGGAGAAAAGGATATGGAACTATCTTGGACGGGACGGCTTCTGCGAGATTGAGGTCTGTGAGGAGCCTGTATTACTGAAACAGGGGGATAAGGTACTGCTTATTAGCAGGGGCATTTTCGAAGAACTGTCCTGGAGCGAGATAGAGGATATCCTGATTGAAAACGCGCCGCCCGGGGAACTGGCGTCGCGCATTGTGGACGAGGCGGACGGCAGAAACGACGCGCAGGCGGACAACGGGAGCGTCATCCTGATACAGAGGCTGGAGGCATAAATGAGAAGAATCAATTCTGAATTCCAGACATTCCATATGTCGGAGGAAGGGCAGAAGCTGTCCAACAGGGATTATTTCGGATATGTGGAAATGGATGATTTTGCCTGCTATGTGCTGGCGGACAGTCTGGATGACGAGCCGGCCGTAAACAGCGCCCGGCTGGTGGTGGAAAGCGTTATCCGCGACTTTACGGAGGCGCCCACTATGCGAAAGGGAGCGCTTGCGCGGTATCTGCGGAGGGCCCACGCGGCGCTCCTGCGCCAGCGGGGCGGCATGCACCTGAAGGCTGCCGCAGTCGTGGCCGTGACCGATTACCGGAAGCTGCGTTACTGTCATGTGGGCAACAGCCGCCTGTACCTGATCCGGAATGCCCGGATACTGGAGCGGACCTATGACCAGTCGCTGACGCAGAACCTGATCGAACAGGAACGGGTGGTATTAGACGAAGCCGCGCGCCATGAGGAACGCAATAACCTCTATTCCTTTCTTGGGGAACGGGGCGCGCCCCGGATACAATTTTCCCGCAAAAGGAAGCTGGAGGCGGGCGACCTTTTGATACAGCTGACAAGGGGCGTGTGGGAGCAGTGTGAAGAGCAGGAGCTTCTCCGAATCGTCAATGACGCGAAAGAGACAAAGGATATTTTATACCAGACGGAAGACCTGATTCTGCAGGAACAGGACAGCAGAAGCATAGACAATTATTCGATGGCGGTGACTTCTGCAAACAAGGTTTACCAGTCCCCGAAAAAGCCGGTATCCGCAAAAAAGATTTTGATGATCGTTCTTCCGGTTCTGGTGATCGTGCTCACGGTTTCCGTGACGCTGTTTGTGCGGCACCGCAGCATCCGGAACAAGACCCGTTCCATGACACAGTGCATGGAGAGCGGGGAGGAATACCTTGTCAGAAATAATTATCAGAAGGCGAAAGAGGAATACACGGAGGCGAGAAAGCTGGCGGATGATCTGCACCGGGACGCGGCGTATGGGGAGGCGGACCGGTATCTGAAGCTCTCCGAGCAGATCCTGCTGGCGGACGAGGCGCTGGGGGCGGAGGAATACCAGAAGGCGCAGGAACTGTATCTGACCGCGCGGCAGATGGCGGCAGACGCCGGGAACGTGGGGATTTCCTATATCGAGGGGCAGCTGACGCGCACGGAAGGACACATAGAGGTCTTCGACCTAATTGCCCGGGGCGAGAAAAAAGAGGAATACGGCAACTTAGAAGGCGCCATTGCGCTGTATAAAGAGGCGAAGGAAAAGGCGGCCGCCCTTTACTTTATGGACGGGAAAAAGGAAGCGCTGGCGCTGCAGATGAAAGCGGAAGAGACGCTGGAGAAGGAGCAGCTTGCGGCGGCGCAGCGCCTTCGGGAACAGATCGAGGCGGAGGCGGCGGACAGGGCGCTGGACAACGAGCAGCGCGACAACGACCGGCAGAGCGCCATTGCGCTGGAGAATCAGGGCAATGAACTGCTGGCGGAGGGCAGCTATGAGAGCGCCATCACCTTTTATCAGGCGGCGCAGGCCATCTATAACCGTTTGGAGCTGGCCGAGCTGGCAGACGGGCTGAAGCCCAAAATAGAGGCGGCGCAGGCGGGGATTGCGGCCCGGGAGGCCAGGGCTGCGGAGCTTGCGGCAGCAGCGGAGGATGCGGCGTCTGCGGAGACAGCGCCTGAGCCCGCGGCGCAGGAGCAGCCGTAGGAATAGGGATAAAATAAGGCGCAGGAATAGCCGCAGGAGCAGCCGCAGGAATAAAAATAAGGCGCAGGAATAGCCGCAGGAGCAGCTGCAGATACAGGCACAGGAATAAGGCGCGATAGCAGCTACAGATACAGGAACAGTTGCAGGAATAAGAACGCAGATACAGGCACAGGAATAAGGCACGGTAGCAACTACAGATACGAGAACAAGGTACAGAGATAAAGAATAGAGATAAGACACAGAGACAAGACACACAGACAAGAAACAGAGGATGCAGATGGGAGCGGGAGGCATGAGCCGGTATACTTATACGCTGAACCCTGTCCGGGAGGCGCAGGAACAACATACTTACAGGCAGAGCGAGCTGGAAAAAATGACGGCCTTTCATCTGCGGGAAATCTGCAGGAAGGAGCGTCTGGTGGTTTCCGCTGTCCAGAACGGGGACAGGGACGGGCTGATTCGCCTGATCATGCGCTTTCGCGGACAGAAGGAGTACCGGTATATCCGGGAATTCTGCGAAGGCGGGCTGGAGCGGATTCAGGCGTTTCTGGACGGTCAGGACATACGGTTTCTGGAAAAACCGGCGGTTGACATTCCCGGGACAATCACCATCTTCCGGGATACGGAGATGAACGCGCTGGACGGCTATCGGGTAAAGTCGGACGAGGCGACCTGCTGCGGCAATCTGCTGCTGGTGGACGAAGCGCTCCGGGCATACACCTGCTTTTACACAGAGCGCACGGAGGACGGGGTATATCTCTTTAAGGGAAAGGAAGTGCCGGTAGCCCCGCTGGAAAAGCATCAGTATTCGATTTTGTATTTCCCGAATGAAGCGGTCTCGGAATTTTTATATGACTGTTATTACGGCAGTCCGGTATCCGTTCCCGGTTATGCGGAGGCTGTGCGCATCCCGCTGCTGGACGTCGTGGAACGGCAGATTCCGGACGCGGACATGCCGCTGGTAATCGACTTTGGCAGCGTCAACACCACCATGGGCGTCTGCCTGCCGGACGGAAGCATGAAGATTGCCACCGCGCAGGGAAAGACCATTATCCCGAGCGTCATCGGCGTGCGCGAGAAGGCGGGGGGAGAGACGCAGTTTCTGTTCGGCTGCGACGCGCAGGAGATGAGCAGGCAGAATTACCGGGATGAGGACGCCGCGGTCTTTTATGACGTCAAGCGCTGGATCAGCGACGCCGACCGGGTGGAGAGCGTCATCTTAAAAAGCGGGTATAAATATCAGTTTTCCAGAAAGGAAATGCTGCGGGCCTATCTGGAGTACCTTCTGGAGACGGCGCGCCAGCAGTTTAAGTGCAGCTTTACGGGCGTCCAGCTTCTGGCGCCCATACGGCAGAAGGAGAAATTCCGCAGGCTGTTTACCGAGCTGCTGCCGGAATACGCCGTAAGCTGTGAGCTGGATGAGGGCATGGCGGTGCTGTTCCACAGCATCCACAGCATGATTCAGGCGAAGGGGTATGAGGAACGCCGGTGGTATCATGCCCTTGTAATAGATTGCGGAGGAGGAACTACAGATTTAACTTCAGGACGGTTCTGCATTCAAAATAACAGGGTATCCTACATTATTGATCTGGAGACGCGATACGAAAACGGTGACACGAATATGGGCGGGAATAACCTGACCTACCGTATACTACAGATGCTGAAGCTGCGGCTTTTGGAAGCGCTGGGGCTGCTGGAAAAGAGCCCCCTGTCCATCGGAAGCGCCCGGGAGGGGAAGGATGCGTATGCGGAACTGGAAAAACGCTATCTGCAGGCAGAAAAATGGCTTCCCACCAGGTTTAAGGAGTATGAGGGAAGAAACAGGGAGCAGTATTTTTTCGTGAAGAATAATTACTACTACCTCTTCGAACTGGCAGAGCAGATTAAAAAGCATTTTTTTCAGGGAGGTTTTTGTTATGAACTGAGACTGTCCACTGAAAAAGGAAAAGATATTTTTATGGATAAATGGAAGTTGTCTGTCTGTGCAGCCGGTTGGGACAGCGTTTCCGGCGGAACATTTGAGAATATTGACAAGCCGATAGAGATATGCCTGTATCTGCATGAAATAGAAGAGCTTCTGCGCCCGGAAATTTATGGACTGATGGAGAAGTTTCTTGATGACAAATTTGAAAAAGGACAGCTTGCGGAATATGAGATGATCAAGCTCACAGGGCAGTCGTGCAAGTCCGGGCTGTTTCTGGAGGCGCTCAAGCAGTATGTCCCGGGGAAGCGGATTCAGGGCGTCCGGCGCGACGAGGCGGGGACGGAGTTAAAGATGTGCTGTCTGGAGGGCGCTCTTGCCTATTTCAGGAACTGTAAGCTGGGCTACATGAAAGTAAACGAGCAGTACCGGGTGGGCAGCCTGCCCTATGAGATTATGGCGTACACCCATGAGAATCAGGAAAAAATCCTGATCAGGAGCCTGGACCGGGAAAACCACATCGGATACATATCCCGTTTCCATATGGGGAACCAGCTGGACCTGTACTTAAACGACGAGCAGGGAAAACGGCTCAAAACCTGTTATTTTGCTTATGATACCGCGAAGTTCGAGAAGACCACGCAGAAGGAAATCGACGAGACATATGCGGGGACCGTCATTCAGGAGGAGACGGACATCATCACGGAAGGGGAGACCAAGTTTTTTGTATGGGTCGCCAGGGAGCGATGGGGCTTTGTGGTGCTTCCGGTCCTGCGGGACGGGGAGATTTTGTATAAGGGGGCGGAAACCTTCTTTGACTTTGAGGATGACACTTGGGAATTGAATTTCTTTGACGGGAGAAAGTAGGTGGCGCGTCGTGGCGTGGTCGGGACAGGATAACGGCATGGAAGCCGTGAAGGAAATGATACAGCGGGAAATACAGTCGATTGCAGGCCTGGAGGAGCGGGTCGTCTTTAAGGAGCTGATGGAGGGCGTATTTCTGTCCCTGTATGAGACAAACCGGAAGATGTATGAGGAGCTGGAGGCGCGCGTCCGGGAAGAGCTGGATTACGATAAGAACCGCTATCAGATCAAGACAGGCATCATTGAGAGAGAATATTTTGACGCGTCCCACCACCTGCTGTTCCCCATGGAAGAGGCGGATCTGACGGGAAACGCGTACGACATGAAGGCGCTTGTGCAGGCGGTGGCGCAGGAGGGGGCCTTCCCGCTGATGAAGGCGATGCTGTGCTGTGACTTCCTGGAGCTGCGCAGGCTCCTGCAGGCGCAGCCCGTATTCGAGGGCGTGATCGAGACGGAGGAGCCCGCAGGGGAATGGAAAATAGAAGTCCGCCTGCGGGAGAACCGGGCGTATCTGGACAAGCTGGCGTATTTCTATCTGCTGTTTACCAGAAACGGCGTCCCCTGGCAGACCGTCAACGCGCCTTATCTGTACAAACTGGCGGACGTGGTGGTAACGGGGCTTCCCGAGGGGCTTACCGGCAGGGAGAAAATAAAGCAGGTCACGGTGCAGTTTGGCGAGTACAGCAGAATCATTCAGAAAGACGTTATCCCGGTGTGGAACGTCCGGCGGCTGGAGCTGGAGAGCATCGGCTTCCCGACGCCCTGCGAGGATCATAAGAATTTTGAGCATAACCTTTCCCTGCGCCAGCAGGGCAGCCAGCACGCCTATCTGGTGGAGGATGACAGAGGGATACGCAGCATCAGCCAGAGCGGCGAAAAGCTGCGAATCCTATGCGGGACCGGCGAGGCCAGAAAGTGGAGCGTTTACCAGATACGCTCCTCCAAGGAGCAGAAAATCGACCGCTATACCTTTCCGCTCATGGGCAACGGCCGGGCCGAGAGCTTCGCGGAAAAGTACCAGCGCAAGTGGAACCAGCATATCCGGACAAAAACGGAGCTGCTGCGCTTTATCAGAGGATACGGCTTCGAGGACTATGTAAGCTGTCAGGACTGCCGGATAACGGACGCTTTTCCGGGTGAGCGGGAGACCTATTCCATGAACTTTTTCGTAGAGGATGAGCTCCGCGACCGCGCGGCGCAGAAGAAGCTGCTTTTATACTTTGGGCCGGGGCAGAAGCCGGCGTGGCTGGGGAGAGACGTTATGAGCTTTCTGGTGTCCGAGGTGCAGCGCATCTATCCGGAATATGACTGTGGGGGAATCTTACTGTGAAAAATGACTTTTTCGCAGGGGTGTCGAGAATGGAGGATTGACATGAGGTATCTGTGGGAGGCGCTGCTGGCGGCGAAGGAAGAACAGATCCCGGCGGAGCGGCTGCGCTTTGTCCACGCGCCGTCGGGGAGCGGATACATGGAGCTGTCCCTGCCCTGCCTGAACCAGGCGTGGCTGGAGGATGACGGGCAGGCGCAGGCCGTCCGCATAGAGGTCAATACCTATTACCGCTTTTATGATGTGTTTTACGGGATGTTCCCCCCGGACCCGCAGGAGTTTCCCGCCCTGCGGGAGAGCCTGACGAACCTGAGCCTGCACATGCTGGCCGAAAACGACGTCCGGCGCGGCATGACAAGGGAGGACTACCATAAAAGGCTTCTGGCGAAGGAGATACTGGCGGGCGGCTTTGGGGAGACGGCCCGGGCGGTATTTCAGGATATGGACAGGGAAGAACAGGCGCTGCTGCTTGGCGGCTGGCTTGTCAGCTTCCGTGCGGGAAGCGCCCTGCCGGTATTCCTCGATATGGTCCACGGGCTGGTGGCGGACAGCATCGTCTACCACAGCAACGGGTATCCGGACGAGGTGCTCATCTATACGGGGCTGCGCCAGGAGAGGAAGCTGGAGCGGCGCATCCGCTTTCTGGCGGACACGTTTCTGGACATCCGCTACCATGTGGAGATATTTTACGAGTATCACTTTGGCATTATCGGCGTGGAGGAAACCATGAGAATCGGCGGGATCGCCATCTGCTGAAAGGAGATTGAAAATTAAAATTTTCAATCACGAGATTTGCGTCCAGCCATAAATGGCTTGACACAAATTCGGTAAATGCGCATAGTCTCAGCAAAGCTGAGCCATTCAAGCAGCGCAGAAATGGAGAAGACATGTTTCACAATACATATCCGGTCTTTGAGGCAAAAAGGCTGCTAAAAAAAGAAATGCTGGACAATCTGAGGGACTTTCCCAGAGCGTGGTTTGATCTGCAGTACCGGGATTACAGCGACGGGATCCTGTGGGGGTGCGATATTCAGGGCACGGACACAGGCTTTACCATCCTGCCGGGCGTCCTGTACTACAAAAAAGTCCCCTACTTTCTGGACAGGCCTTATGCGGTCTCATATAAGGCGGAGGGGGAGCTGGTATATGTCAGGGTGCGTTTCTGGGATAAGGCGGTCGGCGCAGGCGGCGAGGAATTTCTTTCGCAGGTGGTCGTGGACGGGCAGGAGCCGGACGCGGGACAGGAGCTGGAGCTTGCGCGCTTTAAGCTCCAGACAGGCGCGCGGCTTCGGTGGGAATACGTGGACTTCTACGACTATGAGACAGAGTTTGATACGGTGAACCGGATCGAGGTATCCTACGCGGCCCCCGGGCATGCCGGTATCTGGCCCCGGCTGTGCAAAAGCTTTGCGGCGGAGCTGTTAAAATCCCCGGGAACGAACGCATGGGATATCGCGTTTGGCCTCCGGTGTCTGGAGCTGAAGGAAGCAATGTGTTACGAGACCGTCCGCGCTTATCTGAACGCGCGGCTGGGGCGGGACGCGGACTATACAAATACCCAGATATACAGCGCGTTCAAGCGTATCCTCCGGGAGGCCGGCGGCCGGGGGGAGGCGCCGGAGCGCACCGGCAGGAAAGAGGGAACCCTGCTGATGCTTTAATGATGCACTGGCGACAGGAAAAAGAAGAAGGAGGTGCGGCATGGAAAAAGAGATGGATCTGGCCATAGCACGGTTTATCAGGGAGTATCGGGAGCAGCAGGAGCAGGAGGAACGGGAACGCCTGCGGAAGCAGTATGACCCGAAGGAGCGGATTACCTATACGCTGGAGGAGCTGATAGAGGGCATACGGTCGGGCAGCCAGACGCTCTATCTTCTGCCGTTGACATTTGAGCCGAGGACGCTGCTGGAGGGGCGGATTACCATTCCGTTTGTAAAGGATTTCTTTGATGTGGAGGATATTGAGCCGGAGGGGGTGCTCTTTGCCAGCAATCAGAGAAAAGTGGCGTTTTCTCTGGCGGTATCGCCCTGCGAGAAGGTAAAGCAGCCGTTGGACGAATGGGTTGCCTGCACAGGAAAGGCGTTTGGGGAAATGAAATGGAGCATGAAGGCAGAGCGGAAGAAAAGCATGGGGAGCATGGAATATTTCTGTTATTTGATGCCAACTCCGCAGGGACGGCTTTACAACGTCGCATTCCGCTTCCATAAAAAGGGACAGCTTTATGCAGGCGTCTTCAACTGTCCGGAGGAGGACCGCAGGGGAATGGGTCTTTTGCTGGAGGCGATGGTATATGTGATACAGGAGATGAATGATTAGGGGGCGTTGAAGGATGGATGCGATTACTTACGGACAGCTTATGCTGGTAATGGGAAGTACGGCGATGCCGGTGCACCAGCTTACAATTTGGGAGGAGGCGGGACGCCACGGAAGGCTGTCCGCCACGCTGGCGGCGGAGGAGGGCGCAAAGGATTATCTGCTGTATGAGGAGGGCGCGGGCGTGTCCCTGTATATCATCCGGCAGGAGTCCCTGCAGCCGTTGTTTTGCGGCGTTGTCACCAGAATACAGGCACAGACCGGGGGCGGATACTGCGTCGTCCGTCTGGAGGCGGTGACGGGAAGCTATCAGATGGATTTATACGCGCAGAACCGTTCCTTTCAGGATACGGCCATGACCGCCGGGGAACTGGTGCAGAAGGTTATGGAGGGCTACGCGGGACAGGGCAAAATCCTGTTTTCCGTACCGGACAGGGAGCTTGGCCAGATTATGGTGCAGTATCAGGAGACGGACTGGGCCTTTTTAAACCGTATCCTGTCCGGCTGCGGTACATGCGCCTGCGTTGACAGCGCACAGCCGGGAATCTGCCTGCGGGCGGGACTTGCGGATACCGGGGCGGAGACAGACTGGGACCGGCTTCCCTACAGTGTGCTGCGCGATACCGCGCCGTCAGATACGGCAAAGAGCCTCAAGGGGCAGCTGTGCTATCTGGTTGACGTCTGCGACGTCCTCCCACTGGGGGAGAAGGTGCGCTTTCATAATCAGGAGCTTTACATCGGCAGAATCCAAAGAAGCGTCAGAGAGGGACTCCTTGTCAACAGCTACAGCCTGTATTTTCCGGAGGGGCTTGCCGTCGCCCGGTATGATAATCCGTTTCTTGGCGGGGTGTCCATCAACGGCACGGTAACGTCTGTAAAGCGCAACCGCCTGCAGGCGCAGCTGGAGACGGACGCGCTGACCGCGTACAGGAGCAGGTATTTCTTTCCGTTCTCGACCGTTGCGGCGTCGCCGGACGGCAGCGGCTGGTACTGTATGCCCCGAGAGGGAGACTGCGTGCGGATATTTTTCCCGACGGCGGATGAGAGCAAGGGCTATGCCATCGCAAACCTCCACAGGGAGGCGGGAGCCGCGCCGGAGGACGGTATGAAAAATCCGGACGTCAAGGAGATTACGGCGCCGGACGGCAAGACAGTCCGGTTTATCGCAGGGGGGATTGAGATTGCGGCAGGGGACGGAAAGGGAAGCGTCGTCCTGACCAATGACGGGCAGGCGAAGCTTCAGACGGACGAGGATATCCGGATTACCGCGGGGCAGGAGCTGGACCTTGTCTCCGGCGGCATCCTGGAGGTGACTGCGGGGACGCAGATAGAGATTGTGAACGACGCGGGCGGCTCGATGCGCATAACGAATGATACGGTGGAAATAAACGCCGCCGTTATTACAAACAATTGAGGGAGGTGCGCGATGTACAGCTTACATGATATACGGGTGGAGGGCTTCCCGATAAAGGAGGCGCTGGCTTGCGAAATCGAATCCGCAATCGGGGAGCACAGCACGCTGGCCCTGACGGGGTATATGGACGGGGCGGAAGCGCTCTATATGCTGCCCGATTGTCAGGAAATCGCGGTGTATGCGGGTGAAGAGAAGACTCCTCTTTTCTTTGGAATCGTGACGGGAATTCAGATGCAGGAGTCCGGCGGGCTGCAGCTTGTCCGGATAGAGGCCAAAAGCCAAAGCTGGCTGATGGACCGCAAAAAGCGTTCCCGCTCTTTTCAGAATACGAAGATGACCTTTGCGGAGCTGGCGGAGGAGGTACTGGCCGGCTATGGGGACAATAACGCCTGCGGGCTGATTATGGCCGGGGAGAGCCATGAGATTCGGACGCTGTTCGTCCAATACGAGGAGACGGACTGGGCATTTCTGAAAAGAGCGCTTTCTGCTGCCGGGATTACGCTTACGCCGGACAGCCGGCAGCCGGGCCTGAGACTGTATGCCGGAATCGTGGGCGCCGTGGAGGAAGAGCTGCCCTGCCGGATCGTGGGGATAGAGAAGGATATGATGTCTTACTATCGCCTGAAGGCGTCCGGGAGAGCGGTCGGCGCGGCAGCCTTTACCCGTTACCGGGCAGTGTCGGAGAAGCTTATGGGAATCTTCGGCGCAGTCGCGGTGCAGGGCGGATATCTGGTGACACGCGCCTGCCGGTATACCTTTCAGAATCAGGAGCTTGTGGGAATCTATGAGCTGCAGGACCCGCTTGGCCTGATACAGCCTGCGTCGTATCCGATGCAGCTCATCGGCGTGGCGCTGAACGCAAAAGTGGTCGAGGCGTCCGGAATCAATATACGGGCTATGTTGGAAATTGACGGGGAGGATGAGAAAAGGGCCGCTTACTGGTTCCCGTTCTCGACCCTGTCGGCGTCGCCGGACGGCAGCGGCTGGTACTGTATGCCGGAGGCGGGGGATGAGGTGCGCATCTATTTCCCCTCCAAGCGGGAGCAGGACGCGGTGGCGCTCAGCGCCGTCAGCAGCGATGTGGTGCTGCCGGGCGGGAAGGACAGGATGGAAGACCCCGAAAGCCGCTATCTGCGCACGAGGGACGGACAGGAGCTGGCGCTGACGCCGGAATATATCCGCCTTTCCTGCGGAGAGGACAGCGCGTCGGTGACGCTTGGCGCGGACGGGGCCGTGACCGTGCAGGCGCTGGCCCGGACAAAGGTATGGGCGCTGCGAAGCATGACCCTGTGCGCCGAGGAGGCGGTAAGCATTCACGCGGGGACGGGCTTTGCGGCACAGAGCACGGACGGCGGGCTGTTTGTGCTGACGGAGGGAAACGCCGGGCTTATGGGAACGCAGGTGCGGCTTGATTAGCGGTTGCGGAGGAGGAAACGGATGGAGAGGGAAGAGGCTTTACGGGACTACCGGGAGTCGGTGGCCGGAAAAATCGCGGATTTCCGCAAATATATGGAGACATATCTTCTGGAGCGCGCCGGATACCTGGAAAATATGGTGCGGACGGGGATGGCGCTTTTGGGAGAGCAGATGCGGCGGCAGGAGAAGGAATATGTGTGCTATCTGTATTTTTCCGTGCTGAAAACAGACCTGACAGCCGGGAAATACCGCGTCCTTGTGCAGGGCATGGACATGCGCTGGTATCTGGACGAGGAGCCGGCAGAGGCGTATGTGGACGCCGGGGAGCTGTTTGCCCCGCTGGCGGCCCTGAAAAACGCCCTGGAGGAGGCAAACCGCGGCTACGGCGGCGCAGTAAACCGCTATGATGTTTACAGCCTGCTTTTTGACGAGCTGACGCTTCTGGACAGTATGGTCTGCCACGCGCTCCGCTATATTCTGCGGGACTGGGAGAAAAAGGGGATTTTCGACGGGGTTCCCCGTTCGCCCTATTGGATATTGAAGTGGGGGGAATACCGCGACAAAAGCGAATTCCTGCTGCGGACGGACAAAACCCAGAGGCCGGGTACGGCATGGAAGGAGGAGCTGGCAAGGGCGAAGCGGGATCCGGAGGCCATGGTCTTTGGCTACTGGTACAGGGCCGTGCTTACAGGCAAAAATCCCGAAAAGCTGGATATGCGCTTTACGACCATGGAGGAATGCGTGGTAGAGGATACGGCGTTTTCAGGCTGCAACATGGAGGGCTGCCGCTTCCCGGGAAGCAGAATGAGCGGCTGCAGCTTTGCGGGCTGTGACCTGAGCGGCGCCGATTTCAGGGACTGCAGCTTTGAGAAGACCTCCTTTGCGGGCGCAAAGCTTACAGGGGCGGTATTTGAGGCGCAGAGCGTCCCCTTTCTGGAAATTGACGCGGCGCAGCTTCAGGCAGTCCGGATATACAGGGAGGAATCGGTATGAGATATTTCTTTATTGCACAGGACGCGCAGCTGCCCTGCGCCGTCAGCTGCCGCGATTTTGACGTCAACGGCGCGCGCCACGTCTTCTCGAGGCAGGACGTGGGGCGGTTAAACGACAGCGTCGTACTCTATCTGGGCGGAAGCGGCCGGGAGGCCCGGTGGGATTTCCTGCAGTGCCCGGTGATGATGTTTGACGAACGCTTCAGGGACATTCTGGAGGCATACGAGCCGGAACTCTTTTTTCAGGAGGTCGTGATGATACATAAGGAAAATTCCCTGCAATATCCGTATGTGCATACGGTCCTTACACAGCTGGACGCAGTATCCGAAAATACGGAATATTATCCCAACAAAACCGTAAAACGGCTGGTTCTGGACAGGCGTAAGATCGGGCGGCACAACCTGTTCCTGCTGGAGGGAAACCACAGGAAGGACCCGATTGTCAGCCTGCCGCTGGCGGAAAGCCTGCTGCGCCGCCGGCCGACAGGGATACGGTTTGAGGAAGTGGAGGTGGAATAGATGGACAGCATCAGTCTGAGCGAACTGGAGAATACGGCCAATCAGGCGTATCAGGATTACTGGGCGGCGCAGGAGGCCTATCAGGCGGCGGTAGCGCACAAGGACGCCGTACAGGACGTGTATTATGAGAAAATGAATAAATATATATACGGAGACGGCAGCGATGTGCAGGAGCAGGCAATGGCAAACGCGGCGGCGCAGGGGCTGGAGAACGCGCTGGCGGACGCCGCGCGCTGCGAAGAGGAGCTGGCCGCGGCCACGGAGGCGGCGCAGAAGGCGCAGGAGGCCGTAGAGACCAGAAAAAACCTGCTGCGCCTGACGGCGCGGACGGATACGAGCTTTGCGGTGTACTGCGCCCGTATCGAGTGCACCTGCGGTATGCGCAGCAGCTATATCCTGCTGATGCTCACGCACGGCGTGTATACCTGGCAGCTGCCCCAGCTGACGACAGGGGATGTCAAGCCGGGGATGAACATCCCCAGCTTTGGCGGCTGCCGCAGCCTGGAAAACCCGACGCTCAAGGCTGCCGCGGAGGATGCGGCCCAGAAAGCGAACAGAGCCATCGCGAAGGAAAACACCGTGGTTGACAAAATCGTCAAATTCTTCTGCGGCGGCGGAACGGTCGAGGTGACGGACAGCCTGATGGAGGAATGCATGGGCGAATGCACCCCCAGCTTTCCGGAAGGGACGCAGTGGAAGCGGGGGCATGAGAAGGTGTTTGTAAACGGGGAGCCTGTGCTGATGCGCAGATGCACCCTCAGATGCGACTACGGCGGGCAGATTACCATCCTGTTGTCCGGACAGCCGGAATAAGCCGCAGGATAGAGAAGGAGAAAACGATGGAGCTTACATATCAGGGACTGCAAATCAGCCTCCCGCTGGAAGGCGTGACCGCGGTGGAGAGCTTTGCGCTGGACGCCGCCTTGAACAGCCATGTATCGGCAGAGCTTGTCCTGACCGCGCAGGAGGAACGGACAGCGCCGGCCATCCATGAGACGGCCGACGGGGACGGCGTCACAGTCCGCGCGGCGGACGGGCGGATGCTGTTTGCCGGCAGAATCACCGGCGTCCGCATGATACAGGAAAAAGGCCTGTGCCTGCTGGCGCTGACCGCGCTCTCCCATACCATGGAATGGGATCTTGTGCCCGAAAGCCGCAGCTTCACCAACCTGGACGCAGCCTACCGCGAAGTCATGGACAGGGTGCTGGCGCCGTATCCGGGCGCGGAGATCATGGACTGCGTGACGGACGGGGCCGTGATCCCCGATTTCCTGCTCCAGTACGAGGAGAGCGGCTGGGCGTTCCTCATGCGCCTCGCAAGCCGCTTCGGGACCTTCCTCGTGCCGGACTGCAGCGCGGAGTGCGGCCGCGCCTTCTTCGGGATACCGGAGACGGGGGAGGAGTACGTCCTGGAGGCGGACGCCTGCACGGAGACAAAGGACATGGACGGCTGGTACCGGGCCGGGTGCCTGCTGGACGTACTGCCGCAGGAGCACACCGGCTGGGAGGCGCAGGCGCGCTGCGACCTCCCCCTCGGACAGGGCGTGCGCTTCAACGGCGTCAGCGCCATCGTCGCGGGGATAAGCTACCGCACCGTGGACGGGGAGCTGGTGCGCCGCTACGCGCTCAGGAGAAGGAAGGGGACAGTCTGCCCGCCCAGGAAGAATCCGCACATCTTCGGGATGAGCATCCCCGCGACCGTAAAGGAGCGCGCCGGAAGCTGCGTGCGTGTGCATTTCGACATCGACCCGGAGTATGACGCGTGCCCCAACGGGAGATACTTCGCCTACGCGATAGAGAGCAGCTTCATCTACTGCATGCCGGAGAAGGGAAGCCGCGTGCATATCTACTTCCCCAGCGACGACGAGCGGGACGCCGTGGCGGTACACGCGGTGCGTACCGCGTGCACGCCGCAGGATCCGAAATACAAATCCTTCTCCAACACGGACGGCGCGGAGCTGCTGCTGACGCCCTCCTCCGCGTCGCTGCGCTCAGACAGTAAAGCGATGGCCTGCGTGTCGCTGGACGCGCAGGGAAACGCGATGATCGCGGGAACGGAGATCAAGATAACAGGCAGGAACCTGGCCTTCGGGGAACCTGCCGCGGAAGGCGGCCTCCCTGCCGGGGCAGTGGTCATGCGGGCCGGAACGAAAGCGGATGAGGGCGCGGAAGGCGGCCCGTCCGGGGCAGCTGCCACGCCGTCCGCACCGGGAGCGGACGGGAGCGCGCCCGGCATCCTGACCTTCCGTGTCGGAGAGGACGGCGCGCAGGTCGAGCTGACGGAGGAGGCAAGAATCATCGCGGCCTTCGTCCGGCTCAACGCCACGGACCAGACGCCCGTTGCGTCCCCCAACAGCTGGGCGGAGATCTCGCTGCGGCTTGCAGCAAACGACGCGCAGATGCGAAAAAACATCAATGACCAGGCACAGCAGAAGCTGGTGGACAAGTACATCGAAGGACGCGGCCAGATCGTGGAGGGCGTTACGAAGCTCCTGGCCGTTACTGCGACGCTCACCGTCACCGTCGTGCTGGCGGCAAGCGGAGTCGGCGCGCCGCTCGTCCCGGGCGTCAAGACCGTCGTTATGATCGTGCTGACCGGGGCGACGGCGGGAGGCATCGTCGTTGTCGGCGAATCAGAACTCATGGAGGGAATCACGAACGTCCGCGCGGCGCGCAGCGGAAGCCTCGACGAGAGCTACAACTTTGTGCGTGACACCCTCTGCCACGGGGACGACTGGCTCTATGAGGTGGTCAAGCTGGCCCTCGACATCACCTTCGGCATTGTGTCCGGCAGCATCATCGGAAAGATGACCAAAGCGGCAGGCATCCTCGGGATGGCCTGCGACAGCCCTAAGCTGTGCAGGCTCAAGGCCGTCCTCCAGATCACCGGGAACGTCGCTTCCGCGGGCTTCAGGCAGTATGTAGAGACCGGCAGGATAGACCCCGCGAACCTGCTGATTAACATGGGCGTCGGCTTCCTGCAGGGATATGCCGGCACCGGAATCACCGACGGCATCATGGACATGATGAACCTGAACAGCCCCGCCATGCGCAGGCTCACACAGGCCTTTGTGGGCACTATTGTCGACACCGGGCTTGACGGTCTTATAAGCTCCCTGACCGGGCAGCCCTTCGACTGGAAGGAAAGCCTCGCGCGCAACGCGTTCGCCAATTCCCTTGCAGCCTTTGTCGCCGACCCTGTCGACGCCGTCACAGGCGCCTATGTGATTCACGCCACGGACTTCCTGCTGGCAGGCCTGCCCGCAGCATGGAAGCTGGAAAGGACTTACCACTCCACAGACGGAAAAGACTCCGTATTCGGCAGGGGCTGGCGCTTCCCCTATGCAGGCAGAATCTACCGGGATACGCAGGATACGCAAACCCTCCGCGTCCATCTGGAGACCATCACAGGGCATTCTGTGTGCTTTGAAAAGCAGAGAGACCTCTGGGTGAACCAGTCTAAGGGAACGGCCCGCTTTGCGCTCACGGTGCGGGAAACTGCCTGCTGCGTGCAGGATGACGACTATGCGGAGGACGCTGGCTGTGCGGAACTTGCCGGGGGTTCAGAGCAGGCGGTATACCTGCTTACAGACGCGGTGGAGCATACCCTCTGCGCTTACGACAAAGAGGGCAGGCTCTCGTATGTGGCGTATCCCAATAATCTCAGGCTGCAGCTCTCTTATAATGATCAGGGCCTTGAGCGCATCACCACGCCCTCAGGCAACGTGCTGGAAGTGGAATGCCGGGACGGACGCATCGTGCAGGTGACGGACGAAATCGGCCGCAGGATGCAGTACCGCTACGCAGGCGGATACCTGACTGACGTGGTGCATACAGATGAAGGCATTACTCATTATGAGTATGACGAAAACGGACACATTATCTCCGTCACCGACCAGAACGGCAGCCGCTATATCGAGAACGCGTATGACGAAAAAGGCAGGATCACCCGTCAGGGCTTCCCCGGCGGCGTATACCAGACCTTTGCCTATGACGACGCAAACCGCAGGAATACCATTTATTACAGTGAGACCGGAAAAACGGAAATCTATGCGTACAACGACCAGCTCTTAAAGGAGCGAATCACATACGACGACGGCACCTGCGAAGTATTTGAATACTCCGACGATAACAGGAAAATCGGAGAAATCAGCCGGTCAGGCCATAAAAAAGAGTGGGCGTATGACGCTCTGGGACGCGCCATCCGGGAAACCGCCCCGGACGGCTACGAAGTGCGCCATGAATACGACGCGGACAATAACCTCGTCCGCACATGGGATAGCGACGGCAGGGAGAGCCTGTATACCTATGATGAACAGCATAATCAGATATTAATTCGAGAGAAAATATCCGACGGGAAGTGGCGGGAGACTCAAAAAGAGTATGATTCCATGGGAAGATGCACCGTGGAGCAGGATGCGCTCGGCAACAGGACCCTGAAAGAATACGAAACGAACCACGTCCATCCCAGCCGCGTCACCACCCCCAAGGGGGAAGAGACCGCCTACAGCTATGACCCTGTCGGCCGCAGACTGTCCATCAGCAACACCTACGGCACGGTGGAGATGGCGTATAACTCCCGGAACTTTGTCACCAGCCGCACGGACGGGGAAGGTCATACCAGCCATAAATTCTATGACCGCATGGGCAACCTGACAGCGTATTATCCGCCTGTACAGTGGGAAAAGAAGGAAGGCGGCTATGAGTACCGGCGGGATTTTCTGGAGCGGGTGGTGGATACCATCTCTCCGACGGGGACACACCAGAGAGTGTTCCGCAACTTTGACGGGGATGTTATCAACAAGCTTCATCCGGTCAGCTATGCGGAAAAGGGCGACGATGGAGAGGGAACTCGCTATGAGTACGACGCGGACGGCAACTGTATCCGCATCCGGTATCCGGACGGCGGCACAGAGCGGCGCTTCTACGATGTAGATGGAAATATGATAAAGCAGGTACAGCCGGAGGCGTATGATGAAAATACCGATGACGGGGCGGGGTATCGCTATGATTATGACGCCTGCGGACGGCTGACAGAAGTATGCGACCCTGACGGGAATGTACTGCATACATATGCGTACAACGGAAACGGACAGGTCGTAAGAGAGACAGACGGAGAAGGCGGGGAGACGCTTTATACCTATAATGCGCTTGGCTGGAAGGTCAGGGAGCAGGTAAAAGTCAGGGAACGGGTAAAGGTGAGCGAAGCCGGGACAGGAGACAGTTCCGCGGCAGAAACCGAGAAGTCTCTGTACCGCGTCATTGCTTATTCCTATGATGTTCAGGGCAATAAAACAGAAGAATCCTACGGGATGCAGGAGGTAGAGAAGGACGGGGAGCCGAAGGAGTGGCATACAATCCGTTTCTCTTATGACGCCAACAATCACCTGACACTGGTGCGCGACGATTTTGGCGCGCAGGTGCGCTATGACTATGACTGTCTGGGAAATGTAATGCTGGCAGAACGCGTCATAGAAAAAGACATCAGAAGCATTGTTCATTATACCTACAATAAAAATGGCTGGTGTATTCAGCGTACAGAGGAGATTCAGGGCAATGGCGAAACTGACAAATCTGTCACTTCTTACACCTATGACGCCAACGGCAACCTGATTAAGACTGTCACACCCAAGGGCTTTGAAATCCGCAGGGAATATGACGCGGACGACCGCCTGACGGAAGAACGGATTCTTGACGTAAAGAACGGTATTGACCGCAGGACACAGTATACCTATGATGAGGCAGGAAACATCATCAAACAGACCGTCCTCGGCAAAGACGGGGAACACATGGAGACAGCGCTGCGCTATGACCTCAAAGACCGCCTGACCCGCAGGAGGACTCCCAGCGGCGCGGTTCTGCGTTATCTCTATGACAGGAATGATAAGCTCACAAAAACGGTCAGCCCTTATGCCTACGAGCCGGAGATCGACAACGGCGTGGGGACAGCCTATGCCTATGACAGAAGGGGCAACCGTGTCCGCGTCACGAATGCGCTGGGAGAGCTGGTGCAGGAGAATACCTATAACCTGAAAAATCAGCCGATAACACAGACCGATATATCCGGAGCCGTGACAGAGCTTGCCTACGAGGCGGACGGACAGATCAAGGACGTGCGGCGCGGGAACGGCAGAGGGACAGGACAACGTACCGTTCAGCAGTATGAATACAATGCCAGAGGCCAGATTGTCGGCATTATCGACGGCAATCACAATAAAATATCCTACGATACCGACAGCTGGGGCAGGATCACGGGCATCGGCTTTGCGGACGGCGTAAAAGAAGGGTATGAATACACGCCTGCCGGACAGGTCAGCAGAACCATTGACGGCAACGGCAACATCATACAATACCATTACAACAGCCTCGGTAAGGTCTGCGCACGCATTGACCAGCTTGGATATACCGAAACCTTTGCGTACGATGAGGAAGGGAATCTTGCCCTGCACACCGACAGGGACGGCCGACAGCTAAGGCGGGATTGCAACGTATTCGGACAACCGATATATGAGAAGGCCACGGATGCGGACGGGAAAAATCCCACGATCAGCACCTGGCACTATGACAGCCTCGGGAAAGTTGTCCGCGCCGTCTGTGACGGGCACTCGTATGAGTACATATACGACACATACGGAAACCTGAAAGAAAAGCGTTCCAGCGGGAAACGCCTGATTTCCTACGCCTATGACAAGGCAGGACAGGTGACAGAGATCAAAGACCCCGCAGGGGTATGCACAAAGTATGAGTATGATATTTTAGGCCGCAGAAGCCGTATCTACAATGACAACGGCATGGAAGTGCGCTACAAGTATGATGCGCTGAACCGTATCAGCCATATCCGCTGTGGCAACGGCGTGGAGACAGCCTATACCTATGATGCGGACGGAAATATCGTCAGCCTCGGGACAAGAATGACGGATAAGACCCTGTTATCCCTGAGATATGCTTACGACGGCAACGGGAACCGGATAGCGAAAGCGGGGAATCTGGCAGATGTAACATCAGGCAGCATTACAGAAGGAAGCAGCGCAATGCAATGTATTGCATTGGATGTAACTTATCAGTATGACATACACGGACAGCTTCTGGAAGAGCGGCGAAACGGCACTTCTGTTTCTTATGCCTATGATAAGGCGGGGAACCGTATCCGAAAGACAGATGCGCAGGGAGAAATCCGCTATTTTTACAATGAGAAAAACCAGCTGACCCAAGAATGCGGAACAGAAGGTGAAAGACAGTTTACTTACGATTGTCAGGGCGGTATAATGGAAGAGAAGAATCCATCCGGGATTCGCCTGTTTTCCTACAACAGCCGCCATCAGCAGACAAAGGTTAAGACTGAAAACGGCGACGTGCAGGAGAACCGCTATGACGTGGAAAATCTGCGGTTTGAACTGCTTGAAAACGGAAACAGAACCGCCTTCGTATACTACAACGGAGAGCTTCTGCATGAGGAAGGAGGAAAGGAAGAGCAGACAGGCTATCATTTAGGCGCAGGAACCAGCGCATTCCAAAGAGGGAAGGAAATTTATTACTATCATCGGGATGAGCAGCTAAATACCGCCTTTATCACAGGGGCGGATGGTCAGGTCTACAATAGCTACCAGTATGACGTATTCGGGGCAGAAGCAGAAGTAGAAGAGCAGCTCCCGAACCGTATCCGTTACACGGGACAGCAGTATGATGAACTGACGGGGCAGTATTATCTGAGGGCAAGGTACTATAATCCTGTGCTTGGGCGGTTTATGCAGGAGGATACCTATCAGGGAGATGGGTTGAATCTGTACGCGTACTGCAAGAATAATCCGGTGACGTATTGGGATCCGAGTGGGTATGTGGGGAAAGCGACACAGCCAAGTGGTGAGTGTCCACGGGAGCATTTTGGCGGAGAGGATGGTAGTGAGAGTAGTAGTAACACCGTCAACCCTAATGCATTAAAATATAATGGAGATGGAACATGGACTAGCAATGAAGGATTAATATACGGTCAAGGTTCAATACATGGAAATAGAGTGAAACATGTAATTGCACATACTCAACCTGATCCAAGTAAACCTACCCATACTATGTATAATGTAGATAAGTCGCAGGTTATTGGATTAATAGATGAGGCATGGGTAAATAAAGGACAAGGAATAATGCAAAGAAATGGTAATGTTAAATACGAAATTGATATGGGAAGAGTAGTAGGTGCTAATGGAGAAACTTCTATTAGAATTATTACAGATGGTTATTCTAACAAT
The DNA here is from genome assembly GCA_949948735.1 of uncultured Lachnospiraceae bacterium. Lineage (GTDB taxonomy): Bacteria > Bacillota > Clostridia > Lachnospirales > Lachnospiraceae > COE1. Next base: position 5,467 of record CATLGV010000012.1, on the reverse strand, counting down.
ATAGTGACTGTATTTCCTGTACAATAGAGATGGAGGTGGAAGTAGATGTTATGTCCATATTGTGAATGTGGTATGGTTTTAAGAGCAAAAATTAAGGATGTAGATAAGAAAATATACATTTGCGAGGAATGTGATACTGTATGGGAGGAGATAATTAACGACGAAACAGGAGTTGGATTTGCTAAGTATATGGAAAAAATAGGAAGGTGTGGAAATTGGGATGAAATTGAAATCATATCGTAAACGGAAAATACTTTCACTTATGTAAAGTAAAAATATAGATAGTACATTTGATTATGAAAATAATAAATATATTTTTATTGCAAAAGAATATGTTGTTTAGTAGTATTTTAGTGAAAAACTGGAGTAAAATTTTATTTCTTGATACTCTGAAGGATCTAATGAACAGGGATTGATTTAAATAAAACTGAATATGAAAATCATACAAATAAGTGAATTATAATGGCACATAATACAAAAAGATATGATGTTATTACTACATAATGAGTAAAAAGAATACTTTGCATTCAATGAGGCAGATTACACAAAACATCGTTAAGCCGCCTAGCGGAGGCAGATAGGATTTTCTTAATATTCCGCACCACCCCCAGCGATTGCGGAACACGACGTTCCGCAAAGCCCACCCTGAGCCACGGATGGCGAATGGTGGGCGGTCGCGTCCGTGGGAATAACCCTGCCGGAATATTTAGAAAATCCATCTGCCGGAGCCGGTGGCGTGCGATTTTTTGTGTAATCTGCCGGATTTAAAGCAGGATAAATACTTTGGGTTTCCGACAACAACTTGACTACGGTACGCTATGACTATGACTGTCTGGGAAATGTAACCCTTGAGGAACGCATCGTTGCGGAAAGAGTCCGTAGTGTAATCCGCTATGCCTACAATAAAAACGGCTGGTGTATCCAGCGTACAGAGGAAATACAGGGCAACGGAGAAACTGACAAAGCTGTCACTTCTTACGCCTATGACGCCAACGGCAACCTGATTAAGATTACCACGCCCAAGGGCTTTGAAATCCGCAGGGAATATGATGCGGACGACCGCCTGACGGAAGAACGAATTCTTGACGCAAAGAACGGCATCGACAGACGGGTGCAGTATGCCTATGACGAGGCCGGAAACATCGTAAAACAGACCGTCCTCGGCAAAGACGGGGAACGCATGGAGACAACGCTGCGCTATGATCTGAAAAACCGCCTGACCCGCAGGACGACTCCCGGGGGCGCGGTTCTGCGTTACCTTTATGACAGGAATGACAAGCTCACAAAAACGGTCAGCCCTTATGCCTACGAGCTGGAGACTGACGACGGCGCGGGGACAGCCTATGCCTATGACAGCAGGGGTAACCGTGTCCGTGTCACAAACGCGCTGGGAGAGCTGGTGCAGGAGAATACCTATAACCTGAAAAATCAGCCGATAACACAGACCGATATATCCGGAGCCGTGACAGAGCTTGCCTACGAGGCGGACGGACAGATCAAGGACGTGCGGCGCGGGAACGGCAGAGGGACAGGACAACGTACCGTTCAGCAGTATGAATACAATGCCAGAGGACAGATCGTCGGCATTATCGACGGCAATCACAATAAAATATCCTACGATACCGACAGCTGGGGCAGGATCACGGGAATCGGCTTTGCGGACGGCGTAAAAGAAGGGTATGAGTACACGCCTGCCGGACAGGTCAGCAGGACCATTGATGGCAACGGCAATATCATACAATACCGCTACAACAGCCTCGGCAAGGTTAGCGCGCGTATTGACCAGCTTGGATACACCGAGACCTTTGCGTACGATGAGGAAGGGAATCTCGCCCTGCACACCGACCGGGACGGCAGACAGCTAAAGCGGGACTGCAATGTATTCGGACAACCCGTATACGAGAAAGCAACAGACGCGGAAGGGAATAATCCCACGATCAGCACCTGGCACTATGACAGCCTCGGGAGAGTTGTCCGCGCCGTCCGTGACGGACATTCGTATGAGTACATATACGACACATACGGAAATCTGAAAGAAAAGCGTTCCAGCGGGAAACGCCTGATTTCCTATGCCTATGACAGGGCAGGACAGGTAACGGAGATTAAAGACCCCGCAGGGGTATGTACAAAGTATGAATATGATATTTTAGGCCGCAGAAGCCGCATTCATAATGATAACGGCATGGAAGTGCGCTACGGATATGACGCATTGAATCGTATCAGCCATATCCGCTGTGGCAACGGTGTGGAGACAGTCTATACTTATGACGTGGATGGAAATATCGCCAGCCTTGAGACAAAAATGACGGATAAGACTCTGTTATCCCTGAAATATGCCTATGACGGCAACGGGAACCGGACAGCGAAGGCGGGGAGCATAGCGGGCGCAGCATCAGGAAGCATTACAGAAGGAAGCAGCGCAATGCAATGTATCGCATTGGATGTATCCTATCAGTATGACATACACGGACAGCTTCTGGAAGAGCGGCGAAACGGCGCTTCTGTTTGCTATGCCTATGACAAAGCGGGGAACCGCATCCGAAAGACAGACGCGCAGGGAGAAATCCGCTATTTCTACAATGAGAAAAACCAGCTGACCAAAGAGCGCGGAACAGAGGGCGAAAGACAGTTTACTTACGATTGTCAGGGCGGTATAATGGAAGAGAAGAATCCGTCCGGGATTCGCCTGTTTTCATACAACAGCCGCCATCAGCAGACAAAGGTTAAGACGGAAAACGGCGACGTGCAGGAGAACCGCTATGACGTGGAAAATCTGCGGTTTGAACTGTTGGAGAACGGAAACCGAACCGCCTTCGTATACCACAACGGAGAGCTTCTGCATGAGGAAGGAGGAAAGGAAGAGCAGACAGGCTATCATTTGGGCGCAGGAACCAGCACATTCCAAAGAGGGCAGGAGATTTATTACTATCATCAGGATGAACAGCTGAGTACTGCCTTTATTACAGGGACGGACGGTCAGGTCTACAATAGCTACCAGTATGATGTATTCGGGGTAGGAGCAGAAGTAGAAGAACAGCTTCCGAACCGTATCCGCTACACGGGACAGCAGTATGATGAGCTGACGGGGCAGTATTATCTGAGGGCAAGATACTATAATCCTGTCCTTGGCAGGTTTATTCAGGAAGATACCTATCAGGGAGATGGGTTGAATTTATATGCGTACTGTAAAAATAATCCGGTGGCATATTGGGATCCGAGTGGGTATAATCAACAAAATCAAAATCCCAATTGTGTAGAACCAAGGTTTGGGGAAGATGAGGGGAATGAGGTTGGTTTAGATTCTGGGCTAACTCAATCGGAAATAACGGATATTATAAATACACCTAAAGGTACTAGACCAGATCCTTCAAGTTATTTAAGTCAAGAGTATATTGACACACATTTAGCTCAATTTGACGATGGAGTATCTGTTATTCAAACAGAATGGGCATATAGTCGATATTCTGAAACAAATGGTTTTGTTGGTGTGCCAGATGATAATAGTTTATTTGTTATGCCAAAGAATTATTGTGATGACGTAATAGCAAGAGCAAATGGAAACATTTCAATCATAGAAAGAGAACTGGGTTTTCCTGAGGGATATTTTAGTGACGGAGGTGGTTTAATCAGAATTGATGCTCCTAATACTTCTGAGTTGAATATACGTATCCCAAGTGGAAATGAAACTGGAGCCAATAAATTATGGATTCCAGGTGGAAAGACTTCTGGAGGAGTTCCAGAGGCGATAACAAATACAATACCGCTTAAAGATACAACAATTACAAGGATTGATGTTGATTAAAGGAGAATAAGAATGGACTATAAAGAGTTGATAAATAAAGCAATAGAGAAAGACGAGGTAGTAAAATTATTACGTGGAGAGGGAGAATATGAGGTAGTTATTCCCGAGTTTACATTAGATGTATTTCCAACAGACGTAAATGCTTTGCTTGTAAATTGTTTTTACAAGCAAAGCAATAATATTAGAGATATCGAAAAAATATTTAATAATGCCTTTAATGATTTAATTAAGGGGAATGCAAGTGATGTTTATATTGCTGTGTTATATTTTGATGCATGCATTTTCCAAGAAGAAAAAGGAAAAGCTAGTTTTCTAGTTGATAAAGATGGGGTATCAAAAAAATTACGGGAGAAGATTTGTAAAGAAGAGGATAAACTGCGGGATTCAGTCGAATTTGCGAATGGAATGAAGAAGAGTAATCCTTGGAATAATATAATGAATTTTAATAAGTATTATGAAAAAAGATATGGGATAAGTATAATTTAATTAGGGTTATGCTTTAGGACGTCCAATAACTCTTGCATGTCTATTAATTAACAATCAGGGTTGTTGCGAAGCAATTAGGAATCCATGATATTGATTAATAAATTGGGATATCTGAAGGATTCGTCCGTGCAGTGGGAAAAGAAGAAAGGGCCTGTGAATACTGTGCAATTGTCTTGAGTATGTCGCAAATATCTTATTTTCGTTACAGTGTTTTGGAGACAGAAAATGAAATGGAAGCGTAGGCGATGGTACAGAACATGGTGTAGCTGTTGACCAGTCTTCTGGAAACAGTCAGTGTATTGTTCGGCAGTATGGGTACAATGATAGAGGGCAAATTGTTGGTATTATTGAGGGCAACTGCAACTCTAAGGATAGAACAGACGTATGTTAGGAGTGTTCATGGATAAATCTATTGTTCAATGAGGCGGATTACACAAAACATCGTTAAGCCGCCTAGCGTAGGCAGATAGGATTTTCTTGATATTCCGCACCATTCCCAGCGATTGCGGAACACGATGTTCCGCAAAGCCCACCCTGAGTCACGGATGGCGAATGGTGGGCGGTCGCGTCCGTAGGAATAGTTCTGCCGGAATATTTAGAAAATCCATCTGCCGGAGCCGGTGGCGTACGATTTTTGTGTAATACGCCGGATTGAAAGCGGACAACGATCACTGAATGATTGAAAATATTCTAAGGAAGCGCTGATTAAATCATCGCTTTCTCAATGCCTCCGCCGGATGCGTACGGATTTGCAGGGGAAAGTGCTGCTTGGCAGCGCAAATCCGGCGCGGGAAACGCTTTCATCAGCGTTTCCCTGATACATAACGACCATATGAGAATCCGGGCGGCATATGTCCAGCCCGTGCGATAGAGAAAACAGGAAGATGGGAATGGAGCTTACATATCAGGGACTGCAAATCAGCCTCCCGTTGGAAGGCGTGACCGCGGTGGAGAGCTTTGCGCTGGACGCCGCCTTGAACAGCCATGTATCGGCAGAGCTTGTCCTGACCGCGCAGGAGGAACGGACAGCGCCGGCCATCCATGAGACGGCTGACGGGGACGGCGTCACAGTCCGCGCGGCGGACGGGCGGATGCTGTTTGCCGGCAGAATCACCGGCGTCCGCATGATACAGGAAAAAGGCCTGTGCCTGCTGGCGCTGACCGCGCTCTCCCATACCA
>CATLGV010000011.1 GCA_949948735.1 uncultured Lachnospiraceae bacterium | reverse complement strand
GCGGCTCGGCGCAGGATCTGATGTGCGGTGCGCCAAATGATGTGACGGAACAGCAGCTTCGCGAGGTGCACATCAAGATACGATAATGAGCTGCGTTCCGGGAACAGCAGCTTCGCGAGGTGCACATTAAAATACGATGATGAGCTGCGATAACAGGGGGTAAGATTATGGCAAATGTGATTACGGACGAGACGATTGATTATGTGGGCATCCTTGCGAAGCTGGAGCTTTCCGGCGAGGAGAAGGAGCAGGCCAAGAAGGATATGGGGCGCATGCTGGACTACATCGATAAGCTGGGAGAGCTGGATACGGACGGCGTCGAGCCGATGTCCCATGTCTTCCCGGTACAGAATGTATTCCGCGAGGATGTCATAACAAACGGCGACGGGAGCGCGGATGCCCTGAAAAACGCGCCGGGGGAAAAGGACAATATGTTTATGGCGCCGAGAACCTTTGAGGCGTAAGCCGTACGGGCAGAAAGGGATGGTAGTTGCGATGGACATTTTATCATATACGGCGGCGGGGCTTGCCGCCGCCATAAAAGAGGGCAGGACGACTGCCGTGGAAGCGATGGAAGCGGCGCTTGCAAGAATTGATACGGCGGAGAAGGACATCAACGCCTATATCACCGTCGACCGGGAAGGCGCGCTCAGGGCTGCGGCGGCAGCGCAGGAAAAAATAGAGCGGGGAGAGCTGACAGGTCCTCTGGCCGGCGTGCCGGCTGCCGTCAAGGACAATCTGTGCACGGCGGGGATGCGGACGACCTGCGCGTCGAAAATTCTGGAGAATTTTGTGCCGGCATTTTCCGCAGAGGCAGTGTTGAATCTGGAACGCGCGGGCGCGGTCGTCATCGGGAAGACCAATATGGATGAATTTGCGATGGGCTCCACAACGGAGACCTCGGCATACGGGGAGACCAGAAACCCGCGCAATCCGGCGCATGTTCCGGGCGGCTCCTCGGGCGGCTCGGCCGCGGCGGTCGCGGCGGGAGAATGCTTTTTTGCGCTCGGCTCCGATACGGGCGGCTCCATCCGCCAGCCGGCAGGCTTCTGCGGCGTTGTGGGGATGAAGCCCACCTACGGGACGGTTTCGCGCTACGGCCTGATAGCCTACGGCTCTTCGCTGGATCAAATCGGGCCTCTGGCCAGGGACGTGACGGACTGCGCCGTGATTCTGGAGGCGATTGCGTCGCATGACGGCAAGGATTCCACCTCCGTGGAGCGGACGGACACCCATTTTACGGAGGCGCTTGTCGCCGACGTCAAGGGTATGAAAATCGGGATTCCCAGGGATTATTTCGGGGAGGGGCTGGATCCGGCGGTGAAGGATGCGGTGCTCGCGGCGGCGAAGCGCCTTGAGCGCAACGGGGCGGTGGTCGAGGAATTTGACTTAAGCCTTGTGGAATATGCGATACCGACATATTATACGATTGCGGCGGCGGAGGCAAGCTCTAATCTGGAGCGGTTTGACGGTATCAAGTATGGTTACCGCGCCGCAGAGGCGGGGGGACTGCACGAGATGTATAAGAAGACGCGCTCGGAGGGCTTTGGCGCGGAGGTCAAGCGCAGAATCATGCTTGGCTCGTTTGTCCTCAGCTCCGGCTATTATGACGCGTATTATTTAAAGGCGTTAAAGGTAAAGGCCATGATCAAAAAGGCGTTCGACGAGGCGTTTGCAAAATATGATGTGATATTAGGGCCGGTGGCGCCCACGACGGCGCCCAGGCTTGGCGAGAGCTTATCGGATCCGCTGAAGATGTATCTGGGGGACATCTATACGATTGCGGTGAATCTGGCGGGGCTTCCCGCGATTTCGGTTCCGTGCGGGCAGGATGCGCAGGGACTTCCCATCGGCTTACAGCTGATTGCGGACAGCTTTCAGGAGAAGAAGCTGTTTCGGGCGGCATACAGCCACGAAACGTTTGAAAGGATGGAGGGATAGCGTATGGCAAAGCAATATGAGACGGTGATCGGTCTGGAGGTTCATGTGGAGCTTGCGACCAGGACAAAGATTTTCTGCGGCTGTTCCACCGCGTTCGGCGGAGCGCCCAATACGCATACCTGCCCTGTCTGTACCGGGATGCCCGGTTCCCTGCCCGTTTTGAACAGGCAGGTGGTCAATTATGCGATTGCGGTGGGGCTTGCGACGAATTGCAGCATTACGCAGTACTGCAAGTTTGACCGGAAAAATTATTTCTATCCGGACAATCCGCAGAATTACCAGATCAGCCAGCTGTATCTGCCGATATGCACAAACGGCCGTGTTGAGATAGAGACGCAGGACGGGAAAAAATCGGTCGGCATCCATGAAATCCATATGGAGGAGGACGCCGGCAAGCTTATCCACGACGAGTGGGAGGACTGCTCGCTGGTCGATTACAACCGCTCGGGCGTGCCGCTGATTGAGATTGTGTCCGAGCCGGATATGCGCAGCGCCGAGGAGGTTATCGCGTATCTGGAGAAGCTGCGGATGCTGATTCAGTATCTGGGCGCGTCGGACTGTAAGCTCAACGAAGGCTCCATGCGCGCGGACGTCAACCTCTCGGTGCGCGAGGCGGGGGCGAAGGAATTTGGCACCAGAACCGAGATGAAAAATCTCAATTCCTTCCGGGCGATCACCCACGCAATCGAGGGAGAGCGGGAGCGCCAGATTGAGCTGCTTGAGGCCGGACAGCAGGTGATACAGGAGACCCGGCGCTGGGACGACGCAAAGGAGTATTCCTATGCGATGCGTTCCAAGGAGGATGCGCAGGACTACCGCTATTTCCCGGATCCGGATCTGGTCCCGGTGTATATCAGCGACGAGTGGATTGAAGAAATCCGGGCCGGCCTGCCGGAATTCCGGGAGGAAAAGATGCGCCGCTATCGGGAAAGCTTTGACATTCCTGAGTATGACATCGGTATTCTGACGGATTCAAAGCATCTGGCAGATCTCTTCGAGGAGACGGTCGCCGTCTGCAATCAGCCCAAGAAGGTGTCTAACTGGCTGATGGGGGAGACGCTGCGGCTGCTCAGAGAGCGCAATATGGATGCAGGGGATATCCGCTTTTCACCGGACAATCTTGCGAAGCTGATCAGTCTGACAGACAGCAGGGCGATTAACTCGTCCGTGGCGAAGGAAGTGTTCGAGGTGATGTTTGAAGAAAATGTGGATCCCGAAAGGTACGTAGAGGAAAAGGGGCTGAAAACGGTCAACGATGAGGGCGCGCTTCGGGAGACCATTGAAAAGGTGCTTGCCCAAAACCCGCAGTCCGTGGAGGATTATCGAAACGGCAAGGAGAAGGCAATCGGCTTTCTGGTGGGACAGACAATGAAGGCGATGAAGGGAAAGGCCGATCCCGCGGCGGTAAACGGGATATTAAAAGAACTGCTATGACAGCAGTTCTTTTAATTCGTCAATCAGGCTGTCAAAGAGCGCTAAGGCTTCCTCAACAGGCTTTTTGGTGGACATATCCACGCCTGCGTCCCGCAGGATGGATACAGGGTCCTTCGAGCAGCCTGCGCTCAAAAACTTTTCCTTGTAAGCCTTGACGGCAGGTGCGCCCTCCTTCAAAATCTTCTGTGAGAGCGCGATTGCCGCAGAGAATCCGGTCGCATACTGGTAGACATAGAAATTATAGTAAAAATGCGGAATCCGTGCCCACTCGAGGTCAATCTGTCTGTCAAGAACGACGTCGTCCCCGAAATACAGGCGAATCAGATCGTGGTAGGTCCTGCAGGCAGTCTCGGCATTGATGCTTTCCCCGTTCTGAATCAGCTCGCTCATCTTCAGCTCAAACTCCGCAAACATTGTCTGGCGGTATAGCGTGGTGCGGAACTGCTCCAGGAAGTAGTTGATTAAGTAAGCGCGCTCCTTTTTGTCCGTCGTCTTCTTCAGCAGATGCTGCATCAAGAGCGCTTCATTGCAGGTCGAAGCGACCTCCGCGACAAAGATTCCGTATTCCGCGTCAATTACCGGCTGGTTCTTGTTGGAGAGGTAGGAGTGAATCGCATGGCCCATTTCATGGGCGGTGGTAAACTCGCTGTCCAAATCGTTTTTATAATTTAACAATACCAGCGGATGCACCCTCGAACCGCAGGAATACGCGCCGCTGCGCTTGCCGGTATTCTCGTAGACGTCAATCCAGCGCTTTTCAAAGCCTTCGTCCAGCAGCGCGGTATAATCGTCGCCCAGAACGGCGAGTGCTTCCCGTATATCCGCCTTTGCCTCCGCAAAAGGAATCGTTCTTACGGCTTCCGATACTACTGGTACATACAGGTCATACATATGAAGCTCGTCTACCTGCAGCAGCTTTTTGCGCAGACGCACATATTTGTACATGGATTCCATGCGGTCATGGACAGCCTCGATAAGATTGTAATAGACTGCCGGATCTACGTTGGTATTGTCGAGCGCGGCTGCAAGCGCGCTGTCGTAGCCGCGTGCCTTCGCAAAGAACCGCAGCTGCTTCATCTGTGCGGAGAGCAGCGCCGCGGAGGTATTTTTCAGCCCCTTGTAGGTTCTGTATATCGATTCGAAGGTCGCCTTTCTGACACTTCTGTCAGGATTGTGCATCAGCGGGAGAAAGCTTGCCTGTGTGACCGGAAAGCGCGTCCCTTCAATATCCGTCACGGAATCAAAGGTGATGTCCGCATTGTTCAACAGCGAAAAGATGTCGTCCGGCGCCTGCGCCAAATCGCCTGCGGCGGCAAGGATTTTTTCCTCGGCATTGCTCAGGATATGCGCCCTTTTGCGGCGGATATCCCCGATATAGCGCCGATAGACGGTAAGCCCCGGCTCTTCCGAGAAGAACCGCGCAAGCGTCTCTTCCGGGATGGAAAGAAGCTCAGGCTCTGCGAAAGCGGTCGCGGCGGAGATGGCGACATAGATACCGGTGGCCTGGTCCTTAAAGCCCTGGTAAACCGTGTTCTTTGTATCCTCGTCCGACCTGGTCATGGCATAGTTCAGGAACCGGTCGAGCAGGACAACGACTTCATCCTGCAGCGTTAAAAACGACAGAAGCTGCTTTGCGCTGTCTGCGAGCGTGTTCTGAAAGGCTTCCAGACGCTGGGCCAGTTCTTTTATTTTGTCGGCATCGGCCCGCCAGTCCGCGTCGGAGGCATACAGATCCTCAACTGCCCAGGTAAATTCCCTGGGGACGTCGCTTCGCTGGTCAAAGCCGGAAATGATTTTTTGTGTATCGCTCATAGCAATCCCCCATTTCTGCGCACCTTCCTGCGCATCATTCTCATATCATTAATGTATCATTTTGGCGGAGTTTGCGCAAGACGGTGTTTTAATCAACAAGCGGTGATTTTATCAGCGCTCCCTTAAGCGTGACAGCACTTCTTCCTTCTCCAGAAAATCAGGAACGACGTCGCCGCCCTCGGTAACGCCCCATTCGCTGAGCTTTTCCTGAAAGAGGGCTTCATCGGTCTCTGCACCCAGGCTGTAATAGCGGATAACGCCTTCGCCGGTATAATTGCCCGCCTCGTCGTACACGGCGTTGTAGTCATAGCTCAATGCGGGGGCGGTGTCGTCCGTAATCATGGCGTCAGCGGACACGGTATAGTAATACCGCCCGTATCCCCCCTCATCGCCGCCGCCGTTCCAGCGCGCAAAGCCTGCGATGATTCCGCTGCGCTCAAAATAAGTCAGCTCCACCGTGGAAAAGAAATCCACCATGCAGGACAGCGCGCCCTCCTTTACCGTGTAGATGGAGTAAGCGCTGTAATAGCCGTCGAAAACGACCAGCTCAGGGATGTCGTCGTTATCCAGATAGATCAGGGAAAAGGAGACCGGATCCGTGTTTTCTGAGACTGCCTGCGTGTAGATTTCGCGGTATACGTCGCCGGAATCGTCGTCTGTGGGCGTCCGGGCGTCCGCTTCATCCGCAGGCGGGGCGGGTTCGCTGCTGTCGGGAGCTTGCGGCTGTGCTGCGTCCGTCGGATTTGACGGGGCGTCCTCGCTGTTTGCCGCGTTTGCGATATCGTTCCACTCGACAGTCTGCGGCGGAGCGGTGTCTGTACTGCCGCAGGCGGACAACAGCGCCGCCGGCAGGAGAATAAACGGTATAATAAGAGCGCTTCGTTTCATGTCAGGTTCCTTTCTGCTTTGTAAAATAAATTAATTTACAGTGTAGCACAAAATGAGAGCGGGGTCAAAATATCACAAAATACCCGTCAATTGAGGCTGAAACGGATTGACTATGTGAAAGAGAGCATATAGAATAAGACCAGCAGCACTGCGGAAGGGAGCACAGCGATATTCATGGGACTTAGATTTTATATCGGAGCGTCAGGCTCCGGCAAAAGCCATCTCTTATATGAGCGCATCATAGCGGCGTCGCAGGAAAATCCCCATACGAACTACCTGATTGTCGTACCCGACCAGTTCACGATGCAGACGCAGCTGGAGATGGTAAAGCGTCATCCGAACAAGGGCATTATGAATATAGACGTCTTAAGCTTCGGGCGGCTTTCCCACAGAATTTTTGAGGAGGTCGGCGGCGACGGCAGGCCCGTGCTCGACGATACCGGCAAGAGTCTGGTGCTGCGCCGTGTCGCGGCGGGGGTGGAGGAAGAGCTGACGGTGATGAAGCACAACATCAAAAAGCTCGGCTACATCCATGAAGTGAAGTCGGCGCTGTCGGAGTTTATGCAGTACGGGCTTGGAACAAGGGATGTGGAGAAGCTCTGCGAATACGCGGCAAAAAGAGGCGCGCTCGCCTGTAAGCTCAAGGATCTGCATCTGCTGTATCAGGGATTTTTGCAGTATATAAACGAGAAGTACATCACGACGGAGGAAACGCTGGATCTGCTCAGAGGCGTTCTGTGTAAATCGCGCGTGGTGCAAGAGAGCGTGATTGCGTTTGACGGCTTTACGGGCTTTACGCCGGTGCAGAACCGGGTCATACAGGAGCTGATGCGGCTTGCGGGGGAGGTCATTGTCACCGTCACGATGGACGCGCGCGAAAATCCGTACCGCATGGACGGCGAGCAGAAGCTGTTCCACCTGAGCAAGAAAACCATTTACGATTTGGACAGGCTCTGTCGGGAGGCGGGCGTAAAACGGGAGCCGGATGAGCTGATTCGGGAAGAGCGGGTTTATCGGTACAAGGACAATGCGGGTCTTTCCCATCTGGAGCGGGAGCTGTTCCGGTATCCGTACAAAGCGTTCGAGGGCGGGCAGGACAGCATCCGGATCTTTGAGGCGTCCAATCCCAGAGAGGAGCTGCACCAGGTATGCCTTGCCATTCGAAGACTGGTGCGGGAGGAAGGCTGCTGCTATCGGGATATTGCGGTAGTGACGGGAGATATGGAGCGGTACGGCTTTCTTGCGGGGGAGGAGTTCTCGCGCCTTGAGATACCGTTTTTCCTGGATCAGACCAATAAGCTTGTGCTCAATCCCTTCATCGAATTCATCCGTAGTGCGTTTTTGATTGTCATACAGGATTATTCCTATGAGACGGTATTTCATTTCCTGCGGTGCGGGCTTTCCGGCATTACGCCGGAGGAGACGGACCGTCTGGAGAATTACTGCCTTACCATGGGGATTCGCGGCCGGAAGGCGTGGGCAAGCCCCTTTACGAGAAGGCCGCACCGGCAGGAGGACGAAGCCTGTGTGCTCGAGGAGCTCAACGCCCTCCGGGAGCGGGTGGCAGGGATGCTCGCGCCGCTGATGGTGAAAAAGGCAACAGGCGCAGTGTTCGTGCAGGCGTTATATGATTTTATCCGGCAGGCAGGCATTGAGCAGAAGCTGGAGACGTATGAACAGCATTTTGCGCGGGAGAACGATTTGGTACGCGCTAAGGAATATGCGCAGGTGTACCGTCTGGTGATGGCGCTTCTGGAGCAGATTCATGCGCTGCTTGGGGATGAGGAGCTTGAAATCAGGGAATTTGCGGATATACTGGATGCGGGCTTTGACGAAATCAAGGTAGGCGCAATCCCGCAGAATGTCGATAAGGTGGTCGTCGGCGATATTGAGCGGACGCGGCTTGGCGAGATTAAGGTGCTGTTTTTTGTGGGGGTGAACGACGGGATTATTCCCAGAAGCGGCGCAACCGGCGGCATCATATCGGATATTGACAGGGAATTTCTGCTTGCATCCGAGTACGAGCTTGCGCCGACGCCCCGGCAGCAGATGTACATCCAGCGTCTCTATCTGTACATGACGATGACAAAGCCTACGCAGCGGCTGTTTTTGTCGTATGCCAAGGTGGACAGCGAGGGAAAGAGCCTGCGACCGGCCTATTTAATCGGCACGGTGCAAAAGCTCTTTCCCGGGCTTGCGCCCGCGCGTCCCGAGCTGCAGCCTGCCGCGGAGCAGCTTGAATCGCCTGCGGACGGACTGGCATATCTTGTGGAGCTTCTGCGGCGGTACGCCGCGGACGAAATCGGTCCGGATCGGCAGCTCTTTTTCACGATATATGACGCATATGTCAGAAATGAAGCGCACGCGCCGCTGGTGCGGCAGATGCGCGAGGCGGCCTTTTCGTATGCAAAGGGTGCGGCGGACAGACGGCTTCCCAGAGAGCTTGCGCGGCTGCTGTACGGCCAGGTGCTTCAAAACAGCGTAAGCCGTCTGGAGAGATTTGCCGCCTGCGCGTACGCGCATTTCCTGCAGTATGGACTGCGTCTTGAGGAGCGCGATAAGTACGGCTTTGAAAGCGTGGACGCAGGCAATGTGTTCCATGCCGTTTTGGAGCAGTTTTCACAGCAGCTTGCGGCGAGGGGATATACATGGCTTGATTTTCCCGGAGAGCTTGGCGAGCAGCTGGTGGCGGAGTGTCTGGAAAGCTATGCCGCTTCCTACGGGGAGACCGTGCTGTACAGCAGTAAACGCAACGAATATATGATAACGCGGATGCGCCGGATTCTGAACCGCACTGTGCGGACCCTGCAGCATCAGCTAAAGCACGGCGCTTTTCTGCCCGAAAGCTTTGAGATGTCCTTTCAGATGACGGAGGACCTTGAGGCGGTGAATATCGCGCTCTCGGAGGAGGAGAAGGTGCGCCTTTCCGGCAGGATAGACCGTGTGGACACCTGTGTGCAGGAGGACAAGCTCTATGTAAAAGTAATCGATTACAAATCGGGCGGCAGGAGATTTGACCTGGCCGCGCTGTATTACGGGTTGCAGCTGCAGCTTGTGGTATACATGAACGCGGCTGTCGAGGTACAGAAAAAGAAAAATCCCGACATGCATGTCATTCCGGCGGCGATGCTCTATTACCATGTAAGCGACCCGCTGGCGGAGACGGACAAGGGAAAGCCGGATCCGCAGGAGATAGAGAATGCGATTCTGGAGGAGCTTAAGATGACCGGAATGGTGCGTGACGACGAGGCGGTTATCCGGCTGCTTGACAAGGATTTTGAGACGAAATCATCCGTTATTCCGGTTGCCAGGAAGAAGGACGGGAGCTTTACCCAGGCCTCCGGCGTGCTTTCCGGCGAGGACTTTGATACGGTGTCCCGCTATGTGAACCATAAGATCAGGGCGCTTGGCGGCGCCATACTGGACGGGGAGGTGGGACTCAATCCCTACCGGCAGGGAGATACGGCGGCCTGTACCTACTGTGCGTATAACAGCGTGTGCGGCTTTGATTCCAAGCTTGGTGCAGATCTGGTGCGCCATTTGGAGGAAATGGATAACGAAACGGCAACGGAACGGATGAAGGAGCAGATGGACGAAGGAGGCAGGGAGCAGGATGGCGGTAAAGTTTACACTGGACCAGCAGCGCGTAATTGACGCCAGGGACTGTAATATTCTGGTATCGGCGGCAGCCGGCAGCGGGAAGACGGCGGTGCTTGTGGAGCGGATTATCCGGCGAATCACCGATGAGGCGCATCCGGTTGACATCGACAGGCTGCTGATTGTGACCTTCACCTCGGCGGCGGCGGCGCAGATGCGCGAGCGCGTCAGCGCGGCGGTGATAAGGCTTCTGGAGGAAAATCCCGAGAACGAGCATCTGCAGCGGCAGGCGTCGCTGATTCACAATGCGCAGATTACCACCATTGACTCCTTCTGCCTGTTCATTATTCGCAATAACTTTAATGCAATCGGCCTGGACCCGGGATTTCGCGTGGCGGACGAGGGAGAGCTCAGGCTGCTGGAGAGCGACGTGATGAACCGTCTTTTGGAGGATTCCCATGCGGAGCCGACGGAGCGCTTTCTGCGTTTTGTCGAGTGCTACAGCACGGGCAGCAGTGAGAAAAAAATTGAGGAAGCAATTCTGCGGCTCTACCGTTTTTCCATGAGCTATCCGTTTCCGGAGGAGTGGCTGCGGGAGCGGATGGAGGATTACCGTCTGGAGGATGTTTGCAGCCTGACGGATAAGCCGTGGTTTGCGGGGGCGCTCGCCTATATGGATACCATGCTCTCAGAGTGCGCAGGGCGCATAAAGCAGGGAATGGATATTGCGGGCAGCGCGGGCGGCCCGGCGCAGTATATGGACAACCTGACAGCCGATTTGGCGCTGATAGAACAGCTCAGAGGCAGCCGGGACTACGCGTCGCTGTACGCGCTGTTTGCGGAGGCATCCTTTACAAGGCTTTCCGCCAAAAGGCCGGAGGGGGTGGATCCCCTTCTGAAGGAGGCGGTGAAGGCAATCCGGGATGAGGTTAAGAAAACGATTGGGGATTTGAAGAAGCTCCTGTTTCAGATATCGCCGGAGGATACCTTTGAAGATATGGCGGTATGTCAGGAGGTGGTGGAGGAGCTTGCTGTGCTTGCGCTTTCGTTTAAGCGGCGCCTTGACCAGGCCAAGCGGGACAGGAATGTGATAGATTTTTCGGACATGGAGCATTTTGCGCTGGAAATCCTGCTGGCCAGGGACGAGGACGGAAATATCGTGCCGCGGGAGACGGCGCTGGAGCTGCAGGATTACTTTGAGGAAATAATGATCGACGAATATCAGGACTCGAACGAGGTGCAGGAGCTTCTGCTCAAATGCATATCCGGGGAGGACAAGGGGCGGTTTAACCGCTTTATGGTTGGCGACGTAAAGCAGAGCATTTACAAATTCCGGCTTGCGCGGCCGGAAATCTTCATGGATAAATACGACACATATGTCACAAATGAAAGCGACGCGCAGGGACGCCTCCGCATTGATTTGCGCATGAATTTTCGCAGCCGCGCCGAGGTGACGGGGGCCGCGAACTTTATCTGTGGACAGCTGATGAAAAAGCAGGTCGGCAATGTCGAGTATGACGGGCAGGCGGCGCTCTATGCAGGCGCGTCCTATCCGCCCCCGCCCGAGGGGGAGAGCCCGCAGCTTTATCAGACAGAGCTGCTGATTGCGGCCGGGCCGCAGGAGGGGGATGCGTCGGATTCGTACTCGGAGAAGGAGCGGGAGGCGATGATGACGGCCGCGCGCATCAGGGAGCTGGTGGGCAGCTTTCCGGTGACGGACGCGGCGACCGGAGAGCTGCGCCCTGCAAAATATTCGGATATTGTGCTTTTGCTGCGCGCGACCTCGGGCTGGGACGAGGAGTTTCGGCGCGTTTTGTCGGAGCGCGGGATTCCGGTGCATGTAACCGGTAAAACGGGGTATTTTGAGACGCTTGAGATACAGGGGATTGTCAATATCCTGAAGGTGCTGGACAATCCGCT
This sequence comes from uncultured Lachnospiraceae bacterium, assembly GCA_949948735.1. Taxonomy (GTDB): domain Bacteria; phylum Bacillota; class Clostridia; order Lachnospirales; family Lachnospiraceae; genus COE1. Next base: position 101,232 of record CATLGV010000011.1, on the reverse strand, counting down.
GCAGGACATTCCCTTTTTCGGCGTGATGCGGCTGCCCTTTTTCGGTTTTTCTGAGGAAGAAATCGTGCGAATCAAGTGCGGGGCGGAGGCCGCCGACGCCGCGGGCGCTTCGTTGGAAGCGGGCGTTTCCGATGCCGCGGACATCCCTTTGGAAGCGGGGGAGCAAAAGCGCTTTTTGTATGAGCTGGTAAAGCAATATTGCATGACGGCTGCCGGGGAAGAGGCACAGGCGCTTGTCGGCAAGGCGGCGCGGCTTCTGGACACGATAGCCCGGTACCGGCGGATGGTGGCGTATACGCCTATCAAGGAGCTGATAGGGCGGATTATTGATGACACGGGTTACGCGGCCTATGTGGGCGCCATGCCGGGCGGCGGACAGCGGCGGGCCAATATGGAGCTGCTGCTGGAACGGGCAGGCGCGTTCCAGAAGACCAGCTTTTACGGGCTGTTTCATTTCATCCGGTATCTGGAGACGATGCAGGAGCAGGAGGTCGACTTCGGGGAGGCGAATATTCTGGATGAGAATGCGGATGTGGTGCGGATTATGACCATCCACAAGAGCAAGGGGCTGGAGTTCCCCATCTGCTTCGTGTGCGGCCTTGCCAAGCAGTTTAACCAGATGGATCTGCGGCAGGGCATCCTGATGGATGCGGAGCTGGGCGTGGGCGTCGACTATATAGACCCGTATCTGCGGATAAAGCGCAGGACGCTGCGCAAGAATGTCGTGGCGCAGCGCATGAAGGAGGATACGCGCGGGGAAGATTTGCGCGTTCTGTATGTCGCACTGACGCGTGCGAAGGAGAAGCTGATTCTGACGGGCTGTCTCCAGGATCCGGGCAAAAGGATTGCGGCCGGCCGTCTGGCGGCAATGGAAACGCAGGAAAAGCTGTCCTACTCGACGCTGATGACGGCAGGCTCGTATCTGGATCTGATACTGGCGGCGCTTATGCGCCACCGCTGCATGGGCGCGCTGATGGAGACGCTTGGCCTGGACGCACAGCTGCCGGGCCAGGCGCATCCGGCTGTGCCGGCGTACGCATCGACGCCGATTGCGATTACCGTTTACGACGAGGTAGAGGATTACGCCGGACAGCTGAGAGAGCAGGGCAGGGCGGCGGTTTTGGAGGAAAATCTTGACAAGGCGGGGGAATTTGTGGATAATGAACTGTCAAAGACCCTTGAAGAGCGGCTGCGGTACCAATACCCGTATGCATATCTGGAGGGCCTGAAGGTGAAGACGACGGTATCGGAGCTTAAGCGGGCTTCTTATGAAGCGGTATCTGGGGAAGCGGACGAGCTGGTGGCTTTGCCCAGGGAAAGCTATGTACCGCGCTTTGCCCGCGAGGAGATGACGGACTGTCCGGATGAAGCCGGCGGAAGCACTGCGGTACAATACGGGACTGCGGTGCATAAGGCCATGGAGCTGTTCTCATTTTCCGGGGAGTATGCGTATACGCGGACGGCGGAGGATCCCGACGGGCAGCAGGCGGGAAGGCGGCTGTACGCGCTGGTCTGCCGGGAGCGGGAGCGCTGGATCGCCGAGGGCAGAGCGGCACAGGAGGAGCTTGCGTGCGTGAGCAGCGCAAGGATAACGGAATTTTTGAAGTCAGGGCTTGCGCAGCGGATGATAGCAGCGTGTGCGCGGGGCGGGCTGTTCAAGGAGCAGCCGTTTGTGCTGGGCATACCGGCCAACCGTCTGCGGGAGCAGTATCCGGAGACGGAGACGGTTCTGATTCAGGGCGTTATTGACGTGTTCTTTTATGAGGAAGACGGGATTGTCCTGGCGGATTATAAGACGGACCGCGTCGGCACGGCGCAGGAGCTGATTGACCGTTACAGGGCGCAGCTGGAGTATTATCAGCTGGCGTTGGAGCAGATTACCGGGAAGCCTGTAAAGGAGCGGTATTTGTATTCATTTGCGCTGCAAACGGAGATTTTAGTGTGAGAGGAGACGGATATGTTTCAGTATATTTTATTTGACCTGGACGGGACGCTGACGGATCCCAAAATCGGGATTACCTCGTCGGTTCAGTACGCGCTGAGGGACTTTGGGATAGAGGAGCCGGATCTCGACAGGCTCGAGCCGTTTATCGGGCCGCCGCTTCGGGACAGCTTTATGGAGTTTTACGGCTTTGACGAAGCGCAGGCACAGCGTGCGGTGGCAAAATACCGGGAGCGCTTTGAGGTGACAGGTATTTTTGAGAACGAGATCTATCCGGGCATTGCGCAGATGCTTGAAACGCTCAAAAACAGCGGGAAAAAGCTCGGCATTGCCTCGAGCAAGCCGACGGTTCTTGTGGAGCGCATATTGGGGCATTTTTCCATCCGGCAGTATTTTGACCATGTGGTCGGCAGTGAGATGGACGGTACGCGCAGCAAAAAGGAAGAGGTCGTGGCGGAGGCGCTCAGGCGGATGGTTCCGGAGGGAAGCGCCGGCAGGGCGGTCGCCATGGTAGGAGACCGGAAATTTGACATTGAGGGCGCGCGCGCCTTTGGACTGACCGGTATCGGGGTATCGTTCGGATATGCCGCGCCCGGCGAGCTGGAGGAAGCGGGAGCGGATTACATTGCGGACAGCGTCGATATGCTTGCGGCGCTGCTTCTGGGAGAGGATACTGCGCAGCAGGGGCGCACTGTGAAATAAAGACAGGGGCATCCGGCATGGGAGGTTTTATGAAGACGGTCAGGAATAAACGAACATCCTTGTGGGAAAAGGTATGGTATATCATAAAGCCGTTTCTGATATACATGGCGGTGAAATCGGCCGCGATGCTGACGCTGATGATGCTTGTGCCGGCGATACCGGTTTCGGGTATGGAGGCATGGGTGGAGGCGCATGCCCTGCTTTTAAAAGCGGTGATCAATGCGGCTGCAAGCATTGTCGGGGTCAGCTTTCTGCTGAATGATTTTCTGAAGGAGACGGCGGTGGCCGGCGAGGTGGATATCGACGCCGGCGTGCTGCGGCAGCTCTGGGCGTATTTCAGGAAGGGATTTTGGGGGTACAAGGATGTGAACCCGGCAGGGCTGGCGCTTTGCGCGGGGCTGGGTGCAGCGTCGGCGTATGTGCTGAATTGGGCGGCCGTTTGGCTTTTCGCTTTTCTGGGAATTGCGTCCGCCGAATATGACGCGGTTGAAGCGATACAGTATTCCGTCCCGCTGTGGCTTGGGATACTGCTGTATGGCGTTGTCTCCCCGCTTGCGGAGGAGATTGTGTTTCGTGGGATTCTCTATAACAGGATGAAAAAGTTCTTCGGGCTTCCCCTCTGTGTCGTACTCACTGCGCTGCTTTTCGGCGCGTTTCACGCCAATCTGCCGCAGTTCTTGTACGGCACATGCATGGGGCTTCTGATAGCGTTGTGCTATGAAAAGGAAGAATGCTTTGCCGCGCCGGTGCTCTTCCATATGGCGGCAAATCTGTTTGTTTTTATCGCATCGTTTTTCTGAATCAGCGGGCAAGCACTTCCAGAATCTCGCCGACGTACATGGTATGCATGTCGCCGTCCGCGTACCATTTGCGGATTTCGGGGGAAAGGAACGAATCCTCTGTGATTCTTGTGGCGGAGAGCTTCTGGCAGAGCAGAATGAAGTTGCCCTCGTCGATGTAAGGAATAGAGAGCTTGTAATTCCATGTAAGGCCGGAAGCGGCGAGCTTATCCCCGTCCCGCCCGGAATGCGATCCGCAGTAGTTCAGTGCGTCCCTGTAGCCCTTATCCAGAAAGGAGACGGAAAAAAAGTCGCCGGCGTCGATAAACTCTTTGGTATAGCGCGAGTCGCGGACAAAAATATAGACGACATTTTTGCCCCAGAGGACGCCCACGCCGCCCCAGCTGACGGTCATGGTATTCGCCTTCTGCCGGGTGCCGGCCGATATCAGCGCCCAGTCCTTTCCAATCTTCTCAAACGGGTTAAAGCTCAATTCCTCGATGGGAAACGGTTGAAATACGTGCATGTCGAAACCTCCTTGATATATTCTTTTTTTATTATAAAGCTATATTTATGAAATGTCACGCAGGTTTATATCTGAAATCCCACAGGTCTGCTTCCGAAATTTTTGTAAGCTTGTTTCCAGAACTTTGCAGGCTTATTTCTCAAATTTATTCTTTACAAATCGCAAAAAGTTTTATATAATGGCAAAAACAAAATACACAAGGAAAGCAACCAAAGGCGGTTCAATAGCGTTTTTTGGTTGCTTTTTTATTGTTTTTGTCAGACAATTCAAAAGATATAAAGCAAATTAACTGATTATCTGACAATTCACGAAAAAGGAGATGGAAAAATGTTTGACGCAAAAAGAAACGTTCCCCAGGCGCCGCTTTACAGGGCGGAATTTGAACATGACAACTGCGGTATCGGCGCGGTTGTCAATATCAAGGGCGCAAAGACCCGCGAGACCGTGGAGAACGCTTTGAAAATTGTAGAGAACCTTGAGCACCGGGCCGGCAAGGATGCGGAGGGAAAGACCGGCGACGGTGTCGGCATTCTGGTGCAGATCTGCCACAGCTTTTTTTGCAGGGTTACAAAGCCGCTGGGAATCACGCTCGGCGGAGAGCGGGAGTACGGCGTCGGGATGTTCTTTTTCCCGCAGGATGAGCTCAAGCGCAATCAGGCAAAGAAAATGTTTGAGATTATTGTCGAGAAGGAGGGGCTGGAGTTTCTTGGCTGGCGCAACGTGCCCTGTGTACCGTCCGTTCTCGGCCACAAGGCGGTAGAGTGCATGCCCTGTATTCTGCAGGCCTTTGTGAAAAAGCCCGCGGCGGTGGAGAAGGGGCTGGCCTTCGATCGGAAGCTCTATATCGCAAGACGCGTGTTTGAGCAAAGCTCCGACAATACGTATGTGGTCTCGCTCAGCAGCAGGACGATTGTCTACAAGGGGATGTTTCTGGTAAATCAGCTGCGCACCTTTTTCATGGATTTGCAGAGCGAGGACTATGTGTCCGCCATCGCGATAGTGCACTCCCGCTTTTCGACCAATACAAACCCCAGCTGGGAGCGGGCGCATCCCAACCGCTTCATCGTGCACAACGGGGAGATTAACACGATACGCGGCAACGTGGATAAGATGATTGCCAGAGAGGAAAACATGGAATCCGAGCACTTAAGCCATGAGTTCCACAAGGTGCTGCCGGTGGTAAATGCTTCCGGCTCCGATTCCGCGATGCTTGACAATACGCTGGAGTTCTTGGTGATGAGCGGCATGGAGCTTCCGCTTGCGGTGATGATTACGATACCGGAGCCGTGGGCGAACAACCGGACAATGTCGCAGAGCAAAAAGGATTTTTATCAGTATTACGCGACGATGATGGAGCCGTGGGACGGCCCTGCCTCGATTCTCTTTTCGGACGGCGACGTGATGGGCGCGGTGCTTGACCGCAACGGTCTGCGTCCCTCGCGCTACTATATCACATCGGATGACCAGCTGATTCTCTCATCGGAGGTCGGCGTGCTGCCGGTAGATCCGGCAAAGATTATCCGCAAGGACCGGCTTCGCCCCGGAAAGATGCTGCTTGTGGATACGGTCAAGGGGGAGGTCATCGACGACGATACGCTCAAGGAGACCTACGCGCGCAGGCATCCCTACGGCGAATGGCTCGACTCGAACCTTGTGACACTGAAGGAATTGAAAATCCCCAATATCAGGGTTCCCGAGTACAGTGACGAGGAACGCCAGCGGATGCAGAAGGCGTTTGGCTATACCTACGAGGAGATGAAGGCCAGTATCCTTCCGATGGCAAAAAGCGGCGGCGAGGCGATTGCGGCAATGGGCGTTGATACGCCGATACCGGTGCTTTCGTCCAGCCATCACCAGCTCTCCCACTCGTTTAAGCAGCTGTTTGCGCAGGTGACCAATCCGCCGATTGACGCCATCCGTGAGGAGGTGGTTACCTCCACCAGCGTCTATATCGGCAAGGAGGGCAATATTCTCGAGGATACGGAGCGCAACTGCCACCTGTTAAAGGTCAATAACCCGATTTTGACGACCACGGACCTGCTCAAGATTAAGAGCATGAAGCGGGAGGGCTTCCGGGCGGTCGAGGTGCCGATTACCTATTATAAGAATACGAGCCTTGAGAAAGCGATCGACCGGCTGTATGTGGAGGTTGACAGGGAGTACCGCGACGGCGCAAACATCATTATTCTGTCCGACCGCGGCGTGGATGAGAACCATGTGGCGATTCCCTCGCTGCTTGCGGTATCGGCGATTCAGAAGCATCTTGTGCGCACCAAGAAGCGAACGAGCATGGCGCTTATTCTTGAGTCGGCAGAGCCAAGGGAGGTGCATGATTTCGCGACGCTGCTGGGTTACGGCGCAAGCGCGGTCAATCCCTATCTTGCGCAGGAGTCTATCAAGGAGCTGATTGACAACGGCATGCTGGATAAGGATTATCATGCGGCGGTGGACGATTATAACGATGCGATTCTCCACGGCATTGTGAAGATTGCGTCTAAAATGGGTATTTCCACCATCCAGTCTTATCAGGGATCTCAGATTTTTGAGGCGATTGGCATTGATTATGACGTCATCAATAAATATTTTACGAATACCGTGTGCAGGGTCGGCGGCGTCACGCTTAAGGACATTGAAAAAACGGTGGACGATTTGCATTCCATGGCGTTTGACCCGCTCGGTCTGGCAACGGATTTGACACTGGACAGCCCCGGACAGCACAAGGCCAGAAGCGGCGCGGAGGAGCATCTGTACAATCCGGCGACCATCCACATGCTGCAGCAGTCCACGCGCCTTGGCGATTACGACATGTTTAAGCAATACACGGCCATGATAAACGACGAGGACAGCGTCCGGAACCTGCGCGGCCTGATGGATTTTGCCTATCCGAAGAAGGGCGTTAAGATCGACGAGGTGGAGAGTGTGGAGAGCATTGTGACGCGGTTTAAGACCGGCGCGATGTCCTACGGCTCTATTTCGAAGGAGGCGCACGAGACGCTTGCAATCGCGATGAACATGCTGCACGGAAAGTCCAACAGCGGCGAGGGCGGCGAGGATCTGGAGCGTATGGAACCCGGCGCGGACGGGAAAAACCGGTGCTCTGCGATCAAGCAGGTGGCCAGCGGACGCTTCGGCGTGACCAGCAGATACCTGGTAAGCGCGCAGGAGATTCAGATTAAAATGGCGCAGGGCGCAAAGCCGGGTGAGGGCGGACATCTGCCGGCGCAGAAGGTCTACCCGTGGATTGCGAGGACCAGGCACTCCACGCCGGGCGTGGGGCTGATTTCCCCGCCGCCGCACCACGATATCTATTCGATTGAAGACCTTGCGCAGTTGATTTATGATTTGAAGAACTCGAATAAAGCGGCACGAATCAGCGTGAAGCTGGTTTCCGAGGCCGGCGTCGGGACGGTTGCGGCGGGCGTTGCCAAGGCCGGCGCGCAGGTGGTCTTGATTTCGGGCTATGACGGCGGCACCGGCGCCGCGCCCAAAAGCTCCATTCACAACGCGGGACTGCCGTGGGAGCTTGGCCTTGCGGAGACGCATCAGACGCTGATTCAGAACGGGCTGAGGAATAAAGTCCGTATCGAGACGGACGGAAAGCTGATGACAGGGCGCGACGTGGCGATTGCGGCGATTCTGGGCGCGGAGGAGTTTGGTTTTGCGACTGCGCCGCTGGTGACCATGGGCTGCGTGATGATGCGCGTCTGCAATCTGGATACCTGTCCGGTGGGCGTTGCGACGCAGAATCCCGAGCTTCGTAAGCGCTTTAAGGGAAAGCCGGAGTATGTGATGAATTTCATGCGGTTTATTGCGCAGGAGCTTCGCGAATATATGGCGGCGCTTGGCGTTAAGACGGTGGATGAGCTGGTGGGACGCACCGATTTGCTGAAAATGAAGGAAAATCTGCCGGAAGGAACCGCAAAGATTGACTTGGGCCAGATTTTGAATAATCCGTACCGGAAGGAGCGGGCAGTCTTTGACCCGAAGCAGGTATATGACTTCGAGCTGGAAAAGACGCTGGACGAACGGGTGCTTTTAAAGCAGCTTGGCGGCGCGCTGGAGGCGAAGCAGAAGAAGAGCATCGAGGTGGAGGTTATCAACACGGACCGCGCCTTCGGCACCATCTTCGGCTCCGAGATTACAAGGCGTTACCACGATACCCTGGAGGAGGACACCTTCCATGTGCTGTGCAACGGCGCGGGCGGCCAGAGCTTTGGCGCGTTTATCCCTAAGGGGCTGACGCTGGAGCTTGTGGGCGATTCGAATGATTATTTCGGAAAAGGCCTGTCCGGCGGGAAGCTGATTGTCTATCCGCCCAAGGGCAGCTGCTTCCGGCAGGATGAGAATATTATTATCGGCAACGTGGCGCTGTACGGCGCGACAAGCGGCAAGGCGTTTATAAACGGCGTGGCCGGCGAGCGGTTCTGTGTCAGGAATTCCGGTGCGATTGCGGTGGTAGAGGGCGTCGGCGACCATGGCTGCGAATATATGACCGGCGGGCGCGTGGTCGTGCTGGGCGGCACGGGAAAGAACTTTGCGGCCGGCATGAGCGGCGGCATCGCGTACGTGCTGGATGAGGACAACGACCTCTATATCCGGGTCAACAAGGGGATGATTTCCATGAGCGGAATCACCAACAAATATGACGTGATAGAGCTTAAGGAGATGATCAAGGAGCATGTTGCCTATACCAACTCCGAGAAGGGCAAGAGAATCCTTGACAATTTCGGAGAATATCTCCCGAAGTTCAAGAAGCTGATACCATATGACTACGACCGGATGCTCAGAACCATCGTCCAGATGGAGGAGAAGGGACTGAGCGCGGAGCAGGCGCAGATAGAGGCGTTTTACGCTAACACAAAAAACTAAAAAAACGAAGCATTTCTAAGGACGTAAAGGACACGTCCTAAGAACTGCTAAGTTTTTGGAAATAGAAGGGAAAGCATCCTGAGAACTGCTAAGTTTTTGGGTTTTGGGAAAGGAATAGGAAAAAATGGGAAAGCCAACAGGATTTTTGGAATATGAGAGGGAAACCTCCGCGGCGGAATCGCCAAAGGAGCGGGTAAAGCATTTTAACGAGTTCCACACGCATCTTCCGAAGGAGGAGCAGCAGCGTCAGGGTGCGCGCTGTATGGAATGCGGCGTGCCGTTCTGCCAGTCGGGCATGAATATCGCGGGTATGACAAGCGGCTGCCCGCTGCACAATCTGGTGCCGGAATGGAATGATCTGGTCTGCACGGGCAATTGGGAACGCGCCTATAACCGCCTGAAAAAGACCAATAATTTTCCGGAGTTTACCGCGCGCGTCTGTCCGGCACTCTGTGAGAATGCCTGCACGTGTGGGTTAAACGGCGAAGCGGTTGCGACGAAGGAAAACGAATATGCCATTATTGAGAACGCCTATGCGGCGGGGCTTGCGGGGGCAAAGCCGCCCAGGGTGCGCACCGACAAGACGGTAGCCGTGATCGGCAGCGGCCCCGCCGGTCTTGCCGTGGCGGATCAGCTCAACAAGCGCGGGCATCATGTGACCGTATTTGAGCGCAGCGACCGCGTCGGGGGGCTTCTGATGTACGGCATCCCCAATATGAAGCTGGAAAAACAGGTGATTGAGCGCAAGGTTAAGATTATGGAGGAGGAGGGCGTCCGCTTTGTGACCGGCACGGATATCGGAAAGGACGCCAAATCCAAAAAGCTGGTGGAGGGCTTTGACCGCGTCGTGCTGGCTTGCGGCGCGTCTAACCCGCGTGATATCAATGCGCCGGGAAGGGACGCGAACGGTATTTATTTCGCAGTGGATTATTTGAAGGGCGTGACGAAGAGCCTGCTGGATTCACAGCTTTCGGATAAGAGCTTTGTTTCCACAAAGGGCAAAGCGGTGGTCATCATCGGCGGCGGTGATACCGGGAACGACTGCGTGGGGACGGCGATTCGCCTTGGCGCGAAATCCGTCGTGCAGGTTGAGATGATGCCTAAGGCGCCCGATACGCGGGCGGAGAACAATCCGTGGCCGGAGTGGCCCAAGGTCTGCAAGACGGACTACGGTCAGGAGGAGGCGATTGCGCTGTTCGGGCACGACCCGCGCATTTACGAGGCGACGGTGAAGGAGTTTGTCAAGGATAAGAGCGGGAATCTCACGGCGGTGAAGATTGTGAAGCTTGCGTGGGAGAAGGACGCGCAGACCGGCAGGATGGCCAGCAGGGAGATTGAAGGCAGCGAGCAGACGCTCGAGGCGCAGCTGGTATTGATTGCGGCGGGCTTTCTGGGCAGCCAGAAGTATGTGACGGATGCGTTTAAGGTCGAGACGGACCAGCGCACGAATGTAAAAACCGCGCCGGGGAGCTTCCGCACGAATGTCGATAATATTTTTACCGCAGGGGATATGCATACGGGGCAGTCGCTGGTGGTAAAGGCCATCCGGCAGGGGCGCGAATGTGCGCGCGAGGTGGATGAGAGCCTGATGGGGTACTCGAATATGTATATTCAGTAACGGATACTTTTGCCAGAATAGGGATAACGCCCGGATATGCCGGATACGGGCGCTTTGCCGGGGGAAGCGGAATGCTTTCCCCGGCAGTTTTATGTCTTCAGGAAAATGGAACAGGCCCTGTCCGGCGCGGCAGCTCGGCGGTAGAAGCAGACAGTTTTCGACAAAAATCAACAGATTCTAACAAAATGAAAGAAAGGGCTTGTATTTGTAGAAGAAGTCTGGTAAAATAACTACGAATATCGATAACAAAAGCAGGCATCAAAGAGAGAGGAGAACATGTAAATGAAAGAAACATTAACAGAATGCGAATTGATCGTAATGAAGATTATCTGGCAGAGCGGGGAGGCATTGTCCATCCAGGAGATCCTGGCGCAGCTCGACGAGGTCTACCACAAGAATTGGAAGATTCAGACGGTTTCGACCTTCCTGAGCCGTTCCGTGAAGAAGGGCTACCTGAAGATGACGCGCAAGGGCCGCCAGTTCTTCTACACGCCGCTCGTTTCCGAGGAGGAGTACGGCAAGCGTGAGATCACAAAATGCGTGAATTTCTGGGGCAACGGGAAAATCGACGCGCTGGTGGCGTCCTTTACCAAGGTCCGGAAACTGACAGATGAGGAAAAGTCGCATATAAGGAGCTTATTGGATGATATGGATTAGGCTGCTTCTGACAGGGCTTTGCTCTGTGGGCTTGACGGGAAGCATTGCGTATCTTTGTACGCTGCTGGCGCCAAAGATTATGGGAAAAGAGGAGCCGTATCTTCTGCTGGCATGGCAGAAGTTCTGTCTCGTTTTATATTGGCTGCCGCTGCCGTTTGCGGCGCTTTGCCTGTCAAGAATCCGATTCAGCAGTGACGGATATTTGTGGGTATTGGGAGAGTTTACGACCGGGATGACGCCCGCAATCTATGTGGGCTGTCAAATCGGCGGTATTGTCTGGATTGCGGGCTTTGCCGTGATAATGGTATATACCCTGTGGAAGGAGCTTTGCGTACGGCTGGCGCTCAGAGGGAATGTTCCGGCGGGAGACGGCCCGTACTTACAGATATTCGAATCCTATAAAGAGAAATACGAAGTTGAGAATGTGACGCTGCTTTGGAATGATATGCTGTCGTCTCCGGTAACCTATGTGCGCGGCCGGGGCAGGCGGAGGGCATATTTTATCGTTCTGCCGATGGAGGGGGAGCGCTATCCGGAAAAGCAGTTTCGGATGATTGTGGCGCATGAGATGAATCATATCGTCAATCATAGTCTGGGGTGGAGAAAGTTCGGATTAATGACAGTCTTGCTGCATTGGTTTAATCCGTTGGCGCATTTACAATTGGATCAGTTGGTCTGCTGGGATGAGATTTTGTGCGATTTGCAGGCCTGCGACAACAGTCCGTGGTATTCGCGCAGGGAATACAGCGAGTGTTTAGCCGAATTTTCTGACGGTGGGGTGGCCAATACCTTTACGACCTCACTGGTAGGAACAAAAAGTCAGACACTAAGGAGGATTATGATGATGTCAAAGGTGAAACAATTAACGAAAACTTCAAAATGGGTGATTGCGGCAAGCTGTCTTGCCCTGACGGCAGCGGCGCTGGCGCCGGTCAGCGTTGTCGTTGCAAAGGGCGCCCAGCTCCAGGAGGAGGCAGTGGCCGCGGAGGAGGTGGCGCTGTGCAGCGCGGACGCATTTGCCGTTGCGGATGAGGAGACTATGAGCTATGACGATACCGGTGTGGAGGAAATCGAGCTGAATATCGGCGCGCAGCTGCATACGGATACTGTGGATTTGGGGTCGACAATAGCTGACGGTAAAAGAATACTGTATCACTACAGGTCGATGAAAAGTGGAAATTCCATAGGTGTTTCCGTGAATTGCAGTGACAGCAGCGTTACATATCGGATAGGAATAAAAAACCGCGATAAGAATTATATAAAATATGTTGATGTCAGCGGAGCAGCGTCACATACATTCAGCATTGACGAGGACGGCGTTTATTCCGTTTTTGTGGAAAATAACAGCGGTAAGGAGATATCTGTTTCCGGTTCTGCAAATTATTTTGACTAATCAACCTTGAGGGCTTCAAAAGAGGCTATTTGGCTTTCGGCAAGCAGATTTGCGGATTTTAAAGGCAGCGGTGCATTCCTGCGGGAATACGGAGGGCTGCCGCGCATATGCTTCGCACGTCTTTTGACAGTCCAGGATGAACCAGTTGTTAAAAATTTAAGGGGAGAAGCTCCCTTTAAATTTTTAATATAAAATACTACAAAAGTAGTATTCGTAACAATAAACACAAAGGAACTGAGAAACGCGCAGAAGAGGATAGCGTTTCGGAACGGAGGAAAAAATGGCAAGGTACAGATTGAGCAGGGTGAGAAAACCAGAGGAGATGAAAGTGGATATGCTGACAACGTATGACATGTATACGGGACTCGACCATTTCCTGGGAAACGGCTTTACGCTCAAGCAGTTGGGAAAGCTGACGGACACGCCGCCGCAGCTTATCAAGGACCGCTGCTTTGGGGATAGCCGGCTTATGCCGGATGAGCTGTGGGATCTCCGGTATACGTTTACTTTCCTGCAGCTTTTGTACAGCAGGGAGTTGGACGAGGATTCTTATCTGAAGCGGCTGGTGGTGGATCTGCGGGATGACTTCAAGCTCGATCCGACCTGCATTGCCAACTACATGGGTATGACGGTTTCAAATTTCAAGGAATTTCTCAAGCACCCGTCGGCGCATCCCGACGGGGTGGTTCTGACGATGAAGCTGATGCATTTTGCGGTAATGTTCCGCGCGGCAAAAGAGCGGTATTAGTCAAAGTCCTTGGGATGATGCAGCAGTGGTAAATGCAGGCGAATGACAAGCCGGGAAGCGGGGAAGCCCCTGCCTCCCGGCTTGTCTGTTGAAGACCTTTTCCGGCCTTAAAATGTACTTGATTTTTTGCCGGAATACCACTATGATGAAAGTAGTTCCAGTAACCGTGTGCGAATGCGGTTCACAGTATTATTACAGCAATTTTGAAGGAGGATATTACAATGAACAATTTACCACAGGTAAAAATCGGTATTGTGGCGGTAAGCCGCGACTGCTTTCCGGAAAGCCTCTCTGTCAACAGGAGAAAGGCGCTGGTAAAGGCTTATGCGGACAAGTACGGCATGGACAGCATCTACGAGTGCCCGGTATGCATCGTTGAGAGCGAGATTCATATGGTTCAGGCGTTGGAGGATATCAGGAAGGCAGGCTGCAACGCGCTCTGCGTTTATCTTGGCAACTTTGGCCCGGAGATCTCGGAGACACTGCTGGCAAAGCACTTTGACGGACCTGCGATGTTCATTGCGGCGGCGGAGGAGACGCAGAATGATCTGGTCGGCGGACGCGGGGACGCATACTGCGGCATGCTCAATGCAAGCTACAATCTGAAGCTTCGCAATATTAAGGCGTATATTCCGGAGTATCCTGTAGGAACGGCACAGGAGTGCGCGGATATGATTCACGAGTTTGAGCCTGTTGCGAGAGCGATTATCGGACTTTCTGACCTCAAGATTATTTCCTTTGGCCCCAGACCGCTCAATTTCCTTGCGTGCAACGCGCCGATTAAGCAGCTTTACAATCTCGGTGTTGAGATTGAGGAAAATTCCGAGCTGGATCTTTTCGAGTCCTTCAAGAAGCATGACGGCGATGAGAGAATCCCTGCAAAGATCAAGGAGATGGAGGAGGAGCTTGGCGCGGGCAACTTAAAGCCCGAGGTACTGCCCAAGCTTGCGCAGTATGAGCTGACGCTTTTAGACTGGGTGGAGAACCACAGGGGCTACCGCAAATATGTCGCGATTGCGGGAAAGTGCTGGCCTGCGTTCCAGACGCAGTTTGGTTTTGTGCCCTGCTATGTCAACAGCCGTCTGACGGGTATGGGGATTCCGGTATCCTGCGAGGTCGATATTTATGGCTGCTTAAGCGAGTTTATCGGTACCTGTGTGAGCCAGGATGCGGTTACGCTGCTGGATATCAACAATACTGTTCCCGCCGACATGTATCAGGATGCGATTCACGGTAAGTTTACATATACGCACAACGATACGTTCATGGGCTTCCACTGCGGCAATACCAATACGAAAAAGCTTTCCGCGTGCAGCATGAAGTATCAGATGATTATGGCGAGAACGCTTCCCGAGGAGGTAACGCAGGGTACGCTCGAGGGCGATATTATCCCGGGCGACATCACCTTCTACCGTCTGCAGTCTACGGCGGACTGCAAGCTGCGCGCGTATATTGCACAGGGCGAGGTGCTTCCGGTAGCGACGAAGTCCTTTGGCAGCATCGGCGTATTTGCGATTCCGGAGATGGAGCGCTTCTACCGTCATGTGTTGATCGAGAAGAATTACCCGCACCACGGCGCGGTTGCGTTCGGTCACTTCGGAAAGGCATTGTTCGAGGTATTCAAATACATCGGCGTTCCGGTAGAGGATCTGAACTACAATCAGCCCAAATCCCTGCCGTATCCGACAGAGAATCCGTTTGCGTAAGCCGCGGCGGATGTTGAATTAAGGAAACGCTGATTAAAGCGTTTCCCGCGCCGGATTTGCGCTGCGAAGCGGCATCTTCCCCTGCGAATCCGTGCGCATCCGCCGGAGGCTCTAAGGAAGCGGTGATTTCATCAGCGCTTCCTCAAGTATTATAGGGGAAGCGTTGACGCAATCAGCGCTTCTCCAGGCTGCGAACCACGCATTTTTCTGCGTGGTTCGCGCTTTCATGTCACAGGCTTCGGGCGTCAAAATTTCGGTATACCTTATGACACCTGAATTAATACAGAAAACTGCGACAGCGGTAATGATGAAACGGAGGAACGCTATGAATAAAAATGATTTTGCAAAGACGCCGCCGATGGGCTGGAACAGCTACGATTATTATGACACGACGGTAAACGAGGCGCAGGTGAAGGCCAACGCGGACTATATGGCGGCAAAGCTCAAGCCGTATGGGTGGACATATGTGGTGGTCGATATTGAGTGGTACGCCAACGACGCCGGGACGGTGCGCGACCAGTTCCAATATATTCCCTTTGGAGATTTGGAAATGGACGAATATTCAAGGCTGCAGCCGAGTCCTGCAAGATTTCCGTCATCGGAAGGAGGAAAAGGCTTCAAACCGCTTGCGAATTATATACACGGACTGGGGCTGAAGTTCGGTATCCATATTATGCGGGGGATTCCGCGCAGGGCGGCCGAGGCGCATGCAAAGGTGCTCGGCACGGATGTGACTGCGGACAGGATTGCGGATCCGTCCTCCATCTGCGGGTGGAATCCGGACATGTACGGCGTGCGCAATACGTCGGCGGGTCAGGCGTATTATGATTCGATTATCCGGATGTATGCGGACTGGGGCGTGGACTTTATCAAATGCGATGACATCTGTGACAGCTGGATGTACCCGAACGACAATTTTTCGGGCTGGCATGAGACCGAGATGCTTCACCGGGCAATTCTGAAGGCGGGACGGCCGATTGTATTAAGCCTGTCGCCGGGGCCGGCGCATATCGACCGGGCGTGGCAGTATTGCGAGAATGCGAATATGTGGCGCATCACGGATGATTTCTGGGATAGCTGGCCGCTGCTGAAGAACATGTTCTGGCGCTGCGAGCTGTGGCAGGACCATGTACGGGAAGGGTGCTTCCCGGACTGCGACATGCTGCCGCTGGGGAAGCTGGGCGGTGGATTCGGCAGAGGTGAGTGGGACTGCAATTTCACTCGTGAGGAGCAGAAGACCATGCTGTCGCTCTGGTGCATGTTCCGTTCCCCTTTGATGATCGGCGCCGAGCTGACCAGACTTGACGACTGGACGCTGTCGCTTCTCACCAACCGCCGTCTGCTGTCCCTGCTGGACGCGGACTGCCGCGGGACGCAGCTTTTCCGGGATGAGCGCCGCGCAGTATGGAAGAATAAGAACCATAAAACGGGCAGCTTGCATGTGGCGCTGTTCAATCTGGGCGACGAGGACGCGGCTGTGGAAATCGGCCTGGATGCGCTGCAGGAGGGCCTGGACGCCGCAAAGCCGTATGCGCTCCACGAGATATGGGAGGATGCCAAATCCGAAGCCCGGGACGGAAAGCTTGCGGCGCGCGTGCCCGCGCACGGCGTAAAGGTGTATCAGGTATGTCTTTCTGAATAAGGGAATTGTTTTTCCCGCAGAATGTGGTATGGTATAGATAGCGCCGTTTCTGCGAATAAGTATAAGAAGATGCGGCAAAATGACGATAGAAGGAAGGAAGACGGCAATGAAAAAAGAAAGCTTATGGCTTGGGAAGGCCAAGGAGAACGAAAAGGAATTGAACAGGGTATGCGACCTGTATAAGAAGTGCCTGGACGAGGGAAAGACAGAGCGCGAATGCGTGGAGGTGGCAGTCCGCATGGCCAGGGAGAAGGGCTATAAGGAGCTTGGCGCGGCGCTGGAGTCCGGGGAGCCGTTGAAGGCGGGGGATAAGCTGTATGTCGTGCAGATGAACAAGAGCATAGCGCTGTTCCAGCTCGGGAAACAGCCGGTTTCCGCGGGAATGAATATTTTGGGCGCGCACATCGATTCCCCGAGAATCGACGTAAAGCAGAATCCGCTGTATGAGAGCGACGGCTTTGCGTATCTGGATACGCATTATTACGGCGGCATCAAGAAATACCAGTGGACGGCGACGCCGCTTGCGATTCACGGGATTATCGCGAAGAAGGACGGCAGCGTTGTCAACGTCAGCATCGGGGAGAAGGAGGAGGATCCGGTATTTGTCATTACCGACCTGCTGATTCATCTGGCGGGAGAGCAGATGGCAAAGAAAGCGACGGAGGTTGTGACAGGCGAGAATCTGGACCTTTTGATTGGCAACTGCCCGATTGAAAAGGACGAGGATTTGGAGAAGGAAGAAAAGGATACGCTCAAGGCGAATGTGCTGCGCATTCTGTCCGATACCTACGGCATTGAGGAGGAGGATTTTCTCTCAGCGGAGCTGGAAATCGTTCCGTCGGGAAAAGCAAGGGATCTGGGCTTTGACCGGAGCATGATTCTGGCGTACGGGCAGGATGACCGTATCTGCGCGTTTACATCGCTCTTTGCGATGCTGGATGCGGACGAGGTTACGGAGCGGACGCTCTGCTGTCTGCTGGTGGACAAGGAGGAAATCGGCAGTGTCGGCGCGACCGGCATGCAGTCCCGGTTTTTTGAGAACGCGGTGGCGGAGCTGATTGCGGCGACGGAGGCCGATTCGCAGCTTCTGGTGCGCCGTGCGCTTTCACGCTCCAATATGCTCTCCTCCGATGTAAGCGCAGGCTATGACCCGCTGTACGCAAGTGCGTTTGAGAAGAATAACGCCGCTTTCCTGTCCAAGGGGCTTACGTTCAACAAATTCACCGGATCGCGCGGCAAGAGCGGCTCCAACGACGCGAATGCGGAGTACATCGCGAAGCTTCGAAGGATCATGGACGACGCGGAGGTGTCTTACCAGTTCGCGGAGCTTGGCAAGGTGGACATCGGCGGCGGCGGCACCATCGCCTATATCATGGCAAAATACGGTATGAACGTGATTGACAGCGGCGTTGCGGTGCTCAATATGCACGCGCCCTACGAGGCGAGCAGCAAAGCCGACGTGTATGAGGCGGTAAGAGGGTATCTGGCATTTTTGCTGAACGCGTAATAAGCTTGAGCTTGCGGGACGGGCGTTTTCGCCTGCCCCGCATTTTTATCATGCAGGAGAGGAAACAGGATTGAAGCAGTATAAAATCGGCATGTACGGCGGTAAATTTTTACCGTTTCATAAGGGACATCAATATTGTATTCATGTCGCGGCGCAGGAGTGTGAAAGGGTTTACGCAATCCTGTTTTGGGGCGGGGCGGATGAGGAGCTTATCCGCAAAGAGCATCCGGAGGAATGGCTGTCCGTGGAAAGGCGCGCGGCGCAGCTTGAAAAAATCTGCAGGGAGGCCGGCCGGTATGCGGAGGTGATTCCCGTATTGATTGACATTACGCGGCTGCGGCTGCCGGACGGCTCGGAGGACTGGGACGCAGAAACGCCGTTGGTGCGCAGGACGCTTGGCAGCCGTCTGGATGCGGTATACAGCAGCGAGGAGAGCTACGGGCCGTATTTTGAACGGGCGTATCCGGAAGCCGTGCACCGGCTGGTGGATGTAAGGCGGGAGCATTATCCGATCAGCGGTACGCAGCTTCGGGCAATGGAAAAGGAGGAGGAGCGAAAATGGTGGATCATATAAAAAAGAGCTTTCGGGAGCTGAAATGGTATGAGTATGTGATGGGCGCCGTCATGGTGCTTATTGCGGCGAGGGCGATGGTCGTAGCTTTCACGACGGGAGCCTCGGACGGCAATCCCGCGTGGCTTACGATCATCAACTTTATCAGCGCGGTGTGCGGCGTGATCTGTATTTTCTTTACGGCAAAGGCCAATATCAGCAACTTTGCGTTTGCCACAGTCAATACGATTGTCTATGCGGTTTATCTTGTTTACTGGCATATATGGGGAACCGCGCTGCTGGAAATCCTGTTTTATATTCCGATGAATTTTGTGTCCTGGTACTTCTGGGCCAAACATCGTGATTCGGAGATAACGCATAAGACGAAGGCCAAAAGGCTTACCCTGCTCCAGAACGCCGTATGCGCGGCGGTTGTCGTGGCAAGCGCGCTGATTTATCATGCTGTCCTTGTGCGAATCGGCGGAGAGGTTGCGTGGTTTGACGCGTTTACGCTCAGTATAGGCATTATCGCCACGATATTGGAGCTTTTCCGGTACCGGGAGCAGTATGTCTGGTGGATTATTACGGATATTGTCTCGGTCGGTATGTACATAGCGCATTTTGATGCGGTTTATCTGACAAAGCGGAGCATATATCTGATAATGGCAATAATCGGGCTGATAAACTGGGCGAAGCTGAACCGGACACGCAATGCCCAAAACGAATAATTGTCTATTTAATATCAATGATTGCCAAAACCCCCTACTTCATTGTACAATGCTATGTAAGAGCTTACATTGTCGGAAATCCGAGAATTTTGAGAAAGCAGGGCCTTTTATCGCGCTTCCTTGAAAAAGCTCGAATAGGAACAGAGTAAAAGAGGTGTGAAGGAGGTTTACAATGAGCAGACTTGAAATCCCCGTACCGAATAAAGCACAGCTGGTTGTCGAACAGCTCTACAGAGACTTCGAGAGAAGAATCGAGGCAAGCCCGTCGGGGCTGTGCCCGATTGACATGTCCAAGGCGTTTCTGGAGCTTTGCCATGCCCAGACCTGCGGGAAGTGCGTTCCGTGCAGAGTCGGGCTGCGTCAGCTTAAGAAAATGATTTCGGATGTGTTAAACGGCAGGGCGACAATGGAGACGCTGGACGAGATGAAGGAGACGGCAGTCTCGATTATGGAGACGGCTGACTGCGCAATCGGATACGAAGCGGCCAATATGGTGTATAAGGGACTGATCGGTTTTCACGAGGAGTATGTCGCGCATATCGAGCTTGGCAGATGCCACTGCAATTACCAGCAGCCAGTGCCCTGCGTATCGCTGTGCCCGGCGGGCGTGGACATTCCGGGGTATATTGCGCTTGTCCACGAAGGACGGTATCAGGACGCGATTCGGCTGATACGCAAGGACAATCCGTTCCCGACGACCTGCGGCTTTATCTGCGAGCATCCCTGCGAGGCCAGATGCCGCAGGAATATGGTGGACGACGCGGTCAATATCCGGGGACTCAAGCGCATGGCGGCGGATTTTGCAGGAAAGGTAGCGCCGCCGCAGTGCCAGCCGTCCACGGGCAAAAAGGTAGCGATTGTCGGCGGCGGGCCGGGCGGGCTGAGTACGGCGTATTATCTGCAGCTGATGGGGCATCAGGTCGTCGTATATGAGATGCTTCCGAAGCTTGGCGGCATGCTCCGCTATGGCATCCCGAATTACCGTCTGCCCAAGGACAGGCTGGATGACGATATTAACGCCATTCTGGAGACCGGCGTTCAGGTAAAGCACGGCCTTCGAATCGGTATCGATATCACAATCGATGAACTGCGGGAGCAGTATGACGCGGTGCTTATTACCATCGGTGCAAGCTCCGACAAGAAGCTGGGCGTGGACGGGGAGGATGCGGACGGTGTGATTTCCGCGGTTCAGTTCCTGCGCGACGTCGGCAAGGACACGGCGATTGACTTGAAGGGTCAGGAGGTGTGCGTCATCGGCGGCGGCAACGTATCTATGGACGCGGTCCGCACCGCGGTACGGCTTGGCGCAAAAAAGGTCAGCATTGTATACCGCAGGCGCGTTGCGGATATGACAGCGCTGCCGGATGAGATTGAGGGCGCGATTGCGGAGGGCGTGGAGGTTGCGACGCTCAAGGCGCCGGTCCGGATAGAGACGGACGAGAATCACCGTGTGAAAGGGCTGTGGGTGCAGCCGCAGATGATCAGCGCAATCAGGGACGGGCGCGCAGGCGTGAAACCCACGGGCGAGCCGGAGCAGATGCTTCCGTGTACGACGGTTATTGTTGCCATCGGGCAGGATATCGAGTCCAAGCACTTTGCGGACGCGGGCGTACCGGTCAATCGGGGAGTTATCCAGACCGGAAGGCACGGCGGCTTTGATTTGCTGCCGGGTGTATTTGCGGGCGGCGACTGTGCGACGGGGCCGGCGACGGTCATCAAGGCAATCGGCGCGGCAAAGGTCATCGCGGCGAATATTGACGAGTATCTGGGGTATCATCATGTGATTCAGAGCGAGGTCGAGGTGCCCAAGCCCAATATGGCGGACAGAGACCCGTGCGGCCGCGTCAATATGACCGAGCGGGAGGCCTGTGAGCGAATCTGCGATTTTGAAGGGGTTGAGAAGCCCATGACGGAGGCAGAGTGCAGGCAGGAGGCGGCCAGATGCCTGCGCTGCGACCACTTTGGATACGGAATACTGAAAGGAGGGCGTGCGACATTATGGTAAAGCTTACAATCGACCAGAAAACAGTGGAGGTACCGGAGGGAAGCTCGATAATGGACGCGGCAAACAGTGCGGGCATTCCCATTCCCAAGCTCTGCTTCCTGAAGGACATCAATGAAATCGGCGCCTGCCGCGTGTGCGTGGTGGAGATAGAGGGCAAGGAAAAGCTGGTGACCTCGTGCAATAACCTGGCGGAGGAGGGGATGGTTGTCTACACGAACAGCCCCAAGGTGCGCAGGAACCGCAAAAAGACGGTGGAGATGATTTTGTCCCAGCATAACAGCAACTGTGTGACCTGTTCGCGCAACAGGAACTGCTCGCTCCAGACCATCACCCGGAATCTGAATATTCTCGACGTGCCCTATGAGAAGGAGCTGCATCCGTTACCGTGGAATAAGAATTTCCCGCTGATACGGGACGCGGACAAGTGCATCAAGTGTATGCGCTGCATACAGGTCTGCGACAAGATACAGGGCGTCAGGGTATGGGACGTTGAGGGAACCGGATCCCGTACCGGCGTTTATGTGTCGGGGAACCGCACAATCGAGGAGTCGGACTGCGTGCTGTGCGGCCAGTGCATCACGCACTGCCCGGTCGGCGCGCTGCGGGAGCGGGACGATACGGAAAAGGCATGGTGGGCCATCGAAAACAAAAAGAAGGTAACGGTCGTACAGGTGGCACCGGCGGTCCGCACTGCATGGGGAGAGGTGTTTGGCATCCCGCAGGAGGAGGCGACCATGGGGCGCATTGCGGACGCGCTGCGGCGCATCGGCTTTGACTATGTGTTCGACACGGTATTCTCGGCGGATCTTACGATTATGGAGGAAGGAAACGAGTTTATCGAGCGATATAAGAAGGGCGATACCAAGCAGATGCCGATGTTTACGTCGTGCTGTCCGGGCTGGGTGCGCTTTGTGAAGTCGCAGTATCCGCATTTGACGGGGCGGCTGTCGACGGCCAAATCCCCGCAGCAGATGTTCGGTGCGGTGATGAAGACCTATTTCGCAAAGAAAATCGGCGTTGCGCCGGAGGATATCGTGACGGTTTCCGTCATGCCGTGCGTCGCGAAGAAGGGCGAGCGCAATATGGAGCTTTTCTACGAGGAGTACGCAGGACATGACGTGGATATCGTGCTCACGACAAGGGAGCTGACGCGCATGATTCGGACGGCGCATATCGATCCGCTGACGCTTGAGGAGGTTCCCTGCGACGCGCTGATGGCAGACGGCACCGGCGCGGGCGTGATTTTCGGCACGACGGGCGGCGTGATGGAGGCTGCGCTGCGTTCCGCGTATTATCTGATGACCGGCGCCAATCCGGACGCGGACGCGTTTTGCGCGGTGCGCAGCACGCGGGAGCAGCCCAGATGGAAGGAAGCGTCTTTTGAGATTAATGGCGCGGTGATTCAGACGGCGGTGGTCAACGGGCTTGCCAATACGCGGGCGCTGATTGAGGCGCTGGAGGCCGGAGAGGTGCACTACGATTTCGTGGAAGTGATGGCGTGTCCGGGCGGCTGTGTCGGCGGCGGCGGTCAGCCGATTAAGGACGGCTTTGAGCTTGCGGGCATCCGCAGCGAGAACCTCCGGGGCCTTGACGAAAAGGCGCAGATACGGTTTTCCCATGAAAATGCCGACGTGCTGCGGTTGTATGAGGAGTTTTTGGAGAAGCCGCTTTCACACAAGGCGCACATGCTGTTACATACCGACCATCAGGCGTGGGAGATGCCGCGGTCTTTGTCTAAGGAAGCGCTGATTAAAGCATCGCTTCCTTAGAGCCTCCGGCGGATGCGCACGGATTTGCAAAGGAAAGTGCTGCTTCGCAGCGCAAATCCGGCGCAGGAAACGCTTTAATCAGCGTTTCCCTAAATAGGTGGATATTTCTGACAGATAGTGGTATGATAAAAGAAAAGTCTGGCGTTTGGATTTGAGAAAGGTGGATTTTTATGGCATTAACGCAGGCAACAAAATCCCATGAGGATGCTTACGCATTGGAGGATGCAATCGACGTCCTGCTGGAAAAGCTGGATGAAGCGATAGACGACATGGAAAATGGGCATGTGCAGACTATTGAAGAAGCGTGGCAGGAAATCGATGCTGTATAAGGATCATAGATGGGCAGCAAAAAGTACAAGGTTGTGATTGCTGAGAGCGGTAAGCGGGATGTAAAAAATAAGAAACACTATATCATTCAATTTTTTAAATATCGCGAATATGCGGAAAGCTTTTCACAAAAGATAAAAAGAGCGGCAATGCAGCTGAATACATTTCCGACAGGTTATGAGACAACCGGATTCCAATATCGGGGTATGATATTTATATGAAATCCCAGAATAATCATTTATTGTTTTATACAGTGGATGAAGAAAAAGCGGTAGTTACAGTACTGCGTGTGCTTCAGGATGGTATGGACTGGGAATACATAATACAGCCTGGTTAAGCAGAAATTGAAAAAAATGAATAGGCTCCCTTTCCCTTTGGAAGAAAACATTGTATTCTATAAGGAAAAGGGGGCTTTTTATGTCTGTACGGATTTTTGCCATGACGCACAAGCGCTTTGACGTGCCAAACGACCCGATGTATATACCGCTGCACGTCGGGCATGCGGGGGCGAAGGAGGATTTCGGCTATCAGGGGGATGATACCGGAGACAATATCTCCGCGCAAAACTGCTATTACGCGGAGCTTTCCGGCATATACTGGGTGTGGAAAAATTTCCACGGAGCAGATTACGTCGGCGTCTGCCATTACCGGCGGTTTCTCACAAGCGAGGAGGGGTATGTCTTTTCCGAGGCGGAATATGAGCGGCTGCTGCGGGAATACGATATTATCACGACCAGGCAGCTGGAGCTGCCGGGCTCTTATCATCACGGCTTCAGTGCGCATCACGGCAGCAGGGCGCTGGACGAGACGGGCGCGGTTATCAGAGAGCGGCAGCCGCAGTATTATGAAGCTTTTTTGCGTCTGGTGCATGGCAATAAGACGTATTTCGGGAATATCATGGCTGCGTCCAAGGCGCTTTTTGACGAATATGCGGCGTGGCTGTTCGATATTCTCTTTGCGCTGCAGGAGCGGATTGACCTGAGCTTTGCGGACGATTACCATCGGCGGGTGTTCGGCTTTATCTCGGAGTTTCTGCTGTATGTCTGGGTGACGGTGCGCGGTCTGCGGGCGTATGAGTGCCGCGTGGCCATCATCGGGGAAAAGACGGAGACGCGGGAGATTAAGGAGCGGATGGCGGATTTTTTCAGAGAGCGGGACGCGCGGGGGGCAAAGGCGTATTTTGCCGAATGCCTGAAGGTAAGGCCGGACGTGCTGATGGAGGCGTCGGATATTACCGGCGAGTGTAAGCTCTGTCTGCAGGCCGTGTCTACGGCCAATCTGGAGCTGGACGCTTACGGGCACTGCTTTCTGGAGCGGATAAATGATTATGACGCGGTGATTCGGTTCTTTCGCGGGATAAACGACGCGGCCCTGTGCATTGTAAAGGGCGGCGCGGATGGGCAGTATGCAGATTGGCTGCGGCAGAATCGGGTGAGCGGCATCGCACTGCGGGCAGCGGTGCGTATTCATGCGCCGGATGATGAGACATTGCAGCGGGCGTATCAGGATGCGGAGCGGATAGCGCTGCCGGACGCCGGGAATTTTGAGGGAGCCGCGGATAAATGACAGCAGATACGGCAAATACGGAGAGCCGCGGATAAATGAGCGCGGATGCGGCAAATTCGATGGAGGATGTATATGGAGATAAGAATAGGAGAGAAACCGGCGCTGATAACGCTTCCGATGGGCGGCGGCGATAAGGACGGGAACCGGTACGGCGTCAACAGCGGGTATCTGACAAAAAACGGCAGGCCCGTCCTGCCGATTATGGGAGAATTTCATTTCTCGAGGTATGCGCCCGAGGAATGGGAAGAAGCGATTCTCAAGATGCAGGCGGGCGGCGTGCAGATTCTGGCGACCTATGTGTTCTGGATTCACCACGAAGAGCAAAAGGGCGTGTGGCGCTTTGACGGGCGGCGCGATATCCGGGCGTTTCTGGAGGTGTGCAGGCGGGTGCAGATGCCGGTGTGGCTGCGCATCGGGCCGTGGGCGCATGGGGAGTGCAGAAACGGCGGCTATCCGGACTGGCTGGTAGACGAGCTGGGGCACAACGGCCTTTGCTTTGACGCGGCGCGCTGTGCGGCGCTGGAGGCGGCCGGGAAGCAGCCTCGTGAGGCGCGCACCAACGACAGTCTTTATATGGCGTATGTGCGGCAATTCTGGGAGCGTCTTTCCCGGGAGACGGCGGGCTGTATGTGCAAGGATGGCGGCGCGGTCATCGGGATTCAGCTCGAGAATGAATACTGCCACGCGGGCGGGCCAAGGGACCGCAACGAGGGCGTCGCGCACATAAAGGCGCTCAAGGCGCTTGCACTGGAGCTGGGCTTTGAGACGCCCTACTATACGGCGACCGGATGGGGTGGCGCGCTTGCGATCAATCGGGAGATGCTGCCGGTGTTCGGCGGCTATGTGGATGCGCCGTGGGCCGGTCATACGCAGGAGATGCCGGCAAGCGAAAATTTTCTGCTTCTTCCGTGCAGGGAGCAGGAGACGACGTTTTCGCTGGCGGACAATCCGTACCTGACGGCGGAGCTTGGCGGCGGGCTGGAGGCAACGGCGCACCGGCGGACCTATCCGTTTGCGCAGGATATTGAGGCGCAGAGCCTGTGTATGCTCGGCGCGGGCGCAAACCTGCTCGGCTATTACATGTACCACGGCGGTGTGAATCCGGACGGGGACTTTGGCGATACGGACAAGACTGTTGGCGGGAATGCCGCGGGTGCGAAGCATTATGCGGTGTATCAGGAGTCCAAAGCGAGCGGGTATTTCAATGATTTGCCGATAAAAAGCTATGATTTTGAGGCGTGTATCCATGAGTCCGGCAGGCTCAACGGCAGTTACTATAAGCTGAAAAAGCTGCATCTGCTGACGGCATGCTTTGCGGAGCGTCTTGCGCCTGCGGCGGCATATTTCCCGGATACGCAGCCTGCAGGGCCGGAGGATATGGAGACGCCGCGGATGAGCGTGCGGTACAACCACGATACGGGGGAGGGCTTTTTATTTGTAAACAATCATCAGCGGCTGCGGCAGATGAAGCCTGTCCGGGGATTGGAGGCAGAGCTTGTCCTGCCGGAGAACGATACGCTGACGATAAGGGACGTCTGCTGTGCGGACGGCGCGTGCATGGTGATTCCGTTTGGCCTTCGGATGGGAGAGAGCAGGCTGCGCGCGACAAACGCGGCGCTGCTGGCAAGGCTCGGGGGACGGTATTTCTTTTATTATGACGATGCGTTTCAGACCCAAAAGCCGTATTTTGACTATGAGGGCGCGCCTTATGAGAATGTTGTGCTTCTGACCGGACAGGAGGCGGAGAACGCCTATATTTTCGGGGATAAGCTGTATATCGCGTCGTGTCCGCTGTTCTGTCAGGAAGGAACGGTTTTTGCGCTTTGCGGCGTGCAGGAGGAGAAAATCCGGATTTATGAGGAGAACGGTGAGCCGGTCGGGCTGTATCTGCTCCCGCCTGAAAATGTGACAGAGGTGTCGGTAACGTTTACGGCGTGCGACGACGAGGCGGCGTCCCGCGCGATAGAGACGGCGAACCGCTATAACGACGCGCCTGCGCCGGAGGGCTGCCGGGTTTATGAAATCAACCTCTCGTATGACGGGCTGCCCTTGGAATCACAGGAGGAACCGGATGCGGCGGGGGAACTGCATGAGATTTATCTGAATATCGATTTTGCGGGTGATAAGGCGCAGCTTTACGACGGGGAGCGGCTGCTCACGGACTGGTTTGCAAACGGCGACGATTGGGCGGTCGCGCTCAGACGCTACGGTTATCCCGGGAAGCTGCGGCTGGTGGTGTATCCCTTTGTGGAGGGCGTTTATTATGACCTTGCGCCGAGGAAGGGCTGTGCGCTGACGGCGGTGCGGGCTGAGACGGAATATAAGCTTCCGGTGTAAAAAGGACGTATTTTGCCTCTAATCTCTCCTGTATTTACAAGGCCGCCGCTGTGCTACACTGATTGTAAAATAACAGGTTTTGGCGGATAGCCGGGAGGACAATCGCTATGAAACAAATCGCATATGAATATCACAACCTGCCGATTCCGGGCGGCGGATATGTGACGGGACTGCTTTACCACCGGAAACAGAGGGACGTGCTTTACGCGCGGACGGACATTGGCGGTACATATCGTTTTGACGCCGCAGCACAGCGCTGGGTGAGCCTGATTGCGCATGTGACGATGGAGGATTTGAGCGAGACCTTTCCGATTGCGCTTGCGCTGGAGGAGAACCGCCCCAACATGCTCTACATTGCCTGCGGCGTGAACGGGGAGGCCTCCGGCGTGCTGGCGGTCTCGGAGGATTACGGGGAGCACTTTCGCTATGAGAGGATGCCGGTACGCATTCACGGGAATCTGAACGGACGGGGAACGGACGAACGACTCGTGGTTGACAGGGAGGATACGCGGACGCTGTACTTTGCGAGCCAGCGGGAAGGGCTCTGGGTCAGCAGGGACGCCGGAAAGCAGTGGGAGAAGCTTTCGTCCATGCCGGAGCAGTACCTGACCTTTGCAGCCCAGGTGGGCGGCTGCCTTCTGGTGGGCAGCGCCGGCGTGACAACCGGAACCGATAAGCTGCGGGGGCACAGTCTTTATGCCTCTTATGACAAGGGCGTCACCTTTGAAAAGCTTCCGCAGCCGGAAAGCAGGGAAATCGAGGGCTGCCGGTTGAACGGCCTCGTGGCGCAGCGCTGGGATGCGGACGAACGGTATCTGTACGTGACCTTTGCCTCTACCGGAAGACGCTCCTATGTGCTTGCGGACGGCTACAGCTGCGATTCAGGCGATACGATAGACGGCAGAGTGGCGCGCTACGCGCTTTTGGCGGACGGCCGCATCGGCGCGTTTACGGATATTACGCCGGGCGCCGCAAGCCCGGCTTTGGGAACCGGGCAGGATGGGATAAAAAAGGGAGCGGCGCTGGAGTACGGCTTTTCGGGAATCAGTGTGTCGCGGCAGACTGCGGGGATGCTGGTCTGCACGACGATTGTGAAGGACGACGGGGACAGCGTATTTCGTTCTTATGATTATGGGGAGAGCTGGCAGCAGGTTTTGTATGACTTGTCGGACGGGGAGCTGCAGTTTCGCGCGCCCTATATGCGTCCCGAATGCAACGGCGGCCATTCCCTGATTCACTGGCTGAGCGATATCAAGATTAATCCGTTTGACGATGGCGAGGCATGGTTTAACACCGGGACGGGCGTGTTCCGGACAAGGACGCTGCGGCAGGAGACCTGTGTCTTTTCCGACTGGAGCGACGGCATTGAGGAGACGGTACACCTGAATGTCTACGGAATGCCCAAAGGAGCGGTGCAGGTAATTGATATTCTGGGGGATTTAGGAGGCTTTGCGTTTACGGCGCTGGATGAGCCCTGCGCGAACTCGTTTGCGGACGGGGAAGGCAACCGCTATATTACCTGCATCAACGCGGATTTTTCGGATGAGAAGCCCGAGAACCTCATTGTGACGCCGCGCGGGAACTGGACGGGCAGGACAAAGGGCGGCCTGATTCTATCGCGGGATCAGGGAAGGCGCTTTCGGCGGCTTGCGATGCCGTTTGGATTGACAAAGGAGCTGGACGAGGCGCTGCATTTGATGGAACAGCCGAACGTAAATTCCGGATGGGTGGCGATGTCGCCCGATACCTGCCATATTGTCTGGTCGATTGCAGACGGGATTGATTTGCCGGTTGGCAGGGTGATTGTAAGCCATGACGGCGGCGAAAGCTTTGCGTGCTGCGCGGTATATGGTCTGGACGGAAAGCCAAAGACAGGCGGAAAGCTCAAGGTGTTTTCCGACCGGATGGACAGCGGCAGGTTCTATGCGTTTGATGAATGCTCCGGATTTTATGTGAGCCGTGACAGCGGGCAGACCTATTATCAGAAGGCGCTTCCGGACAGCTTTCCCAGGAAGGATTTCGGGAAGATTGACTGTGCGGATAAGACGGAGGTGCGCGGCGAGTCCGGAAGGAGCGGCGTGTTCTATATGGCGCTTGGGGATGCGGGACTCTGGAAGCTCATATATGAGATAAAAGATGACAAGGATGTCATAAATGTGATAAAGCTGAGTGCCGGCGGAGACAGCGTTTTCAGGATGGGACTCGGCCTTGGCAGGCCGGGCGGTGACTATTTTGCGGAGCCCAAGGCCGTCTACCTGAACGGAATTATAGACGGCGCGTATGGCTTTTACAGAACCTTTGACGATGGGAAGTGTTATGAGCGAATCAATACCGGGCGGCAGATGTTTGGCGAGATTAACAGTATCGACGGGGACTGCAGGACGTTTGGCAGATTTTATCTTGCGACAGGCTCAAACGGCCTGAAATACGGATGCCCTGTACAGGAGCAAGCGGATTAAATAAGAATCGGGCGGGTGAATGGATTGACGCGGCAGAGAGAATGCGGATACCGTTCGTCCTGCGGAAACGGAGGCGGAATATGCATATTTACAGTGAGGAGAACAGACTGATTATCGCGGATGGAAAGAGCGCGGTGTGGATAGAGCCGTGGGGGGCAAATTCGCTGCGCGTGCGGATGAGCGCCGCGCCGCAGATGGATGGGAACGACTGGGCGCTGACGGAGAAGCCGGCGGCGGTTCAGGCAAAGATCGTGTTTGAGGAGATTGACGTGACCGATCCGTGGTACAAGGGGGCGGAATACGCGAAGTATCATCAGACGGCGAAACAGGCGTCGCTGACCAACGGAAAGATTACGGCAAGGGTCTCGCATGAGGGATGGATTTCCTTTTACAATCAAAAGGGAGCGCTGCTGACCGAGGAATACTGGCGCACGCGCGACCGGATTAACCGTTACTGCGCGCCGCTTCGGGTAGTGGGAAGAGAGCTCAAGCCCATCTGCGGGACGACGGATTTTGAGCTGACGGCGCGGTTTGAGGCGTTTGACGACGAGAAAATCTTCGGCATGGGACAGTATCAGGAGAAAAATCTGGACAAGAAGGGTGCTATTCTCGAGCTTGCGCACAGAAATTCCCAGGCAAGCGTGCCGTTTTATGTGTCCAACAGGGGGTACGGGTTCTTCTGGAATAATCCTGCTGTCGGAACGGCAGCGTTTGGCGCAAACCGGACGGAGTGGCATGTAAAAAGCACGAAGAAGCTGGACTATTTCATCACGGCGGGCGATACGCCGGCTGAAATCGAGGCGCAGTATTCGCTGGCGACGGGGCGTACGCCGATGATGCCGGAGTACGGGCTTGGCTACTGGCAGTGCAAGCTGCGGTACCGCACGCAGGATGAGCTGCTTGCGGTGGCAAGGGAGCACAAGCGGCGCGGGCTGCCGATGGACGCGATTGTAATCGACTTTTTCCACTGGACGATGCAGGGCGACTTCAAATTCGAACCGCTGGACTGGCCGGATCCCGAGGCGATGGTACAGGAGCTGAAATCGCTTGGCATCGAGACGGTGGTGTCCGTATGGCCGACAATCGACGAGCGCAGTGAGAATTTCGGGAAAATGAGCGATATGGGGTATCTGGTCAATGCCGACCGCGGCAATCAGAATCACATGACATGGATGGGGAACACGGTGTTTTATGACGCGACGCACCCGGGCGCGCAGCAGTTTGTCTGGGAGCGCTGTAAGGAGAATTATTACCGGTACGGTATCCGCTGCTTCTGGCTGGACGAGGCCGAGCCGGAGTACGGCCCGTATGACTTTGACAATTACCGGTATTACGCGGGCCCTGCGCTGCAGTGCACGAATACCTATCCCGTGGGATATGCCAGGGGCTTTTACGACGGGTTAAAGGCCGCGGGTGAGACGGAGATTATGAGTCTGGTGCGCTGCGCGTGGGCAGGAAGCCAGAAATACGGCGTGCTTACATGGTCGGGCGATATCTATTCTTCTTTCCGCTCGATGCGGGAGCAGCTCCAGGCCGGCCTGAATATGGGGATGGCGGGAATCCCGTGGTGGACGTCGGATATCGGCGGATTTCTGGGCGGAGACATCAGCGACAAGGCCTTTTGCGAGCTTCTGGTGCGCTGGTTTGCGTGGGGCGCGTTCTGCCCGGTATTCCGCATGCACGGGGAGCGCTCGCCGTGGCATGAGCGCGAGCAGGAATTCCGAAACGGCGTGCGCCAGCTGACGAGCGGGCAGGACAACGAGGTCTGGAGCTTCGGGGAGGAGAATTACGGGATTTTGAAGAAATACCTGTTTATCAGAGAGCGGCTGCGCCCGTATATCCGTTCCTGCATGAAGGCGGCAAGCGAGACGGGCGCGCCGGTGATGCGGCCGCTGTTCTTTGACTTCCCGGAGGATACGCAGTGCTGGGCGGTGGAGGATTCCTATATGTTCGGGCCCGAGCTTCTGGTTTCTCCGGTGATGGAGGCGGGCGCGTCGTCGCGCACAGTTTACCTGCCCAAGGGAGAGACCTGGACGGACGCCTACACGAAGAAGACCTATGAGGGCGGGCAGACGGTCACCGTGCCCGCGCCGATTGACGTTATCCCGGTGATGCTGCGCGGGGAGGCGCGGTATCCGATATATGAATAGCGTGAGGGAGGTTCGCTGTGCGAACCTCCTATCTTGCAGGCATCCGGAAGTCAGCAAGCGCCCTGTTCAGGTAGTCGTTAAAGGGCTTCATAATTCGGAAAAGCTCTGCCGCTTTTGCAAGAAATGCCTCGGCATTTTTCACTTCTTCATCCTTTAGCGGATATTCCAGATACCAGCTCTTAAATTTCAGGTAGTCTGCCTGGGGATGCTCCTTCGCATATCCTGCAGGAACATTTTTCAGTGCCGTTCCCTTTACCGTAAAATGCTTTTCAAAATCCGGCTCGTGGATAATGTCTTCCCATTCGCTGCCGTTTTGGGCGATATAATCCCGTATCATCGCGGTTGCGTCCTTAAACATATCCGCAAACAGCCCGCCGCCTAAAAAGGACTGGCTGCCCGGTTTTATCATAAGATAATACCCGACAGGGACCGGCAGCTTCCCTTTTGCGGAAATATGGGCACGGAACGCGGGGTTATACGGTGATTTGTCATGGCTAAAGCGGGTGTCCCTTACAAGCTTAAACGTAAGATCTTTTGGACTGTTATGTATAATACTGCTGTCAAATTTCCCGATTTCCAGTATCAATGCCTGCAAAAGGTCTTCAAATTCGGCGGCCGCCCTTTTGTACGCCGGCTTGTTTGCATGATACCATTCGCGGTTGTTGTTTGCGCTTAATGCCGATAAATAATCAATCATAAACTGTGTATTCATGGTTTTGTCATCTCCTTTACGATTTCCGGACAATGGAAAGCTGTGTGGAATCTAAAAATTCCTGTATCATATGCTTCATGTGCTCGGAGGACTGGTAGGCTTTGCAGAATGAAAAATCCTGTGATAAATCGTCAATAGCTTCCATGGCGTTTTTTACATCCGTCATAGTCTGAACGGGAATTTCCGCGGCGGACATGTAATCCAGCTGCAGCGGATCCAGCCTGTGGCTCTGTATCGCATAATTCACCCTGTCCCTGCATTTGCATTTGCCGTTGCCGTATTCTCCGCAGTAGCTGCTCAGAAAATCGGCCATTTTTTTGCGGATTCGTGAAAGCCGTTTGCGATATGCCTCCGGGGTCATTCCCAAAATATCGCCCGCGATCCGGCTGTCAAGCTTAAACATTGTGCCCAATATGAAAATGCATCTGCTCTCCGTGTCCAGACATTGCAGCATCACGTTTGTACAGGACATTTTCAGCTCCTCTGCCAGAATGTCTTTCTCTACGTTTTGTGTTAAATCCGGCACGTCCTGTATTTTTGCGTTTTCTATGTCGCTCCCGTAATATTCAAAGCTCAACGGATAGTGGGCGAACATGTGCTTTTTGTAATCCTTTAAGTGATTGGACGCAATACGGAATACCCATGTTGTAAAAGAGCTGTCCCCTCTGAAGGAAGAGAGGTGCGTAATCATCTTTAACAGAATATCCTGCGTGGCATCCTCAGCGTCTGCAAATGTGCCGAGCATCCGCAGGGATAAATTGAATACGATATCCTGCACACCTGTGATAAGTGTTTCAAGGGCTTTTTTATCCCCCGATATGGCTTTTTCGACGAAAGCCTGTAATTCTTCATTTGTTTTTTGGTTCATATAGTTTACCCTCCTGTATAATTAGACCGCTTTGTCCTGGCTTTGTGACAGCAAAGGACACATATGGATGAATTATTTTGTTTTTCGGCTCTTTCTTTTGTTATTTTAGCATAAAAAAAGGAGAACGGGATACCCTCAATTGTACCCACTTTTTTACAAAGTATTGCCAATCTGCCCAAAGAGACTTATAATACAAAAGAGTGGGAATTATATGAATTATACGGAGAAAGGACGGGCGGCGATGCGGGATTTTGTGATTTCGACAGACACGGCGGCGGGGCTTCCGCAGGAATATTTATCGGAGAATAATATAGCGGTGCATCCGCTGCATTACATTATAGATGACGTAGAGTACGGGATTGATTTGGGAAAAGAACTGACGGACAAGGAGTTTTATGACAGTATCCGTGCGGGAAAGATGCCGACGACGAGCGCTACCAGCCCGGATTATATCGGGAAGCTGATGCGCAGGCAGGTGGAAGAGGGCTTTGACATCCTGCATATCGGATTCTCGTCGGGCCTGAGCAGCAGCTTTGAGCATGCGGCCATATGCGCCGGGGAGATCATGCGGGAGAAGCCGGAATGCAAAATCAGGGCGGTCGATACGCTGAGCGCGGAGTGCGGACAGGCGCTGCTGGTGCACAAGGCGGTCCTGATGAAAAAGCAGGGGAAGACGCTGGACGAGATTGCGGACTGGCTGGAGGTCAACAAGCATCATATGGTGGTGCATTTTACGGTGGAGGATCTGTTCCATCTGGTGCGCGGAGGCAGACTCTCCAAGTCAACGGCCGTGCTCGGAACGGCGCTCAATATCCAGCCCGTCCTGCATGTCGACGAGGAGGGCAAGCTTGCGAATATCAGCAAGGTGCGCGGCAGAAAGAAGGCGATGCGGGCGCTTGTCGACCCGATTGAGGCCAATTCGGAGGGCTGGGACAAGGACTGCATCTTCCTTTCGCACGCCGATGCGTCGGAGGATATTCATATGGTCAAGGCGATGATACAGGAGAAGTATCCGGAGGCTTATATTATGACTCTTTCGGTCAGTCCGACGGTCGGCGCGCATACGGGTGCGGGCGTGCTGGTAATCGCGTATTTCGGGAATAAAAAATAGCGGCCATTCCTGACAGGATGGCCGCCTGGCTGTCTATTTACAGCCGCAGGTTGCGGTAGAAGAGAAGGTCTGGATTGCGTCCCGGATTTTCTTTTCCTCCGCTGCGGGAGTCGGGTAGTAGCCGCGTGCGTGCATGATTTCAAACAGATCCTGCTGAATATCGTGCTCCTGCTCGAGACAGTGGAGCATGGTATGCCGTACGCTCTCATGGACGCATTCGTTGGAAAAGGAATTGTAGTTGGCGGTAGCGGCTTTCTCCGTGTTGAGTGCATCGGAAAGGATTTCCTTATCCGAATAGTTTGATGCTTCTGATGCCATAGTTTATAATCCTCCTGTTATTTAAGCTGTGCATAGAGTGCGTTGAAATGCCCCTGATGCTTGTTTGAGATTTCTTCGAATTTGCTTTTGATCTCGCTGTCGGAAGTGTGCTCGGCAAGCATTTTGAACTTCTTGATCAACAATTGCTCCTCAGACAAGAGACTGTGAAGTGAGGATAATTCTTTTTCTGATAACTGTGTCATATGATTCCTCCGATTCTCCTATATGGATGATCTATTTGTTACAGGGAATAGATTGCGCAGAATTGCCGAAAATATACATATGTGAAAGGAAAACGGAATGATAACGTTAAACAATGTCTCAAAAACGTTTACGACCAAGGACGGAGAGGTCCATGCGCTCCGGGACGTGACGCTTACCATAGAAAAAGGCGATATTTTTGGGATCATAGGCATGAGCGGCGCAGGAAAAAGCACGCTTGTGCGCTGCTTGAACTTTCTGGAGCGGCCCACGTCCGGAGCGGTGCTGGTGGACGGCAGGGATTTGTCCCGGCTGGGTGGGAAGCAGCTGCGTGCGGAGCGCCGGAATATCGGTATGATTTTTCAGCATTTTAATCTGTTGATGCAGAAGAATGTCGTGGACAATATCTGCTTCCCGCTCAGAATCGCGGGGACGCCGAAGGCGGCCGCAAAAAAGCGGGCGCAGGAGCTTTTGGAGCTTGTGGGCCTTACCGATAAGGCGTCCGCATACCCGATACAGCTTTCGGGCGGGCAGAAGCAGCGTGTTGCGATTGCGCGTGCGCTTGCGACAAATCCCAAAATACTGCTCTGCGATGAGGCGACAAGCGCGCTGGATCCGCAGACGACAAAGGCGATTCTGGCGTTGCTCAGAGAGATAAACGAGCGGTACGGGATTACGATTGTGATCATCACCCATGAGATGGCGGTCGTGCGCGAAATCTGCAACCGCGTGGGCATTATCGGAGAGGGACGGCTTGTGGAGCACGGCAGCGTCATCGACGTATTCAGCCATCCGCAGTCGCAGGAGGCCAGAGAGCTGGTGCTGAGGAATACCGGGGAGAACCACGACCTGGTTGAGACGCTGGAGACCAAAAACTGCGTCCGCATCGTGTTCTCGGAGAATTCCTCCTATGAGCCGGTAATAGCGAATATGGTACTGAAATTCGGCGCGCCGGTCAATATACTCAGGGCGGACACCAAGAATGTCAGCGGCATCGCGCATGGGGAGATGATACTGGGGCTTCCCGAGGACAGGGAGATCGCGCGCGGCATGATAAAATATCTCCGGGAAAGGAATCTGGCGGTGGAGGAGGTTACGGGCTATGTGGGATAAGGCAGTCATTGACATGATCATAAGGGGCATCGGCGAGACGCTTTACATGACGCTGGCTTCTACCCTGCTGGGGTACCTTTTCGGCCTGCCGCTGGGCGTGGCGCTTGCCGTAACCGATAAGACGGGAATCCGGCCAAACGCGGTGGTTTACAAGCTGCTGGATTTTATTTCCAATATCATCCGGAGCATTCCGTTCCTGATACTGCTGATTGTGCTGATACCGTTTACAAGGGCGGTCGTGGGCAAGAGCTACGGCTCCACTGCAACGATTGTTCCGCTGGTCGTGGCGGCCACGCCTTTTATCGGGCGCATGATCGAATCCTCCTTAAAGGAAGTGGACGGGGGCGTGATCGAGGCGGCGCAGTCGATGGGCGCCGGACCGTTTACCATCATCTTCCATGTGCTTCTGGTGGAGGCCCGCACGTCTATTCTGGTGGGAGCGACCATTGCCATCGGGACCATTCTGGGGTATTCGGCGATGGCGGGAACCGTTGGCGGCGGCGGACTGGGTGATATTGCGATTCGCTACGGGTATCACCGGTATCAGGCGGACATCATGTTTGCGACGGTGATTTTGCTGATTGTGCTGGTGCAGATTTTTCAGACTGCGGGAATGTACATTTCAAATAAGCTGGACAGAAGAAAAAGATAGCTGTGCCGTTGCATAATTTCAAAATTTTTCGGAAAAATGAGGAATGAATCATTTTATTAAATTGTGGAGAAGGAGAAGAGACAATATGAAAAAGAAATGGGCTTTACTTTTGATGACGGCAGTGCTTTCAGCGGGGATGTTCACGGGCTGCGGGAACAGCGACAGGACTTCGGACGAGACTGTTACCGAGGATGGAAAGGATCCGGCCGGGATGGTGCATTTGGACGGCGTTGACGATGTGTCGGCGCTGTTTGACGAGATTTACGGGGGAGTGGACGAGAACCTGCTCCCCTTCGAGGTCGCATTGACGGAGCTGAGCCTGGATGAGGATGATCTCGTCAGTTATCATACGGGGCTTGTGGATGTAAGCGGAATAGACAGCATTTACCTGTCGGAGTCCATGATTGGATCGACGCCGTACAGCGCTGTGTACATTAAGACAAAGGACGACGCCGACGCCAAGGAGATCATGCAGACACTGATGGATTCGATCAACCCCTCGAAGTGGGTATGCGTGACGGCGGAAAAACAGATTGCGGCGAACTTTGGCAATGATATTTTCTTTGTGATGGGCTTTCCGGAGACGGCGGACGCGGTGTATGCGGCGGCCGAGACGGCGGCACAGAGCAGAGATATGGCGGTTTCGAACAAGACAGAGAAGAGTAACCCGATTTAAACAGGAGCGGCGGCTATGCTTTTTTCCAGTATAACCTTTTTGTATTTTTTCCTGCCTTTGGTATTATTCTTATATACGATTGTGCCGGTAAAAGGCAGGAATATTGTTTTATTGGCAATGTCCCTGCTGTTTTACGCCTGGGGCGAGCCGGTATTCGTATTTCTGATGCTTGCGGAGATTTTGCTGGTTTATGTGCTGACTGCGTTTCGCAGCCGTTTTTGCTATGCGCTGTCAGTTTTTATACCGTTTGGCGTCCTGTTTTTTTTCAAATTTTCGGATGTCTTTCCGATAGGCATTTCCTTTTACACCTTCCAGCTGGTAAGCTATGCCATTGATGTGTGGACGGGACGGGTGGCGCGTCAGCGAAATCTGCTGACGCTGGCGACCTATGTCACGCTGTTCCCCCAGCTTGTAGCCGGGCCGATTGTCCGCTACAGCGACGTTGAGGGCGCGCTGTCGTCGAAAGAAAAAGCCTGCGACACACATGTCAATTTTGAATACGGCATTGTACGCTTTTGCGCGGGACTTGGCAAAAAGGTGCTGATAGCAAACATTCTGGGAGAATTTGTTGCGGAGGCGGCGGCCCTGCCGGAGCGGGGAATCGCGCTGTCATGGTGTTACGCGGCCGCCGTTTCCATGCAGATTTATTTTGATTTTTCCGGGTATTCCGATATGGCAATCGGCCTGGGAAGCATGCTGGGCTTCCGTTTTCCGGAGAATTTCCGTTATCCGTTTATTTCGGGGAGCATCAGCGAATTCTGGCGCAGATGGCATATTACGCTGGGATCGTGGTTTCGGGATTACCTCTATATTCCGATGGGCGGCAACCGCGTAGGGAGAGCGCGCTGGATCTTCAATATCCTTGTGGTGTGGGGCTTCACGGGGCTGTGGCATGGCGCCGAGTGGAATTTCATTTTATGGGGGCTGTTCTTTGCCGTGCTTCTGATATTTGAGAAATTTGTGAGGAGACCGTCGGCGGGATCGGTGGTCCTTGAAATCATAAGACATGCTTATGTGGTGTTCTTTATTCTGATCAGCTTTTTGATTTTCCACAATACGGATTTGGGGCAGGCATGGTACGACATCCGCAGCCTCTGGCGATTTACGGAGGGCACGGGGGCAGGCTATGTGCTGCGCAACCGCATGGGGATTTTGCTTATCGGCGTCATTGGCTCAACGCCGCTGCCCGCCGTTTTGTGGGGGCGGCTGCAGAAAGGGCTGCGGATGCTGCGCGGGGGCGATACGGCGGTGCATTTGCTGCGCGCGGTGTTTTCTGTCGCGGTGCTGCTGGTCTGCACGGCGTATATTGTGGACGGCTCCTTTAACCCGTTTTTGTATTTTCGGTTTTAGGCAAACGCTTTAACCGGTATTGACTGCGGAAAGGCATGGTGCAGGTATGGGGAATGATAAATGGAAACAGCGCATAACAATATACAGCTTCGTTCTGTGTCTGGCGGGCTTTGCGGCGGCATTTCTGCTGCTGCCCAGGCAGGAGGTGTCTCAGGCGGAGCGCAGGCGGCTGGCCAAAATGCCTGAGCTTAGCTGGGAGACTGTCCGTGACGAGTCTTTTATGAATGATATGGAGAGCTATCTGCTGGATCATTTTCCGCTTCGCACCGGGTTTCGCAGAATCAAAGCCGAGTTTGCATATAAGGCGCTCGGACAGCGGGAAAATAACGGCATATATGTAGCGCAGGGGCATGCCGCCAAGCTGGAGGAATTAAACGAATCCAGCGTGCAAAAGGCGGCGGATAAGATGAACGCGGTGCGGGAGCAGTATTTTCCGGCGCAGAAGGCTTATTATGCCGTGATTCCCGACAAGAACTATTTTCTGGCGGCGCAGGGCGGTTATCCGGCCGTGGATTACGGGCGGCTGCTTGCAATCCTGCGGGAAAATATGCGCGAGGAGGCATTCGGGTATATCGACGTGATATCGACGCTTGATATCGGGGACTATTATACGACGGATACCCACTGGCGGCAGGAACGGATTTTGGAGACAGCGGCGGCAGTAGCGGACGGCCTTGGCGCTGCGCCTGTCGGGACGGCGGAGGATTTTGTGCAGCATACGATAGAGGATTTCTACGGCGTATATTACGGGCAGGCGGCGCTTGCGCTTGCACCGGATACCATTGTTTATCTGACAAACGATGCGACGGACAGCGCGACAGCCTGGAATCTGGAGACAAACCGGACGCAGCCGGTCTATGAGCTGGAGAAGCTCACCGATGAGAAAAGTGTGGATAAATACGATATTTTCCTTGGCGGCGCCGCGGCGCTGCAGGTTATCAGCAGCCCGAAGGCGGACTCGGACAGACGGCTTATCCTGTTCCGGGATTCGTATGCGAGCAGCCTGACGCCGCTGCTGTTAGAGGCGTACGGGGAGATCACGCTGATTGACCTGCGTTATATTGCCGCTGAGCGGCTGGGGGAATATGTGGATTTTTCGAATGCGGATATCCTGTTTTTGTACAGTACGATGGTGCTCAATAACAGCAGCATGCTCAAGTGAGGGAAAGGAGAGAGGTGCATGCCCTATACGATTTATGTGCGGATGAAGAAGCTCGGGAAACAGAAAAGCGCCCAGCTGCAGCCCGTGCCCTGTGAGCTGGAGGAGAAGCCCGGCACGGTCCGCGAGCTGCTGACGGCGCTGACGGAGCTCGGGGTAAGGCAGTACAATGCGCGGAAGGACGAAGGGCAGCTGCTGGCTTACCTGACCCGGGAAGAAATAGCCGGCCAGGCCTTGCGGGGAAAGATAACCGCGGGGCTGCGGGGCGGGGAGGATGCCTGGCGGGACGAGGCCGTCGAAAATACGCTCCAGTGCTTTGAGGACGGCATTTACCGCGTATTTGCAGGAGAGACAGAGCTGACGGCGCTGACAGAGGCGATTCCGTGGACGGAGGATATGGTATTTACCTTTATCCGGCTGACGATGCTGGCCGGATGGTAACGGGAAGACATAACGGTTTTGGGGAAGCTTTATACAGGAGGATGGGATAATGGCGGAGTTTACATATCAGACCAGAAGAAAGCTGAGTGAAACATGGGTTGCGCAGATGAAGGAGAAGGGAAGGCATCTTTCCGAGCGGGAGAAGAAGCTGCTGCCGGAGATTTATTATCATGTGATTCCCCGGGACGTCTGCGAGGAGATGCGCCGGCTCTTACAAAACGGAACTTACAGGACGCTGAGCGATTTGTACCGCGGCCAGTTTCAAAAGCTGGTGGACGTCTGCGTCGTGAAATCCAGACAGGAGGAGTTTTACGGTGCGCTGGACGAAATGAACGCCTACCAGATGACTGCGGGATGGTATCGCAGAAGCCTGCGATCCGGCAGCTATGCGCCTTTTGTGGAGCGCAGCATCGAGCTGCTGCGGGCATACGCGCAGCTGGAGCTTTACGGCGGGGATCTTGCGGATGTTTTGACCGGAAAGGTCACACCGGAGCTGTACGACCATGCGCGCAATGAACATTTTGCCTATGCGGCGATTCTTGCCGCGCAAATCGACAACGGCAGCGAGAAGGCGATAAACGCGGTAAAGGATATTCTTTTCGGCGAGAACAACACGATGATGATGAGCCGCGAGCTTGTTCTGGGGATTATCATGTCAAAAAATGCGGCGCTTTATGAGGATCTGGGCAGATTTCTGCTTGCGGCGAGGCTTCAGGAGGGTGCAAGGCAGGTGGTTTGCGAGACGATGGACGCGGGCCGTCCGGAGGCCTTTCTCCATCTTTTTTCCGTCATTGAAGAGAATGACCTGATTCGCTATTCCTCCGTCAAGCGTGCTGTCAGCACCTGGATCGGCATCTTTAACGAGAACAGCGTGGAACGAATCAGCGACAAGCTGTTGCGGCTGATGGGGCAGTGCCTGCGGGACAAAGCCTTTGCGGAGGAACAGCTTGCCACAAACGATGCGATTGGCATCAGCTGCGCGCTCTGGGCAAAGGGCTTTTACAATGCGGACGAGGCTGTTGAAGCCGTGCTTACGCTGATTCGGCAGGGGACAAAGCCGCAGAAGATGACGGCCTCCTATTTTAATCTTTCGCTGCAGGATGTAAAGCTGCAGATGCAGGCGTCCAAGGAGGTGCTGCTTACATACCCGGACGATCTGGAGCTTGCTGCGTGCTTTATGCCCGGCTTTATGGCATCTGCGGGCTCCCGCTTTTATCAGCTTACAAGGGACGAGAAGGCAGACAATTACGCGCCCCGGGACAACAAGATAAGACAACCCAGGCGGCTGGCGGTCGACGAGTATTTCGAAAGTGAAGAAGAGGCGGAGCGGATTTACGGTATATTAAAAGAACTGATGGGGCGGCTCCCTAAGAAGGGGCTGACGCTTTCGCCCTGTATTTTCCCGTGGCATCAGGTGACGATGAGCCCGTCGGATATTGCCGTGCGCCTGTGTCTGATCGCGTGGATGCTGCAAAAAGAAACGCTTTTGAATGAGGCAGCCGGGATGATTCCGCTGATCGGACAGGGGGAGGGCTATTCTTACTATGGCGCGTCCCGGTCGGCTGTCGCAAAGGTGCTGTTGTACCGTCCCGAGTCGCCGACGCGCAAAAAGGTGCTCTTTGAGCTTTTACATAACGCGGAAGAATACACGAATCAGGCGGCGCACGCGCTGGTGGAGGACATGACGCTTTCCGCGCAGGACTACCTGGAAATCGAACAAAACCTGAAATATAAAAAGGGGCGTTCCAGAACGCTTGCTCTGCTGCGCAGACAGGACAATAAGAGCCTGACGGCCTGCATCGGACGGCTGCTCGGGGAAAAGTCCGAGGAATGCCATATGGGCGCCCTTGACCTTGCGCTGCAGCTAAAGAAGGAGGACGGGACGTCTTTTTCACAAATCCTGCCGCAGCTGCGTGCCTTTTCGAATCCTACCGGCAAGGAGCAGGTGCTTCTGGAGGAGCTTCTGGGGGCGGAAAGCGCCGCGCAGGATATTCTGAATACGCCGGGGTACGGATTGTATGACGTGACAAAGGACTGGGTTCTGCCGCCGGTTACCGTCGATGGGAGCGGGGCGTCAAAGCTTTTTACCTGCGGCGAGGAGGCCTGTATCCACGTGCTGCGGAAGCTGGACGCGCTGATCGGCGAAAACCGCGAGCGTTCCTATAAGACGGCGTGGAACGAGGATCTGCTGCTTGGCAGCAAGCTGAACCAGACCCGCTGGAGCAGCAGCGACGCCGAGCCGCTGGATCTTTACCCCTTCCGGGAGATGTGGGAGGAATTTTACAGCAAGGAGATTAAGACGCCCCAGCTTTTGCTGGAAGCGGAGCTTTACCGCAGATGCTGTGATCAGCGCGGCTATTACGAGCAGAATACGAAGCTCTACCAAAAGGTGTTTGGAAGCGGTCTTCTGAAAAAGGCGCCTTTCTCCAATCTGACGATTCCGCTCTCCTACAGAGCGCAGGTGCAGACGATTTTGTCCGCGCTGTTTCGCCAGTATGTTCCGCATGCGCTTCTGGTGCAGCATGGCCTGTGCGGTATCTCGAAGCTGCTTACGGTGCTTGATCCCACAAACGACCTGGTGACGGTGCAGGAGAAGCGCTGGAACGGGGCGACGGCCGTTTACACAAGACGCGCGGTGGAGCTGCCGGTGCTGTCGGATATGTGCCAGTG
Organism: uncultured Lachnospiraceae bacterium; assembly: GCA_949948735.1. Classification (GTDB taxonomy): domain Bacteria; phylum Bacillota; class Clostridia; order Lachnospirales; family Lachnospiraceae; genus COE1. The sequence goes on along the minus strand of CATLGV010000011.1, from coordinate 57,981 downwards.
GCTGTCCTATGCCGACAAAGAGAATAAAGCGGAATGGGAAAATGCCTTTGCGCTGCGTTTTCGGCTGCAGCAGTATTATAAAGAACAGAAATCGCGGGAGAAGCAGTCCCAGTATTCTTACGGCAGCAGGCCGTCGTATTATCTCGGGCTGTCGGACTATGTGCAGTGCTATGTGCGGGGAATATGGGATAAGGACCTGTTTTATAAGGCTGTGTTTACCTTTGTCGGGCTGGGAGGCCTTCTGGAGCCGGTAAGCGCCGTGGAACAGAAGGGCGCTGTCTCTTACCGCAAGGCCGCGGTCCGCGGGCTGAATGCCTTTTTCGGCAATGGCGTGATACAGCCTGTGGACGGGAAATACCGCTTTGACACCATCGGGGAGGAGCTGCCGGAGATGACCTTTGCGCATGCGCTTTACAGAGAGGTGCTTCCGATGGTCTTAAAGGTTGAGTTAAAGCGCGGAGAGCAGCCTACGCCCTTTTCTTCGGATATGAAGAGCATTCAGGTTATTTACGGAATCGATTATATGATACAGATTTTAACGGCGCTCGGAAAGGATCCGTTACAGCGGGGCTACAGCTATTACACCGCTAATTCCGAGAGAAGGGTGGTGCTCAGCCATCTGCTCAAGGTCTCCATGCCGGGGCCGGATGAGACGGCGGAGGATCTGAAAAAGGCGCTGAAGGGCACGGACATTACCCAGAAACGCCTTGCGGAGCTTGCCATGTATGCGCAGCAGTGGATACCCATGCTGGAAGAATATTTTCAGATGCCCGGCTTTGCGAGTACCTGTTATTATTTCATGGCGCACACCAGCGAGCGGTTTGACGAACAGGTGGCCTCGACGATTGCAAAATATACCCCGCTTTCGCCGGAGGAGCTGACGGACGGGGCCTTTGACATCCACTGGTTCTTTGAAGCGTATGAAAAGCTCGGGGAGAAGAGCTTCAAGCTGCTCTATGACGCCGCGAAGTACTCCTCCACCGGAACGGCCCATGCAAGAGCAAGAAAATATGCCGATGCCGCGCTCGGAAATGTCGAGAAGGCGGCGCTCAAGACGGAAATCGACGCCAGGCGCAATAAGGATCTTCTGATGAGCATCGGCCTGCTGCCGCTTCCGGCGGACAAGGAGGAGCGGGAGACGGAGATGCTGGACAGATACCAGTTTATCCAGAAATATAAGAAGGAAAGCCGGCAGTTCGGCGCGCAGCGGCGGGCCAGCGAGGGACGCGCGGTGCAAATCGCACTGGGCAATCTGAGCGTGAACGCGGGATTTACGGACGTAACGCGTCTGGTGCTGCGCATGGAGGGCAGGCTGACAAAGCAGTCTTCGGAATACTTTGACTGGCAGCGGGCAGATGAAATCGAGCTTCAGATATGCGTGGACGAGAACGGGAAGAGCACGCTGGCATGCAGGAAGGACGGTAAGGCGCTCAAAGCCGTTCCGGCAAAATATAAAAAGAATGAGACGGTGCTCAGACTCCAGGAAACGGTGAAGCAGTTAAAGGATCAGTACAGCCGGACGCGGCAGATGATGGAGCAGGCGATGGAGGATCGCACGGCCTTCGAGGTCTGGGAGCTTCTGGAGCTGGGTCAGAATCCGGTAGCCCGTCCGATTGTGGAGCCGCTTGTGGTAAAGCTGGAGGATGACGGGAAGCAGGGGCTTGGGTTCCTCACAAAGGACGGCCTTCTGGACGCCGCAGGCGCGCTCCTTTCCGTAAAGCCGGATGACAGGGTCCTTATCGCGCATCCCTTTGACCTGTATGAAAGCGGCCGGTGGCACGAATACCAGAAGCTGCTGTTTGAAAAGCAGATTCGGCAGCCCTTTAAGCAGGTTTTCCGTGAACTGTACGTGAAGCTGGAGGAGGAGCTGGAAAAAGAAGAATCCATGCTGTTTTCAGGCAATCAGATTCAGCCGCAGAAGACTGTGGGCGCCCTGCGCAGCAGGCGATGGGTGGCGGACTACGATGACGGCCTGCAGAAGATTTACTATAAGGAGAATATTGTCGCCCGTATTTACGCGATGGCGGACTGGTTTTCGCCGAGCGATGCGGAAGCGCCGACCCTGGAATACGTCGTATTTTCGGACCGCAAGAGCGGGAAGGCGCTTCCGGTCAAGGATATTCCGGACATTATATACAGTGAGGTTATGCGGGATGTGGACCTGGCGGTCAGCGTCGCCCATGCCGGCGGCGTAGACCCTGAAACAAGCCACTCGACAATCGAGATGCGCCGCGCAATCGTCGCGTGCAATCTTTCCCTGTTTGGGACGAAGAATGTCCGCCTGGAGGGGAATCACGCGATTATCGACGGGAAGCTCGGCCAGTACACGGTACACCTTGGCAGCGGCGTTGTGCATCAAATCGGAAATGCCATGCTGTTCGTCGTTCCGGTTCATTCACAGCACAGAGGGCGTATTTTCCTGCCCTTTGTGGACGACGACCCAAAGACGGCGGAAATTATGTCGAAAATCCTTCTGTTTGCCGAGGACGGGAAAATCAAGGATCCGAATATCATAAAACAGATACAGTAAGAAAACGGTTGAAATGAATTGAGGATGGAAGAAAAATGAACCAGTCAGAATACAAGAGTATGGACAAAAAGCAAAGAAAACAGGCAGTTGCCTATGCGATAGCAGGCGGGGCGCTGATTGCGGCGATTCTTCTGATTACGACGATTTGGGTGTCAAACAGCGCGCGCGTCGGCACAAGGCAGGCTGTCGGAAAAGTCAGCGAATTTTATCTGGAGGAGCTGGCCGGGCGGCGGGCACAGGTGGTTTCCGAGGAGTTAAAGAGTAATTATTCGTACATTGCGAATGCGCTTGCGGTAATGGAGGACTCGGATCTGGCGTCAGAGGAGAGTCTGCGCAGATTTCTCGGAAAGGTCAAGACGCTGTACGGCATCGACCGGTTTGCGCTGGTGGATGAAAACGGCATTGTTTACACGGAATTCAGCACGGCGCCCGGTACGGACGAATACGGCGCTCCGCCCGAAGAGCTGACGGAGCCGGTGATCTCCACGTTGAATCTCGATGGTGCGAGGAAACAGGTGATTCTTGCGGTTCCCGTGGAGGGTATTGTTTTCCGGGGCGTGCAGATGAAGATCTGCTTTGTTCAAATTAATATCGATGAGATGCTGAGCTCCCTGACGCTGCAGACTGCCGACAACGAAACGTTCTGCAGCCTCTATCACCGCAACGGCGAGGATCTCACAAGTGATGATTTCGGGAATCTGAAGGCGGGGACGAATATTCTTACGGCGCTCAGGGAAGCGGAGTTTGAAAACGGCGGAAGCTTTGCGCAGCTGGAAGCGGATTTCACAAACGGCAGCTCCGGCCAGGTTACGTTCCGCTATAACGGATCCAGGGAGGATCTCTGTTATGTTCCGGTGGCGGGGACGAACTGGATGCTGACGATTCTGATTAAGGATAACGTAATCAGCGGCCAAATCAGCTCGATCAGCTCCGGCATGATGAATCGCGGTATTATCCAGATTGTCATTACGGTGCTTGTGATGCTCGTCGTATTTATAGCGCTGATTCGGCAGTCCAAAAAGAGCGCAAGGGCGCTTCTGGAGAAGGAGAAGGAAGACGGGGACAGAATCAGGGCCGCGTACGCCCAAATCGAGAAGGAGCAGGCGGCCATGGAAAATATCCATGACGCGATGAACTCCGGACTGTGGAGTATGGAGTTTAACGAGCGCGCGGAGATTGTATCCTGCACATGGTCGGAGGTTTTCCGGAAGATGGTCGGGTACGAGACCGAGGAGGAATTCCCCAACCGGCTGGAATCCTGGTCCGACCTGCTGTACGAGGAGGATAAGGAGCAGGCCGTCGAAGAATACTGGGATACGGTAAAGGATTATACCGGTGAAAAAACCTATGACGTGGAATATCGTCTGTTTACGAAGCATGCGGGATTGCGGTGGTTCCACGCGGCCGGAAGGCTGTCGAGACGCGAGGACGGCTCCCCGATTGCTTTTGTGGGCCTTTTTGTGGATATTGACGATGAGAAAAAGATGGAGGAGAAGCTGGAGCGGCAGAAGATCGACCTGGAGGACGCGCTTGCGGCGGCGCAGCACGCAAACCGCGCCAAGACAACCTTCCTGAACAATATGTCGCATGACATCCGTACGCCGATGAATGCGATTATCGGATTTACGTCCCTTGCGGCGGCGCATATTGACAGCAAGGAGCAGGTGCAGGGGTATCTGGCCAAGATTACGACGTCCAGCAATCACCTGCTCAGCCTGATTAACGATGTTCTGGACATGAGCCGCATCGAGAGCGGTAAGGTGAAGATCGAGGAGAAGGAGACGTCCCTTCCGGAGATTATGCATGACCTGAAGACGATCGTACAGGCCGATATTACGTCAAAGCAGCTGGAATTTTACATCGATACGGCGGACGTGGTGGACGAGCATATTTTATGTGATAAGCTCCGGTTAAATCAGGTGCTGTTAAATCTGCTGAGTAACGCGATGAAGTTCACAAAGCCCGGCGGTTTTGTGGGCGTGCGGATTTTGCAGAAGCCGAATGCGCCCGAGGGATGGGCCGCGTATGAGTTCCAGGTAAAGGACACCGGAATCGGTATGAGCGAGGAATTTTTGCGGCATGTTTTTGAGCCGTTTGAGCGGGAGCGAACAAGTACGGTCAGCGGGATTCAGGGAACCGGGCTTGGGATGGCAATCACCAAAAATATCGTGGATATGATGAACGGCACCATCTCCGTCGCCAGTGAGGAAGGCAAGGGAACGACCTTTACGGTGGCTTTGCAGTTTAAGACCTGCACCGGTCCGGTCCGTCAGGAGGTGATTCCGGAGCTGAGCGGACTCAGGGCGCTTGTGGCTGACGACGACTTCAATACCTGCTCCAGCGTTACCAAAATGCTTTCCGTTATCGGAATGCGGCCGGACTGGACGACGTCCGGAAAGGAAGCGGTGCTGCGCGTGCAGCTGGCGGGGGAGCAGGGCGACGAATACGCGGTATTCATCATAGACTGGCTGATGCCGGATATGAACGGTATCGAGGTTGTGCGGCGGATTCGGGGCATTATCGGGGAGGAGAAGCCCATTATTATATTGACCGCATACGACTGGACGGATATTGAGGAGGAGGCGCGTGCGGCGGGCGTTACCGCGTTTTGCTCCAAGCCGATTTTCCTGTCGGAGCTCAGAGAGATTCTGGAATCGCCGTTTACGGTGCAGGATACGGAGGAGGCGTCTGCCGGGGACAATGAGATCTTTGCGGGAAAACATATCCTGCTGGTGGAGGATAATGAGCTGAATCAGGAGATTGCCGTGGAGATTTTGCAGGAGGCCGGCTTCGCGGTCGACGTGGCTGACGACGGTGCGGTTGCGGTAGAGAAGATGGCCGCGGCCGGAGCCGGACAGTATGATCTGGTCCTGATGGATATACAGATGCCGATTATGAACGGTTACGAGGCGACAAGGCAAATCAGGGCGCTGGAGGATACCGCCGTTGCGGACATTCCGATTATCGCCATGACGGCAAACGCCTTCGACGAGGATAAAAAGGAAGCGCTGGACGCCGGGATGAACGGGCACATTGCAAAGCCGATTCATATTCCGAAGCTGATGGCGCTGCTGCGCGAAATATTAAAATAGGCCGGATGGAAAAATATACTAGCGGTATTACCTAATCCTGCAATTGACATAAAAATGGATTACCTGTAAAATAATGGTATGGTATTATATACCATGGCATTGTATACCATGGAAATTGTTGCTTTTTATAAATGCGAAAAGAGGTGGATGAGATGAAAAAGTTCATTAGTGTTTTGACAATGTGCGCGCTGGTGCTGTCCCTGATGATGCCGATGCAGGCTAAGGCGGCGGACAACCCCAGATGGGAGAAGGAGCCCGACAGGGAAGGCTGGACTTATACGGACGGCCAGGGGACGAATCTTCTGGCGCGAATCGAGGACGATACACTGTATATCCGGGGAACGGGCGCGGTGCCTTCGTATGACAAGGACTGCCTGGGGAACCGGCCGTGGCATGATAAGGCGGTGCGCAGGCTGATCATTGAGAAGGGCGTGACTTCTATCGGCGCGGAGGCGTTTTCCAATCTGCGGGAGCTGCGCTATGTATCGATGTACGTGGGTACCTTCATCGAAAGCCCGACGGCCTTTGGCAATGAGGCGGGCGGCTGTCTGTTTGACTTTTTCGGGACCGATATTGTGAGCAGGGATGTCGGCAACGTACCGTATAACAGCCTGGACAGTATCACCGCGTTTATGCAGCGCTTCAACGGATATTACAATTTTACGCTGGCCAATTACTATATGATCAAGCGGGTGCAGAATATGGCATGGCCTGAGATTGTAAATGTCTCGCCGCAGGATGCGTTGTCGACTTATACCAATCTGAAATATCCGATTGTGGATTACAGCAGCAGTCTGGAGATTATATCGCAGAAGCCGGAAGAGAAGATGTATACCTATATCAAGAGCAAACCGCAGGGGCCGGCCGCTTTGGAGGCGTTTTCACTGGTGCTTGGGGACGCGACGTATGTGACCGCTTACAATATGGCGATTACGGGAGAAAGCAGCGATTACAGCCGCACGGACGTGCCGCTTACCTATGTAATGACCATTCCGCCGGCTGTCCGTTACCCGGGAAGACAGTTTTCACTGATTCAGATTCAGCCGGGCGCTATAAACATCCTGACAGATGAGGACATGAGCGACGCGACCCTGACCTTTACGACGGATTTCCCGTCTACGGTTTACGCGCTGGTATACAGAGATACCATCAATTATCTGCCCTATTAAAGAGGCGCTTTCCGGGCTTCAAGGACTAAGCGGAAACGAGGAAAAATGGCAAAGAAATTTTACGCGGTGAAGACGGGCAGAGTCCCCGGCATTTACGGGACATGGGCGGAATGCCAGCAGCAGACGAACGGTTTTTCGGGCGCGGTCTTTAAGAGCTTTGGCACAAGGCAGGAGGCGGAGGCGTTCATAGCGCAGAACGGGGACGGCCCAGAGGCCGCTGCGACCGGCGGCGCGCAGTGCCAGATCCGACAGGAATGCGTTGACAGACAGGGGAACAGCGGCCGGGACGCTGCGGCCTTGCCTTGTGAGGACGCTGCGGCCTTGTCCTGTGAGGACGCTGTGGACGAGACGCAGGCTGCGGCCTATGTGGACGGGAGCTATGATGCGGCAACCGGCGCGTTTTCCTATGGCATGGTGCTTTTCCATAACGGACAGGAGCTGCACTTCTCAGAGAAATATACGGACAGCGGCCTGGCGCAGATGCACAATGTCGCGGGCGAGATTAAGGGCGCCGAGGCGGCAATGCGCTATTGTCTGGACAATAATATTCCGTCGGTCACGATCTATCACGATTATGAAGGGATCGCCAGATGGTGCAGCGGCGAGTGGCAGGCCAAAAAAGAAGGGACGATTGCCTATGCTGCATATTACAAAAAGGTGAGCGCCAGAGTGCGTATCCGCTTTGTAAAAGTAAAAGGACATTCGGGAGACACGTATAACGAGCTGGCCGACAGGCTGGCGAAGGCGGCGCTCGGAATAGGAGCGGCGCCTTAATCGTTTTTCCAGCGCAGGATTTCCTCCAGCCGCTCCTTCACTTCCCGCTCATGTCCTTCCCGCGTCGGCAGATAATACCTTCTGTCGGCAAGGCTTTCGGGCAGACATTTCATTTTCGTCAGCTTTTCCTCTGTATCATGGGCATAGATGTAGCCTTTGCCGTAATCAAGCTCTTTCATAAGTCCGGTCGGGGCGTTGCAGATTTGAAGCGGCACCGGCTCTGCCGGCAGCTCGCGCACGTCTTTCTTGCAGTGCTCGCAGGCTGCGTACAGGGCGTTGGATTTGGGCGCCATGGACAGATAAACCACGGCGTGGGTCAGATGCACGTCGCATTCGGGCATTCCCAGAAAGTGGCATGCCTGATAGGCGGCGACGGCAACCTGCAGCGCCTGGGAATCGGCCATGCCGACGTCCTCGCTGGCAAAGCGTATCAGCCGTCTTGCAATATAAAGCGGCTCTTCTCCGCCGTCAAGCATCCGGCACAGCCAGTAGACGGCGGCATCGGGGTCGCTGTTGCGCATGGATTTGTGCAGCGCGGATATCAGGTTGTAATGCTCCTCGCCGTTCTTGTCATAGAGCAGGGAACGGCGGTTCATGCATTGGGAAAGGACTTCCGCGTTGACATGGATTTTCCCGCTGCCGTCGATTTCACCGTTCAGTACGGCCATCTCGAGGGTATTGAGCGCCGTCCGGGCGTCTCCGTTGGCAAAACGGGCGATTGCAAAAAGATGCTCCTCTTCGATGGCGATTTCCATGCTTCCCAATCCTTTCGGGCTTGCGAGCGCATGCGCGAGCAGCTCCTTCAGGTCGTTTTCATCCAGCGCCTTCAGCACGAAAACCTTACAGCGTGACAGGAGAGCGGCGTTGATTTCAAAGGACGGATTTTCTGTCGTCGCGCCGACCAGAATAATGCTGCCCTTTTCTACATAGGGCAAAAACGCGTCCTGCTGCGCTTTGTTGAAGCGGTGAATCTCATCAACGAACAGGAGCGTCCGAATGCCCATCATCCGGTTCTGCTCCGCCTGCGCCATCACTTCCTTGATATCCTTAATGCCGCTGGTTACTGCGCTGAATTCCACAAAGGAAGCCCTTGTGCGTCCTGCGATAATCCGTGCGAGCGTCGTTTTGCCCACACCGGGCGGCCCCCAGAAAATCATGGAGGAAATCTGGTCTCTGTCGATAAGCTGGCGCAGAAGCTTTCCTTCTCCGAGCAGATGCTTCTGCCCGACATATTCCTCCAGTGTCTCCGGCCGCAGACGGCTTGCCAGCGGCGCGCTGACGCTGCGGTCGTCAAACAGGCTGAGTTGTCCCATAGCTGTCACCTCGTTTTTCTTTTGATACCCACATTGAGAATACGTTCTATCTAAGGATATTATAGCACGAAATATGGCGGAATGGCAAAATGGGATTGGTAATGCAGGTACTGTTTGGAAATTGGCAGAGAAAGCTGTGGTATATGGCAGAAAAAGAATACAGGAGGCTTTGGATGACCGGAGGCGACGAAGGAAGATACCATATCACGCAGGCATTGGGGAGGGCGGGGATCGAAAATGATTGACAGGACAACAATCATCTGATAATGTTTTGTGAAATAACAAAATGTAAAGACAACTCTGGAGGACTGTCATATGAACAATTCGTTAATCCCTTTTTGGGAAAAGGCATATCAGAATCAGGATGTCGCCGCGTTTTCCGCGGAACCCAACGCAACGCTGAAAGAATTTGAACACCTGCTGGACAGGCAGTCCAAAATAATCGATGTCGGCTGTGGAGAGGGACAGAATGCCTTTTATCTGGCAAAGCGCGGATATTGCAATGTCGATGCTTTTGATCTGTCGGAGCATGGGATTGCGAAGCTGCGGCAAAGGTGCGAAACGGAAGCTGTACAATTAAATGCGTTTACTGCGGACCTGAGGACATACCGGTTTGAACGGCAATACGATTTGATAATGTCCTTTGGAACGCTGCATTTTGTGGAAAAGACAGACTGGATGGCTTTTATAGAGAGAGCAAAAACGCATACCGCCGCAGGCGGGATTCATATTATGCAGCTGTTTACGGACACGGTGCCGGCCTCGGCCGATATTGCGCCCTTTGCGATTGGGCTGGCCGGGGATAGGGAAATCGCTGCATTATATGAAGACTGGGAGATTTTGCAATTCAAGTCCTATACGTTTGAGGATGAGCATCCCGGCGTTCCAAGGCATTTACATGCATCCAACAAAATAGTGGCCCGCAGGATATAAGAAGCCTGAAAGGAATATGCACAATGAAAAAAACGAATTATTTTATAGAAGGCCTGCAGGGCGCAGGGAAGTCCACTTTTACGAACCGGCTTTCTGAGAAACTGCCCGATTATACGGTTTTTCGTGAAGGGGACTGTTCGCCCGTTGAGCTGGCGTGGTGCGCCTATGTGACGCAGGAGCAGTATGCCGGTGTGCTGGAAAGGTATTCGGCGCTTCGCGAAGAGATTGAGGAAAAGGCGGTTACGGAGGGGGCGCACAGAATCATCCCCTATACGCGGATTCTGACGGATATTCCGGGCTTTCACAAGGAGCTGGAACGCTTCGAAATCTATAACGGGAATCTGGACAGGACGGATTTTGAAAGGGTACTCTTTGAACGCTTCGGGAAGTGGAACGGGGAAGGGCAGATTTTCGAATGTTCCATATTTCAAAATATTATAGAGAACCAGATGCTGTACCTGATGATGACGGAGGCGGAGATTCTGGCCTTTTACAGGAGACTCCGGGAGGTGCTGGCAGACAAGCCGTACAGAATCATTTATCTGGATGTGGCGGATATTGCGGCCGCGATTGAGACCATCAAAAAGGAGCGTTCGGATGACGCGGGGAACGAGCTGTGGTTTCCGCTTATGCTCAAATACCTGCAGGAGTCGCCGTATGGAAAGGTGCACGCGCTGTCGGGGATGGCAGGGCTCCTTTGTCATTTGGAAAGGCGAAGGGCCCTGGAGCACCGGGTGATGGACGAAGTTTTCAGGGAAAACGCGGTGGTGGTAAAGGCAAAGGCGTATACGCTGGACGATATAGCGCTGTAGGCGGCGGGGAAGCTATTGTAAAAATATCCGCAGATTTGCCAGCTCCGTCGCCGCAATATCTTTTTCCAGCCATGCGTAACGAAACAGCGCGTATCCGTCGCAGCCAAGCTGCCTGGAAAGCAGATATTGATAGGCCAGATTTGCGCTGCCCGCAGTCCAGCCCAAATCCGTTTTGGAGGGCGTGCCGGCCATGTAAAGCGCAAGGCCGGTATACATAGGGAGGTCTATTTTGTTGAGCGCAGTCCATGCGCTGCACCGCTCCGTAAAAATCTGCCGCTGCACGCCGCCGCTCAGATACATGTCGCTCCAGTAGATTTGCGGCATAATATAATCGACAAAGCCCGGGACGGAGAGCCAGGTGTCAATGTCCGCGCCCTGTGTGCGGGCGTTGTCAAGATTGCCGGCCGGACTGATTCCGAATACACAGGCGGGATTGACGGCCTTTATGGTCTGATAGACCTGAAGGACCAGCGCGTTGACATTTGCTTTTCGCGACGGAATGTCCAGCGCGTCGTTCATTCCGGGGACATAAAAATAATCGTCAAAATGGATACCGTCCACAGGATACTGGTTTATAATCTCCAGGACGCCGCAGGTAATAAACGTTCTCGCCTCCTGACTTGCCGGGTCAAAGGCAAGGCAGATCTGTCCGGCGCTTGTGCGGTATTCGATTAAGTAGGGGGCAAACAGCGCGTAATGGGGCGTCGCCTTAAAGCTGTCCGTTGTCGCGGTGTTGTGGGAAATGCGGTACGGATTAATCCATGCCTCAAACAGCAGCCCCTTTTCGTGCGCGAGCGAGACCATAATCTGAAGCGGGTCATACGCGGGAGCGCTCCTGTCGGAGGTAATGTATACGGACCAGGGATAGAAGGCGGAGGGGTATATTGCGTCGCCCATCGCCCGCACATGGACGATTACAGTGTTTATGCCGTTCTCAAGCACCTTGTCGTACATGGTGCTGACGCGCTCCCGAAAAGCGGCCTCGTCCCTGTCCTGCAGAAATTCTTCGATGTCCAGAAAGGAAATCCAGCAGGCTCTTTTTTCCTGCGCCTCGGCGGCATTTGCCGTAATTGTCCGGGTGTGGAAAAGCGCCAGCGCAAAAAGCAGCAGCGCGCCCGTTAAAAGGTATCTGTGTAAAGTCTTCGTTTGTATTGCTTTCATTATATTCCTCCGTATGCTGTATTCCTTATCGTCTAAAACATATCATATTTCTGCCGGTATGCGCGTGGTATCACGGTTGATCAGGACCGGCGTAATCACTCTGTGAACAGGGCTGCCGGGAACAGAAGGCCGCCTTTTTTTCCGTTCATTCATCTGCGCCACAAGGATTTCCATGGCGGTATCGGCAATTTTGTCAATTTGCTGCCCTACGGTGCTGGTGGGGATAACGGCTTCGCCGGAAATCGGCGAATTGTCAAAGCCTATGATGCGATAATCCTCCGGCAGAGAGCCGTGCAGTCGAACCAGCGCGTTCAAAAGCATATTGGCATAAGTATCGTTGGCCAGAAAGATGCCCTTGCGCTTTTTTTCGTATTTGCGCTCCAAATAGCCTGCCGTTTCCAGAAGCGCCCGCTGATTATCCGCATAAGTGTTCCCCAAATCCTTTAACAGCAGTTCGTAAGGGATACGATGCTCCCTGCAGGTGTCGAGAAAGCCCTGAATACGCCCGTGGGCAGGGATGCCTTTGGGCACGTCTACGTTGATGTGAATCAATACATCGCAGGCGCATTTGTACAGCAGACTGGTCGCCTGTACGCCGCCCATGTAGTTATCCGTATTTACGCTGCTCGTATATTGGTCTTCCCGCTCAATCGTTACGATGGGGATATTGTAGGACGCCAGCTCCCGGGACGGTATCGTATGGCTGAGAACGATCATCCCTTCGATGTTGTAGGCCAGCAGCTCCCGGATATAACGGCGTTCCGCGGCTTCATTGTCATTGGCGGCAAACACCAGAAATTTGTAGCCGAACTTCTCATAAGAAGAGAGGATTTGATTGAGCATTTCGGCATAATAATGGAGGTACAGATTCGGAATAATAATGCCGACAAATTCCGTTTTCCCGTTTGCAAGTATTTTTGCGACCTTATTTTCCCTGTAGTCCAAATCAATCAATGCCTGCGCGATAATTTCCTGATTCTTGAGGGTCAGCGAATCGGGATTATTAAAATAACGCGAAATGGTAGTCTTGGAAAAATTAGTATATTTTGCAATATCATCAAAAGTTACTTTTTTGCCGTTCATGCTGCAACGCTCCTTTGCAGCCTCTATTATAGCAAACGGGAGCAATATAGGCAAGTAAAAGATAACCGGTTACATAACCGGTTATGCATTTTCAACAAAAAGCCGGCCGTTAATTTATCAGTTATAATGAAATTGAAGAAACCTCTTGACGGCGGCAGAAACAGCGGATATGATAAAAGCAAGTAAAGTAACCGGTTACTTTACCGGTTACAAATAATAGGACAATGCGGAAGGGGTAATGGAAGTGGAAGCGAAGAAAACCTTAACTTATCAAAAGAGAACGACGAGGCAGAAGCTGTTGTATGTCAGAAAGAACTGGCAGCTGTATGTGATTTTTCTGCTGCCGGCGCTGGTACTGACCGTGATATTCAAATATCTGCCCATGGGCGGTATCCTGATGGCCTTTGAGGATTACAATGTGCGGCTTGGTCTGTTGGGGAGCGAGTGGGTAGGACTGGACTACTTTAAGCGGTTCCTGTCTTCGCCGGATTTCATGTCCTATTTGCTCAATACCTTAAAGCTCAGCTTATACGGGCTGCTGTGGGGCTTTCCCGCGCCGATTATTCTGGCGCTTTTGCTGAATCAGATCCGGAGAACCGGCATTAAGAAAAAGATTCAGCTGCTAATTTATGCGCCGAACTTTATTTCCGTTATTGTCCTGTGCGGTATGGTCAGGATGTTCCTGTCCCCGGTCGGCCCGCTCAATCAGCTTCTGGGAACCACCACAAACTGGATGACGATGCCGGAGGCGTTTCGGACGATTTACATAGCCAGCGGAATATGGCAGGGAGCAGGATGGGCGTCCATTATGTACACGGCGGCGCTGTCTAATGTGAGCAAGGAGCTGGAGGAGGCCGCCACGATAGACGGCGCGAATATTTTGCAGCAGATATGGTATGTGCAGCTTCCCGCGATTAAGAATATCATCGTCATACAGTTTATTCTCTCGGCAGGCAACATTATGAGCGTGGGCTTTGAAAAGGCATACGCGCTCCAGACGGGGATGAATCTGCCAACGTCGGAGATTATTTCCACCTATGTGTATAAGATTGGTCTGTTGAACGGCGATTATGGCTATTCGACTGCGGTAGGTATTTTTAACTCCGTAATCAATGTGCTTTTGCTGCTTCTTGTCAACTGGATTGTGTCCAAATTAAACGACGGTGAAGGATTATAGGAGAAGGGAGGCCCATAATGAGCGTACAGAAAGTAAAGAAAATAAAAAGAAGCAGGTCGGACAGGGGAATTTTGTCTGTCGGATACAGCCTGCTGGCATTGTTTACGGCGGCGATTATTGTTCCGCTGGCCTATGTTGTGATTGCGTCCTTTATGGATCCCAATGTGTTAAACAATCAGGGAATCAGCTTTCGCATGGGCGACTGGTCGCTGGAGGCTTACAGGCGGGTGCTTGAGGATGAAATGATATGGCGCGGCTTTGCCAATTCGTTCTTTTATTCGGTTACCGCAACCGCTATCTCCGTCTTTATTACGCTGCTGGCCGCGTATCCGATGTCCAAAAGAGAGCTGGTGGGAAGAACGTTTTTTAACGCGCTGTTTATCATCACGATGTTCTTTGGCGGCGGATTAATTCCTACTTTCATACTGATGAATGAGCTGCGTCTGGTAAACACGGTTTGGGCGATTCTTTTGCCGGGGGCGTTTAACGTATGGAACATGATTCTTGCAAGGACGTATTATCAGTCGATTTCAAAGGAGCTGTGGGAGGCTTCCCAGATTGACGGTGCCAATGAGATACAATATTTCTTCCAGATACTGCTTCCGCTGTGCAAGCCGATTATCGCTGTTCTCGCATTGTGGGGATTTGTCGGGATGTGGAACAGCTACTTTGACGCGATGATTTATTTAAACGATGCAAGCCTGCAGCCGCTTCAGCTGGTGCTTCGCTCCATACTGGTGCAGAACACGCCGCAGTCGGGGATGATTGCGGACATTCAGAGTACGGCTGAAATGGCAAAGATGGCGGAGCTGCTCAAGTATTCCACGATTGTCGTTTCCAGCCTTCCGCTCCTTGTCATGTATCCGTTTTTCCAGAAATATTTTGACAAGGGCGTTATGGTAGGCTCCATCAAAGGCTAGCAACGACAGGTAGGAAGGAGAGGGAATCAGATGAAAAAAGGGTTGAAGAAATGGATGTGTGTGTTACTGGCGGGCATGATGACTGCGTCGCTTGCCGGCTGCGGGAAGGCAGCGGTGGGGCAGGCGGATATTGATCCGGATACGCCGATAGAGGACGTGGCTTTTCCGCTGGCCCAGACCAGAGAGCTGTCCTTTATTACGAACGCGCCTGCAAGAACCGAGCAGGATCCCAATAAGAGAACCATATTTATGCGGCTGGAGGAACAGACCAACGTGCATATCGACTGGACCTGCTTTGTGTCGGATCAGTTTGGCGATAAGAAGAACCTTGCGCTGGCTCAGTTTGGGGCGCTGCCCGACGGGCTTTTTGTGGCGGGGATGGGCGATTATGATTTGCTTCGTTATGCGAAGCAGGGCATTATCATTCCGCTGGAGAATCTGATAGATAAATACATGCCGAATCTGCAGGCTGTTTTTGAAAAATATCCGGAATACAGAGTGATGTGTACCGCGCCGGACGGGCATATTTATTCTTTCCCGTGGATTGAACAGCTTGGCGCGGGCAAAGAGGCCATTCAGGCAATCGGCAATATTCCGTATATCAACAGGAAGTGGATGGCATATCTGGGCCTTGAAATGCCGGAAACCACGGCGGAGCTGGAAGCGGTGCTGATGGCCTTTCGCGACCACGCGGAAGAATTACAGCGGGAATTTGACATCACGGGCGATGTGATACCGATGTCGTTTATTATCAACAATGGGGATCAGGATCCGGCCATCTTAATCAACGGCTTTGGAGAGGGCTATGGCGATACGGGCGACCATTTTGCAGTGACGGATGAGGGAGAGGTCATCTACACGTCGGTGCAGGAGGGCTACCGGGACGGGATTATCTGGCTGCATCACTTGGTGGAGGAAAAGCTGGTTGACCCGGAGGCTTTTACGCAGGACTGGTCCACTTATGTGGCAAAAGGGAAGAATCACCGGTACGGCTTATGCTTTACATGGGATATTGCCAATATTGACAACTATGAGGATTATGTGATGCTGCCTGCGCTTGCGGGCCCGGACGGCCTTGTCAATATTACAAGGCAGAACGGCAGCGAAACAAGCGGGTTTGACAGAGGGCGCTGTGTCCTTACCTCGAACTGCAGGGATACGGCGCTTGCGGCGGCCTGGATTGACCAGATGTACGCGCCGATTCAGTCGGCGCAGAACAACTGGGGCACCTATGGCGAGGAGGGTACGGCGAATATTTTCGAGATGAGTACGAACGCGAATGGGGAGCCGATGCTGAGGCATATGGAGCTTGGCGAAAATTCTCCTGTGGAGGTGCGTGAAAATCAATCCGTCAACGGGCCGCTTGCCATTTTAAACGAGTATTACGGAGTGTATGTGACGGAGCCGGACGATGCGAAATGGCGATTGGACAACATGCACGCGGCATATCTGGAGGATATGAACAGCCGGTATGTGTTCCCCAACGTGTTTATGAGCATGGAGGACACCAACAGAGTATCGCAGCTTGACACCGATATTAAAAAATACGCGGAGCAAATGAAGGCAAGCTGGATATTGAACGGCGGGATTGAAGAGGATTGGGACGACTATCTGCAGAAGATGGAGGATTATGGGCTGTCGGAGTATTTGCAGATCAAGCAGAAATATTTTGATGCGTATCTGGCGTCCTTATCGGAAGGGAATTAGCGCTTTATCTGGAATGGAGGAGTACAATGAGCGAATTATTAGAAAAGGCAAGAAGCTATGAAAAGGCGGCAACAGAGAAAATATCAAACGAAAACAGGCCGGAATTTCATTTTTCCAATCCCGTGGGCTGGATGAATGATCCCAACGGGTTCTCGGAATACAAGGGGGAGCACCATCTGTTTTATCAGTACTATCCGTATGCGACGCATTGGGATTCCATGCACTGGGGACATGCAAAAAGTAAGGATTTTATCCGGTGGGAGTATCTTCCCGCGGCGCTGGCGCCGGACTGCGCGTATGACAGCTTTGGCGTGTTTTCGGGCAGCGCGATGGAGGAGGCAGGAAAACAGATTCTGGTTTATACCGGCGTAGAAGAAAAAATGTCGGAGGACGGCAAAAAGTATGTCCGGCAGCACCAGTGCATGGCCACAGGAGACGGTGTCAATTATGAAAAGCTTGAGAAAAATCCGGTGGTTTCCGCCGACATGCTGCCCGAAGGAAGCAGTACGGAGGACTTTCGGGATCCGAAAATATGGAAGGAGGACGGCAGATATTATATGGCTGTCGGAAGCCGCGGCAGCGACGGAAGCGGCCAAATCGCATTATTTTGCGCCGATACGTTGCATGAATGGAACTATGCGGGGATTTTGGATTGCAGCGGGAACAGGCTGGGTAAAATGTGGGAGTGTCCGGACTTTTATCCGCTGGGAGACAGGCAGGTGCTGATGATCTCGCCGCAGGAAATGGAAGCGGAGGGACTGGAATTTCACAACGGAAATAACACGGCGTTTCTTATCGGAAGCTATGACAGGGAAAACCTGCGGTTTTGTCGGGAGCGGGTGCAGAGTGTCGATTACGGGCTTGACTTTTACGCGCCGCAGACAATGCTGACAGAGGATGGCAGACGGGTTATGATCGGCTGGATGCAGTCGTGGGATAATCCGATGTATCCGGACAGCCAGCCGTGGTCGGGCATGATGACGGTTCCAAGAGAGCTTTCGCTGCGCGGCGGCAGGGTATATCAATGGCCCGTGCGCGAGCTGAATGGCTGCCGCAGGAATGCGGTCGCCTATAAAGGGGTCTGCGTTGAAAAGGAAATGAAGCTGGAGGGCATAGCGGGCAGAAGCGTGGATCTGGAGCTTCGGCTCAAGGGCGGCGGATACGGAAAATGCAGAATCAGGCTGGCCTCGGACGGAAGACGCTACTCCGAGATTATCTATGACAGGGAAGAAAAAATACTGACATTTGACCGTACGCATTCCGGCTTTGCCAAAGATACAATCAGCACGCGGAGCATGTATGCAGACAGTCAGGACGGCGTGCTGAGTCTGCGGATTTTGATAGACCGGTATTCCGTTGAGATTTTTGCAAATGACGGCGCGCAGGCGATGACGTCCCTGATTTACACGCCCTGTAATGCGACGCAGATTACGTTTGCCGGCAACGGGCAGCTGTATATGGATGTGACGAAGTATGATATTGAGGTTGAACGCTGACATGGAGGGAATAATGGACAGATACGACGTGGTTGCAATCGGCGAATTATTGATTGATTTTACGCAGAACGGCTACAGCAGTCAGGGCAATCCGGTTTTTGAGGCCAATCCCGGCGGCGCCCCCTGTAATGTGCTGGCCATGCTGCAGCGGCTGGGGCGGAAAACGGCGTTTATCGGCAAGGTGGGCGGGGACGGCTTTGGCCGTCAGCTCGAGAGCGCCCTGAAGGAAACGGGCATTGCGACAGAGGGCCTGTGCTTTGACGACAGGATACCTACAACGCTGGCGGTGGTACAGAAAACGGCGGACGGCGACAGGGATTTTTCTTTTTACAGAAAGCCGGGGGCGGATATGATGCTTCGCGCGCAGGAGATCCGGGACGAATTGATTCGCGGCGCAAGGATTTTCCACTTCGGGTCGTTATCTCTCACGGACGAACCGGTAAGAAGCGCGACGCAGAGGGCTGTTCAGATTGCGGAGGAAGCGGGCGTCTGGATTTCCTTTGATCCTAATTTGAGAAAGCCCCTGTGGGAGAGCGATCATCTGGCAAAGGAACAGATAGCGTATGGCCTGCGCCACTGCCATATTTTGAAAATATCCGATGACGAGCTGCTGTGGCTGACGGGTGAGCAGGATTATGACAGCGCAGTGGAGCAGCTAAGGGCGGAATTTTCGATTCCGCTGATATTACTGTCGATGGGAAAGGACGGAAGCCGCGCTTACTGCGGCGGAGAAACGGCCCAAATGCCGCCGTTTCTCAATGAGGGCACCGTTGAGACAACCGGGGCGGGCGATACCTTTATGGGCTGCGTGCTGCATCAGATTTTAAACAAAGGATATCAGGGACTGAGCAGGAGGGAGCTGGAAGAGCTGCTGCGGTTTGCCAATGCGGCGGCTTCCATTATTACGACCAGAAGAGGCGCGCTGCGCGTGATGCCGGACGAGGCGGAAATCATGCAATGCATTTTGGGCAGGTAAATTGCGCGCGAGAATAAAAAGATTTCCGGTGGCAAAGGGCGGATAAAAGTGGTATAATCAGAGGCATTATAACGGCTGGCCGAAAGGAACGGATAACAGAGGACAGCATGGGAGGTGCGCGATGATTTCAACAACGATTAAAAATGTCGATATGGTATTTGAAACCGAACCGTCTGTCTTTTCACCACGGGCAATTGACGCCGGTACGCTGGCGATGCTGTCGATCGTCGATTTCGGGCCGCAGGATAAGGTGCTGGATTTAGGCTGCGGATATGGCGTCGCAGGCATCCTTGCCGCAAAGCTGGCGGGCGCGGAAAATGTGATTTTGTGCGATATTTCCGAAGCGGCGGCAGCATGTGCAAAAATCAATGCGCGCCTCAATCATGTGCCCGACGTTTCAATCAGGGTAAGCGACGGGTATGCGCATATAGAGGAGAGCGATTTTACGCTGATATTGTCCAATCCGCCGTATCATGCCGATTTTTCCGTTCCCAGACAATTCATAGAGACCGGATATAAAAAGCTGGCGCCGGGCGGCAGGCTGGTGATGGTTACGAAAAGGCTGGACTGGTATAAAAACAAGCTGACATCGGTGTTTGGCGGCGTTACGATTCGCGAGATTGACGGGTATTATGTTTTCATAGCGGAGAAGCGAAGGCGGCCTGTTAAAGCCAAAGAAGAGCCTTCCGGAAAATTATCGAAAAAGCTGCAGCGCAAACAGCAGCGGCGTAGCGGGGGGCGCTGAAAGCGAAGGGAAGGCACACACATGGAAAAATCACAACAAATCGTGCGCAGGCATATGCGCTTTACTGGCCGCGTGCAGGGCGTGGGCTTCCGCTACAGGGCAAGCTATGCCGCAAGGGGGTTAGGCGTCACCGGCTGGGTAAGAAACGAGAGCGACGGCTCCGTGGAGATGGAGGCGCAGGGGACGCGCGAGCAGCTTGACCGGCTGCTGGTAATGATAAACCGGAGCGAATACATCGTCATAGACCGCATCGAGACGCAGGAAATCCCGATCAGGGAGCATGAGACGGGCTTTCGCGTGTGACAGGGCAGGCATGATGAAAGGGCTTGCCGGATATAAAATCCTGCGGGGCATTTTACGCCCCGCAGGATTTGTAGTTGTGAACGCCGATGCGCCATACGGCGTAGCACAGCGCCAGAAATACGACGATACCCAGCGGATAAAAGGCCAGCCGCCACTGCGTCGTCCTTCCCAGCAGATATTGAAGCGGGTAGTACTGGAAGAGCGTGTAGGGAATGATATAGGTGCAAAAACGCAGGATTCCCCTGCCGTAGACGTCGATGGGATATTTGCCGTGGGACTTTGCGCCGTAGGTCAGGACATTGATAATCGACGTGTCCTCAATAGAGAAAAAGCAAAGGCCGGCGCCGAGCATAAACAGCCCGATAAACAGCAGCGCGCCGCCCGCGATCATAAGCGCCAGCGTAAAGAACGCCGCGGCGTTCCAGCTTACGCTGCAGGTGCGTATACCGATGACCAGCGTAATAACCGCCGTAATCATAGGGCCGGTTCTGCCGATTTCAAAATGGTTCCCGATAATCTGCAGTATCGGGCTGCAGGGCCTTAACAGGATGCGGTCGAAGTCCCCTCTTTTGATCATGCCGGAAAAGACCTTGAAGCCGTTTCCGAACAGCTCCGAAAGCGTGAAGGACATTTGCACAATCGAAAAGCACAGCAGCACGTCACCGTAAGAGTATCCCTTGATTTCCTCAAAACCGGAAAACAGAAATTTAATCGCGATAAATTCGTTAAACGCGATGATAAACCGGCCGATAATCATCAGCAGAAACGACAGCTTGTACTGCATCGCGCTCCGGACGCAGATGGACGCGTACCGTAAATACAAAATAATACTTTTCCAGATTCTCATTATAATCCCCATTCTCTTCACACTAACCCCCTTGTACCACAACCCGTTTCTCCGCCTTCTTCCAGAGGAGCAGTCCGGCCAGTGTCAGCGCGGCAAACCAGAAAACCTGGCCTGCGATGGCGGAAGGAATCGCAGCGGCCGCCAAGTCCCCGCAGTAGATACGGAACGGGATATTCTGCATGTAGGCAAACGGCAGCAGCTGGGCTATCCGGAGATATTTATCGGGAAAGAAGGGCAGGGGGATGATGTTTCCCGACAAAAAATCAACCGCGCCGGTCAGCGCCATCCGCCATCCCTGCGGCGATATGGTAAAAAAGCAGAGGATATAGACCAGCATGCAAAAGGCGATGGTCACGCCAAGGCCGAGTACGGCGGTAAGCAAAAACAGCAGGAAAGCCCCGGCGCTTACGGGCAGTCCCATTTTGTACGGATATGGCATGAGAAAGGCGCATGCCAGAACCGGTATGCAGCGCAGCAGGGCCTCCGAAATCCGTCCGCCGGCCGTCCTTGAAAACCACATGGAATAGACCGAGAGCGGGCGGCACAGCTCATAGGAGATATCGCCGTTTAAAATCATCCCGAAAATGTCGTTGTCCGCGGCCCAGGTATTAAAGAGCGCGAGGAGCGCTTCCTTGAGCCAGATGTAGGAGACGACGGCAGAATAATCCATCGGCATATTGCCTGAGGATTCCGCGATTGCTTTATAAGCAAGGCATTCCATCAAGCCCCATACCATCTGCGTCGTCAGCGCGGTGACGGCGGCCATACGGTACTGAATTCCCGCGGCAAAGCGCAATTTAAAGAATAAATAGTATTTTCTCATGGCGCCCTCCTACAGAATGTTCAGATTCCGGTAGAGACAGGCCATGACATGGTCGAGGTCCAGCGGTTCGTCCGTGTTTCCGTTTCCGTCGGACACAGCCGCCCGGCGCAGCTCGTCGAGCGTCCCGTCCAGAAGAATCTGCCCTCTGCCGATGAGAATGACGCGGTTTGCAATCGCTTCGATATCCTGCATGTCATGCGTCGTCAGAATGACTGTGGTCTTGTGCTCCTCGTTCAGTTTTTTGATGAAATCGCGGACGGCCAGCTTTGAAACGGCGTCCAGGCCGATGGTCGGCTCGTCCAGAAACAGCAGGCGCGGCTCATGGAGCAGGGAAGCGGCCACCTCGCAGCGCATACGCTGGCCCAGCGACAGCTGCCTTGTCGGCGTCTTTAAGATTTCCTGTAATTGGAGGAGCTGTGTCAGCTCCTCCAGCTTGTTGTTGTATTGCGGAGTGGAAATAGAGTAGATTTCCTTTATCAGCTCAAAGGAATCGATAACGGGAATATCCCACCATAGCTGTGAGCGCTGTCCGAAAACAACGCCGATTTGGCGGACGTGCTCTGTCCTGTTCTTCCAGGGAACGCGGCCGTCTATTACGCAGGTTCCGCTGTCAGGTGTCAATATGCCGCTTAGAATTTTGATTGTGGAGCTCTTTCCGGCGCCGTTGGGGCCGATGTAGCCAACCATTTCGCCGTCCCTGACCGTAAAGCTGACGTTGTTCAGGGCGTGAACCGCTTCGTATTCGCGGTGCACCAGCGCCTTGCAGGCAGCTCTGAAGCCTGCGTCCCTTTTTGCAACCTTGTACGACTTGCATACGTTTTCCATCGTAATCATTGTTACTTCCTCCTGGTAGTTATACCTGCGATGCACTGCAAAGCATCATATCTTGCCAAGTTGGCCTGCCGGATATTGCCGGCAGAATACAGCTGCTTTATATGCCTGCCAATTGAGGCAGAATTTTATTATAGCAGATGCAGAAAATGAAGTCAATCAGGGAAGCGCTGAACCGGCGCCCTGCCGTTTGGGCTGGCGCGGAAAAAAATCTTGACAATATGCAGATGACAATATAATATTAAGCATATGCTTAATTTTGAGGAGGCTATTTATGGATAAAGGAGATAACAGAAAAAAGCAGCTCCTGCAGGTTGCACTGGATGTTTTTATAGAAAAAGGCTACTACGGAACGAGTACACGCGAAATTGCAAGAAGAGCCGGCGTCAGCTCCGGCTTGCTGTTTCACTATTTCAGCAATAAAGAAAGTATTTATCTTGAGCTGATAAAGCTTGGCGTTGAAGAAATGAAAATCAATACAGAATCAGCAATGGAAGCGCCTTGCGAATACCTTTATCAAACCATAAAGAGCATATTTGAGCAGCTGGAAAGTAATCCCTCGTTTGGAAAGATGTTTGTGTTTATGGATAGCGTGCAATATACGGCAGTCCACGATAAGGAAATAGAGCTGTTTTTGAAATCCGTAGATATTTGCAGGCAGTGGGTTCCTGTCATTATAGAAGGGCAGCGGCGCGGCGAGTTTCGAGCGGGCAATTCTCATTCATTATGCGTCGCTGTACTGGGCGCGGTACAGGGAATTGCGCAGGAAAAAGTCAGAATCCCCGACACGCCGCTGCCAAAGACAGAGTGGCTTATGGATATGATCGTTATTGACAATTGAGGGAAAAGAAAATATTACGGAAAGGTGAACAGAAACAGATAACGTGGTGATGTTATGAGAACAAAAAGCTATGGCGATTTATTTGATAAATTTAATCGGTCAAAAAAGATTTATGAAAGCGTAGTCCTAATTGAAAAAGGGACCGGGGAAACGGTATTCTCAAAGGGTTATGGAGGAAAAGACACAGATAGTCCGATAGTAGCGGCGAGCATAACAAAAATGTTTACTGCTGCATGTATTTTTATTCTTGTTCAGCAAGGCCATATAACACTGAATGATAAGCTGCTGAGCTTTTATGAACCGGATTATCTGAACGGTTTGCATTTTTACAAGGGTAAAGATTATTCCTGTGATTTGAAAATATCAGATCTACTCTGTCAAACAAGCGGATTGGCGGATATTTACGAGGAGGGAAGGAACAGCGTCAAAAAACAGGCCGTCATTTCGGATACATTTCTTACCTTTGACAAAAATATTGCTTTAACGAAAGAAACAGGTGCTCATTTTCCACCTAATTACAAAAACAATGCCCACTATGCGGATATTAATTATCATATACTGGGCGATATCATTGAAAAAGTCACAAAATGCCCATTGGAAAGGGTGTTTGAAAAATACATATTTTCAAAATTGAACATGACGAAAACGTATCTGCCGGTTTCGGAAAAAGAATATATACCTGTGGTTTACTATGGCGATAAGCAGTTATACAGACCGCAGTTTATAATGTGCAGTAAAGCGGGCGGCGGCTGTATTACCTCTACAGGAGATTTAATGATATTTATACAGGCGTTTTTCCATGGAGAACTTTTTGACAAAAAAGTTCTTGATTCAAAACGGTATGGAAAATTGCAGCTGTCTATGTTTCCTATCTGTTATGGAAGCGGCTATATGAGAATAAAAATGGGCGGATTTTCCACTTCCTTTTTGGGGCGGGGGGATTTGATAGGCCATAGCGGATCGACAGGCTCATTTGCATTTTATTATCCTGACAAAGAGTTATTTTTTGCCGGGGATTTTAATCAAATGAAATATCCGGCACTGCCTGTAAGATTTGTGATGCAGCTTGCTGCCCTCAATTGACAGGCGCATGTATGCTTTTGTCAATTGAGGGTAAGCTGTTGTGAGCTTTTTATCACTGCTAAGGGATTGCTTCCTTTAAACAGTATATCAGGCATGTATCGCTTTCTCGATAATTCCGAAGCCCAGCGGATAGGGGCCTGTGTGCACGCCGATGGTCGCGCCGATCTGGTAGGTGGGCATTTGGGTGATGTGGTAGCCCTTTTCCTGCAGGACGGCGAGCGCGTGGTCGCGGAAGGCGGTTCCCTCCTCGAGGTCATAGCCGTATCCCACCGCAATGCTGTAGCATTCGATTCCGAGACTGCTGTCCCGCAGATACTCCAGCAGCAGCTCCAGCGCCTTCTGCGTCGTGCGCTTCCTGCCCCTGTCAATGCCGGAGGGAAAGATTTCCCCCTGCTTTAAGGTAATCACGGGGCGGATATCCAGAACGCTCCCCGCTACGGCGGCAACCTTGCCGATACGTCCGCCGTGCTTTAAATATTCCATGTTGCCGACGGTAAAGAAAATCCTCCCGGTGCTCTTGATTTCTTCGAGGCGGGCGATTGTGTCCTGATAGCCGGTCCCGCTGTCCCGCAGCGCGGCGGCCTCCAGCACATACAGTCCCTGGAGAACGGTATTGACCGTGGCGTCGATGACCGCAATCTCGGCCTGCGGGTATTTTTCCAGCACGAGTGCGCGCGCGTTCAGGGCGGACTGCATGGAACCGCTGAATTTCGTGGTGATACAGATGCAGATGACAGGGATGCCCTCCGCGGCAAACGGGAGGAACGCCTCTTCATAGTCGTGGATGGACGGCATGGAGGACTTGGGGAACACGCCCCTGCGGTCAACCATCTGCTGATAAAATTCCCGAATCCCGATGTCAACGGACTCTTTCAGATAAGTCGTATCATCAAAGGATACATAAAACGGCACGACGGTGATATTCTTCTCACGTACCAGCTCTGCAGGGAGATCGCAGGAGCCGTCGCTGATAATATGGAATGCTTCGCGCATGACAATCAAACCTTTCCTGTTGGATTTAATATTGTATCATATCGGGGTAAGGGCATCATGCCCTTCTGCTGATACATAGAATACTACGTTTGCGTAAAAAAAGCAATTGGATTTGTGCACAAACGACGGATTTCATAGATTTTTTTTCTATTTTTCATAGTTACGATTACTACATAAATCCATGAAACTTTTTGGCGCAGTGGCAGGGTCTAATAATTAGAGAGGGCCATCTCGGAATGCTGCAAGGAGGTGCAGACATGCTTTTCACGGAGAAAAGAAAAGAAAAGAAGATAGAACAGATCCTGCTGGAGCAATATGACCGTTATTACCGTCTTGCGTACAGTTATGTCCAAAACGAGGCGGACGCCTGCGATATTGTGCAGAACGGCGCATACAGGGCAATTCGCGGCAGCGCAAAGCTCAGGCAGGAGGCGTATGCGGGTACATGGGTATACCGCATCATGCTCAATGAGGTTTTTCGCTTTATGGAAAACAATCCGTCCGCGTTGCAGGCGTCCCTGGAGGAGCTGGAAACAGAGCCGGGAGCGGAGGACCGGTACGAGGATGTGGATCTGAAAAGGGCGCTGGAAGCCATGCCGCCCAGGGACCGGGCGGTGATCACACTGAAGTATTTTGAGGATATGAAGCTTGAAGAGATTGCGGAGCTTTTAGGAGAGAACGCAAATACGGTAAAGAGCCGGCTCTATCGGGCTTTGGGAAAGCTGCGGACGGAGCTGGCGGATGCGTGGCAGCAGGAATAGGAGGAGAGCAGGCGTATGGAAAGAGCACAGGATAGGAAGCAGGACGATTTTAAGGAAATGAAAGAAGCTTATACCAATCAGAGGATGCCCGCAGAGGAGGTGGCGGTAATGAAGAAAAAAATTGCGGACGCAAAGGACAGGAACGAGAGGGCGCGTAAAAAGCGCACGGCAAAAGGGGCGGCGCTGGCAGCCGCGGCTGCAGCCGCAGTGTTTGTGCTGCTTCCGAATACATCGGCCAATGTGGCGCATGCCATGAGCGGGCTGCCGGTTTTAGGGAAGCTGGTAGAAACCGTGACCTTCCGTGATTACCAGTACGAGAGCGAACGCCAGAATGCGGACATCTCCGTACCGGAGCTTGTGCCGGGAGCCACAGCGGCGCCGGGAGCGGTACAGGAAAATCTCAAAAAGTCAACAGAGGAAATCAATGCGGAGATACAGGCAATTACCGATAAAATTGTAGCGGAGTTTGAGGCAAACGTGGAGGATCAGGAGGGGTATCAGGATGTGCTGGTAAAGTCGGAGGTATTGGCCACGACGGAGGCGTATTTTACCTTAAAGCTGATTTGCTATCAGGCATCGGGCAGCGGCGCCGAGTGGGACTATTTCTATACAATTGACCTGAAAACAGGCGAACGCGTTGCGCTTGCGGATCTTTTTACAGAGAACGCGGATTATATTGACCGTATCAGCCAAAATATCAAGGAGCAGATGCGCGCGCAGATGGAGGCGGACGCAGGCTTGTGTTACTGGGTGGATTATGAGGAGGTTCCGGCATGGAATTTTGAGAAGATTACGGATGAGACGGCATTTTACCTGAATGAGAACGATAACGTGGTGATTTGTTTTAATGAGGGCGAGGTAGCGCCGATGTATATGGGCTGCGTGGCGTTTGAAATTCCGGAGGAGGTTCTGGCAGGGCTTCGCAGATAGAAGCGCAAAAACACGCATTTTGGGGCTGCGCTGCCCGGATGCGTGTTTTCTGCGCAGTGAACTGTTATAAATTGCCGCGCCTGCTTTTGCGGAAGTCCGTAGGGCTCATGCGCATATATTTGCGGAAGGTGCGGTTATAGTAGCTGATATTGTTAAAGCCGGATTTTGCGGCGATAGTACCGACGCTGTCGCAGGAATGCTCCAAAAGCGCCGCGCTTTGGAGAATCCGGTAGTAGTTGAGGTATTCGAACGGGGTCATATGCGTCATGGATTTGAACAGGCGGCAGATATGGCCCCTGCTCAGGTTAAATGCCCGCTCCAGCTGCAGCAGGGTAACATCCGTGTCGTAATGAATGCGCAGATATTCCATCATGGACTTTGCCAGTGCGATATGATGGCCGGGGACGGGCTCCGCGGCCGGCTTTTCGGGGGCTGTGTGGACGGCAAGCAGGCGGAAGGCCTCGAGCAGCCGGATTTTGAGAAAAAGCTCATAGGCGTATTCCTTTGCGTGGAAGGCCTCACGGATTTGCTGCAGGCATTGCAGCAGCTCATACGTCCATGCCGCTGCAGGCTGGAGAAGGATGCAGGCGGCTTCACCGGACAAAAACGGATCCAGATACCTTGTCTGAACGGTGTCGCTGCCGGGGCTGCGCAGAAAATCCGGGTGAAAGACAATCGCAAAAAAGTCCAGGCGCCGGCCGCGCGGGCAGGTCAGCAGATGCAGCTGGTTGGAAGGGATAAGGCAGACGCTGTCCTTGGCTACCGGGTAAACGCTGCCGTTGAGGTGTACCGACGCCTCGCCCTTTGTGATGACCAGAAATTCGATTTCTTCATGCCAGTGGCAGCCGATGCGCTCCTCAAAGGAGGCATCCGGGGAAACGTCGTAGAGCATCAGGGGAAACATGGGGTTGCCGTGCGGGGTGGTCTCGCGCAGCTGCAGCGGTTTTCCGGCCGGTTCGGTTTTCATGGTGTCCTCCTTATCCGATACCCGCGTTTCATGTGCTATCTGGCCTGGTATCATGTTAATATAGTGCAAAAATATGCGAATATAGTTGAAGAAAAAAATATTGCCTGTCAATATAATACTAATATAAGCAGCTGTCAGTGTCAAGGATAGAGGAATCGGAGGTAAAGACTGAAAAGCGAAAAGTTCAGTCTCAGCAAAGCGGAGCTGTTGAGGGCAACGCGGAAAGGGAGAGAAATATGAGATTTTGGCAGGAAGAGCAGTCCCTGATGTGGAAGCACCAGTATGAGACGGTGAAGATTACGCCGTGGGGGAAAAACGCGCTGCGGATTCGCACGACGAAATATCCGCAGTTTACAGCGCATGACTGGGCGCTGGAGGAGCCGGTGCCGGATACGGGCGGCCAGGTGTCTGTTACAATCGACGAAAACGGCGGCGCTGCCATTGCGAACGGACGCCTGCGCGTTCAGGTAGACCCTGCGGGTATTATGACGTTCTACAGGGACGGGAAGCAGTTTCTCAAGGAATACCACCGGGATTACGACCAGCCGGGATGCCGGGAGAGCAGATGCCTCCGAATCCGGGGAAGGGAGTACAAGGCCATTATCGGCGGCGATTATGCGTGCAGGCTGCGGTTTGAGAGCAATGACGGAGAGAAAATATACGGCATGGGACAGTACCAGCAGCAATATCTGGACCTCAAAGGATGCACGCTGGAGCTTGCGCAGCGCAATTCGCAGGTTTCCGTTCCGTTTGCCGTGTCAAGTCTGGGATACGGCTTTTTGTGGAATCATCCGGGCGTAGGGAGCGTGATCTTTGGAAAGAACTATACGGAATGGGAAGCGAAGGCCGCGAAACAGATGGACTACTGGATTACGGTGGACGACACGCCGGCAAAGCTTCTTGAGAACTACACGGAGGTAACGGGAAGGACGCCGATGCTTCCGGAGGGGCTGCTGGGACTCTGGCAGTGCAAGCTCCGTTACCGGACGCAGGAGGAGGTGCTCGGCGTGGCGAGAAAGTACCGGGAGCTTGGGATTCCCCTTGACGTGATTGTAATCGACTTTTTCCACTGGACAAGGCAGGGCGACTGGAAATTCGACCCGGCGTACTGGCCGGACCCGAAGGCGATGTGCGACGAGCTGCATGCGATGGGGACCAAGGTCGTAGTCTCCGTATGGCCCTCCGTTGATAAGAAAAGCGAGAACTTTGGCGAGCTGGCAGGGCGCGGCCTGCTGATTCAGACGGAGCGGGGCAGCAATCAGACGTATGACTTCCAGGGGGACTGCCTGGAAATCGATGTGACCAATCCGGAGGCGCAGGCGTACCTATGGGAGAAGTGCAGGCAGAATTATTATGATTACGGCATCGATATGTTCTGGCTGGATAATGCGGAGCCGGATTACTGTGCGTATGATTTTGATAATTACCGGTACTGGCTGGGAAGCGCGCTGGAGGTCAGCAACGTTTACCCCAGGCTGTATGCGAAAACATTTTATGACGGCATCAAGGCTGAGGGGAAGGAATCTGAAATCCTGCATCTGATTCGCTGCGGATGGGCCGGAAGCCAGAAATACGCGGCGCTTCTCTGGTCGGGAGACGTGCCCAGCACCTTCGAGTCCCTGCGCGATCAGCTGAGCGCAGGCCTGAATATGGGCCTTGCGGGCATCCCGTGGTGGACGACGGACATCGGCGGCTTTATGACGGACGATGTGGCAGACGAGGACTTTCAGGAGCTGCTGCTGCGCTGGTTTGAGTTTGCCGTATTCAGTCCGATTCTGCGCATGCACGGCGACCGCGGCCCGCATAATATCCCGCCGCTTTCCGATAAGGAATGGGGCGGAGGCAGCCTTTTTACCGGTCAGCCCAATGAGCTTTGGAGCTACAGGGCGGAGGCCTTTGACGTGATGAAGCGGCAGCTGGAGCTTCGTCTTTCCCTGAAGCCATACATCAAGGGGCTGATGGAGGAGGCGTCCAGGACAGGCGCACCGCTTCTGCGGACGATGTTTTATGAGTTTCCGGAGGATTCGCACTGCTGGGAGCTGGAAGACCAGTATATGTTCGGGGACCGCTATCTGGTAGCGCCGGTGCTGGCACTGGGCCAGCGGGAGCGTGAGGTCTATCTGCCTGCCGGGAGCTGGAAGTGTCTGGCGGACGGACAGGTCTGCGAAGGCGGCCGGACAATTGTGAGCGCTGCGCCGATAGAGAGAATACCGGTTTTTGAGAGGCTTTCTTAAGGAATGAATTTCCTGTTGCAAATTGGCATAGGATTTAGTATCTTTAAAAGTAAAGCAGGATTGAAAATCAGAATTTTCAATTGCGGAAATGGAGATAAGCATGGAAAGAAAAGTGAAAGTCGTTGTGGAAAACTGTCCGCAGAATCATCACTGCCCGTCCGTCAAAATCTGTCCGGCAGGGGCGCTGTCACAGGAGGGCTTTAGCGCGCCGGTGGTTGACATCGAGAAATGCATCGGATGCGGAAAGTGTTCGAGCTTCTGCCCGAAAAAGGCATTGGTGCTGGAGTAAATACATATTACGGACCGGAGTACACAGGGTCAGGACGCGGATGGACGCGCCCCGGCCCTGTGTTTTTTTCTTATAGGAAATTGCGGCAGCGGCGAAAGACGCAAAGTATTCCGGAAAAATTGCGGACGATACCATAGCGCGGGAAATGAAGAAAGAAAAGTGATATGATACAGGACAGTGGTCGGATAAGCAAAGACTGCCGGCGCGGCGCTTTGCCACAGTCCGAAAATGACGCAAGACAAGGAGAGAAAGCTATGGGAAGGACAATCAAGGGGAAGCTGACAGCCAGCGTGATATGCATCGTTGTACTGAGTATTGTGATGACGACAATCGGCATCACGGCGGTTGCGGGAAAGCGTTTGATTCAGGACCAGACGGAGGCGCTTCAGCTCAACGCGGATAAGTACGCGGAGGAAATCAATACATGGATCGAGAATGAGAAAATGCTTGCGGACGGCGCGGCAAACAGCATAGAGGCTGCGGAAAATACAAAGGAGGAGTTTATACAGTCGGTAGTGGATACCTACGCGTCCGGAAGAGAGGAGCTCTTGAATCTGTACTGCGGAACCAGGGACAGCAAATTTATCCAGTCCAACAGGGAAGCGGCGATACCGGAAGGCTATGACCCGGTACAGCGCGGATGGTATCAACAGGCGGCAGAGCGGGGAGCAGTGATTGTGACCGATCCTTACTGGGATGTGCTGACAAATCAGATGTGTACGACGATTGCGGCGCCTGTATACATAGACGGGGAAGTCGCGGCGGTTATCGGGCTGGATGTGACGCTCGGCACGGTCACGGAGCTGACCGGAAGCATTCATTATGCGGAAGGGGTGTACGGCTTTCTGGTGGACAGCAGCGGACAATATATCGCGCATAAAAATAAGGCGTATGAACCTACGGAGGATACGGCAGTTGCGGTTACAGATATCATGCCCGGCCTTGCGGGACTGCTTGACGGATCCGGCAGTGAGGTGACAGCGCTTCGGGATTATGACGGCAGGAGGTGTTATTTTGCGGCGGCGCTGATTGAGGGAAGCGGCTGGCAGCTGGGTGTTGCGGCGCCCACTGCCAATGTCAGAAAATCCCTTACCACAATGATAGTGGTGGCGGTTGTGGCTGCGCTTGTGATTATTGCGCTTGTGACAGGCTTTATGGCATGGATGATTGGACGGACATTGGCGCCGGTGCAAATGCTCAAGCAGTTTGCATCCGGAGATTTCTCGGAGAACACCGCAGCCGAAGGCAGCAATAAAATCCCGAAGGAATACCGGGATGAGACCGAGCAGATTCGGACGGCGACGACGGAAGTCAAGCAGCAGATACGGGGCATTATTTTAAATACCAAGGAGGAGGCCGGCAGCATCGGTACGATTGCCGAGCGTACCTCCGCAAAAATGACTGTGCTGACGAAGGATATTTCTGATATTTCACAGGACGCTGCGCGGGCGCTGGAGCAGACGCAAAGGGCCAAGGAGCTGATAGAAGACATCCGGCAGACAGGACAGGAGCTGGGGCTTGTGGTAAAAAGTGTGGCGCAGAAGGCGGAGGAAGCGGCGCGGCAGTCCGGCGATATTGTGGAGCGCGCCGGAAAGCAGCATGAGACCTCCGAGCTGTCAGGCCAGGAAGCTATGACCCTGTATGAGGGGACGAAGGGTGATTTGGAAAAGGCGATTACGGACAGCCAGAAGGTGCGGGAGATTGACGCCCTGACAGAGGAAATACTTGCCATCAGCTCCCAGACAAACCTTTTGGCGCTGAATGCATCCATAGAGGCCTCCAGGGCCGGCGAGAGCGGCAGGGGCTTTGCCGTCGTCGCGGAGGAAATACGTCAGCTGGCGGATCACTCCAAGCAGGCGGTGGGCAAGATCCGCGTGGTGACGGAGGGCGTTGTGGAGAATGTTTCCTTTTTGGCGCAGAGCGCGGAGAAGCTGCTGGCATTTATGAACGAGAAGGTGATGGGGGCTTATGCCGGCATGACCGAGCTTGCGCAAATGTATGAGAAGGACGCCGTGTTTTACGGGGATATTTCGGGCAATCTGGGGACGGCGTCCCAGGAGATGCACACCGGTATGGAAGGCATTAACGCGTCGATTGCCCAAATCGCGTCGCTGATGGGGGAAATCGCGGAATGCATGCACGGCATGGGTCAGTCTGCGGCGCATTCTGATGAGAATTCCCGCTCCGTCCTTGCGCAGACCGAAGAACTGTTTCGTTTAAGCGAGCTTTTGAATCAAACGGTGGCATCCTTTAAGGTATAAAAAAATACCGCCCGGAGGGCAGACCTTTCGGGCGGTATTTTTATGTATTTTAGGAAGCTTCTGTTACCGGTATTTTTTTGTCGGTATTCAGGATATGGTTGATAAGCCAGCCCAGCAGGAATTCGAGCAATTCCTGCAGATATTCCTGGGGATTATTCTCAATCTCCTGTAAATCTATGTTTTCCAGCTTATCGATGAAAGCCTCGTGTGCGCGCTTCTGTGCGGCAAGGCCCTCGTAATGAATACCCTCCATGTACTCTTCCTCATCGCTGAAATGCTCAATCGTATAATTTTTGAGCTCATTTAAAATCTCGATGATTTTGTCGTAGCTTGACGAGGAATCGTAGGACTTTACCAAATGGTTGGCTCTGCCGACAATGCGGAATAATTCCTCGTGCTCTTTATCGATCAGCTCGATACCGATCAAATATTCTTCCGTAAATTCACAGGGATTTTCCTTGAGCATCCATTCCTCGAGCGGCGGAAGCTTTCCGATCATCATATCGCTGCTGAGAATATGGCGGTACAGCCACTTGGCAAGGAAGCTCACCAGCTCGGAGAGCACCTGCTGCTGCTCTGTGATCTCATCGATATTGGCAAGATCCAGCATCAGCACCTTTTCACGGAAAAAGGCATGCTGCGAGCGTTGGAGAATCAGCTCAGGGTCGCGAATCTGCGCCATATAAGCTTCTTCATGTGTGAAATGCTGTTCCGCATAGTCGTCCAGCTCAGCGATAATGTCCTTGAGCTGCTGGTAATAATCGCTGTGATAATCTGTGGTTACAAGAACATAGGCCTTGTTCAGCAACTCAAAGAGGTATTTATGTTCGTCGTCAATCTGGTCAATTCCTATTTTGCAGTCATCCGTAAATTCAAACATGCTAATCATCCTTTCCGGTTACCCTTATTTGACAAAGCTATGCCTTTGTCAATTGAGGGTATCATTGCTGTGAAGCAGGGGCCGCGGCGGCATTCGTACAGCTCTGCCTTACGTGAACAGTATATCATATGACAGGAAAAAAACAATAGAATTGAACAATAGAATCGAACAACAGATTTGTGCGGTGCAAACGTGCAGGCGGTGGACAAGCGCGGACCGATTGTGATATGATGATAGGAAAGGGAATGCGGGAAACAGGAGGAAGCATGCCATGGACGGACGGTTGAGGAATATGACTTCCCTGTATCTGACCAGAGGCAGCAGGATTCTGCTGCTTTACCGGCAGGGCGGCAGGGTTGTGAACGACGTATGGGTCGGGGCGGCCGGCGGGCATTTTGAGGAATTCGAATTAAATGACGCCAGAGCATGCGTGCTGCGGGAACTGCAGGAGGAGCTGGGTATTACCCGGCGGGAGCTTGCGCAGCTGCGGCTTCGGTATGTAACGCTGCGCAGGGCGAAGGGTGAGCTGCGGCAGAATTATTATTTTTTTGCGGAGCTAAGGGACGGTGTGGACGAGCGCCTGACTTCAAACGAAGGAATCATCCGGTGGTTTGACCTTTCGGATGCGCCGGTGCGGGATATGCCGTTTACGGCGCGCTTTGTGATCGAGCATTACCGGACGCTGGGCTGCAGGACGCAGGCTGTCT
Source organism: uncultured Lachnospiraceae bacterium (assembly GCA_949948735.1). Taxonomy (GTDB): domain Bacteria; phylum Bacillota; class Clostridia; order Lachnospirales; family Lachnospiraceae; genus COE1. The sequence goes on along the minus strand of CATLGV010000011.1, from coordinate 23,343 downwards.
ACGGCGGGATTGCCGACGGCGAGAGGGTCGTGTTTACGGAGCTGCCGGAATTTTAAGAACGAGCGCTGAAAGGGATAAGGACAGGGAGGTACGGGAGATGACAAAGGTTCAGTTTTATGAGAGCGTGGAGGACAGCCTGCTGCGGTTCGCCGTTATTATCGCAAAGCTTGACGGCAAGTGGGTATTTTGCAAGCATAAGGAGCGGGATACCTATGAAGTGCCCGGCGGACACCGCGAAGCGGGCGAGGATATTCTGGAAACGGCAAAGCGGGAGCTTTACGAGGAGACGGGAGCGCTTGATTATGATATATCGCCGGTATGCGTGTATTCCGTCATAAATGAGAATAACTTCGACGGGCAGGAGTCCTTCGGCATGCTGTATTTTGCGCAGATACGCCGGGTTGAGGGTGCGCTGCACAGTGAGATTGAGAAGACGATACTGACGGACAATCCGTGGGTCGACCGTTGGACGTATCCCGAGATTCAGCCAAAGCTTTTGGAGAAGTACGAGCAGTGGGCGGCGGAAGCCGGAATTTAAAAGCATTTATAAAAAAGCGTAGCGAAAAAGCTATGCTTTTTTTGTGACCGGGTGCTGATCGAAAATGGAGTGCTATGCAGCTTTTTGGCAGAGCGCCATTTCGTGATAAATCAATAAATAAAGTATTGCTCAAATAAATATACTAAAATTTTAAATATACCTTGACAGATGAGGTATATTGATATAGACTATACATCACAGGAAGAAAGGAAGGAGGAACGCAGATGTCAATAACGTCAGATATTCTCAGGGGGCATACGGAGGCAATTATACTGTCTCATTTGCTGGAGCAGGACAGCTATGGCTATCAGATTAATAAGGATATTATGAAGAAAACGGATAATCGGTATGAGCTGAAGGAGGCTACGCTTTACTCCGCATTTCGCAGACTGGAGCAGGCCGGTTATATCAGAACATACTGGGGGGATGAGTCCGTTGGCGCCAGACGGCGCTACTATGCGATTACCGGCGAAGGTAAGGATGCCTATGTGGTATATAAGCAGGAGTGGCAGGAAGCTAAGGAAATGATAGACAAATTATTGAAATGAGCGGGAGGAGACGAAATTGAATATGGAAGAGAAGATTAAGCAGTATTTTAACGAGGTTTTTGCAAAGGCGCCCAAGACGCGCCAGACGCTGGAGCTGAAGCAGGAGATGGTCCAGAATGCGCTGGATAAGTATAATGATTTGAAATCGGAGGGATATACCGAGGAGGACGCGTATCAGAATGTGGTGAATTCGATTGGCGATGTCAGCGGGCTTCTTGGGGAAATGGAAGAGAAGAATCTTCTGAACCTCCCGGAAAAGGACAGGAAAAAGAGAGCGATGTTCAAGGCGTCAGCGGTGGGCCTGTATATCTTTGCAGGCGTGGTATTCTTTTCGTTTGGCACGATAGGCGATATGATGATTGGCGGCAGCTATTTTGATTTTGCGACGCTGGGCCTGTGCCTGGCTGCGCTGATTTGCATTCCGCCGACAATCATGCTTGTATATGCGGCGAATATGTACCCTGGATATATAAAGAAGGAAAAGCAGGATATGGTGGAGGCGTACAAGGAGCGGCGTTATACGGATAATAAGGATAAGGCCGTCAGAAAATCCATTAATACGATTATTTGGACGATTGCGGTGATTGTTTACTTTGCAATCAGCTTTGCCACCTATGCATGGTATATTACATGGATTATATTCCTGATTGCATTTTGCGTACAGGCGATTGTGGGATTGATTTTCAATCTGAAGTATACGGAGTAGGCAAATAATGATAAAACAGTAGAAAGGACGAATCAAATGAAAGGTTTAAAAATAGGACTGATTGCGGCGCTGAGTGTTATCGTGATTGCCTTGTGCAGCCTGCTTGCATGGGGAATGGGGCATAGAGATGCCTGGAGAAGCTTTGCCGCAGATAAGGAATATGCACAGATGCGGTTGGTGCTGGAGAAGGAGGTATCGCTTGACGGGGTCGACGGCATTGATATCTGGTACGATATGAACAGCAACGATGTGTATTTCTATGAGGCGGAGGGCGATACGCTGCTGGTGAAGGAGTATGCAAATTATGAAGCCGGCGAAGGTGAGATTTCTACGGTCGGGGTCAACGGGAGCCTGCTTGAGATTCGGGGAAAAAGGAGAAGTGCGCGCACCGTGCATATGTTTGGCTTCGGCTACAACAGCGGGTATGGCTACACGGAAATCTGGCTGCCGGCGTCCTACAAAAATGCGCTGACGGTCAAAACAGCGAGCGGGGATATCCTGTTGGAGCTGGATATTGCGCTGGACGCTGATTTTTCCGCATCCAGCTCGAGCGGCGATATGACGCTGAAGGAGGTATCGGCGGCAGGCGTAGCGCTTTCGGCTTCCAGTGGCGACATCAATGGCGCGGTGCTCTGTGCGGCAGAGGGAGCCGGCAGGATAAAGATCTCGACCTCCAGCGGGGATGTGCAGCTCAGGGAGATTACGGGGAATACGACAATAGAGACTACCAGCGGATATATCAGTGTGGACGCGGTATCCGGTACCTTTGAGAGCTCCAGCTCCAGCGGCGACATTACGGTCGGAAGAGCGGACGGGGATACCAGGGCATCTGCGACCAGCGGCTATATCAAAATCGAAGGCGGGAGCGGGAAGCGTGATATATCCACAAGCTCGGGAGACGTCCTGCTTGAGGAGGCACAGGAGCTTTTTGAGGTTCGTACGACAAGCGGTGAAGTCATCATAAAGGCCGACAAAGGCTCCGGCAGTATATCGACTTCGAGCGGCGACGTGCGTCTTACCCTGTCGGAGCTCACGGGAGAGCTTGATATCCATACGACAAGCGGGGGCGTCTGGCTTAGCCTTGCGGCGGACGCGGCGCTGGATTTTGAGGCTAACACCACCAGCGGCGATATCGATACGTTTTTTGACGACAGCCTGGACTTTTCCAAAAAGGGCAACCGCGCGAAGGGAACCGTCGGCAGTGCGCCGCTGCAGAAGGTCGATATCGAGACCTCCAGCGGGGATGTGCGGATCACAAAGCTGTGACGGCTCTTTCCGGACAGATTTTCAATACCCCTTGTGCTCCCGCTCCATTCAGGATATAATGTACGTGACAGCAATGAGCGGTGCGCAGGCGCCAGCTGCAAAAATGTCCGCTTGCGGACAATTTTGCAGCTGACGCCTGCATAGTGCGAAGCACACGAGCTCGGAAAGCCGAAGGGTTTCCGAGCGATGCACCGCGGCGGTGAATACTGCAGAGAACCGAGTGTGGATGGAGCGATGGACCGCGGCGCAGAGGCGGGAAAGCCGGCTGTATATAGGATAAGGGGGCATTTGAAATGAAAAAGAAAGCGATATTGATGTGGATTCTTTTTGTGGCCTGCGTGATTGCCACGATAGCGGCGCGGTACATCGCGGACAGGGAAGAGGTCTCGTACGAGGAGGTTTCCGTAAAAGTCGTAAGCGCGGAGAATAAGAGGGTGAGAAACCGTTCAACGGGCACTACATATACGAGCTGCGAAGTTATTGTAAAATACAACGGGGAGAACTGGGATCTGAAAAACGCGCACAGCGCCTCCTCGTATCTTCCGGGAAGAGAGGTTACGGCGTACCTGTCCCATGGCAGCCTGTATGCGGACGTGGCGGGGGCACGTTCCTCAACGCCCCTTTTCTATACCTATTTCGCTTTTCTGGTCGGAAGCATTGTAATGCTTTGCGTGGCGCTAACCTATACGAGCAAGGCCAGACGGGAAGGATAAAATACACAAAGAACAGGTGCAGCGGCCCCTTTTTGACAGGCAGGATATAGAAGGCCTGTCAAAAAGGGGCATTTTTATATTGCAGTAAATTGCCTGTTTTTTCCGGAAAGGATTGAAATGCATGTCGTGATAAATGTATAATGTGTGTAGATGTGCTATCAGCGCCGAGCAAAGCGAGTGTGCATCGCGAAGCGTAACATGTCTGAAAGACATGTTATAATGTGTGTAGATGTGCTATCAGCGCCGAGCAAAGCGAGTGTGCATCGCGAAGCGTAACATGTCTGAAAGACATGTTATAATGTGTGTAGATGTGCTATCAGCGCCGAGCAAAGCGAGTGTGCATCGCGAAGCGTAACATGTCTGAAAGACATGTTATAATGTGTGTAGGCCGGAAATTGAGATAGGAGAAAACGGGTATGGAGACAAATAAAAGGCATTTTTTTATTACCATTATTGCAACGCTGGCTGCACTTGTCTTTTTGTCGGCATACATGATGACGAAGTTCTATAACAACGCCAGAAAGGATGCGCTTGCGCTGGGAGAAAGCACGCTTGCGCAGGAGAAGGAGCAGGCCGAGCGCTACATGAGCCGGGCGCTTGACATCATCCAGATTACTTCCATGGAGGTTGAGTACCTGCTCAAGCAGGATGCGGGCTCCGGGGTGATACTGGGCTTTCTGAAGAATGAGTCGGAGTATTATATGAATTCGGTTGATAAGGATTTTACCGGCGTGTACGGCTGGATAGACGGGGAATACCTGGACGGAATCGGCTGGGTGCCGGAGGCGGATTATGTGCCGACGGAGCGTGTCTGGTATACGGACGCGGTGGAGGCCGGCGGGGAGCCGGCGATGATTTCGCCGTATCTGGATGCGCAGACCGGGACAATCATGGTTTCAATCAGCCGTATGCTGTATGACGGAGAGAGCGTTATTTCACTCGATATCGCCATGGACACGCTGCAGAGCCTTGCCGAGCTGGTCAACTTAAACGGGCAGGGGTACGGCTTTATTATGGACAGGGACGGTTTTATCATCGCACATTCCGATGCTTCGGAGAAGGGCAGGAGATACCGGGAGGAAGCGGACAAAAAGCAGTTGTTTGACAATATTGCCGCATCGGGCGGCGAGAGCTTTGACATGGAAGCCGACGGCGAAAAGATCACGGTTTTCTCCGACAAGATTTTGAATGACTGGTATGTGGTCATGGTGGTCGACAACAAAGGGCTGTTTGCCGATTTGCGCGAGATTATGGTGAGCAGCGCGGCCATGTGTCTGGGTGTATTTCTGGTAATCGTGGTATTCTGCGTTGTGGAGATGAGAAGAACAAACCGGTATATGTCAAAGCTCCAGGAAAGCCGTGAGGCGCTGCGCCAGCTCAACGATACGGTGCTCAGAGTGCTTGCCAAGACCATCGACGCCAAGGATAAGTATACGCGGGGACACTCCGTGCGGGTGGCCAATTACAGCCGGGAGATTGCAAAGCGGATGGGAAAACGCAGGGAGGAGCAGGAAAAGATTTATAAGGCGGCCCTGCTGCATGACGTCGGCAAGATTCGGATACCGGATGAGATTATCAATAAACCCGGTAAGCTGACGGACGAAGAATACGCGTACATCAAGCTGCACCCCGTTGCCGGCTATCATATATTGAAGGCGTTTTCGAAGGACCAGATGATTGCCACAGGGGCAAAGTTCCATCACGAGCGTTACGACGGGAAGGGGTATCCCAACGGGCTTGCGGGGGAAAATATCCCGGAGCATGCGCGCATCATCGGCGTTGCGGATACATATGACGCGATGGCGTCAAACAGAAGCTACCGGAACGCGCTGGCGCAGGATGTGATAAGAAGCGAGCTTGTGAACGGAAGAGGCACGCAGTTTGACCCGCAGATTGCCGATATAATGATACAGATGGTGGATGAGGACACGGAATACCAGATGCGCCAGTCCGAGGACCTGCAAAAGACCATTCTGGTAGTGGACGACGAAATCATCAATATCCGGCTGGTCACCAGTATTTTCAGGAATCAGTCCGTTTACAGGCTGATTTCGGCCAAAAGCGGGGAGAAGGCGCTGGAAATCCTGCAGAGCCATGCGGTCGATTTGGTGCTGCTGGATATTGAAATGCCCGGAATGGACGGGTTTGAGACGCTTAAGCAAATCAAGGAGCGCTATGATATTCCGGTGGTGTTTATGACGGCCACCAAGCAGCTGGCGGCCATCAACAGGGCAAGAGAGATGGGCGTGGAGGATTATATTACGAAGCCCTTCATGCCGCAGATATTGCTGGAAACGGTGCACGGCGCGCTGGATTGGGAGAATAAGGAAGGGCTGTGAGGCTTTCGGCGCGCGCTTTACCCGTGCTTTTCAGATTTAGGGGCGGCGTTTACGTTGTAGAGCTCACGGCAGGCCTGCGAAAGGCCGGATTCGAATACCTGCCGCAGCTTTTCGACCACTGTCCGGTCCCGCAGGCGCGCGGTAAGAAGCGGAGAAAACCGTCTGCCCTCCAGGGCGATGGCGTCCGCAACCGCCTGGTCAAAGCTCTTTTCCTCATGGCCGTACAGCCAGGAGGAATGCATGCCGTTGTCGATCCAGTCCATCAGCCCGATTACGTCCACCATCTGGCGGCAGGGGCACTCCAGCCGCCTGTAAGCGTCCGGATAACCGTGGGAGCCGTCATACCAGCTGTGATGTCCCAACGCGGCCGCCGCATAGCGCCGGGTGGATTCGTGCGCGGACAGCCGTGCGCTGCCGACGATGGTATGCAGGCGCGCGATTTCATACTCTTCCTCAAACCATTGCCGCGCCGTCCGTGAATACAGGCTGATAAAATTGATCTTCCCCACGTCATGGAATGCGCCGCATGCCATCGCGTCTGCCAGGACCTGCTGCCGCTTGGCATCAGGGTCTGTTATTTCCCGAATAGAATCAATATCGTCAAAGAAGGCGGGCTCTTCATCCATAATCATCGCACAGAAGGCGGACGCGGCCTTGCCGACCACCTGTGAATGCACATAGGCGTCGGGCGCAAAATGTATCAGCAGCCTTTGCTGAAGCTCCCCGTAAGAGATGCTGTCCGCAGTCTCGATAAAGGTGGTTGAGAGCTGGCGCAGGAAGAAGAAAATCTGCTCATTGGCCTTCTTTCCGGGAAAGGTCTCCACATAGGCGATGATTCTGCGGTAAAGCGCTTCAAGATATTCCCTGCGCTTGGGCAGGTATTCGGGATACTCCTGCAGGTAATTGCAGTAAATGGCCGGAAGCGAGATAATGGCGTACATGCCGTCCGGCGAAAAATCCGTGATATCCCGCGAATCCATCAGCTCCTCCATCCTGCCAAGCAGCTCTGCCAGGGTGCACAGGCCGCAGTAGTATTCGATGGCATAGCAGGAAAAGGCCGCCTTGACCGGCGGCGCCTCATGCCGCTCCAGCGCTTCCTGAATCCGCCGCTGATGAACGATATGAGCAGATTCCATGATAGCGGCCACATCCTGCGGCGTCATGTCATTTTCGCGGCTGTAAGATATGCTGGAGGTCATCTGCTGATGCGTCATATAGATGTACCGGTCCCATGGAAGCTCCGGCGCTTTCGCCTGATAGTCCTCGTCCTGCAGAATCTGCAACGTCTGCCGTATCAGGCGGATCTTATGGCTGGCGGATTTGAAGGCGCCAAGGGCCGTGTTCGCGCGGGCGCGCAGGATATATCCTCTTGTGCGGGTATCGTCGATTTCATCATAATATTTTAAATAAGCGGCGGCTTCGCCAAAGCACAGCCGCATCTGCGTCATATAGGCTTCCGAGTCCGAAAAATCCAGGCCGACCATCTTACTGCACATATTGTTGCGTCCGATGCCAAGCCAATAGAGCTGTTCAATAATGGTATTTCGATTCTTAGTCAGTCTGGCGCGGCTGAGCAGCGCCTGATGAATCTGGCAGAACAGCCCGCCGTCCAGCTCGTTTTTCCCGTCCAGAAGCGCGGCGGCAAATTCCTCCAGCTGTGCAAGCTCTTCATCAGTGGCTTCAAACAGCCTGTCAAGAAGGGGAAAGAGCCCGTCGCGCAGCAGCGTCATATTCCGTTTGATTTTCTCCTCGATTAGCCGTTTATGTTCATACAGCTCTTCCATGTATGCCGCAAAAGAGCGGCCATCCGGTTTTCTGTCTGCTATAAGCGCGGAGATGTCCTTTAGATTGGCGATATATTCTTTCTGATAAGGCTGCATGGCCGTTTCCCTCCGATTACGGTTTCAGACGCCTGCGCAGGATGTCGTGCAGACGCTCCATCTCCACCGGCTTCGAGCAATGCTCGTTCATGCCGGCCTCCTTTGACAGCCGGATATCCTCCACAAAGGCGTTGGCGGTCATTGCTACAATCCAGACGCTTTCCGCATCCTTGCGGGGAAGGCGGCGTATTTTTTTAGCGGCCTCGTAGCCGTTTAGAACCGGCATCTGGATGTCCATAAAGATCAAATCGTAATAGCCTTCAGGCGAGCGCTCGAAGGCTTCCACGGCGCGCTGACCGTTCTCGGCCTCGTCAACCTGTATGCCGGTCAGTGACAGCAGCTCCATCGCGATTTCGCGGTTGAGCTCATTATCCTCCACCAGCAGCAGGCGGTATTCGCTGTAATCGGCTTCCTGTCCGGTGGCGGTGTCAAGGCCCTCCTGGGAGCCGCAGGTCAGCTCGGATATGGTTGAAAGCAGGCGGCTTTTAAAGAGCGGGCATGGCACAAATGCGTTGACGCCTGCCCGTGACGCGCGGTATTCTGTCTGCGCCCAGTCGATTTCCGCTACCCAGATAATCGGAAACTCCCGGCCTGCAAGCTGGCGCACATGCGCGGCCACCTCCAATACCGGCATGTCGGAAAGCTCCTGTCCCAGCAGCAGGACGCGGGGCATGCGATTCTCGTATTGCGCTTCCGTCAGCCATGTCACGGCTGCCATACCGCTTGAGATATGTACCGTTTCCATACCGCTGTCCCTGAAACAGTCCAGAATCTGCTGCGCGCGGCCGTCCAGGCTTTCCGCCAGCAGCACGGTTCCCTCCGGCAGCGGCCGGTCCTCCTGCAAAGCCGTGTGAAAGGGGATGGACACGCAAAAGCGGCTTCCCTTTCCTTCCTCGCTTTCTACGGTAATGCGGCCGCCCATGCGGTCAAGCAGGTTTTTTACAATCGACATCCCAAGCCCGGTGCCTTCGATTCTGCTGACAGCGGCAGTGTTCACGCGTTCAAACGGCACGAAGATTCGTTCCAGGAAGTCCGGACTCATGCCGACGCCGTTGTCCTCGCACAGAAAGTCCAGCCATATTTGTTCGTTGGCAGGATTGTCCGCAGCCTGCGCTTCGCCGAGATGCTGTGCAAGGCTTACCCGGATTCTGCCCTCTTCCTGTGTATATTTTACCGCGTTTCCGATGATATTGACCAGAATCTGACGCAGACGCAGCGGGTCGCCGATGAGGCTTTCCGCATAAATCTGACCGATTTCCATCTGAAGATCCTGGCGCTTCTGGGCAGCCTGCGGACGCACGATTATGCTGATATCATGCACCATATCCGCCAGAGAGAACGCTTCGTCGTTTAAAGACATCCGGCCGCTGGCGATTCTGGACATATCCAGCACATCGTTTACGAGACTCATCAAATGGTTCGAGGCGCTCTGAATCTTCTGCAGACAGTCCAGCACCCGGGACTTCTCGTCAATGTGGGACAGACCGATGGCGGTCATGCCCATAATGGCGTTCATCGGCGTGCGGATATCGTGGGACATACTGGAGAGGAAGCTGCTCTTGGCGAGATTCTCCTCCTGGGCTGCGCGGAGAGCGTCTCTCAGGTCGCGATTCTCCTGACTGATGCGGTCAAAAGCGGCGTTATACCGTTCCTGACTGCAGTCGAGTATCCATAATTCATGTGCTGCGTCTAATGCTATCTGCGCAGTGTCGATTCCCCTTACGGCCTGCCGGGCATCCGCCGCGGACAGCGCCTCGCCGGAAAGCCCTGTTATTGCACAGGCGTTGCTGTCCGCATACAGTATTTTTGGGGATGCGCATTCGCTGTATTCTATAAGAAGATATCCCTTTATCGCTTCCATAGCTGCGTACATCCTTTCGGTTGAGCGTCTTTTTTACAGGGGAATTATATCATTTCAGAGAGAAAAAAGCAACGATGCGACAGGGCCGCGGACGGTTGATTTGTTTTTTCCGTTATGCTACACTTTTGTATAGCTTATATGCGCGGATATTCGGACAGGAGGCGCAGGAAATCCGTGATATTCTGGCACAGAATAAGGATAAGCTGCCGCAGGGGATCCGGGAGGAGCTTCTCTTTGGCTTAAAATATGTGGCGGAGCGGTAAATTTTAGTAACCGCTCGGCCGGCTTCTATGCTATACTGTAAGAAAATGCCGGATGGCGGCGCACAGGATTGAAGGGGGAAGGCTATGGCGAAGCAGTTGGTTTGGCAGGAACGGTTTAATATTGGCGTGGACGTTATCGATAAGGAACACAAGAAGCTCTTCAGCATATTGAACAGACTGCTTATCAGCAGGGACGAAGAGGAAAAGTATCAATGGGTCTGCCAGGAGGGAATCAAATATTTCAAAGAGCACGCGATGAAGCACTTCACGGAGGAAGAGGCTTATATGGCGTCCATTGATTATATCAATTTCGACATGCACCGACGGCTGCATGACAATTTCCGCAAGAAAACGCTGCCGGCGCTGGAGCTGGAGCTGCGCAGGACCAGGTATTCCGTCGACGCGATCAATCATTTTCTGGGCGTTTGCGCGGGATGGCTGATCGGCCATACGCTGACGGAGGATCGTGCGATTACGGGCAAGATAGAGAGCAAATGGGTGGATCTTCTGCCGGAGGAGGAGCAGCTTTTGATGACGCAGACGATTATACAGCTCCTGCAGGATCTGTTTCAGCTGGAGGCGCGCGTAATCAGCAGCAGCTACGGCGGGGAGCAGTTTGGCAAGGGGATTTATTATCGTCTGGTTTACGGTACCGAAAGCGGTGAGAAATGGGAGATATTCCTGGTTTTTGAGGAAAAGCTGATCGTTAATACGATAGGCGGTATTATGGAGTCGGAGCATGATACTGTGAGCGTAATGCAGATGAACGCGGCAAGATATGTGGCGCGGCAGTTTGTGGAGCGCATCCGGGAGCAGTTCCTGCAGGGAGAGCTGTATGAGCTGAAGGAGGAAAACCTTCTGCCCTATGAACAGTTTCAGCGGATGTTTGAGCATAATAATCCGCAGTTCAGCCTGCTGTTTGATACTGGAGAGGGGTATTTTGCATACTGCGTTGTCGCGCCGCATCTGCTTGCCTATGAGGGCGGAGTGCCGATTAATGCGGAGAACGCGATGGCGGAGATTAAGAATTATCTGCGCCAGAGCGGGGGCATTGCCAAAAAGAAGATACTTGTCGTCGACGATGCGGAGTTTATCCGCAAGGCGATGTGCGAGCTGCTGGGGGACGTCTATGAGGTGTCGGAGGCCAGGTCCGGGATGTCCGCGATTCGATGCCTTGCGCTGAACCGGCCGGATTTGATTTTGCTGGATTATGAGATGCCCGTCTGCGACGGCAGCCAGGTGCTGGAGATGATTCGCTCGGAGGAGGAGTTTGCGGATATTCCGGTGATTTTCCTGACGGGAAAGGTAGACGCGGAGAGCGTCAGGAAGGTTATTTCGCTGAAGCCGGCCGGATATCTGGCAAAGAGCTTAAAGCCCGAGGAGATCAGGAGGGAGATTGACGATTACTTTAGAAAGGCGGGCGCCCTGTCCGCGCAGCCTTAAGAGAGTGGAGGCTTCTATGCAAAGGATACTGGTGGTGGATGACGCGGAGGTCAACCGCGAGCTGCTGCATGATATGCTGGAAAACGATTATATTGTCGAGATGGCGGCGGACGGCGCGGAGGCGGTTCGCACGCTTGAAAAGTACCACGGGGAGCTTGCGGCGCTGCTTTTGGATTTGCAGATGCCCGGCATGGACGGCTTTGCGGTGCTTGAAGCGATGGAGAAGAAGGGATGGCAGCGGCACATGCCGGTGCTGATTATAAGCAGCGAGCAGTCTGTCGAGGTGGAAAACCGCTGTTTTCGAATCGGGGTTTCCGATTTTATACATAAGCCCTTTGTGACGTCGATTGTTAAGAACCGGATTAGAAACGCCGTAGAGCTGTTCTCCTGCAAGAACCATCTGGAGCAGGAGGTAGAGCGGCAGACAAAGACGCTGCAGAAAAAGGACCAGATTATTCAGATACAGGAGCAGCGGCTGATGGAGGCGAAAAGCTTCGACAACCTGATGATGCAGTACCAGTGTGCGATGATGGAGGTCGAGACGAAGCTGAAGGTGCTCAACGAGGAGTTTTCGCGGGAATATAACAGAAACCCCTTTGAGGCGATTAAAAGCAGGCTCAAATCACCGGAGAGCATTTACGAGAAGCTCCGGCGCAAGGGGTACCCCTTCACAGTGGAAAATGTGGAGGAATATCTGGGAGATGTGGCGGGGCTGCGTGTCATCTGCTCTTTTCCGGATGATATTTACCATTTGGCAGAGGTTTTTACACAGCAGGACGACGTTGTGGTATTAAAGAGAAAGGATTACATTCAGAATCCGAAGTCCAACGGATACCGGAGCCTCCATCTTATCCTGAATGTGCCCATTTTTCTGTCCAGGGAAAAGAAATATATGAAAGTGGAGCTGCAGTTTCGCACCATCGCCATGGATTTCTGGGCAAGCCTCGAGCACAAGCTCAAATATAAGAGGACAGTGGAGGATACGGATGCCATTGTCGCGCAGCTGAAGGCCTGTGCGGATTCGATAGAGCTGCTGGATTATCAGATGCAGGAGCTCCGCGACCGGATAGACGGCGCGCAGGAGTAAGTGGGCTTTCGAGAGGAAATAAAGCGCAGAAAAGGGAGCGGTGCTATCGTACCGCTCCCTTTTGACGGGGGACGAATCACACATCTCCGCGCCTGTCATGCTGCTGCTTTAAAAGCGCGAAAAATTCATCCTCCGGCATAGGCCTGGCATAATAGTAGCCCTGTACCTGGTCGCAGCCGATGCTCTGCAGTAAATCAATCTGCTCCCGGGTCTCCACGCCTTCGGCAAGAAGCCCCAGATGGAGCTTGCCGGCCATGGAAACCACCTGCTCGAGTATCAGCCGTCCCTTTCCGGAAACCATCATGTTCTCCATGAATTTTTTATCCAGCTTAATCATGTCAAACGGTGTTTCCAGAAGAATATTCAGGGAGGAGTAGCCGCTTCCGAAATCGTCCATCAGCAGGGTGAAGCCCTCCTCCTTGAGCTGCAGCGCCTTCATGCTGACCTGCTGATTGTCTGCTGACTCGGTGATCTCAAGCTCGAGCAGCTTTCTGGGAATGGCATGGCTTCGAATCAGCTCCGAAAGCACCGTGATGCATTCGTCGTCCCGCAGATGAACTCTGGAGACGTTGACGGAGACGGGACAGGATGTGATGCCGGCTTCCTCACAGCGCTTGATAAAGCGGCAGGCCTCCGCCCATATGTAGTAATCTACCTTCTTGATAAAGCCGTTCTCCTCGATAATCGGGATAAACTGATCCGGGTAAATCATGCCGCGCTCCGGATGATGCCAGCGCACCAGAGCCTCCGCACCGATAATCTCGTTTTTGGCAATGCTGTATTTGGGCTGAAGGTACATCATAAACTGCCGGCCGGTGATTGCCGCCTGCATGTTTTCTTCGATGAATTTCCGGTTGTACAGGGATTCCTTGAACTGCTCCTTATAGAACAGGATATTGGTCAGGATGTTGTTTTTGGAGGCTTTTCTGGCCATAGCGGCCCGGTCCTCCATCTGCCGCAGCTCCATCGTCTTGTCCTCGACAGTGTATACGCCGTAGGTAATCTGAAGCCGGACGTCCTTATAGCTGCTGATAGAGGCGTCGAGACGGTGAATCAGGTCGACCAGCTCTTCCTCGTCGTCATATTCGGTTACAATCATAAATACGTCGCTGCGCAGATTGACGAAGTACTGCTCAGCATGACAGCACTTATCGAGCTGGTGGCGGATAAAGTCCAGAATCTCGTCTCCAAATTTTGCGCCGTATAAATCGTTGATAATCTTAAACTTACGGATATCAAACTGGATAAAGCCGATATTTTTTGTCGCGTTGAGGACGAGGTTGTTGACGTTGCGTTGGAACCGCCTGAGCTTACCAAGCTCCTTGAGCACGCTCTGAAGCTCGTCGTTCTGCGGAATATCCTCAGGGCTGATGCTGGTTTCCGTCGAGTATCTGAGATACTCCGCCAGCATTTCCTCCAGAATGTCGATGCTGATGCTGAGCGCGCGCGGGCACTTTTGCAGTATCAGCCTGTCCCGGCGGATAGCCGCCATGTCCTCCGGCTTGGAGATGTCTTTTCCCAGAATATCCCGGCATTCAATAACACCATCCATCTTTTCGGTAAAGCGCCGTATAAATTCGTCGGTTTTTTTGTTGCCGTAAATCTCCTGCTCGCGGTCCTGCGGATCATAAAAGCCAAGCGCCATGCCAAGCACCAGAAGCGAGGCTGTGATACAGCCGCAGATTCCGCCCTGACGCATGCCGCCGCCAAAGCAGGTGCTGATTTTAAAGGCAGTCTTTAAGTCCAGTCCAAAATCCTCCGCAAACGCGCCAAACAGCGCCTGAGAGCAGTGGTACTGCTGTTTTAGAAGCTGATCGGCCTTCTCCTTGTGCGTCATAGATACACCTCTTTTCCGAATGGTTCCACAGGAATTTTATATGCCATAATGATAGCATACGAGGCGGCCGTTTTCAACTCTCTGTTGGCATCGGATAAAAATGCGGTGGCAATGCGGCGGGGGAGCTGTTATAATAGAAACGGGGTATGGATACACATGTTACGAAAAAACGACGGAATTTTAATAGCGATTGTTATTATATTGGCGGCGGCGTTGATGCTGATACAGCGCCTGCGGTCCGGCGAGGGCGAGTATGTGCGGATTACGGTGGACGGTGCGGTTTATGGGGAATATCCGCTTTCGGAGGACCAGGTAATAGAGGTATGCGGAGCGTGGGGGTACAACCAGGTCGTTATCAGCGCGGGCGCCGTGTCCGTGGCGGAGGCGGACTGCCCGGATAGATACTGCGTGGCACATACGCCGGCTTCCGGGAGCGGGCAGACGATTATCTGTCTGCCGCACAAAATGACAGTCACGGTACTTGGGCGGGAAGCGGCGCCTGAAATAGACGCAGTGTCACAGTGACGCGCCCTGAGGCGTGTGATCCTCGGCAATTGAGGGTATGGTTGGAAGAGAATGCGCGCGGAGGAAGGCGCGCGGCTATGAAAGGACAGGAGGCGCAGGCTGTATGCCGGAAAAGCTGATTTTTCATGTTGATGTAAACAGTGCGTTCCTCTCATGGGAGGCGGTGGAACGCTTAAAGCATCCGGAGGATTTTCCGGAGATCACGGTGGATTTGCGGACGGTGCCGTCGGCAGTGGGCGGCGACCGTTCCAAGCGCCGCGGCATCATTCTTGCCAAATCTATCCCTGCAAAGAAATACAATGTGCAGACAGGGGAGCCGATAACGGATGCGCTCAGAAAATGCCCGAATCTGCTGCTGGTTCCCGCAAGACACGAGGTGTACCGGCGGTATTCGAAGGCGTTTATAGAGATTTTGGAGCGTTATTCCGACAATATAGAGCAGTGCAGCATTGACGAGTGCTTTGTGGATATGACCGGTACGGAGAAGCTTTTTGGCCCGCCGCGGGAGGCCGCGGCGCGGATAAAGGACGAGATCTACAGGGAGCTTGGGTTTACGGTCAACGTCGGAATTTCCACGAACCGGCTGCTGGCAAAGATGGCAAGTGATTTTAAAAAGCCCAATCTGGTGCACACGCTGTTTCCGGATGAAATCCGGGAGAAGATGTGGCGGCTTCCGGTCGGGGACTTGTTTCTGGTGGGCAAGGCCTCCCGGCAGACGCTTCACACGCTGGGGATTCACACCATCGGGGAGCTTGCATGCTGTGACCCGGAGATTCTGCGGGCTTCCATGAAGAAGCAGGGGGAGACCATCTGGAAATTCGCAAACGGGCAGGACGTCTCTGTTGTAGAGGCGGAGCCTGCGCAGAGTAAGAGCTATGGCAACGCCACGACAATCGCCTTTGATGTGACGGACGAGGCGACGGCAAAGATGGTCCTGATGTCGCTGGCGGAGACGGTAGGGCAGCGTCTCCGCCATGACGGTGCGCGGATTGAGGTGGTTTCCGTCAACATCAAGTACAACGATTTGTCAAAAGCATCCCACCAGTGCGAGCTGCCCTGTGCGACGAATGTTACAAACGAGCTTCACGCGACGGCCTGCAGGCTGTTTGACGAGCTTTGGGACGGCCGGCCGATTCGGCTTTTGGGGATTTCGACAAGCCGCGTAAAGCGGGAAACCGACGGCAGACAGCTCTCGCTTTTGGATCAGGGGGATTATGAGCGGCTTGAAAAGCTCGACAAGGCAATGGACAGCATTCGCGCGCGCTTCGGAACGGATGCCGTAAAACGCGCATCCTTTTTAAAGCAGGATAAAATTGACCCGACGCCCGGACACGCGAAGCATTTGGACAAGATATAATGTTGACCAATATAATTTTATGAAGTATAATTATGTTAAATATTACAAAAATATTGCGTCAAAGTCATATAATGTTGCTTATTTGCACAAATATGAGGGGCGGAGCAGATGGAAAGGATGCGGTTGCGGGGATGAAGGAGAAAGAGACGGATACAATGGAAGCGCTTGGAAAAAACAGCCAGGTAGGGCGGCTGAGGAAGATTGTGCGGGAGACTTATGTTTTCCTTGCGGCAGGAGGACTTCTGCTGGTATTGCTGCTGGTTGCGAGTATCGGATATATTTCGGCTTCACAGGATCAGTTGAAAACGACTTACTACCTGAACCAATACCGACTGGGCTCGAAGGCTTTGACGACGGCGGTGCGCTCCTATGCGGTTACCGGCGACGCAAGCTACTATGACGACTATATCCGGGAGCTGACGGTGGATAAGAACAGGGACAATGCGCTGGAGGGACTGCGCCGGAGCGCGCTCAGGGAGAACGAATGGGAAGAGCTGACTGCGATTGCGGAGATTTCCGACCGTCTGGTGCCGTTGGAGGAGAGCGCAATGGAGGCCGTTAATGCAGGGGATACCGTCACTGCGATCGAATTTGTTTTCGGGCAGGATTATAAGACGGCCGTTTCGGAAATCAATACGATGACGGACAAGACCATTGCCGATATTCTGAATCGCCTGGACAGCTCCAAGCGGCTGTATCTGATTATGCTGATTATCTGTGCGCTTGCGTTTATCGCGGGCTTTGTGCGTCTGGCGGTGCAGAGCATCAAGACGATTCGCTTTTCACGCAATGAGCTGCTTACGCCGATTATCAAGGTGTCTGAGCAGATGACGGCGCTTGCGGGCGGCAATCTTCACGCGGCGCTGCAGCTGGAGGAGGACGACAGTGAGGTCGGCCGGATGGTTGCGGCGATTTCGTTTATGAAGAATAATCTGGCGGATATTATTGAGGAGATTTCCCTGGTGCTGGAGCAGATGGGACAGGGGAATTTCAATGTTGCCGTGAGCTGCGACTATGTGGGCGAATATGTGCAGATCAAGGATTCCCTGAATGCGATTGTCGACGAGATGCGGGATACGATGCGTTCACTCAAGTCAATCACGGATATGATTGACAGCGGCGCCGGCCAGCTGGCCAACGCTTCGGATGATCTGGCCAATTCGTGTACGGGCCAGGCGGGGCAGGTATCCGATTTGATGACGCTTTTGTCGGAGCTGAGCGAGAATATCGCATACAATGAAAAGGAAGCCGAGGAGGCGATGAAGATATCGAATCTGTCCAGCTCCACGCTGACGGACGGCAGCCAGAAGATGCAGGATTTAAGGCATGCGACGGATGCCATCTGCCAGGGGACGGACAGGATTGTGGAGGTCATTTCTACTATTTCGGATATCGGGGACGAAATCGACATGCTTTCTCTGAACGCATCCATCGAATCCGCGCGGGCAGGAGAGATGGGGAAGGGCTTTGCGGTAGTTGCGGAGCAGGTGAAGAAGCTGGCGGAGGAGTCGCAGACGGCGGTTGCCCAGACCTCGGAGCTGATTAAAAGCATGCTGGATTCGGTAAGCTTAGTAACGGGTGTTATTGATGATACGACGTCCAGCATGGAGGAAATACAAATCGGCGCGGAGGAAATGACAGGCCGTATCAACCGTATTGTGGAGAAGCTCACGGTTGAAGTACGGGATATTGAGCAGATCAACAACGCGATTGACGCAGTCGCGGGGATTGTCGACAACAATTCCGCGATTTCGGAGGAGACAGCGGCGGTCAGCTTGGAACAGAAGTCCCTGGTAGAGTCTATGGTCGAGCTGATGAGCCGGTTCCGGGTGTAACGGGCCTGTCCGGACGGCAAGCATACATAAATAAAACCGGGCGGCCCAAATGCGCAGCGGGACAGTCGGTATACCTCTTGTGCGATCAGTTTTTGGTATCGCCGGTATAGCGCTGATCGCTGCGGCATTCGGTTATTGTGCGGGAAAGGATAAGCAAGGATGGCGGTAAGAATCAAAAGCATGACGGAGGGAAGACCTTCGTCTATTATATTGTCTTTTGCTTTGTCCCTGATGGCGGGGAACATATTCCAGCAGCTCTATACGGTTGTCGACACGATGGTGGTCGGAAAGGTGCTCGGCGTGGACGCGCTGGCGGCGCTTGGCGCCGCCGAATGGATGAACTGGATGATGCTGGGGATTATCCAGGGCTTCACGCAGGGCTTTGGCATTATGATGGCAAAGGAGTTTGGCGCGGGGAAGCATGACGCTTTGCGCCGGTCGGTGGCAGGTGCGGTGTTGCTTTCGGCGGCAGCCGCGCTCCTTCTGGCGGGTGCGGGGCAGGCGATGGCGGCGCCTCTTTTGCGGCTTTTGCAGACGCCGCAGGATATCTGGGATGGCACGCTTCTGTATCTGCGGATGATGTTCATAGGGATTCCCATTGTGATGCTTTACAATCTGCTGGCATGCATCCTGCGTGCGCTGGGAGACGGCAAGACGCCGTTGAATGCGATGATTGTGGCGTCCGTGGTCAATATCGCGCTGGATCTGCTGTTTGTTATTGTATTCCGGTGGGGGATTGCGGGTGCGGCGGCTGCAACGCTGATTGCGCAGCTGGTGTCAAGCCTGTTCTGCATCTGGCATATCCGCAGATTAGAGCTGCTGCGCCTTGGGCGGTCGGATTTCAGAATAACGGCCCGGCTTGCGGGGGCGCTGCTGTACCTTGGCTTTCCGATGGCGTTTCAGAATGCCATTATAGCGGTTGGCGGCATGATTGTTCAGGCGGTGGTAAACGGCTTCGGTGTGATTTTTATCGCGGGATTTACCGCGACAAACAAGCTTTACGGCCTGCTGGAGATTGCGGCGACCTCCTATGGATATGCGATGGTAACTTATATGGGACAGAATATGGGCGCGGGTAAAACGGCGCGTATTCACAGCGGCATGCGCGCGGCGGTGGCGATTGCGCTTGTGACCTCGGTGATTATCGCAGCGTTTATGCTGCTGCTTGGCAAACCGCTGCTGGGGCTCTTTATCTCGGGATCACCCGAAACAGTGGAGGAAACGCTGGGGATTGCCTATCATTATCTGGCGATTATGAGCGTCTGCCTGCCGGTGCTGTATATCCTGCATGTGACGAGGGCGGCGATACAGGGGATGGGCAACACGCTGCTGCCGATGCTATCGGGCATCGCGGAATTTCTGATGCGGACGGCAAGCGCGCTGCTGCTGCCTGTGTTTATGGGAGAAAACGGTATCTTTTACGCGGAGATTATGGCATGGGCGGGCGCGGACGTGATACTGGTTATCAGTTATTTTATCGTGGTCAGAAAGCTTCCGGCGTGCGGGAGGCGTTAAAGCAGGCGGAGCATAACCCCGATATCGTCCTGTTGGACATCAACATGCCGGATATGGACGGACTGGCGCTCTGTGAACGGCTTCGTCAGCATATTTCCTGTCCGATTTTGTTTCTGACGGCGCGGGTGGAGACGGCCGATAAAATCATGGGATTTCGCGCAGGGGTCGACGATTATATCGTAAAGCCGTTTGACATTGAAGAGCTGGGCGCAAGAGTAGCGGCGCATCTGCGGCGGGAGAGCCGCCGGCAGGAACGGTCCGAGCTGCGCTTCTTCGGGGATCTGGTGATCGACTATTCCAAAAGGGAACTATTCGTCGGGGAAAAGACCCTCCGCTTGTCCCGAAAAGAATTTGACATTGTGGAGCTGCTGTCCGTCAACGCGGGACAGGTCTTTGACAGGGAGCGCATTTACGAACGGGTCTGGGGACTGGGGGGTGACGGCAGCAGCGATACCATTATGGAGCATATCAGAAAGATTCGCAGCAAGCTTGCGGCATTGTCGGCGTATAATTATATCGAAACAGTCTGGGGAGTGGGCTACAAATGGAACGGATAAGGAAGATGAAGCTAAAACGTGCGTTATTTATAATGACTTTCATCAGTCTGGGAACGGCCGCTCTGTTTTCCGCGCTGGCGTCCTGGGGATGTCTGCGAATCCGTGAACAAATCGCGCCGCAGGGCTGGAGGCCGCACTGCGGCTTGCGGCGGCAGACAATAAAAAACAGCTGTTGTTCTGCTTTGTGGATGCGGCGGATACCTCCGCGCTATCTGTTTTTCTGGACAAAATGCATTGCTTCAGGCTGCAGAAAATCTTGTGTCGAACGCATTGCGGTTTGCACGTCGGACGGTTTGGGTTACGCTCTCGCTGAAGGGGGAGCTGCTTATGCTTATGGTTGACGACGACGGAGGCGGTTTTTCCGGCGCAAGGCTGGAGAAGGGCGTGCAGCCGTTTCAAAAGGACGGCGGCGATCCGGAGCATTTGGGGATGGGCCTGTACAGCGCGATGCTTTTGTGCAGAAAGCACGGCGGTTTTCTGCGTATTGGAAACGGGGAAACCGGCGCCGCGGTCTGTGCCGCTTTCAAAGTATCGGGGGAAGCGGGGAGTGAATGATTGTTTTTAACTTGAGCGATTTTTGAGATTTGTCCTGTATGCTCTTTCTGTACATTCATTGAAAGCTGAAGAACCTTTTGTCCTGTACTTTCAATGGGGGTATAGATTTTTTTGCGCGGGTGCTTTGCGCGCGGGAAAATATTGAGATGCCGCTCCTGCTGGACCGGAAGCGGGCGGATGAGGTATATCTGCGGGAGCTTGTCGATTTTCTGGGACTTGGGGAGTGCCTGACGCACCTGCCGCATGAGTTGTCCGGCGGGCAGCAGCAGCGGGTAGCCATTGCGCGGGCGCTGATTGCAAAACCGGATGTTATTTTTGCGGATGAGCCGACGGGAAACCTTGACAGCAAAAGCGGCGGCGAAGTGATGCGGATGTTGTGCAATATTCGAGAGCGTCTGGACAAAACACTTGTTATAATTACACATGATCCGAAACTTGCGGCGATGGCGGCGCTGATTTTTATCGCGGTGGTGTTGTCCTCCGTTATGACAACGGCGGCGGGACGTTCCGTGGGAATTTTACAGGCGATGCGCATTGAGCAGGCTGACGGATTAAATAGCAGTCGTTATGCTACGTTTCATCAACTAAGCCGGGAGCAGGCACAGCAGCTCCATGAGGATGCGCGCCTGTATGACGCAGGAGACTGGATATATATTGGAAGCGCCGTGCTTCCGGACAGCGGACTGACGCTGGGGATTCGGGAATACCACGATAACGCGCTTTCGAATTATCCGAATATCAGCAGGATAAAGGAGGGACGCCTGCCGGAGCGGGAAAATGAAATCGCGCTGCCGGAGGATGTCCTGAAATATCTCGAAGACGGCGTTGGCAGCATTCATGTCGGAGATACCGTTTCCCTCGAGCTTTCGGCGGTTGTGATGGACGGAACGCTTCCGGCCTATACATATACTGCGGACTTTGTGGTGACGGGTATTCTGGAGAGCAATTATTTCGGGTATGTTAGCGGTTCGGTGTTTGGAATTGCGGGAATCGGAACAGCCGGGGCAGTGCTGCCGGAGACATATCTGTTTTATTCAACGGATTTTAAGACGCGCAGTAAATCGGACTTTCAGGAAATTGTCTACGACCTTGCCGATAAGCTGCAGCTTGCAGAGAAGAGGATACAATATAACTGGGTGATTCTTGATGCGCTGGGCATTTCCTACGAGGATGTTGGATAGTGCGGAGGGGTGACAAACAAATACAAATAAGAAAGGGACTTCCTCAATCCTTAAAAGGCTATGACAGTAACGGTTATAGCTTTTTTTCATGCGGTAATTACCGTAAGAAAATCATATATCAGCACCGAAACCAATCAATCATATCAATCCATATCACAGGAGGGCAAAGACCATGAACAAAAAGCAGGAACAGCAGATTTTAGATTATTACAGTACCGCCGACAAATATATCCGTAGCAAGACGCACTCCAATGCGCATCAGACTGTATTTACCAAAGAAAGCGACAAATACCAGTGGCTTGTGCTAGAGCAGAAAAACCAGTGTGAAGTCGAGGTAAGGCAGACCGACAGTCATGGAACAATCACAGCGAAGGATAATTACGAACTGACAAGAAATCTCCCTAAGTGCGTGGGCGTGGAGCGTTTATGTGATGATGCATATATGCACGCAAATTTTCAGATACCTTTTAATGCTGATGAAATCAATTTAATCTATCAGTTTGGGGAACAGGGCAAAGCGGAAACGTGCACCAGTCTGTCCGCTATTCTTCCACAGATAAAGGACAGCGACACCAAGCAGATAGTGAGCGGCACATTGAAGAAATTAAATGCTCTGTCCGAAGAAACGTGTGCGGAACTGACTGCCACCACCAAAAGACGGAAACTGACCGAGCGTGACCACTCCATAAAGACAAGGTTAGCCAAAGCAAAGGAGCAGGCAAAACAGCCGACAGTTGCCGAGGGAAAACAGCGCAGAACCCACGGCAAGGGAAAGGGGGATATGGCACTATGAAATTCTCACGATATGAGCAGGAAACGATTGTCAATTACAATGCAGGAGAACAGACCGCCACCCTCTATACAAGGGATAAGGCGGTCATGCGGAAACTTGACACGCTTGTTGCCGATTTTCCCGACATATACAAGCTGACAGGGCAGGACGAAGTATCTAAGACCTATTCCTTTCCGAAGTCATATATCAGCTACCGAAAACCGAGAGCGGTCAGCGCCGAGCAGAGGGAACGGGCAAGGCAGATGATGATTGCTAACAATAAGGCAAAGGGAGATTAGCAAAATTTAATGGAATTGCGAGAGTTCTTGTGATAGAATAAAGTCGTTGAGCAAATTTGTAAATAAATGGCTAAGGAGATTGACTATGATAAACAAACGCATATCAATTAGTGTTACTATACTGACAATAATAATGACATTTATGGAAATGACCGCATTACCTGCGGCTTTATTCTGCAATATACAAATCAGGGATATTGAACCGATTTATTTCTCTTTGATGATAAATTTTTGTATTGCTTTTGCTTTATGCTATGTATGTAGGA
>CATLGV010000010.1 GCA_949948735.1 uncultured Lachnospiraceae bacterium | reverse complement strand
ATCCGGATGAACCCTTTAATCCGGATGAACCCTTTAATCCGGATGAACCCTTCAATCCGGATGAACCCTTTAAGCCGAATGGACCCTTCAATCCGGATGAGCCCTTCAATCCGGATTAGCCCTTCAATCCTGCGTACACAATCCCCTGCTCCAGATAGTCCTGTCCTATGACAAAGATAAACACCGCAGGCAGGAGCATGATTACCGAAGCGCCAAACGCAAAGCCCGCCTGCATCCAGCTAATCTGCGGCAGATAGAGCGACAGCGGCCAAAGCGCCTGATTTTCCAGGAATGCCAGCGGCTGCTCAAGCATATTCCAATATTCCAGAAATCCCAGCACGAGGCCGGACAGCATCCCGCCCTTTCCCAGCGGAAGCCCGATGCGCAGAAAGATATACAATTCTCCCGCACCGTCTATCCGCGCCGCCTCAAAAAGCTCGGCCGGAATTTCCCGGAAACCGCCGTAGGTCAGGAATATCGGAAAGGTACTAAACACTGCCGGCAGAATCACGGCAAGCTGCGTATTCAATAAAGACAGTCTGTTCAGCACCAGATAGCTTGACAGCATCGTCACCTGAAACGGCATCAGCATTAGTACAATATACAGGCCAAACAAGATACGGCTTCCCCGCACCTGATATACGGCAAACGCCCATGCCGCCGGAACGCCGACCAATAACTGCCCCGCCAGAATAAGGACCGTCATCCGGATGCTGTTCCAAAACAGCACAAAAAACTGGGGCGTCTTAAACAACAGTCTGACATAATGCTCCACCGTCGGATAATCCGGTATCAGCTTCCATCCCACAAAGCCCTTTCCTTCCCGAAAAACCGGCGCCAGACACGCCTCCAGATCATAGCTGCCCATCACCGAACCGGTTACAACGAAAAATACCGGCATACACACCACAAGGCCCATCGCCGTAAACAGCAGCTTTACGCATGCCTCCGCAAAACATTTTCCCTTCATCCCGCACGCTTCCCCTTTCTACTGCCGCGTTATTCTTACACTAACGCTCCCTGTCCCAGAAGTACTGCAGCAGCATGATTCCGAAAAACAGCACCCCACCGACACAGACAGCCGCCGCGGCCATCTTATCCAGCTCCAGATTCACAAACCAGTTGTTGAACAAATGCTGCAGCAGATAAATCTCCTGCTTCGGATAAGCGCCTGCCACAAGATACGCCTCCCTGTATATCTTGAAGGAATTGAGAAACGACAGCACAACAATCGTATAGAAGCTGCCCTTGAGGTTGGGCAGCTCAATGCGAAACAGGCTTTGCAGCGCGCTTGCGCCATCCACCTTCGCCGCCTCCAGAATATCCCATGGAATGCTTTTAATACCCGCCGTCCATAAAACCACCGTATATCCAAGATTTCTCCACAGATAGCTTACGACGAGACTTTGAAAATCCGCCTCATAAAAGAACATCCGCCACACAATAACCACTGTCGCCGTGGGCAGCGCCAGCGGAAACAGGTAAAGGGATTTTATCAGCTCTGTCTCCCGGATGCGGCTCAGCGGCAGCGCCACGACAAGCCCGACGACTACGAGCAGCGGGATGCATACACCAGTAAAGCGCAGCGTATTCTGCACTGCCAGCCGAAATGCCTGATTGTCAAAAATCCGCCGATAGTTTTCCCAGCCGACAAAGTCTCCGGTAACCGCCGTGGTAAAAGAACGCCGTATCACATCCAGAAAAGGCAGCAGCACAAACACCGTTACCCCGGAAAGACTGCCAAAAAGAAATCCCGCAAAGGCCCGTCTTTTGCGCCTGTAAATCGCGCTACTCCGCTGCGTAAATCGCCACCTTCTCCTCAATTGCGGCCATCGCCTCCTCAAGGCTGCAATAGCCCATAAAATATTCTGTACCTGCCGCATAGACAGCCTCCTCCAGCACGGTATCGTACAAGTACGGCGTTTTTGCGGTACTCATCCACGCTTTGACTTCCTCCAGCTCCGCATCCGCAGGCCAGTAAATATCCATATTAATTATCACACCGTCCCCTCTTGAAGAAGAGATGCCGCCGTAATAATTGTTCTCTCCTAAATACTCCGGATTCGGCGTAAACTCCTCCTCATACGCGACGATATTGACAGGCAGCCCGCCATGCAGACTCGTCTGCATCTGGCTGGACAGCATGAACCGCAGAAATCCCTTCGCAGCCTCCGTATTGGCTGAGGACGCATTGATTCCCACAAGCGTGCCCGGAATATAGACCTGACTGCACTGTCCTGCAGCCGGTACGACCGCATAGTGTTCAAAGCCGGGCGCCTTCGGAAGGGACAGATTTTCAACGCAGCCATAGGAATAAAACATTGTCCCCAAATCCAGCTGCATACGCCCCTCCAGAAAAACTATACTGTTTGAACCCATATAAAACCATGGATTGTCCTCATAAGAGACGCCGGACTCCGCAACATAGCGCTCGTTCAGCTCCGCATACCATTGAATCTGCTCCTGTGAGGCATTCTCCATCTGCGCATCATAAATCCGCTTCGTCTGCAGGAGAAACGCTTCTATTTTTGCCATGTCCGGCGCGCCGTCTGCCTGCTTCCACGCAGCTGCCGATACAAGGGCAAACTTCTTCATAATCCCCTTGGGTGAATAAGTCCTGAAAATCTCCTTATCCGGATTCTCCCTGCGAATCTGCTCTACCGCATCCGCCGCCTTCTCCAAATCCGACATTTGTGTCACTTTATCCTTTTCCCCTATCATAACCGGTAGCTTAATCTCGCAGGGCGCCATATAAAGCGCATCCTCCTGATAAAGGGGTTCGAACAGATTGGTAAACAGCCCCTCGCCCTTCGCGATTTCATCTATGACGTCATGGATATCCAGCAGGACCTTCTTTTCCGTATACGAATCCACCGGCATATTATCCAGAATCAGGACATCCGGCCCCTCGCCCGCCATCAGCTGCGTATTCAGCTTTTTCAGGGCGTCCTCTCTCGTAATGGTATTCTTCTCGCCCATGCCGACCTGATACTCCACATACAGTCCCGAATTTGTCGACTGATACAGCGATACCGCCTGCTGTATCGTATCGTTGTGCTGCAGGCTGTACACGACAAGCTTTTCGCCTGGCACAGTGGGCACATCCGGGTCATAGACAAACCGGACCGCCTTACCGTTTGAGAAAAGTGCGACGAACTCCTGATTCGCCAGCGCAACCGCCCCCGTAATGCCATATGAGGGATCGCCAAAGCTCGACAGGGTACCGTCAATCACCTGTTCTACCGCCATACCGCCCACGACGTGACGGTGAAGCCCCTTCTTCCCGGCGATATATACAGCGTCACCGTCGGTAAACACATACTGATGATAGCCGTTGCCGGTATCCCCTTCCAGGTTCCCGTACTGCTCTTTGATAAAGTCATTTACAGCCGTATCCTCAATATAGGCCTGCGTGTCCCTGTCATAAATCCGGATGCCGTCATAGCTGCACAGAATCATCCTGCTTCCCGCAAATTGGAGGATCTCCGCACGGCTGCCCTCCGTCCTTAAAGCGCGCGTGCTGATGCCCTCCTCCATGTTAATCTCATAGATACTCCCGCTGCCTCCAAGCATCGGCGCATAGCATTTCCCCGCTTCGTCAAAGAAAAAGTTCCCCGGGTAATACTCCTCCGCAGGCGCGTCTATCGTAAAATCGCGCCGCGTGCCATCCGGCCAAACAGCCAGATAGCGCATGTCTAAATCCCCATTGTCATTCGCGCTCCCTCTGGCAAAATACTCCAGCACAATCGTGCCGTCCGGTGAGACTGCCGCGGACATAACATAATTTTCCGCGGAAAAATTTTCCGGCAGACCGGCAATTGCCTCCTGTTCCCAGGTCGCTCCGCTGTCATGGGAAACCGCCTTTACCAGGCTGTCTCCCACCGCAACGGCGTCGCCGTTTGAAAGCCGCCCCAGGCACAACGGACTCCCGATCATCTCGTGCAGATCCGTCGACGTCTCCACATAACGCCCCATCGCGGCAGGTTCGTTTTCCTTCCCAGCTGCGCCGGTTTCCTTCTCCTTGCTGATTTGTGCTGTCGCTTCGTCTGTGCCGCTGCCTGCGGGCAGTCCCTGCGAACCCGCACAGGCGGTCAGCATCAGCGCAACGCCCATAATCAGGGCTGTCAGTTTTCTTTTCATAATGTCCTCGTTTCTCCTTTCCACGCATCTGATACAGATGCTGTCTGAGTATCACAATAGCACGCTTTTCTCTAAAAACCCTCTAAGAATTTTAGAGATTCTTTAGAGGGAATTGTGGTATGATATATTATAATGAAAGCAAAATGGTGAAAGCGATGAGAATATTACTTGTGGAGGACGATGAGAACCTCAACCGTATTTTATCCGGCCAGCTGACGGCGCACGGCTTTGATGTTGACCGCTGCTGCGACGGAGAAGACGCCCTGTATTATGGGGAACAGAATATCTATGACATCATTCTTCTGGACAGAATGCTCCCTTCCATGGAGGGCACCGACGTCCTGTCCGCGCTGCGCAAAAAGGGAATCGGCACGCCCGTTATTCTGATTACCGCGCTGGGAACCCTGACGGACAAGGTTCTGGGCTTAAATATGGGGGCGGACGATTATCTGGTGAAGCCGTTTGCCTTTGAGGAGCTGCTTGCCAGAATCTACTGTATTACAAGACGCTCTCCCCAGCTCAATGCCGGATTTTCCCTGACGCTTCAGGACATTTCTTATGACCTTGAGGCCTGCCAGCTTACCGGGCCTGCAGGACGCTGCTCCCTTTCCAAAAGGGAAGGCGCGCTGCTGGAGGTATTTCTGCGCAATCCCGACCAGACGCTGTCCCGCTCCACGCTGCTTTTAAAGGTCTGGGGGCCGGAAAGCGATGTAGAGAACGGCAATCTGGACAATTATATCCACTTTCTCCGGCGCCGGCTGGGCGCTGTCGGAAGCAGCGTACAGCTTACCACGGTCCGCGGCGTCGGATACTGCCTGAAATGAGGAATGCCATATGTTCAATAAAGTCCGTCTTCGGCTGACGCTTTTAAGCGGCGGCATTACCACGTTGATTCTGGTTATTATGACGCTCGCCTACCTGTATGTATCCGAGCAGAATCTACTCAATACGCGGCTGCTGTCGTTTCGCAGCGATATCAATACCATTGCCGCAAATCTGGAGCAGCAGTCCGTTATCACGCATGAATGGCTTTCAAAGCTCGAAAATAACGGCTATTACTATATCTCCCTGTTGGACAACGGCACGCCGTTCCTGTTCAACAGCCGGGCCAACCACTCTCCCTGCCAGGAAATCCTTGCGGCCGGCTGGGCGCATTATGAGACACTGCGCGGCACGCCTGCCGTCACATTGTCTTATAACTGCATGTACCATGATTTTTCGTTTGCCGCCGATACGGAAAGCGGCCCCGCGACCTTTTACGGCTGCGTCATTACTTTGCAAAGGATAAACGGTACGCTGGAAATGCTGCTGCTGTCGTCTCTCGAGTCCGTAAACCTGCAAAAATCAGAGCAGCGCCTTGTCTTTCTGGGAATCGTCACAGCCGCCCTTCTTGTTATATGGCTGTTTGCATGGCACTTTACCGGGAAGCTTCTGATGCCGATTGAGGAAAGCCGCAGAAGCCAGAACCGCTTTATCGCCGCTGCCTCCCACGAGCTGCGCACTCCGCTGGCCGTCCTTCTCTCCTGCATGGATTCCTGCACGGAAAATCCCGCCGGAACAGATGCGCTGCTGCCCACCATGAAAAGCGAGACAATCCGCATGGCCGGATTGATTAATGATATGCTGACGCTTTCACAGCACGATAACCGCACCTTCACCCTGACCAGGCAGCCGGTCGAGCTGGACACGCTCCTGCTCAACACCTGTGAAGCCTTCGAGCCAATGGCAAAGCAGAACGGTCTTTCTCTGGCGGCAGAGCTTCCCGACGGTGCGATTCCGCCCTGCCTGTGCGACCCGGAGCGCATCCGTCAGGTAATCGCGATTCTGATTCACAATGCGATCAGCTATGCGCCCAAAGATGACACAGATGTCATATTCAGAGACGAACCTGGCAGGAACGCTGCGCCCGCCATTGTCCTGCGCCTGGAAAAGACTTCGGGATACCTGTTTCAAATATCCGTTATTGACCACGGCGCCGGTATTCCCGACGAGGAAAAGCCTAAAATCTTTGAGCGCTTTTATCGAAGCGAAAAATCCCGAAGCGCCAAGGAACACTTCGGGTTAGGCCTGTCTATTGCATATGAAATCATACACGCGCATCAGGGAAAAATCACTGTCGCGGACACCCCGGGCGGCGGCGCGACCTTTATCGTCACGCTTCCGGCCGGTGTGTAGCGCCCCTGCGCCTCAGCACCCAGAGCAGGACTGCGGTAACTGCCGTTACTGCCAAAACCAACACGACCGTCCAGACAACGTCGCGTTTGTCCACGCTTGGCGAAATGCGCTGCTCCCCTGGAGACAGCTTCTGCTCTTTGTGAGGCGTCCGGCGCTGCGGCGCGCCGTCCGGATATAAACCGTCCGCGTTTGCTGTCGGATCATCCAGACACACCCATTTATCCCTGTACCCGTAATAATATCCGATATTTCCCCAGCGTCGTCCCGACTCATCCACATATACGCCCGTATATTCCGGCAGGGCATGCTCCGCGGCGATTATGTTTTCCCGCGTGGCGCCGGGATATTCCCACAGATAGATTTCCCTGCCCATATACTGCTCATCCAGCGTTCCTCTTTCCTCCGCAATGTCCCGTGCAAACTCCTCGGCAAACGAAATGCTGTCGTAGACGAGCTCCATATACGCCATCGGCGCCCAGCCGGCATCGTCGCATACGCCCCACTCGATGCCCCTTGCGTCCTTATAGGTGTGTGAGATATACACCGTTTCGCCGTTTTTCCAGGTATTTGTCACCACCTCCAGCTCGGGGCTTTTATAGAGAATCACCTTTCCCTCCGGGCCGTTTGTCGTAAACGCACGGTTGACATACACGCATTTGGGACAGTTTCGTCAAGACATAATTTGTGTGAATTAATATAAATTTTGCACATATCAATACCCCCCGCTTTGAATATCATTTATTATCATTCTCTTTATCTTATCCAGCACATTTTCCTTGCTTGTTTGACTAAAATATCCTTTTACATAATAAGTTGTTTTTCCTATAGTCTTTACAAAATTCCATTCGTTTTTCTTTGACTCTTTATTTTCCTTATTCTCCGTCATCCGCTTACCTCCTCTGCCCAAAAACATATACGGCATTTTTCATACTTTATTTGCGTTTGATTAAATTTAAGATTGAAGAAAGTCCATGATACAAAAAGGACAGATATAAGCGTTTTCTTTGCTCATATCTGCCCTGCGTTTTTCAAAGAAATTATTGATTTTCAGATAATAAGATGATATAGTAAAAGCAAGGAAAGTACCCACTCCAAAGTGGATGCCCCTCAAAAATTTTACGAATATGCCCTTACGGGCACCGCTCATCCTGTGGGTCAGACAGGATGGGCATTTTTATTTTTTCTTGTTTCTCTTATCGAGAAAGGCAAGAAACGCAACCAACAGGCTACCGAAGGACATTAAAAGGGCTAATATCCCTATGAAAATCGAAACGATTTCATATGCTGTCATGTTACGCACCTCCCTTCTATGTACCCGACAGCTTAACGAGCCTTCAATATGGACAAATCCGCATGAAAACTTTTAGGCTATCGGTTAGTAGCTTGGGAGGCTACCACCCTATCATGGATACTTTCCGCATGGCATAGCCACGCAAATCCAGATTATCATCATTTTACCCAAAAATCAATTTATTTCTTCGTTCTTCCCCTTAATTCGCTTTATTACAGCATATTGTCTTACTAATTCTCGTTTTGCTGTGCGTCCTGTTCTGCGTCCTGTTCTGCTTCCTGCATAATCTTCTCCTCCTTACAACGTCAAATCATTATTATTCACTTTTGAATGCGTTTTTAACATTACTTTTTCAACTTCCCTTCTGACCGTCTCAGCCTCTATAAGCTTCTCCTTCAGCATTTCAGCGGTATGGGATAAACTGTTCCTTTTTTGCGTAAGTTCTTCAAGTTCTTCCCTCCACGTCTTGGGTTTTAAGGTAGATTGCCCCCGCAAATTACGGCTCAAATATTCCTGTGCCTGTTTATACAGGATAATCTCTTTCCCGTACTCTTGATAATAGTCTGCCCTCCTTTCCGGACTGGCCTGCTCACACGCCTTATAATACTCCTTATATTTCAGATAATTTTCCGACTGTTTCAATATCTCCCCCTTCGCATCCAGAAGCATCTGCATCCGGCCGGCCATTTCACCGACGGCCTTATACCGTTCCCGCAAATCTTGTATGTATCTTGTGAGTTCCTGATAAGATGCGATATTCTGCTTTTGCAGAAAAGCCCTTCCCTTTACATTGATTTCAGCAAAATCAAACGCACGGTTTTGCTTCCCTGCTTCTCTGTCGGCAACTTCTTTTTTCGCCCTTTCAAGGCGTTCCAGAACACTTTGCGGGGGAACTGATTCAATTGCCGGAAATTGGGACTTCTTTTCCCTTACCCATAGCAACAGCTTTCTAATCCGTTTCTTAATCTCTTCCAAAATGCGGTTCTGTTTGGCAATCTGCAGATTATGCTTTACCTTATCCGTTGCGATTCCCCGCCGTTCCATCTGGATTACCGCAACGCCTAAATGAACCATCGGAAGCTTTTTGATATTCTGCCGTTTATAAGAACGGTGGTCTACACGTTCTGCAATCTCCTGTTCCGCAAAATACCGGTTGACCGTATCTGCCCATGCTTTGCGCCATACCTCCGCTTTCTCCTGATTATTCCAATCAACGGTATCCACTTTCCTGCTTTTGAACGTGCCGTTTTTCAGCTTTATCCTCTGCCCGTGCTCATCAAGAATATATTCTTTTTGAGACTTCGCCCCCCATTCTCCCGACAGCTCCAAGGGGCGCATCGTCAGCATGATATGTGCATGTGGGTTTCCATCCCCTTTATCGTGGATGGCAAAATCAGCACACATTCCGGCTGATACAAAATTATCTTGTATATAGTCCCGTACCATCTGTATCTGCGCTTCCCTGTCAAGCTCTACGGGAAGCGCAATCTCAACTTCCCTCGCAAGCTGTGAGTTTTTGGACTTCTCGATTTTTTCCACACTGTTCCAGAGAAAGGAACGGTCTGAAAATTCAGGCGGTGCATGTGACGGGATTAATATTTCCGTATGGACAATCCCCCTTTTTTTCGTATAGTCATGGGTGATACCGTCATATTCGTTCGTGAGTCTCTCCCCGCTCCGGTATGCAGATGCCCCGACTGCTGACCTGCCTTTACTCCTGCTGATAATCTTAATACTGCAATGATAGATTGCCACTCTGTCAACCTCCTTTCGGATGGCGCAAAATTCGCTAAAGGGTAGGGCGTAGCCCGTAGGGGAATTGTATAGGACAGCTTGCTGGCCTTTTCCCCTGTTGGCTGTCGCAAGACAGACAATGCCCTCTGCAAGAGCCCTCGGAGAGCGCACACACCGGAACGGTGTATAAGTGCGCCCTTGCGGACAAGGGAATTTTAGTTTGCCCCTTTTTGCGCTTCAATTTTCCGAAGAAATTCCTGCATCTGCGGCATCTGGAAAACAGCTTCCAAAACATGCTTTATCTGCTCATTTGTATACCGTTCCGGCTCTTCCAGCAGACTTTCCAGTATTGCCCCCCGCTCAATAAGGCGGTGTGTTCTCGCTTTGCGCTCTTCGTTCTTTTTCTGGCTGAGCAGTTTCTTTCTGCGGTTCTGAAGCTGTTTGATTTCCTCCTCGGCCTTTGCAATCTGTTCATTAATATCCGCCATCTGCATCCCCCCTTTCTCTCCGCTACTTTATGCGAATATTTCCGCATACAAAAAGGACATTTCCTTTTCTTGAAAATGCCCCTTTGGTAAACAGAAATTATTCCGTTTCAGTTTTCAGTTTCTTCATCTGTCGATAATAAGTTTTCTAAATGTATCTTCGAAAATCTCTGCTCTATGTTTTTATACATCTTTATTCCCGTGATAAATCCGCTTTCAAAATATGCCTCATCATGTATTATGGCAAAACTTGATAACGCCTCACACAAAACAGGGTCATTCCGGTTCAGATACGGGAACTTATCTTCCAGCGTCGAAAAAAGATTGTCCAAAGAATTTTCAACTCTTTTTTCGTAATCCGTACCGGTTTCTGCTTCATCGCTCATACCATACATAACAAACTGTATTAAGCTGCTAAAATCTGCCCTTTTAAACATTTCGTCAAATCTATTCATTACTAGTTCCTCCCTTGTTTTAATTTTGTCTCACTTTTACAACCAATTTTATTACACTTTTAAGCTAAAATCAATAATGATGGTGCAAAAAACGAGACAAATTATAGTAAAGGAACAAATTATGCCAAAACCTACTTCTCTATCCGGTAATAAAAATCTTATAAGCCAACAGCTTATTGAACTCCGAAAACAACAGGGGCTTTCCCAAAGGGCTTTAGCACATAAGCTTCAACTGGCAGGATATGACATTGATAAAAATGTAATCACCAGAATAGAGACAAATAAGCGATATGTTACTGATATTGAATTAAAGGCTTTCTCTTCTGTTCTTCATGTAAGTTACGATTATCTAATCAATGGTAAAGAATAATAAATAAAAGAATTTCCTTTTATCGCTCTATTTTTACTCGTGTCTCATTTTTACAACCGATTTTACCACCATTTGGGATACGCTTAATGCACGGTGCAAAAAATGAGACACACATAGAAAGGATGTAACTATGCCAAAACCTACCTCTTTATCCGGCAACAAAAACCTCGTAAGCCAGCATCTTATTGAACTCCGAAAGCAACAAGGCCTTTCTCAAAGGGCCTTAGCTCATAAACTTCAACTGGCGGGATATGACATTGACAAAAATGTAATCACCAGAATAGAAACGAATAAACGATATGTTACTGACATTGAACTAAAGGCATTTTCTTCTGTCCTCAATGTAACTTATGCTTATTTAATTGATGGAATTGAATAATTTTTATCTAATGCAGAGGTATAATGATGCAATATGACTTACAAAAACCTGCCCCAAAAAAACAATAACGAATCCCTTGCAGATACCCCCACCTCTCCCCAAAATTGATAAACTCTTGAATTTCGATTTTCGCAATTCAAGAGTTTTGATTTTCGCAATCTAATAATACTTATATTATTTAGACTGATATGATGATGATATAAACAATAATTATAAAATTATAATGAATCAGTCTTTTATCTCAATTGTTGCTATCCTTGGAAAAATTCTTGACATAAATAATATTGGGCTTCCCCATCCCCTGCCGGATACTCTCTATCAGGCCTATGCCTTTCTCTCCATCAAGCTCTGCCATCAATCTTACCGCTTTCCCACTTGCGCAATGGAAGCGTTCCTGTATCTCATCAATTGTAAAATACAGATATATCCGTCCCTGTTCGTCAATCCATCCATTCGCAAGTGATAACTCCATACGGTCTATCAGCATACCATAGAGCAGTTTCGCATTCGTAGAAAGCGTTTCAAAACGTTTTTCTGTAAATAGCAATTTAGGTATCCGATAAAAGGCATATTGCTCACTCTCTTTCCCATAAAAGTATTCAAATGGCATTTTTCTGTCCCCTTCCCTATCTGAATGGTATTTTCATCATTCTGCTCTAATAGGCAATTATGTCCGAATTGATTTTTATCATCCGCTGTCTTACCTGCTCCCTCTGTTCCTCGCTTATTTTTCGGGGCTTACGATAACTTATGTATCCTTTTGGTGCAAGATATGTTTTTGATATTTCATCCTGCTCTGTCAGTTTATACGTGTCGGGATATGCCGCAGCCAGCTTATCCAGCCTTCTCATTACCGTCTTATCCCTGGTGTAAATTGTGGCATCCGCTTCCCCCGCATTGTAGTTTATGATTGTTTCCTGCTCATAACGCGATAATTTCATAAATTTTTTCTCCATCTGTCTCATAATAATCTGCTTTTTTCGTCCGATAATTATCGGATAAACAGTAACTAATATATCTATCTGGGTATTTCTGCGCTTATAAGGATTACAATATCATTCAATACAACAATCAGCGCAGAAAAGAGACCAAAACCATTATTGTCTTAATCTCTTTCTCCGTACTCCTTCTATCCCCAATAATTGTCCTTGAATATCAGCCGCTTTATTGACTTTGCCCAATTCTCTCTGTAGCCGCTTCTCTTAATCTTTGCCGACGCGCCTTATCATACATTCGCTTGCGCTCCTTCTTCGCTTTCAGCTTCTCCTCCTCCATTTTATCCCAATCAATAGGTTCTGCATCTTCTCTAGGCAGTTCCACCTTCCCGATAAAATTGAAATATATATCAATCTGCTGGACTTTATGCGATTTCTTCTTTCCGTAAACCGGTTCATGCACAAGAATTTTGTCAATAAACTCATTCAGCATCGGAGTAGTGATTTCCTCAAAACTGCTGTACTTTTTCACAATGCTGAGGAATCTATCAGTTTTAGCTTCCTCCTCCTTTCCTCTCTCTATAATTTTGTCTAACTCCTCCCTTTTCACCTCGAGTCTGTCTAATTCTTCATCGTAACCGCCAAGAAGCCTGCTAAAATGTTTATCCGGTATCTTACCTGTCGCATTTCCCTCATATAAGCCCTTAATTAATTTATTTAGCTCGTTAATTCTCTTTTCAGCTTCCTGCTTTTCATTCCTGCTGTTTTCTACGATGCGTTCCGCCTCTTTGTCATTCATATTGTGTACGTTTTGTAAAAAAGTTTCTTCATCCTCCTGCGCCCACTTACATACTTCACGGATAACTTCTGCAATAAGAGTTTCAACTGCCGTTACAGTCACGCGGTGGGCAGTACATTTTCTATGTGTGCTCCGATAATCGCCACAAACATAATTTTCATCACTCGCATACACTTTTCCATCAGGTCTGTTATTCGGTACCCAGCAATTGTAATACATCCTATGCCCGCAGTCCGCACAATAAAGGATGCCTGAAAGACGATTGCTATGCTTTACACAATCTTTTTTTCGGGTTTTCCTTAGCCGCTGTGCGGTGTTCCACGTTTCTTCATCAACAATAGCTTCATGGGTGTTACGGAATATCATTAGTTCATCCGGACGCGCTTTCCGCCTTTTTTTGGTCTTGTAATTCTCAAGAATAGTCTTACCCAAAACAGTATGCCCCATATACTCTTGCTTTTCTAAAATATAACACACCGCCGTAGTAGACCATGTATACGGGTCAATATAAGTTTTACAGTGTAAATTTTCCGGACAGTTTTGGGCGGCATAGGCTGATGGTATAAGTATTCTCTCCTCTGTCAATATCCTTGATATTTTTCTGGGTCCGACACCGGCAATTGCAAGCCCGTATATCTTGCGTACTACCGTTGCCGGTTCAGGGTCTATGATTAAATGCTGTTTATCATTTTGGTCTCGCAGATAGCCATATGGAACGCTGGGTGATACACGCTTTCCATCCTCCATTTTAGCCTTAAAAATCGCCCTTATTTTTCGACTTGTATCCTTTGCATACCATTCATTCATAATATTTAAAAATGGCGTAAAATCATTATCTCCCATTGTTTCACTGTCAACCCCGTTATTGACCGCTATAAACCGTACGCCTTTTTCGGGAAACATGATGTCGGTGTAAAAGCCGACTTTCAAATAGTTCCTGCCTAATCTGCTCATATCCTTTACAATCACTGTGCCTACGTTTCCCGCTTCAACCTCGGCAATCAGTTTTTGAAAACCCTCGCGCTCAAAGGTCGTGCCGGATATGCCGTCATCGGCAAAATGTCGGATATTGGAAAAGCCCTGTCTTTTTGCATATTCCTCCAAGTATTCTTTTTGGTTCGTGATACTATTGCTTTCGCCCTGCTGTTCATCATCTCGCGACAGTCTTTCGTAGAGGGCGGTAATCTTTGCGCTGTTCGTCATTGTAAATTCCTCCGTTTTTCACTATACTATTAGGAAAAAGGTGGTCTTTTCAAAAGCTCACACTTTTTCCGTCCTCTTCAAATATATCCTTTCGTCTCTGTGCTCCTCGTAAAACGAATCCTGCGGTTCAAACATTACATCCGCATATACCCTGCAGGTGCCCATCATACAAAGTAAAAAAATCCCTGCCGTACAAATCCACTTTTTCATCTTAATAGCCATACCCTTTCCACAGCCTGCAAGCTTTAGGCAGCAGGCTATACGCTTTGGGCTTCCTCCCTCTGCGCATCGCAGCACGCATACCAGTCAATTGACTGCATACAACAGCCAGGAGCACAGATTCGCCGTCACCGACAACAGGACGGGCCGCGGTATCCGCCATTTCGCATTCCGCGAGAAGCTGCGGTAAACAAGCGCTTCCACCACGATTACGGCAGCCTCCAGCCCCACCTGCACCGGCACCCGCGGAAGCTCCGGGAGATAAAACCGTATCCGCCAGTAAAGCATCACCACCAGCGGATTTGTCAATATATTGACAAGCACCACCAGCAAAATCCCCCTTCGGGACCGCACACCGCAAATAAACGCGGCTGCCAGCTCTATTCCCAAGGTCAGCGCCAGAGAAAACCCAAACATCCTAATCAGATACGACGCCATGGCGGCCTCCTTTCGCAGTTCCCGCCGCCAGCAGCACCAGAGACAGCACGCTTCCCAGTTTTCCTGTCATCACCCCGCCCGCAGCGGGCGGTATGCCGAAATACACTGGCAGAAAGCCAAGAAACAGCGCAAACGTCAGCAGGCCGAACGTAAAGCCCGGCATCTGCGGAAACCGGTCGATCACAAGATACAGGGTAACCGGCATCGTCATGTTAAAAAGGAACAGCGCCGCAGCCCCCATTGGCAGCATATCGGAGAACTGGAAACAGACTGCCGCTGCAGACAGCGATATTCCTGCAATTCTCCGATATCCATACTGTGCCGCCAAAAAACCCCCGGCCGCTTTACCGCACACGACTGCCAGCGCGGCAATCAGTCCTGACACTACTGTCGTTTTCCATGGAAACTGAACCGTCATCCCGATATAGGAACGCAGAATCACCACTGCAAAGCAGCAGACAGCCAGCCTGAAGGCAGAAAAGCCTCCGTGGGAAATACAAATACCGCTCTCCCGCTCCGTCAGCGGGCGCTGTCCGCCATATTCCGCAGCGCCCGCTCTGCCGCGCCGCTGCCGGTATATCCAAACCGCGCAGAGTCCCGCCATCAGAACGCACGCTGCGCCAAGCCCGGCCTTCGCGGCGCCGCCCTTTGCCAGAAGCGTGCCAAGATACAGTCCGAGCGCCCCCGGCGCAACAAAGACACCCAGTCCTCTGCCCTGCCACTGTCTTTGCCTGTCCTCCTCAATCGTACCGACGCCGCCGCCGACATGGAACAGCGCATTGCCAAACCCAAGCACCGCCGGATGCGTTACAGCGCCCACTATCGTACACAAAACACCCGCCAGCGCGGCAATCAGCGGCCAACGACGTGCTTTTTCCTGCCGCCCCGCGCACAAAATATCCAGCAGCGCACCCATCGGCATCTGCAGGGCAAACGCGCAGAAATTGTATATCAACAAATAAAAACGGCCGTCCTCCCAAGATAAAAAATACCCGAACATCGCCAGCGCACACACGCCGTCAACCAGCAGATGCAGAACCGAATAAAACGCCGTCATCGCATTCCCTCCATTCGCCTATTATATCACACCACTCCCATACCGGACAAATCCGCCCCCTTAAACAGGCGCTGGCCAAATTGCTCTTCCTTAAAGCATACGCACGGGCTCCCGGATTTTTATGGCAGTGTTGACAAAATTTTACGCTTTTCCTAAAATAAAAACAAGAACGGAGGATTATTATGCATTTTACATACTGTCCGCACTGCGGAGCCAAATTAATCACAAAGGAAATCGGCGACGAAGGGCTGCTCCCCTTTTGCAGCGCCTGCAGCCAGCCCTTTTGGGACATGTTCACAACAAGCGTCATCTGTGCCGTCACGAATGAATTCGGGGAGATTGCGCTTATCCGTCAGGATTATGTATCCCGGACAAGCTATGTGTGCGTCGCGGGGATTATGCAGCTTGGCGAGACCGCCGAGGAAACCGTCATGCGTGAGGTTCAGGAGGAGGTCGGCCTGACGGTCGAAGCCCTTACCTATATCCGCAGCTATTTCTACGACAAAAAGGCCATGCTGATGCTGGGTTATCAGGCCGCGGTCAAAAAGGCAGACTTTGTCCTCTCCGGCGAAGTAGACGCCGCGCAATGGTTTTCCCCCAAAGAAGCCCTGTCCCGCCTGCGCGAGGGCAGCATCGCATGGCAGCTTGTAAAGGAAACGGTACACGCCGCACCCGGTTTGAATTGGTTTACAATGTCGCCATCAGGAGGAAGCGGTGCGTCCGTCCCTCAAGAACCCCCTTTGAATCCAGAATTTCCTGCGCATGGTAAAGGTTTTCCAGACAGTCCCTTACATTGAAGCCCGGAAACTCCCATTCGATGATTCGGGCAAACCAGACAAGCGCGCCGACATCCCAAAATTTTATTGAGCCAAACGCCTCCCTTGCCTCTAAAATCGAAAACCCGGCATTCTCCAGCGCCGCCTTTTGGATTCGCAGATACTGGTCGGGAAACGGCAGGGCAGGCACGTCCTTTAATAACAGCTCAACCAGCTCCCTGTCATTCTCGGCGCCGACCTGCTGCGTGACAAAAATGCCGCCCTTTTTTAATATCCGCCGGAGCTCCTCCGGGCAAAAGTCCCCGTGCCGGTTGATAACCATATCAAAGCTCTGACTCGCAAATGGCAGGCTGCCGCGGCCATCTGCCGCGCGAAAATCAATTCCCAGCGGAGACAGCGTGTTTTCACACAATCGGACATTGGGCGGGAAATTTTCCGTAGCCGCCAGATTGCCGTACGGATGATGGAGCGACAGCAGAAATTCTCCGCCGCCCGTATCCATATCGAGCAGCTTCATCTCCGGACGCAGCTGCTGTCTGACCAGCGCCTCATAACTCCATGGAAGATCCTGCTGCTCCTGATACCTTTCCTGTATATGCGAGAAATCCCATCCGTGTATGTGCGCGATTTCCTCCTCATGCAGCCATTCCTTTAATAATGCTTCTTTATTCATATCAACTACTCCTTTTCGTTTTGATGTCCTCAACAGAGAGGAATACCGTTAAAACGGCAGTCCTGTCTGCCACTTCCTGATAAGACGAATCGGTGCAGTCTCCTGATAACATTTCTACCCTCATTTGAGCGTACTTCCCTAAAGAAGATATTTGTCTGCCTCGATGCAGTCTGTTATCAGATTTTGAAACCACACCGAGTATTTATCTCGAACAAGCCGTGCATACATACACGTTCACCTCCTTTACCAAATCAATATCCTTTTTCAAATTAACGTATTTAATCTATCTCATATAATCAGCCTCCAGAGGCGCTATCACCTCCGGGTTCTGTTTTACCCAGGCCACGGCGCGGCTGCATAAAACCGCCGTCAGCCGGTCGTCTATAAATCCCTTCTCCCCGTTATCCTTTAAAAGCTGCACCAGAATTTCCGCGGATTTTAAATCCTCCGCGTCAAACCCGTTCCCCAACCGGAGATATTTCAAAAAAACATCCAGCATTTTCTGAAAGTCATCATCCCAGTTCATGCAGCCGTTATCCAAAAACTCATGCTGGACTCTGCCCGCAATTCTTATAATCTCGCCCTGGGCGGTCTGCGCCTTCCCGCCTGGCGGAACAAGATATGCCCAAAGCGATTGAAACGCATCATCCCCGGCCTCTTCCGATACATAGATGGGAGAAACACCGTCATGGACAGACTTTTCCTCTGGTTTTGCATTGTGATCAGCCATTGTAATACCCTCCTGCTCTCGTATTTCGCTGCTCTTATTATAGCATACCTGAAGAATATTGTCATTTGCGAAAAGTGAGAAGCAGCAGCCATACCCTCAATTGAAGGTAAACAGGCGGTTCTTGGATTACAGATCCGCTTGCCGACAAAATGCCACATGATAGTTTCCTTTGCTCTTTCGCATATGATATAATGGGATAGACCGATACATGCCCAGACGGGCATAAGCTTATCATAATTGCGTCGGCAATTATGGCAGCAAATTGTTTACACAAAGGAATGGCTGTATTTATGAAGAAGCAAATCGCAATGTACGCCGTATGTCTTGGCCTGCTGTGCAGTTTTTTGTATTTTTGTTCAGGCGCAGCAAACACGCCTGCGGCGCAGAAAAGTGTTGACAGGGCGGCTCATGCGGCTGCCGGAGCCGCCGGGCTGATGCACCTTGAAGTGCCCATAGGCCGTCTGCTGATCCGGGACTTCTGGTATTCCGAAGACCTGTACCGGGTGGTTCTGTACCGGACGGCTGCGGGAGACTCCGTTATCCGCGTCGGCAGCGCCCAG
The DNA here is from genome assembly GCA_949948735.1 of uncultured Lachnospiraceae bacterium. Taxonomy (GTDB): domain Bacteria; phylum Bacillota; class Clostridia; order Lachnospirales; family Lachnospiraceae; genus COE1. Next base: position 100,703 of record CATLGV010000010.1, on the reverse strand, counting down.
GATAAGGATACCCTGCTGCAGGAGATGCCGCTGCGCCTGCCCGGTGATGCTGTCGCAGTCTGTGGATTTTTTTCCTCCTGCGGCAGTGGGAAAACAGTTTCAGGCGACGCGCCTGAGGTCTGTGCGGACAGCCCCGATATCGTGATTCTCTGCCGCAGCGGCTCCGGCGGAGAATTACAAAATTTTCTGTATCTGTGGAATTGGGAAACACATACCTTTGATACGGAGCCGGTGGAGCTGCCGGCCGATTATGTCTGGGAATATTACAACAGCCTGCGGATTTTCAGCAGAACCTGTCAGGAGGGCCCGACAGCCCGTAAAACCCTGTATCAGGTGGACGATCAGACAAAGGACATTGTCCCGCTGCGCAGCTATGCGCTGAACCGGGAGGAGAAAACCCTTGAAATCTGGGATGAGCTGCGTCATCGCGTGCTGTTTTCCGACAAAATCCTGCTGGATGCGGACGGCAATCCCGAAAACGAGGAATATTTTGACTGCTTTTTCGGCAGCTTATCCTATATTACAAAGCCGGAGGAGCCGGACCCGAATGTTGATTGCGAGGAGGGCATCCCCGTATTCGTAGCGGAGCATGACGAATACGGATATATTTACAGCCATGCAGTCTATTACCCCGGCAGGGAAGCGCTTTTGGCCGCGTATGGCTTTGAGGGGCGCATGCCCTTTTACCAGTATAGGGATGCCTGGGGAGACCTGAAGACAGAGCTCTATTTTGACCCTGCCACGGAGACGGGCTGCGGCTTTTATTACAGCTATGATTTTTACCCCGGGCAGGAGCAGATTATTACCGGCTATGTATTTCAGGGAATAGAGGAGCAGGCCTGGGAAGTGTATCCGCCCTATCTGTTAAAGAACAGATACGGTGAAACCGGAAAGGAGTGGCCCGAGGACGAGGGCGTTTTAAGCTATCAGGAAGACTGCCGATACCGGACTGACGGAAGGCTCGAGTATTTTTGTGCCGGCGGGCTTGCCGATTTCAACGGAGACGGGCCGGAGGAGACTGTCTTTTTAGAATTAGATTTTGTCTATCGCGACGACGGAACGCTCGCATGCCGGAATTATTTCCACAATACCTGGATGTGGGGAACCTCCTACAGCAGCGGGACATATCTGTATGACGAGAAGGAGCGGCTCCTTTGCGAAACATTATATGTAACCCACGGGGGAGAGGCCTTTTACTATATCTATGAGGACGACAGCAGCACCCCCGCCTATGCGCTGATGCTGGACAACTGCGGCACATGGGGCTGCGGCCTGTATCCGGTAAAGCAGCGTTAGCATTACGGCGAACGCTTTACCGCTCGCTCACCACCTGAAAAATATAGAACTTCAAATAATACGATTCATCCGCGTTCCACAAAATCGGATGATCCGCGGCCTGTGTCCGGTACTCCACCTGGCGCAGGCGGCAGTGCGCCGCCCTGGCGGCCTGCGCTATTGTCTGCGAAAACAGCTCATACGTCATAAAGTGAGAGCAGGAACAGGTTGCCAGAAAACCGCCGTCCCGCACAAGCCTCATCCCGCGCAGATTAATCTCACGATACCCCCGCACCGCGCCTTTAACGGAGCTGCGCGATTTCGTAAACGCAGGCGGATCGAGAATCACCACGTCAAACTGCGCTCCCTGCGCCTCAAGCGCGGGAAGGAAATCAAACACGTCCGCACAGGTAAAGGAAACCGTATCCGTCAGTCCGTTCAACACGGCATTCTTTCTCGCCTGTTCAACGGCAGACGCCGAGGCGTCCACGCCCAGCACGCTCTCTGCGCCCGCGATTCCCGCATTCAGCGCAAAGGAACCGGTATGCGTAAAACAGTCAAGCACGCTTGCGCCTTTGCAAAGCCGCTGGACTGCCAGACGGTTGTATTTCTGGTCAAGAAAGAAGCCTGTCTTCTGCCCGTCCTTCACATCCACCAGATATCGGACGCCGTTTTCCACGATCTCAACCTCGGTATCAAATTCCTCCCCGATAAAGCCCTTATACCGCTCCATACCCTCCTGGAGCCTTACCTTGGCGTCACTGCGCTCATAAACGCCGCGGATATAAACGCCGTCCTCCGCGAGAACCTCTCTCAGCGCCGCAATAATGTCCGTCTTCATCCGGTCTATGCCAAGCGCGAGCGATTCCACCACCAGCACGTCGGAGAACTTATCGACGACGATTCCCGGCAGAAAATCCGCCTCTCCGAAAATAAGCCGGCAGCTTGCGGTATCCACCGTTTTTTTGCGGTAATCCCACGCCCGCCGCACGCGCGTCTTCAAAAAATCCCTGTCAATGCGCTGCCCGCTGTCGCGGGTCATCATCCGCACACGTATCCTGGAATGCTCGTTGATAAAGCCGCGCCCCAGCAGGTAGCCGTCAAAATCCTGTACCGCGACCACGTCGCCGTTTTCAAACGCGCCGCAAACCGTGTCAATCTCATTGTCGTAAATCCAAAGGCCGCCCTCCTTAAGGCTTCTGCCTCCGCCCTTCCTGAGGATAACGACCGCCTCATTTTTCTCCATAGCCCTGCTCCGTTCCGAATAGCTCTTCAATATACGTGAAATACTTTTGCATGACGCTTGTGTCGGATAATTCCGCCAGTGCTTCCGCGCACGCCCTGAAATACCACTCCTGCCGCTTCTTATCCGTCTGGTTGAATTTTTCCCACAGCTTATCGCCCACCTGACGATGCTCCCGAACGCACGCCTCCAGATTGGCCGTCTTATCCGCCAGCGTGATCAGCTTCACATCGCGCGGCATATCCTTCAGATACGCGATGGTCTCCCGCTTTCGGATCTCCCAGGTAGCCGTCGCCGGCTCGCCGTGCCGCTTGTCCTCCGTCTGCGCTTCCACGAGAAAGGATACGCGCGCACCAAACTCGCGGCGGATATCCTCTATCGTCACGGTCGTATCCTCAACCGTATCATGCAGAATGGCCGCTGTCAGCACCTCCACGTCATCCGTAAGCGCAACCGCGTAATTCATCGTCGTCAGGATATGGCTGAAATACGGCAGCTCCGTTCCCTTGCGCCGCTGCCCGTGATGTGCGTTGGCCGCATAGGCATACGCCCTTTGCAGCTTCTCATTGAGTCCCTGCACCGAAGGAAAAAGGGGCGGCACGCCATCCTCCCCTTCATATTGGCACACAAACCTGCCGCCTCCGCTTTTTACAAAGCACGGACAGCCGTAGCCGCAAACCTGCTGGTCCTTTTTATAGTTCAATCGACTTTCTAAAGCCCTGCAATAAAAATATCCCGCTTCGTCCACAGTAACCGTATACACCTTATTGCTCATGCTTTCCTCCGGCGCTTAATCCTTCTGGGTAAACTCGATGATCCAGCCTTTTGTATCACTGCCGTCAGAACTCTTATAAGTTCCGTATTCCATCTTGCAGGTGAATGAAACGCCCTGCTCCGACTTTATCTGGGCAATGATGTTTTCCATTGCCTTTTTCATCTTTGTCTCGTCATTGCTGATGGCAGAATTTTTGTACACCGTGCGAAAATTCCGGATATCATAGCGAATAGCCCGGTTCAGCGCAAGCTTCAGATCCTTCTCATTGCGATGCGGCCCCGCAAGGCTGTCGCTCAGATACTGATTCCGGTAATTGATCAGATACGCCTGCATTGTTATCGCCGCAACCTTGGGATCCTTTTGCTTCTCCTGCTCATAAACCGTCTTGAGGAACTTGCCGCTGTCCTGCAAAATACAGTAATCGGACGCCGCGTAGCCCATCAGGAAGGAATCCAGATACTTAATATAGGTATTGGCGTCCATATCCTTTATATCATCCGAATCAAACGCATTCAGCTCATCGCTTTTGAAAAAGGAAAACGTCCCCCTGGTAAGTGTCGGAATATCCGTTCCGTTGATGACCGCGCCAGGCGCCGTGCTTTTTGCCTCCAGGCCGTCTCCCGGCACATAATACGTTCCCTCCAGCGATATCCGGAACCAGCCGTTGGACGTGATTCCCGTTACATGCACCGGCATATCCCTCGCTATGGTGGTCAGAAGCTTCGAATTGACATCCGGAGCCTCATACACCTTTGTCTTGTCGTTGCTGTAGAGCACTGCGCTCTGCTCCGTCACGGTAAACTCTACCGCATAAGCAACTCCGGCCTGCTGCGCGCGGCTGCCTGCGATAACGGCCGCCACAGCCGCAGCGGCGATTATCAGCGCCGTACATCGTTTTCTTATCTTTGTCACAGGTAATTCCCCCTTACCGCCAGATACCAACCCGGTCCCCGGGCGCCACATACATCCCGTCGGACTCGCTGATATTGTAAATCTCATAGAACGCGTCACAGGAGCTTAACACCGCATTTACCCGCACCTTATTCGGCGAATGTGTGTCTATATTCAGCAGATACAGCGCATAGCTCTCCGTGCTCTCACACGCCCAGTTGTAAGCCATCTGTCCAAACGCCTCGTCAAGCGCCTGTTTATCGTTTCCGATAATGGAAGCAATACAGGTCAGCGCACCCAAATCCGCAATATTTTCCGAGAGCGTCAGCGCACCGTTGACCGGCATTCCCATAAATTCATAGCCGTTGTAATAATCCACAATGGACTGGGAAAGGCGCTCATACTCCGCCATTTCCTCCTGGGTCCACCAGACGTTATAATTGCCGTACTCGTCATAAAGCGCGCCGTTTGCGTCGAAGGCATGGCTTACCTCATGCGCGATGATATAGCCGATGCCGCCCAGCTTCGCGCCGTCGCTGTAGCTTCCATCATAAAACGGCGCCTGCAAAATCGCTGCCGGGAACACAATCTCATTGTTGGCGGGATCATACATCGCATTGATCGTCTGCGGCGTGACGTCCCACTGGCTTCTGTCCACCGTCGTGCCAAGCAGCCCCAGACTGTGCTCAATCGAAACCTGCATGCTGACCAGAAGGTTTGAAAGGAGGCTGCCGCCCTCCGAAATGGGCGTTACCTGCATCATGTCCTTTGCCTCGGGCCATTCATCCGGATAACCGATTTTGACCTGCATGGTATCAAGCTTGCGCACCGCCTTCTGCTTCGTCTCCTCGCTCATCCACTCCTGACGCCGGATAATCTCCTTGTACTCCGCCAATATCAGCTCAATGATGCCCTCCACATCCGCTTTATCTTCCTCAGAAAAATGCCGCTCTACAAAAATCGTCCCAAAATCCCACGGCAGCAAATCCTGCGTCAGGCGCATCCATGTCTTCTCATCGCCCCAGCTTTCCGTAATCCCGTAAAGCGCATTGTGCATATCATCGCTGAGCTTCGCGCACGCCTGCGTCGTATACTCCGCAACGTCATTGAGCATGACAAAGGTCGAATAGTCCTTTAACGCCTGCAGGTTCTCCTCGACAAGCAGGGAATTAATCTTTCTGGCCTGCTCCACATCCATAACGATATACTTATCCTGACCTGCAACCCTGAGCTCACTCAGCAGCTTTTCCACATCTACATTTGTATAGAGCTGCTGCAGCTCCTCCGCGGTATATACATTGTAAGTAAGCGCCGGATTATAGTACTGCTCCGTCGTCATTGTCGACGCACAGATGTCGCGCAGAAGTGCCTCTATAGAATCAGCGCTTGCCGCCGCCTGTGCGGCGTCCATGCCAAACTCCACCAGCATATCCTCCACATAGTCAAAGTACAGCCGGACATACTCCTGCGCGGAGCTGTTCTCTATGTATTCCTTACCGATCAGCGTATCCGCGTACATCATATAGACCGCGTACCGGCTCGAGTCCGCCTTGTCCTGCATCACCGTAAATCCGCCCACAATGCTGCTGAAGCCGAATTCCCCGCTCAGCTTTGCCAGCGCGTCCACATACTCCGCAATGCTGCCCGCGTTGCGAATGCTGTCCATATGCGGCTTGAGCGGGCCAAGCCCTGTCGCGTTGCGGTTCTCCATATTGGAAACGCACTCGTACATATCCTTTATCTTCTGCGCGCTGCTGCCCTTTTCATAGGTCCGCCCGTCCATGGCAAGCTCCCGTATAATCTGTTCCATTTCCTCGCTTACCACGGCGTTGAGCTCGCCAAACCAGTTCCACTGCGCGTCCGTCGCGCTTAACTCTATTTTGTCCAGCAGATTTTTATTTACATATTCGTAATAATCGTCCTGATAACGGATGCTGGCTGTATCAGGATGCTGGCCGGCTGTCCCGGGCTCCTTGAAAGCATCCGCCGCAGACTGCCCTGTCGACGCCTCTTCGCTCTGCTGCTCTGCCTCCTCCCGCGGCTGCCCCGCACCCGCGCCGGCACATCCCACAAGCTGCAGCGTCATGGAAGCCGCAAGTACAAGTGCCAATAACCTTTTTTTCATAATAATACTTCTACCTCTCTTTTTGTGTCGCTATTTATATATTATAACAAAAGCGTCAAAAGTACAACAATTCGCAGGAAGTTTATAAAAATGCAAAAAAGGGCTTTCCTTTTGGCGATAAGTATATATAATTAGAAATAGGGACTGTCAACAGGATTTCTATTTATGAGTTATGAGGTTTTATACACGTTATGAAAATACTGTTTTGGTTTATCGTTTTCCTTCTGATTATCGGGGTTCTTTCCTTTTTATATCTGATTTCCATCAAGCCGCGCACACACCATCGCCCGGACTATAAGCCCTTCTTCGGGCACATGTATGCGCACCGCGGACTTCACAACATGAATCCCACGCTGCACCGCCTCAAAAATCTGGGGCAGAGCTTCGGACAGACCATCACGCTCCCGGTAAATCCGGAGGGTGATTTCCCTGAAAATTCCTTCGCGGCGATAAAACGCGCCGCCGACGCAGGCTATGGCATCGAATTTGACGTACACCTGACCAAAGATGACATTCCCGTCGTTTTCCATGACGATACGCTGCACCGTATCTGCGGCGTCAAGGGGTATCTGCGGGATTATACATACGAGGAGCTGCAGCAGTTCCGGCTTCTGGGCACGGAGGAGCGGATTCCCGCCCTGACGGATGTTCTTGCCATGGTCAACGGCCGTGTCCCGCTGATTATCGAATACAAGGTCGAGCACAACGCGGCAAAGCTCTGTCAGATCTGCGACCGGATCCTGTCGGATTACAGGGGGACCTACTGTATCGAATCTTTCCATCCGCTTGTCGTGCACTGGTACCGCAAGCACCGCCCCGAGATTGTCCGCGGACAGCTTTCGGAGGATTTTACGCAGCAGAAATTCACGCTGCCGCGCTTTTTGCTTTCGCACCTGATCGGCAACTGTTACGCAGCGCCTGATTTCGTGGCTTACAACTGCAAGCACAAGAACGAGCTTTCCAGAAATATCTGCCGCCGGCTATACAAAAGCCTGAGCGTGGCGTGGACTGTACGCTCACAGGAGGAGCTGGAGCGCGTTTCCGGCAGCTTCGATTTATTTATCTTTGAAGATTTTGTTCCCGCCGCAGGCCGTTCATCGGCAGAAACGGCGCATTAATATCCTATAAAAAACTACAGGCCTGACGGCCTGCATGCAAAAAACCCCGCGGAAGCGTTCTGCAACGCTTTACGGGGTTCTTTATTTTCATCCGGTCTTTATCGCGACGTCTTTATTCTGCTCTCCCGCAGCTCGCCGCTTTTCTCGCTGACAGATACGCTTCTGTAGCAGATGGAATACATCAGTGCGGAAAGCAGCAACGCCAGCAGAACGTCAATCGTAGAATGCTGCTTGATCAATACGGTAGAAAAAATAATGCTGACGCCAAGTCCAAGCATTCCGGCCTTTATGGCTTTATGCTCCGCAAAGCATCTGCTTCTCCATACCGCAATCATAACCGCAACCGAGTTATACACATGAATGCTGGGCAGCACATTGGTCGGCGTATCCGCCTTATAAAGCCCTCTTATCATATCGATGAAGATATTATCCCGCTCGAAATAGGTCGGCCGCAGATGATGGCCGTTCGGGAACACTGCAGATATCACAATAAAAATCGTCATGCCCGCAATCAAAAACTTCACAAGCTTATCCCCTTCGCCCTTATCCCTGACGCACAGGTAGCAGACCGTCAGCGCCACATACGCAAACCACAGGAAATACGGGATTACAAAGATCTCGCAGAAGGGTATATATCTGTCCAGTTCGAAATTGATAACATAATACGATACCTTCCGCTGCTCCAAATAATAAAATGCCGTTAAATAGAATACCGCATACACTGCCATAACGGCCAGCGACGTATATTCCCGCGCCATATGGACAACCCATCTGCCCATTTCCATACAATTCTTTTTCATACTTATACCCCCAGCCTGCGTTCGCAGGCATTTGCTGCCCCTGGCAGACATCAGCCGCATCGGCCGTGCGCCGGCCGAAATCCTTACATTTGCCTCTCTTTCAAGTACAGTATTATATTACTTGGTTTTGGCAATGTCAACTTCTACATTATGGATTTTTGCAATCTTCATCAATCTTAATCAAAACTTAAGAAAATCCTTGAAAATCCTTCAGCTTTTAGGATATTCCTTTTATATAAGGTAAGACTAACCAATTATAGCCTGTTTTTTTTGTCTATTATTTTGCTGTTTTTCCACAAACTGATATTTGATTATTTTCTTAATATGAAGTAAAATATTAACTGTTGGGGAAAAGCTTAGAGTTCGGGGGTTATTGATTATGAAATTTGATATGCACTGTCACACCAGAGAAGGCTCCTTAGACGGCAAGATACCAATCGCCGAATATGTACAGCTTTTAAAGGAAAAAGGCTTTGACGGCATGCTCGTTACAGATCACGATTCCTACAACGGCTTTCGCAGATACCGCGATCATTTAAAGGAAACGCTGGACGATTTTGTCGTCCTGAAGGGAATAGAATACGATACGATTGACGCCGGGCATATTCTGGTGATTATGCCGGAGGACGTAAAGCTGCTCATTCTGGAGTGCCGCGGGCTTCCCGTGCGGATTCTGCAGGACATTGTCCACAGGCACGGCGGCATACTGGGACCTGCGCATCCCTGCGGCGAGCGCCACCTGAGCATCTCCCGCACGCGCGTTTACAAGCGCCATCCTGACCTTATGGCAAATTTTGATTTCCTTGAGGGCTTTAACGCCTGCGAGTCTCCCGAGTCCAACGCCGCCGCCAGGCAGCTTGCCCTGCAGTATGATCTGGCCATTTTTGGCGGAAGCGACTCCCATCACGCGGACTGCGTCGGCACCGCCTATACCGGCTTTCACGGTGAGATTCATACGGAATCGGATTTGATTCGCCATGTTAAGGACAAACAGGAAATGAGCTACGGCGGATATTATTATCAGAAGACCGTCAAGGGGCGGCTGGGATTTCTCAATCATGTTCTGGTGGAATCCTTCTGGGTATACAACCGCTTTGCAAGCGTGTACCGCAGCCGCAAAAGAAAATTTGCGCTGAGAAAGGCGTCCTGAAACCCGCGGCGGCGCATACCGCTCCGGTCAAAGCAGGACTTTTATCATCGGGCGCCGGCCTGTAAATATGCCGGCGCCCGATTTTTATCTTCTTCCTATATCTCATGTACATCCCTGAGCTTACTGGTGTGCATCTGCATCAGCTTGTTGCGGTACGCGTCGTCCGTGATCACCCGCTCAAGCGTATCCATATCCCCCTCCTCGAGAAGCGTCTTGAGCAGCTCGTTATAGTTCTTAATAATATTTCGTTCCAAAAGCTCCATCTCATTCTCCTGCACTCCGTCCTTACCCATTTTGCACCCATCCTTTCTTTTTATATTGATTTGGCTTACCGCCTGTGCGTTTCCACTCCTGTGTGGGCCCGCGCTACAGCATCCGTTCCTCCATACCGCTTGTATGTACCCGCAGCAGCCCGCTGGCCGGTTCGTAATATACCGTCCTGGGATAAGCGCCGCCCACCTCGGCCGCGAGAATCGGAATATGCATTTCCGCAAGCTTTTTGCGTACCGCCGCAAGATTTCTCGAGGAAATATCCCTGCTCTCCGGCGTATCCCCAAGCTTTATCATGTGCGCCGCTCCTGCGATTTTTGCCTCCAGCCTGGTCTTGTCGGCTCCCCGGATAATCAACCGCCCTACCATCTCCTCTATGCCGATATCCGCGTACCGCGTCCTCTGTGCGGCTCCCAGCGGATCATGCTGCATGTAATTCGGAAGCATGACATGCAGCAGCCCGCCAAGCCCGATATGCGGATCCCGAATCGCAACCCCGACGCAGGAGCCAAGATCTCTGGTCATCAGCTGCCGCGTTCCCTGAGACAGCTCATAATCGCCCATCCCAACGACAACCACATCCTGTAATTCGCCTACCATTGCCATTCCCTCCCTGTCACAACAGCTCCTCCGTATTTCTCCGAACGCATGCGCGGGCGTTATCCCCGCATCATCTCCACAGAAATCCAATAAGCTTTGCACATTGCTGCACCTTTATGCATCTTTTCGTCAAGAATCGCCGCCTCAGAGAAAAAAACTTTGTGCAAAGCTATTCAAACATATGTTTGGAGCTTGGATTATTTCTTATTATATTTTATCATATAGAGTGGAAGGATTCCAGTTTTATTCTAAAACAAGAGATATTATATAAAGGCAGATGTTATAAATGAACCTGAACGCAAACAAACTTTTTCAGACAATCGAGATTCTTCTGGCAAGAATTGCCTTTCTGTTGGTACTGCTTTTTTCCTTTGCCGCAATCTTTTATAAGCTTTTTATTTTCATGCCTGCACCCGATTATCTGCAGAGCCTGGAAAAGGGATGGGTGGACGAGAACGGGAAAAAATTCTCACTGGGCGACTTTGACGCGACAACAAAGGACGGGCTGGTTTCACAGCGCATCTATCATACGGTCACTCCCGAGGGCATCGACACGGCGCTGATCTTCCGCTGCCGCAACTGCTTCGCAAATGTATATGTAGACGGACAGCTTGTCCACGAGGACGATATGGAGCTTGCCGCAATGTACGGACTGTCTCCGGGCAGCCGCTGGCACAGGCTCTCTCTGGATTCCTCCGACAAGCCGGTCGAGCTTTGCCTGGAGGTTACCGCAAGCTTTTATGATTCCAACGGTCTTATCGATAATATTTATATCGGCAGCTCCGACGCCGTATCGCGCAAGATTACCACATCGCGCGTGCCCGGCTTTATTGTCAACACCTTTATGCAGCTCATTGGCTTCGTGCTGATTGTCCTGTACGCCTATCTGCGGCTGCGCGCCAAAAAGGTCGGCAAGGATCTGCTGTATCTGGGCTGCGCTACCTTTTTCTCCTCGCAGTGGTCGGGCACGGAAACGCTGTTATGGCAGTTTTTCTTCGGGCATTCGGAGGTATTCCATTTGATCGGTTACTTCTCTCTGGCCGTTACGCCCCTCGCCTTCGGACTTCTTGCAAGCTATCGTCTGAAGGGCAAAATGCAGTCCGTTTCACACCTGTACACGATTGTCAGCGGCATTAACGCGATTATCATATCTGTCCTGAATGTAACCGGAATTCTCGAATTCCACTACTCTCTGGTATTTACGCATATTCTGCTGTTCCTGCTGATACCGATTGTCGTCAAGCTCATGCTGAGCTATGCGGAGGATCTGGCCAATCCGGGCAGCAGCACCTCGGTTATCCTGATTTTATCCGGAATCCTGGCAATATGCGTCGCATCGGCGGTGATCAAATACAGAAACGGCAGCTACGGAAGCTTTTCCCTGTACGCCCGCATCGCGATTTTGTCCTTCCTGTCGTGTCTGATTATTTATCAGCTCAACCAAATCGCGAACACCTTTACAAAGAGCATGAAGGCGGATATGCTGCATGATCTGGCGTTGACCGACCACTTGACAGAGCTGTTTAACCGCACCGCGTTTAATGAGCATAAGCCGGATTACGAACACTTAATCGACAGCTTTTCCCCGCTCGGAATCATACAGTTTGACGTCAATAACCTCAAAAAGGTCAACGATACCCTGGGGCATGAAAAGGGCGACCAGCTCATATGCTCCGTCTCGGAGGGGCTCAAAAGGGCTTTTCCCGAGAGCGCCCACACCTACCGGATGGGCGGCGACGAGTTCCTCACCGTTATCTTCAGCTACGACCCCGACAGCACCTACAAGGCCGGCATCGAAGCGTTGAGCGCGTACTGTGAAGAGAAGAACAAGGAGCCTGATCTCGGCTTCCGGATACAGGTTGCGCACGGTTATACGTTAATCAAGGGAAATAAATCCTTAAGCGAAGCGATGGAAGAGGCGGATTCGCTGATGTACGAAAACAAGAAATTCTTAAAAATGAGCAGGTGTTAATCCTGCTCATTTTCCAGCTTATTGAAGAAATCATTTAGATTCAAAAGACATTTAATCATTATCTTCATTTCATCTTCATCCAAATCCTTTACAATGGACTTGATCATATTCTTATGAAAATCTCTGTGATGGTAGAAGGCCTTTTTGCCCTTTTCTGTCAGGAACACGAAAACAACACGTTTATCCGTCCTGCTTCGCTCTCTCACGATATAGCCCTTGTTCTCCAGGCTGTTCATATTTGTCGTAAGCGTTCCGACCGTGACGGACAGCTTTCTGGCAATCGCGGACATGCTTTTGGGCTCGTCGGCATTGATTCCGATTGCCTCGATAATGTGCATATCGTTGTTTGTAATATCCTTAAACTGCCCCGTGATAACAGCCTTCTCCTCAATGTCCATGACATTGTTAAAAAGCTTTACCAGCATCTCGTTTAACGTTCTGTTTGTGCTTCTTTCCATTTGCCTAATCACGCCCTCTCACTATCCCCAGACCATCACGCTGGCGCCGTAGGTAAGCCCCGCGCCAAAGCCCGAAAGCACTATGCGGTCGCCTTTTTTTATTCTGCCGCCGCGGTTGAGCTCATCCAGCAGGACCGGTATCGTCGCTGAGGACATATTGCCCACCCGGCTCAGATTCATCGGGAATCTGGAAATATCCGCCTTCAACCGCTTTGCCACCGCTTCTATTATTCTCACATTGGCCTGATGCAATACGAACAGATCTACATCCTCCGCAGTCCGTCCGGCCATTTCCAGCGCCTCCTGAATACAGCGGGGCACCTGCCTTGTGGCAAACTTATAGACCTCCTGCCCGTCCATCCGCACATACGGCCAAACCGCTTCCTCCTGCCGGATAAACGGATTGGCTACCGCCCGCTCGCCGCAGGAAAGCACCATGCCCTTCGCACCGTCGCTGCCCTGCACGACACTCTCTATACCGACGCGGCGCCCGTTTTCACAGACTCTGTCCTCCGTTCTTTCAATATAGGCCGCGCCCGCACCGTCGCCGAAAAGTACGCAGGTGCTCCGATCGCTCCAGTCTATCAGCTTTGACAGCACCTCGCTCCCCACTATAAGCGCGTTCCGGTACAGCCCCGCATTCAGATACGCACAGGCCGTATTCAGTGCAAACAGGAAGCCGGAGCAGGCCGCGTTTAAGTCAAACGCCACCGCCCTATCCGCCCCGAGCGCGCTCTGTACCTGACACGCACAGCACGGCAGGAGCAGCTCCGGCGAGCAGGTCGCCACCAGAATCAAATCAACGTCCTGCGCCGACACGCCGGCGTCCTCAAGCGCGCTCTGACAGGCGGCCGCCGCCAGCGTCGACACCGTATCCCCGGTGGAAATCCTGCGCTGTGCAATACCGGTTCTTTCCCTTATCCACTCGTCAGAGGTCTCCACAAGCTTTTCCATATCGAAATTCGTCACGGTTTTTTCCGGCAGTGCGCTCCCGGTTCCGCTAATCTTGATCGTCATTATGAAAATTCCTCCATTATATCCGCCACCGTCTCGATTTTATCCGCCCGGAAGGCATTACTGCCGCAGAAAATAAGTCCCTCGTCAAGCCGCCCCTTTACCGCGTTTATCAATGCCTCCGTAATACAATAGGGCGTTGTCGCCGGGTCGCAGGTGCTGACGCACTGCCTGCAGCCTCTCATAAACCGATCCCCCGCCGCCACCTTATCCAGAAAGGCATTGTGTATCGCGCGCCCCGGCATACCGACAGGACTTTTCACAAGGACAATGTCCTCCCTGCGCGCATCGATATATGCCTGCTTATAGGCGTCGGAGGCATCGCATTCCTTTGTGGTTACAAATCGCGTCGCCATCTGTACACCCCTTGCGCCCATCGCAAGATAATGCTCCATGTCCGCACGAGTGTATACGCCGCCGGCCACCACTGCCGGCGTCTCCAGCTCCTGCGCCAGTTCAATAATCGAATGGACCTCTTCGTCGTAATCTTTGGTTTTTGACACCGTGTACGCCTCGATTTCCTCCCGGCTAAATCCCAAATGCCCGCCGGCCTCGGGTCCCTCTATCACAACAAGGTCGGGTCTTCTGCGGTATTTTTTCATCCAATACCTGGCAATCACCCCCAGGGATTTTCTGCTTGAAACAATCGGCGCGATTTTGGCTTCCCCTGAAAATTCCGGCAGCGTCATCGGGAGTCCCGCACCCGAGATAATCAGGTCTATTCCCGCGGAGACGGCCGCCTTCACATACTCCTCGTATTTCTTCGTAGCCACCATGATGTTCACTCCGATGATTCCGCCCCCGGCAAGCGCCCTTGCACGCGCGATTTCCTTCCGGATGGCCCTGAGGTTACACGCAATGGGATCGCTGTCAAAGTCCGGCTCCCGGTAGCCTATCTGCGCAGTCGAGATCACGCCGACGCCGCCTGCTGCCGCCACTGCGCCCGCAAGTCCCGACAGGCTTACACCGACCCCCATACCGCCCTGTATAACGGGAATCCGCGCGCGGAGGTTTCCGATTGTCAATTCATTTATTTTCATATTCTCTTCACCTTCTGCCGGCTCCTTCAGAGAAGCGGCGCTCTCTTGAACGCCTCCCTAAAAGGCACGAAACCGCTCATAGCGCTCCTGCGCAATTTCCCCGCCGCTTTTTCCTTTATACTTTTCCAGAAATTCCTTGATATGCTCCTTCATATAGCCGGCAATCGCCTCTGCCGTCTTATTGTCCGCGCCGCCAAATTCGGGCACAATGCGCTCGATAACGCCGAGGCGCTTCAGATCCTGCGCGGTGATGTTCATTACCTCGCTTGCCTCCTGCGCACGGCTCGCGTCCTTCCACAGAATAGACGCAAAGCCCTCCGGAGACAGAATCGAATAGGTAGCGTTCTCCATCATCCACACCTCGTTTCCTACCGCGGTAGCAAGCGCGCCGCCGCTGCCGCCCTCGCCGATCAAAATGCAGAGCACGGGCACCTTTAAACCGGACATCTCCAGCAGGTTGCGCGCAATCGCCTCTCCCTGTCCGCGCTCCTCCGCCTCAATGCCGCAGAACGCGCCTGAGGTATTGACGAAGCTTATCACGGGACGGTTGAACTTTTCCGCCTGCTTCATCAGGCGCAGCGCCTTCCGGTAGCCCTCCGGCAGCGGCATCCCGAAGTTCCTTTCCTGGCACTCCCTGATGTCCTTTCCCTTCAAATCCGCGATAACCGTCACCGGCTGGCCCTCCAGAAACGCAATCCCGCCGATAACAGCCTTGTCGTCGCTGAAGCCTCTGTCCCCGTGCGCCTCGACAAAGATGTCAAAGATATAGTCCATATAATCCGTTGCGGCGGGACGCCCCACCTGACGCACCGTTTTGACCTTTTCCCACGCGCTGCGCGGCTGTGCGCGCCACGCCTGTTCCTTTAAGGCCTCGCTCAGTTCAAAGTGAACGCCCCGGTCCTCGCAGAAATCCGCGCAGGACGCTCTGCGCTGATGCGCCTTAATCAGGAATTGAATCGTCTTCTTAAGGTTCTCCCGCAGTACAATGCCGTCTATAAAGCCGTGCTCCAGCAAAAATTCCGCCGTCTGAAAGCCCTCCGGAAGCTCCTGCCCAATCGTCTGCTTGATAACGCGCGGCCCCGCAAAGCCAATCAGCGCCCCCGGCTCCGCCATAATAACGTCCCCGAGCATGGCAAAGCTTGCCGTAACGCCGCCAGTTGTCGGGTCTGTCAGAATCGTACAGTACAGCAGTCCCGCGTCGCCGTGACGCTTGATGGCGGCCGAGGTCTTTGCCATCTGCATCAGCGATACAATCCCCTCCTGCATTCTGGCCCCGCCGGAGCAGCAGAACAAAAACACCGGAAGCCCCAGCTCTGTCGCCCGCTCTATGGCCCTTGTAATCTTTTCTCCGACTACATGACCCATGCTCGCCATCATAAAACGCGAATCGCATATGCCCAGAACCATGTCCTCACCGAAGACCTTGCAGCGCCCTACTGTCACGGCCTCATTCAGCCCGGTTTTCTCCCGTGCGGCCGCAAGCTTCTCCTCATATCCCTCATACGCCAGCGGATTGCTGACCGCCATATCCTCAAACCACGGCTCAAAGGTCCTGTAATCCGCCACCATGCGAATCCGGTTGTTTGTCTTTACCCGGAAATAGCCGCCGCATTCATAGCAGATATACTTCTTTTTTACCACCCTGCCGCGGTCTACCATTTTGCCGCATTTGGGGCATTTGATTCGGCTCCGGTCCTCCGCGGGGGCGCTCCCGGGATTTTCATCCGCCGACTGCGCGGCGCTTCCCTGCGCGTTTCTGCCCCTGAGCTTTTCCTCCAGCTTATTATACAGATTTGCCGGAAACTGTCTGCCGGTCCTGACCAGTTGTATTCTATCCATGACCATCACAACTCCTTTTCTTATTCCCCTATGGCAAAGGTAAGCTCCGCCTTGCACACAAGCTTTCCGTTCACAGTCGCGGCCGCTTCTCCGACGCCGATAGGCCCTTTAATTTTTACAATCCTTGTCTCCAGCGTCAGTACATCGCCCGGATATACCTTCTGCTTAAAACGGGCCTTATCAATCCCTACAAAATACGCGGTCTTACCCTTCCACTCGGGAAGGCCCAGAATCGCGACAGCGCCGACCTGCGCGAGCGCCTCTATAATCAGGACGCCCGGCATCACCGGATTCCCCGGGAAATGTCCCGCAAAATACGGCTCATTAAAGCTCACGCATTTTTTTCCGACAGCCCGGGAGCCCCCCTCAAGCTCCTCTATGGTATCGATCAGCATAAACGGATGCCGGTGCGGTATGATTTCCATTATTTCCTTTGTTGTATAAACTGACATAAATGTCACCTTTCCTTTCCCTGTACCCGCGCCGTCGTTATTCCGTATATTTCTTTACAAGAATGCTGGCGTTATGCCCGCCAAAGCCCAGGGAATTGCTGAGCGCGTAAGTGAAATCCTCCCGGAAGCTTTGTTTGCAGTAATTCAAATCCAGCTCCTCCTCGCTCTCCACAAGGCCTACCGTCCTGTGGATGAAGCCCTCCTGAAGCTCCTTGACACAGGCGACAAACTCGATTGCGCCTGCGGCGCCGAGCAGATGGCCTACCATCGATTTGGTGGAATTGATTTTGATATCCCTGGCATGCGCGCCAAAGGCCAGCTTAATCGCTCTGGTCTCAAACAAATCATTGTGATGCGTCGCCGTTCCGTGCGCATTGATATAAGTAATATCGTCCGTGGTAATCCCGGCGTCCTTCACGGCGTTTACCATCGCCGCCGCCGCGCCCGCGCCGTCCTCGGCCGGCGATGTGATATGAAACGCATCCGATGAACAGCCGTAGCCTGCCACCTCCGCATATATTTTGGCGCCCCGCGCCTTTGCGTGCTCAAGCTCCTCAAGCACCACAATTGCCGCGCCCTCTCCCATGACAAAGCCGCTTCTGTCCTTGTCAAACGGAATGGAGCATCTTGCGGGATCTTCACTGGAGGACAGGGCCGTAAGCGCGGAGAAGCCCGCCACGCCAATCGGCGTAATAGAGCTTTCCGTTCCGCCGGCTACCATAATATCCGCGTCGCCGTATTGGATGGTTCTGTATGCCTCCCCGATAGAGTTGGTGCCCGTAGCGCACGCCGTCACGACGTTGATGCTCTTGCCCTTAAGGTCAAACGCAATGCTGACATTGCCTGCCGCCATATTGGATATCATCAGCGGAACCAGCAGCGGAGCCACCTTGGCGGGCCCTTTTTCAATCAGCCGCCCATACTCCCGTTCCATCGCCTGCAGGCTGCCGATACCGCTTCCTACGGCACAGCCCGCCCGATAGGGATCCTCCTTCTCCATATCCAGCCCGGAATCTTCCATCGCTTCCCTGGCTGCCGCCACCGCAAACTGACAGAACTGCTCCATCCGGCGCGCCGCCTTCTTATCCATATAGGCGGACGCGTCAAAATCCTTCACCTCCGCCGCCAGCTTGCACTTGTAATCCGTCGTATCAAAATAGGTAATCCTTCCGAATCCCGTCTTTTCCTGCTTCACACCGTCCCAGAACGCCTCCACGCCGTTTCCTATCGGGGTAATCGCGCCCATACCGGTCACTACCACTCTTCTTTTCACTATTTTTCCCTCCATTATTACATTGCCGTGGCGATGGCATTATCACGACAATTACATCGCCATCCCGCCATCCACGCAGATAACCTGTCCCGTAATATAGTCCGACTGGCTGCCCGCAAGAAACAGCACCAGATTCGCCACATCCTCCGTACTGCCGGTTTTCCCCATCGGTATCATCTGATTCAGCGCTTTTCTGGCCTCCTCCGGCATTGCCTTTGTCATGTTCGTATCGATAAAGCCGGGCGCTACCGCGTTTACATTGATACCGCGGCCTGCCATCTCCCGCGCGGCGCTCTTGGTCAGGCCGATCAGTCCTGCCTTGGACGCGGAATAGTTGGCCTGACCCGCGTTTCCGAGCACGCCGCTCACGGAGGATATATTCACGATTTTCCCGCTTCTCTGCTTGATAAAGCTTCTTGACAAATGCCGTATCATATTGAAAGCGCCCTTCAGATTTGTATTGACAACCGTGTCATAATCCTCCTCGGACATCCGCATAATCAGATTATCACGCGTCACGCCCGCGTTGTTTACAAGGATATCGACCTTCTTGTACTTCTCAAGCACGGTCTTTACAAACGCCTCGCTCGCGGCAAAATCCGCCACATTGCACTGCATTGCCTCCGCGCTGCCGCCGTTGTCTTCAATCTCCCGCACAACCTCCTGCGCGCTTTCCTTAGAGCCATTGTAATTAATAATAACCGTCGCACCGTTTCGCGCCAGTGTCAGCGCGATTTCCCTGCCGATGCCTTTTGCTGCTCCCGTAACCAGAGCCGTCTTTCCTGTCAACATCCCAGTACCTCCAATGCCGTCTCCAAATCTGCCAGCTTATCAATATTGACACATTTTACTTCTTTGTTAATCTTTCTCATAAAACCGCTCAGGGTCTTCCCCGGCCCGATTTCCACAAACAAGTCCACGCCGTCTTCAATCATCTTTTCCACGCTCTGCTGCCAGCAGACGGAGCTGGAAACCTGTTTCTCAAGAAGCGTGCGGATATTGTCTGCCGTCGTCACATAATCCGCGTCCACATTGCACACATACGGGATTTTGGGCGCTCTTATCTCGACGCTGTCCAGCTCCGCGCGCAGCTTTTTCCCTGCGTCGCCAAGCAGCTCGGAGTGGAAGGGCCCGCTGACCTTCAGCGGAACGCAGCGCTTTGCGCCGGCCTGTGTCAGCGCCTCCGACGCCGCCGCGACAGCCTGTTCCTCACCGGTAATGACAATCTGCCCCGGACAGTTATAATTTGCAATCGTGACGATGCCCTCTGTCTGCTTACAGATTTCAAGAATTTTACCGCCATCCAGCCCCAGCACGGCCGTCATCGCGCCGCCTGCAGGATATGCCTCCTGCATGTATATGCCGCGTTTTCTGATCAGGTGGAACAAGTCCTCCAGCGCCATTACATCCGCAGCGGCCAGTGCGCCGTACTCCCCAAGGCTCAGCCCTGCCGTTACATCCGCCTTCGCCCCTTTTGCCATCAGCACCTTCAGCAGCGCAACCTCTGTCGCAAGCATCGCGATTTGCGTATATTCAGTGATATTCAATTTGTCGTTTTCCGTAAAGCAAAGCGTCTCCATATCCAGTCCGGTCACCTCGCCGGCGATTCGGTAGACCTGCCTTGCCTCCTCGTATGTATCATAGAAATCCTTTCCCATGCCAACGTACTGTGAACCCTGTCCCGGGAAAATAAATGCCGTCTTACCCATTGCTTCCTCCGTAATTCTTTTCTCTATGCGCCCAGCAGGGCCGCCGCCTCTTCCATAATCTCACGGATAATCTCCGCGCAGGGCTGCTCCTTTTTGACAAGCCCCGCGATTTGGCCCGCCATGACGGAGCCGTTTACCACGTCCCCCTCCATAACGGCCTTGCGCAGGCCGCCCAGCGTCAGCTTTTCCAGCTCCATAAAATCAACGCCTTCCTTTTCCAGACGCAGATACTCCTTGGTCATTTTATTCCGGATAGTGCGAATCGGATGGCCGTGCGAGGTGCCGGTGACCACCGAGTCGATGTCCTTTGCCTTGATCAGCATTGCCTTATAATTCTCATGCACAATGGATTCCGTGGCTGCGACAAAGCGCGTTCCGATTTGAACCGCCTCCGCGCCGAGCATAAATGCCGCGGCAAGCCCTCTGCCGTCCGCGATGCCGCCTGCCGCGATAACCGGTATGGCTACCGCATCCGCAATCTGTGGCACAAGCGCCATTGTTGTCGTGGAGCCGATATGCCCGCCGCTCTCCATACCCTCCGCGACAACGGCATCCGCACCGCCTCTTTCCATAAGCCTTGCCATCGCCACGCTTGCGATAACCGGTATCACCTTTATACCCGCGTTTTTCCACAGCTCCATATATTTCGCGGGATTGCCCGCGCCGGTCGTAACGACCTTCACGCCCTCGTCGACGATAATCTGCGCAATTGCATCCGCCTCCGGATTCATCAGCATAAGGTTTACGCCGAAGGGCTTATCGGTTGCTGCCTTTACCTTCTGAATCTGCTCCCGCACAAATTCGGCAGGCGCTCCGCCTGCTCCGATAATACCCAGCCCGCCGGCCTCGGATACGGCCGCCGCAAGGTGGTGCTCCGCGACCCACGCCATGCCGCCCTGAATAATCGGATACTGTATCCCCAAAATCTCAGTAACTCTTGTTTTTGTAATCTCTGTTTTCATTGAAGCTCCCATTTCTTAATCTGCTACAGTCCCCCATACCGCAGCCTGCCGCCGCACGGTATGGGGGACCGATTGTCTTCTTATTCGTTTACGCCCTTGGCCTTCATGTACTCAATAACGGAACCGACGGTGGTGATTTTCTCCAGATCCTCGGAAGGGATTTCTACGCCGTACTCCTCCTCAAACGCCATTACAAGCTCGAACAGGTCGAGTGAGTCTGCCTCCAGATCCTCCTTAAAGCGTGTCGCCTCCGTAATCTCCACACCGTCAAGATTTAACTGCTCCTCAATAATTTCCTTTACTCTCTCTAACATGATTCCTTCTCATCCTTTCGCTTTTCTTTTCGACATTTTCTTTTTGAACAGATCGTTTGAAATTCAAATATTTTGATTAATCAAATATTTTGACCTTCAAAGTATTTACGTGTACAGAATAACGCGCAGAAACCGATTTGTCAATAATAAAATTGTAAATTTTTGAATGCGCTATTGCAGAACGCATTCAAATATGCTATACTACATCTATTCGCAGATATAGTATATCGGTAGTACATCAGCTTCCCAAGCTGAGGGGGTGGGTTCGACTCCCATTATCTGCTTCCTGAAGCCGCCGGCGTCATTGTGACAGACGTTTGCGGCTTTGTTTTATGCACTGCCGGCTTCCATATAAGGCTTGCGGGAAACATTCCGGAATGGAGGTTTATATGAAAGACAAGACGAGATACAGGCTATGCCAGCTTGCCAACGCCATTGTACTGGCCGGATTCATTGTTTTTCTCACCGGCTGCTATTACTGTATTGTAAAGGCGGGGATTCCCTATCAGGATCCACCGTTAGAGCTGCAGATACAGTACGCCGTCAATATGGGGATTGGCGGCGCACTGGTCAAAGGCGGTCTTATCACCGCCGTCTGCGGAGGCGCCTTTCGTCTGCTTTTAAGGCTTTGCTCGTAATTTTTCGGCGGGCTTTGCATATTCGTTGTTTTTATATGTAATCGCGATTATGCAAACTGACTGTTATACAATGCGGCGTATTTTCCGTTCTTATCCATCAATTCATCGTGATTGCCGACTTCCCTGATATCTCCGTCCTCCATATACAAAATCATATCAGCGTCACGAATCGTAGAAAGACGGTGTGCAATCACAAAGCTGGTGCGGCCTTTCATCAGCTGCGCCATGGCGCGCTGAATTAAAACCTCCGTATGGGTATCCACATTACTCGTTGCTTCATCCAGAATCATAATTTCAGGATCAGAAGCGATGGCGCGGGCAATCGTAAGAAGCTGACGCTCGCCCTGTGAAATATTTTCCGCACCTTTTGAAAGCTCCATATCATATCCGCCGGGCAGTGTTTTGATAAAATTATGGGCGCAGGCGGACTTTGCCGAAGCAATGATTTTGTTTCTGTCCATATTTTCTTCTGCATATCCCAAATTATCGGCAATCGTTCCCTCAAAAAGCCAAGTGTCCTGTAAGACCATGCCAAAGCGGTCCCGCAGTTCTTCTCTTGGCATATCACATATATTTACGCCGTCAACCGTAATAGCCCCACTGTTGATCTCATAGAAGCGCATTAACAGGTTGATAAGCGTAGTCTTGCCTGCGCCGGTAGGGCCGACAACGGCAACCTTCTGACCGGGCTTTACTGTCAAATTCACACCGTTCATCAGCATATGCCCAGGCGTATATCCGAACTGAACGTTCTGAAAAGTTACGCTGCCGGAACGGTCCTGCGGAATGATACCGTGTTCTGCGTCCGGCAATTCTTCCTCTGCGTCCAGCAGGGCAAAAATCCGTTCCCCCGCGGCTTTTGCTGCGCCAAAGCTTCCTGCCATACCGGCCAGAGAAGAAAACGGCTCGGCAAACCGGCGGGTATATTCCAGCATGGCCTGCACATTTCCCACGGTAATAAAGCCGCCTATGGCACGCAGGCATCCGATTGCCGCACAAACCACATACCCTGTATCGTTTACGAAGGTAGTAATTGGGCTGACTGCCCCTGCGGTCGTTTCCGCCTTATAGGAGCTGTTCTTCAACTCCTCATTCAATGCGGCAAAGCGTTGTTTTGCCCTGTCCTGATAATTAAAAGACTGCACGACCTGCTGACCGTTATACAGTTCTTCAATATATCCGTTCAGCTGTCCCAAAAGTTCCTGCTGTTTCCCGTAATGCTTGCTGCCGGACTTCATAACGCCTGCTGCGCTCAGGAGTGACAACGGTACCATAATAATCGGAATCAGCGTCAGCTTCGGACTGATTGCCAACATCATAATAAGAATTCCGATTGCGGTGATCACCTGTGTGACAATGGCGGTAAGATTCTGGCTGACTGTATTATTGATGGTATCGACGTCATTGGTAATCACGCTTAAGATATCGCCATGGGTATGCGTATCATAGTAATTCAGCCTCAACCGGTGCATTTTTTCATTTATGTCGCCGCGGACCTCACGCATTGCGTCTGCCGTGATCTTTGCCATATGAAAGCCCTGCAAAAAGGAAAAGAACTGCGATACCAGATACAGACACACCAGTGCCGCAAGCAGCCAGAGAATGGTTTCCCAATAAAACACGCCATCCCTGATACTGTCAAAAAGGGTCGTTGTGACTTTACCGATCACAAACGGCGCCATAACGGTAAAGATCGTGCTGACAGAGGCAAATAACAAAACAAAGAACAGGCGCAGACGATGCGCTTTCAAATATCCAAAAAGCCGTTTGAAGGTATGATTTTTCATATCAGATGGCCTCCTTTCCCAACTGTATTTCTGCAATCTCACGATAGAGAGGGCATGTACGGAGCAGTTCTTTATGCGTTCCCTGACCGACGATACTGCCGTCGTCAACTACTAAAATACGGTCTGCGTCTAAAATCGTGCTGACCCGCTGCGCTACCATAATGATGGTGGCATTTCCCATTGCCGCCTTCAGGTTTTTGCGGAGCGTCTGGTCAGTTTTCATATCCAGAGCCGAAAAGCTGTCGTCAAAAACATAGATTTCGGGCTTTTTCATAACCGCTCTTGCAATTGCCATGCGTTGACGCTGACCGCCTGAAAGATTTGTTCCGCCCTGTGCGATCATGCCATGATACCCGTTTTCTTTTTTTATAATAAATTCCCCGGCACATGCAATTTCGGCTGCCGCCTGCCAGTCCTGCTGCGTTCCGTCACTTTTTCCAAAATTTAGATTAGAAGCGATATCTCCCGAAAACAAAACATTTTTCTGCGGAACATATCCAATCAGGGCACGAAGATCATCTACCGCATATTCCTTAGCGTTGACGCCGTCAATCAAAACCTCTCCGAATAAAGGGTCGTACAGGCGTGGAATCAGCTTCAATATGCTGGATTTGCCTCGTCCCGTTCCGCCGATAATGGCAGTAATTTCTCCGGGGTGCGTTTCAAAACTGATATCTTTCAAAATCGGTTCAGGCGCTCCGGGATACGCAAAAGTCACATGACGAAATTCCACCGTAGAGCGCAGGGGACGCTCCTGAAAGGAGAATGCGCCATCCTGAATGCTGGTTTCGGTTTCCAAAACCTCTGCAATACGCCCTGCGCAGGCATATGCGGTGGGGAACATCATAATTACAAGGGCGAGCATCATAACCGACATCAGCACCATACTGATATACTGGCTATTTGCCACCAGCGAGCCGACCTCCATAGCGCCGGTTTCTACATAATGTGCGCCAAGTCCTAAAACCACTGCCGTCGTAACGCCGAAAATCACATTGATGACCGGCAGTAAAAGGCTTGTAATTCGCCCCGACGTCATTGCTGTTGCAGCATAATCCATATTTGCTTCGCCAAATCGCCGACTCTCTGCTTTTTGCTTATTGAAAGCGCGGATGACACGAACGCCCTCCAAAGATTCCAAAAACAACTGATTGATTCTGTCAAGCTTCTGCCTGAGCTTTATCGAATAGCGGGACGCAAACAGGATAACAATGCCACATCCGACTAACAGCACAGGGATTGCAACGGTGAGAACAGAACTGACCTGCCCGCCTGTAGCAGCAGAAAAAATCAGGCCCGCCACCGCCATCATAGGCGCCAGAATGCCAATACGCAAAAGCATCGTAAGGAAATTCTGAATATTTGTAATATCCGAGGTGCTTCGAGTCACTAAACTGGCCGTACCGAACTTATCCAGTTCGGCGGCAGAAAAACACTGCACTTTTTCAAAGACCTGTTCGCGAAGCGCTGCCGAAAAATCCGTAGAAATACGCGAAGCGATTCGGACAGACAGGAAGTTGACAATACAGGCAAGCGCCGTAATACCTGCCATTACAACAGCGAGTATGAAAATTGTGCCTTGCGAAGAATTGGTTACCCCGCTGTTAATCATCCCCGCAAGCAGCGACGGCAGCATCATTTCTGCAACCGCTGCGAACAAAACCAGTACGGACAGCAGCACAACCTGTCGTCCTTTCAATTTAACCTTTGAAAAAATAGTTTTCATAACAATTCTCCTCTCATACTGCTAACCTGATTCCTGACATCCGAAACATCAGCTTCCCCAAAGCGTACTGCTGTAAATCCATATATTCCTTCGGAGATACCCTGCCGCCGAAGTTTAGAATTTCCATATTGCCGCTATGTCCGGTGATATAAATGTCCGAGGATGTGAAACCGTTTCTGAAATAAAACTTTCGTCTGGCAATCCGTTGTTCTTTGTTTTCGGCGCATTCATCAGGTTTTTCAATTAAAAGAACAATTTTTTTGTAAGGAAAACGCCTGCATACCTCTTGCAGTATTTTACTGCCTGTTCCCTGACTGCGGATTTTTGAGGAAACAGCCAAATAATCCACCATAACCATATCTTTATATGGGATTGCTGCAATAAATCCTTGTAAAACGCCGTTTTCCATAGACGTAAGCAGCTGTACCTTCTCCTTTTTTACAGAATGCCTGAGTATAAAAAAGGGCTTTCGTTCGGACTTTGGGAAAGCTTCAAAATAAATCTCTTTGATCGCTTTCCATGGTTTTTGCTTCTCATTCAAAATATCCATATTTTTTCTCCTATCGACTTGCTATTTTTCCTGTTATATGGCACTATAAACTATACAGCAACTGTAAAGTCAAGGGGATACAATGAAAAACCAAAAATATGTATACACTACGGGGCAATTTGCAAAACTCAACGGAATTAATAAGCGCACTTTGCATTATTATGATGAAATCGGATTGTTTTCTCCCGAATTTAAGGAAGAAAACGGATACCGTTATTATACCTGCTTTCAAACAGTACAGTTAGAATTGATTGTAACGCTGCGAAAAATCGGATTGTCTATCGAAGAAATTATTCGTTATCAGCAAAGTCCCTCCGGCGCTTCCTTTGCAGATCTGATCTCCGAGAAAAAACAGTTGATTGACAAATCCATTCAGGAGCTCTTAAATGTAAAAGCATTTTTAGAACAAAAATCAAGCAAACTGTCCCTAAGCCTTACGGCAAAAGAGGGGGAGATGAAAGTAATCACGCTCCCGGAACAGCGCATTTTGCTCAGCAATCCGATTACGGGCGCTTATGATGATAGCGACTTTGCCGTTGCAGGAGATTTTTCGTTACGGCTGAAATCTATATTTGGTCTTTATGATAATTTCGGGAGCCGAATTACGGCAAATCAAATCATAAACGGAAACTACCATGACTATGACTGCTTTTTTGCCTATGGCAGAGAGGACATTGAAGTTTACGATACCGTGCGTCCTGCCGGAACTTATCTGCGTGCCTTCTGTGTAGGCGGCTGGGACAAGCTTGAAACGATTTACCGAAATATCATCAGGTTCGCAGATGAAAATCAAATGGATTTATTTGGATATGCCTATGAAGAAGGCTTAAACGAAATGTCCTTACAAGACCGTGACGACTACATTACAATGATCACAGTCGGCTGTAAAACGAAATAACCGATTCATATCAAGCCGATTGCACTTCTGCAGGCGGCTTGTGCGTTTGTGTCACAGACAAAATCAGCAGGGTGATAAAATATCATCCCTGCTGATTTTAACCTGTCTGTAAATCTTTATTTCCCTTATTTCTTCTTTTTCTTAAAGATGATTCCCACGATCACAGCAGCCGCTGCCGCAATCACACCACCTGCGATCCAGGGCACCTTACTTGTCCCTGCCTCCTGCACGCTCTCTGACGCTGCCGGTACTGCCGCTGCCGGCGTCTCTGTGTCTGCCGTCTTGGCCTTCACAATCGTGTCGTCGCCCTGTACCAGCACCATTGCCGAAATCGCCTCGACGGATACCGTGCCCTCCGCCATGCCGATGGAAGCGCACCCTGCCTGTTCGCCGTTGATACAGATATCCCATGCGCCGTCCGGCAGCTTTACGTCAACAGCCTTGTCGTTCGCATTGTAGATGACCATAATCTTTTCCGCCGTCTCGTTATTGGGCTTCCCGCTGATCGTATACGCAACCACATTCGCATCCAGGCCGCTCATAAAGGTAAGGCTGCTCTGAATATCCGCCGCCGTCGTCATCCGGAGCGCGCCGTGCGCCTTGCGGAACGCGATAAGCCCCTTATAATACTCATATGTCTCTATCACATTGAGCTTATTGTCCCATTTCAGGCTGTTGGTCGCATCCGGCGAGCAGTAGCTGTTCTCGTCAAAACCGGTCTCGGACTTGTCTGAGGGCTTGGAGCGCAGCATTTCCTCCCCTGCCTGGAAAAAGGGCACGCCCTGCGAGGTCAGGATAATCGCGCTGCCGAGCTTGTTCATCCGAATCCTTGTCTCCTCGCTGTCCTCTGCATTTGAAATGGCCAGCTTATCCCAGAAGGTAAGATTGTCGTGGCACGAAACATAATTGATGCTCTGTCCCGGCTGTCCCGCCCAGCTCTTTGTCCCCTTCTCATTCCGGGAAACCATTACCTGCGGATGCGGCGTCGCCGCCACAACGCCGAACTTAATGCTCTCCTCCATGCCGTCCTTGCCGTTTATAAAGCCTTTGTCCATAGCGTCAAACACGTTTCCCTTAACGGCGTCCCGAATATCGTCGCTGAACGCGCCGACCCGCTCTGCCTTGGCAATATTGGCCTTCAATGCCTGCTGTGAGGAGGGTATCGCACAGTCGCCGCCGGTCCAGCCTTCCCCGTAAACCATGATGGAGGGATCTATTTCATCCAGCGCCGCGCGCACCGCGTTCATGGTTTCGATATCGTGCACCGCCATCAGATCAAAGCGGAAACCGTCGATATGGTATTCTGTCGCCCAGTAAACAACCGAATCGACAATGTATTTGCGCACCATCGCACGGTCGGAAGCCGTCTCGTTTCCGCAGCCGGAGGCGTTGGAATAGCTGTCGCCGACCTTTCTGTAAAAGTAATCCGGAACGGTCTTCTGGAACCAGGAATTCTCAATATTAAACGTATGATTATAGACCACGTCCATATTAACGCGGATGCCGTTTTCATGCAGCGCCTGTACCATCTGCTTCATCTCATTGATACGCACCTCCCCGTGGTACGGGTCCGTGCTGTATGAGCCCTCCGGCACATTGTAGTTCTTTGGATCATAGCCCCAGTTAAACTGCGCCGTATCGAGCTTTGTCTCATCGACGGTCGCATAATCATAGCTGGGCAGAATCTGTACATGCGTCACGCCAAGGTCCTTG
Organism: uncultured Lachnospiraceae bacterium; assembly: GCA_949948735.1. Lineage (GTDB taxonomy): Bacteria > Bacillota > Clostridia > Lachnospirales > Lachnospiraceae > COE1. The sequence continues at coordinate 72,111 of CATLGV010000010.1, read as the reverse complement.
ATATGGTCAAGACCCGTCATAAGTCCATCGCCGTTGATCGTGCCTCTTTCCGTAAGCCCCAGGAATTTACCCGTATTTGTAATGCCGGATGCCGGGTCCGAGGACAAGTCCCTGACATGAAGCTCATAAATAACCGCATCGGTGGGATTCTCAAACGCAGGCCGTACATCGTTCTCAAAGCCCTCCGGATTGGTCGCCGCCAGGTCGACTACCATGCCCCGGTCGCCGTTTACACCGGTAGTCCTTGCGTACAAATCCACCGCCTCGTTTGTCTTATTGCCGATTTTAATACTGTAAGTATAGTAAACACCGTTTAAATCGCCCTGCTTTTCACAGAACCATGTACCCTTTTCCCCCGCCGTCATAGGGATTGTCTCCAGCAGATTATCGCCGTCGCCCTGCTCATACAGATTCAGGGAAACCTCCGACGCCGTAGGCGCCCACAGCTTAAAGGCAGTTTTGTCCTTCGCGTAAACCGCGCCAAGGTCGTTTCCGTCATAGGCCATCTCTTCGTCAAAATATGCCGATCCGAGGATTTTTTCCATGGACACCGTGCTGCCCTCGTAGCCCTCCATTGAAATATCATATGATTTCGACAATTTTAATTCCTCCTCCAGATTTAACAAAATCATTTTTCCGTCCGGACTCTCAGCCGTCGCAACCGGATATTCCGTGCCGTCCTCGTCCGTAATCTTAATCTGTGCCGCCGCAGCCGTCAAATCCTGCGGCATACGCGAAAGCGATATATAAATCTGTCTGCTCGAGGTCTCCGAGAAATAGGCCTCCGCAATAACAGGATTATATACAACTTCGTCAATATTATACCAAAACGCGGGGTTGCCTTCGACAAGGTAGACATCCAGCACGTTGTCTACCGCCTTGGACAGATCCACCGTATATTCCAACGCCTCATCAGCGTTCCCATTCTGAATAACCTTCACACCCGCAGTCTGAGTCCCTTCCTTCGGGAACAGGCCGATTTTGAAAAACGCGCCGTAGGAGTCCGTCTCTGACAACGGATAGCTTCCGCCGACCTCGCTTCCGGCCCACGCGTATGCCTCCACGGTATCGGCTATGTATTTCCGGTCAAAATTATAATAATGCACATGAAGCTTTGTCGCGCCGTCCTCATTGTAAGCGTTGAGCCGCGCTTCCTCCAGCGCCTGAATATCATAGCCTGCCGCCCCGTCCGGCGCCTCCGTCGCAAATTCTTCCTCGCCGCTCGTCACCCAGATCTCCACAATATCCCCGTCCATAACCGCAAACCTGTCATTCGGGGTATCCTTATCCTCCCACTGGTTAAGGCGTACGATAAAGCCGATGCTTGACGGCTGTCTGTTGGTCTGATAGACCGCGATTTTGCCGAAATCATCCTCATCCGTAAAGTCGACCTGCTGTCCCTCTCTTCCTTCCTCCCAGATCCACAGGTTCCAGCCGTCGTAGCTGTCGTCGCTCCTGCCCCCGTAGTGGACAATCAATGTTTTTCCTGCTGCCTGCGCCGTTATCCCGGGCGTCAAAACCGACACTACCGTCACAAGCACCATCAGAATTGCAAGCAATCCCGCCATCAGTCTCTTCCGCATAATTACCTCTTTTCCGCGCCTCCCTTCAGCGCTTTTATACGAATTCTTTTGATGGCTTTATTATATCCGCTTTGACGGACCATGTCTACGAAAATTTTCGAAAAATTTCGTAGAAAATTTTTGTGCGTTTTGCCGGTTTTTCCCGGAGCAGCCGCCTAATCCCGCGCCACATAAAAATCGGGTGCAGACGCACCCGATTAAAAAATACTTTTATATTCTATTTGATTACAACATCATCCCATGTATCGGACGGCACCAGAGAGACATAGGTCTTTCCGGTATTCATCTCGATTTGCTCGCCGGTCTGCTTGTCCAGATAAATCGTGGGCTCGTTCTCCGACGGCTTAATCCACTGTACCTCTATCGCCTTTCCGTTTGTGATGTAGTACGCGTCACGTCCGGAATCAATCGCGTTATAGATCATATAGCCGTTCTCGTCAAGCTGGGAGAACGTGCAGTCCTGAATCAGCAGATTTTTAAACGTAAGCTGTGCGTTGTCGTGCACCGGATCCGTATGTGCCTCGCCGTATTCATAGTAATCATATGTTCCCGTTTCCTCATTATATTTCAATGTAGACTGATTATGCGAAAACGGAAGCTGTATCTCCGTACAGTCAAACGAATCGCTGCGTTCGGACAAGTCGATCTCCGTATCGGAGAAGACATAATGCTGTCCCGGATAATACTCGTTGTACTCCGTGGTATACTTGGAATTGGCAAACTTGCTGTCCAAATCACCGGCGCAGATGTACTCTGTAAACTCCCGCTTCTTACCGTTGTCAACACGGGAGAAGCCGCCGCTGAAATTTGCCGAATATTTCTTTGCAATCCAGTCGTTGATATAGAAAGGGCCGCCGTCATGGCAGAGCACCGCATTCCACTCCGCCGCAAGCATAATGTTGGTGGACCGGGTACTCCGGATACTGCCGAACTGCGTAATGCTGCCCCAATCCTTCACAATCGCCATCAAACGTGTGATTCTGCCGTTCTTGGTGCTGTTCATAATCTCATAGACAACATCGGCCTCCGTCAGTCCGTAATGGGGAAGCGCTATGGATTCATTGTCTACCATAACCGCAATCGGGCGCTGATTCTTCAGGCTCTCATCAATCCACTCATTCGTAATCTCGCTGCGGTACATTCCCTCGTGGTTCTCCTCCTCCACCGGCGCCTCGGTCTGGGTCTGGGTTGACGCCTCGGTCTCCGGCTCCGCATCTCCCGGATTATTTGTAATATCCGAAAAATTAATCTCGGTCTTAGGCTCGTCCTTCTTATTATTTTTATCGCCGCATCCGCCCAGAGAAGCCGCTGCAAGCGCTATCACCAAGAGCAATACCGCGCCGTTTCTTTTCCTGTTTAATTTTTTCATTGCTTCCTCCCTTTAAGCACCGCTGCCGATGCTTTTCTCTATGTCCTTTCAATACCGCGCAGGCGGCTTCGAATTATTTAGCCTATGTACGTTACCTCTACAGCCTGCTCCGCCAGGCACCCTCACGGCACATGCAAAATCTATCTTAGTGCTGCTACATTCCTGTCCTGACACGATTCGCTAGCTTACATTGCGTGAGACCCAAACTTCAACGCCGCTTATAAAGGGCAGCTGCATAAACGCAAACCCTCTGCCGTCTGTCACCCCTACTATAGCGGATTGTAGGTACAAGGCACCGCTAACGCCCCGGCTGCACGGTTATTATATTATACCCTCAATCAGGGGGATTAGTCAATGGATTTCATTGGAAATCCGTTTATTTCGCCTTTCTCCGCCGCCGCTTGATAATGTCATTGTACATCAGCACCGTGACCAGCTCCTGAATCCAGGATTCCTTTTCCTCCCACGGAACGCTTTCGCTCGGCGCAAGCTCTGCCGCCTGATCCTCATTTGCCTTAATGACCGTCATAATGCTCTGTACCATCCGCAATAAGGTCGTCTTATCCGGATACTGGTCATAGATGAAGCTCCCGTTATAGTCCACCTTATCAACCACACTGTTGATCACACCCTGATACTTCTTGGCATAGGACGGGTACATCTGCTGCAGATACTCCATATCCTCCAGGATTCTGTCCTCGTTTGCCAGCATAGGGATATTCCACTGCTGCCCGTATCCCATATAAAAAGGAAACGCCTTATAATAATCCATTTACGATTACCTCGTTTTTATGATTATCATATGCGTTTCCTTTTCTGTTCGTGATTGCGCTTTTTACAATCCCGGTTTATTTTAGCTTCGCAGCATTGATACGTGCGATAGAGCGCATCAGCGCAGCCTCTGCTCTGGCTACATCAATCCCGTTCTTTTCACTCAGCCGTTTCTCTGCCCTTTCCTTCGCTGACACCGCACGCGCTTCGTCGATCTCACCCGGCCACTCTACAATCTCGGCAAGGATTGTTACCTCCTCCGGAAGGATCTGCACAAATCCGGCATGAAGCGCCGCGTTTTTCACGGTATCCCCCTGTGTTATTGTAAGGATACCCGGCTTTACGATAACGGTGAGTGGTGCATGGCCGGCATAGACGCCGATTTCACCCTCTGTCGTATTAAACTCCACCATATCCGCGTCCTCGCTGAAGAACTCACGGTCAGGCGTCACAATCGTAAGCTTGAACTTTTCTGCCATAGCAGCACCTCCATTTTTGTAACTCTTGAAGTCTCCTCAGAAAGAACACCGTTTCGTATATTCTTTCCGGGTGTAGCTTACACCCTTGCTACTACGTCATCAATCGTTCCGGCATTTAAGAAATGTCCCTCGGGAATATTGTCATGCTTTCCTTCCATGATTTCCTTAAAGCCTCTGATGGTCTCGGTAATCGGTACATACTTACCCGGCATACCGGTAAACTGCTCCGCTACATGGAACGGCTGGGACAAAAATCTCTGAATCTTTCTTGCGCGGTTTACGATTACCTTGTCTTCCTCCGACAGCTCATCCATACCGAGAATCGCGATGATGTCCTGCAGCTCCTTATATTTCTGAAGGATCTGCTGCACGCCGCGCGCTACCTCATAGTGCTCCTGTCCTACAATACGCGGATCCAGGATTCTGGAGGTGGACTCCAGCGGATCCACCGCCGGATAGATACCAAGCTCTACGATGGAACGGGAAAGGACGGTTGTCGCATCCAGATGCGCAAACGTCGTCGCCGGCGCCGGGTCCGTCAGGTCGTCGGCCGGTACATATACGGCCTGTACCGAAGTGATGGAGCCGTTCTTTGTGGAGGTAATACGCTCCTGCAAAGCGCCCATCTCCGTCTGCAGCGTCGGCTGATAGCCTACGGCTGAAGGCACACGGCCAAGCAGCGCGGAAACCTCGGAGCCTGCCTGTGTGAAACGGAAGATATTATCAATGAAAAGAAGCACGTCCTTTCCACCCTTGTCACGGAAATACTCTGCCATCGTAAGACCGGTAAGGCCGACTCTCATTCTCGCTCCGGGCGGCTCGTTCATCTGACCGAATACCATGGCGGTCTTGCTGATAACGCCGGACTCCGTCATTTCGTTATAGAGGTCGTTTCCCTCTCTGGTGCGCTCACCTACGCCGGTGAACACGGAAAACCCGTCGTGCTCATTCGCAATATTCGTGATCAGCTCCTGAATAAGTACCGTCTTGCCCACGCCGGCGCCGCCAAACAGGCCAATCTTACCGCCCCGCTGATAGGGACAGAGAAGGTCAACAACCTTAATGCCTGTCTCCAGCATCTCTGTCGATGTCGCCTGCTCCTCAAAGGAAGGCGCCGGCCTGTGAATCGGCTCATATCCCTGCGCCTCCGGAGCCGGTTTGTTGTCTATCGGCTCGCCAAGTACGTTAAACATACGTCCAAGTGTGCTCTCACCAACAGGAACCGTAATCGGTGCGCCGGTCGAAACGGCTTCCATTCCTCTTACAAGTCCGTCGGTAGGCCCCATGGCGATACATCTCACCGTATCGTCACCCAAATGCTGTGCGACCTCAAGTGTCAGCTCCGTATTGTCGGTTCTGGTAACCTTGATAGCATCGTTCAGCTCCGGAAGCTGTCCCTCCTGAAACTTCACGTCGAGAACCGCACCGATAATCTGGGTAACTTTACCAATTATCTTATCTGCCATCTCTTTGTTTCCTCTCTATGATATTTTAAAAATTTAAACGAACCTTCGCATTTCTCTTCGTTTATGATATTGCCTGAGCGCCTGCGATAATCTCCGTCAGCTCCTGCGTAATCGCGCCCTGACGCGCTCTGTTGTAGAGCAGTGACAGGCTTGAAATAATATCGTCCGCATTGTTGGTCGCATTGTCCATCGCCTGCATCCGGGCCGCGTTCTCACTTGCCACAGCCTCGATCATCGCCCCGTATATCAGGCTTGTGATATACTTCGGAATAATAAGATCAATCGCGTCCTCCGTCTCCGGTTCAAAGTCCAATACTGCCTTATCATCACTGCTGCGCTCATCCTCTATCTTTATCGGAAGCAGCTTTAACCGGGTCGGAATATGCGTCACAGTATTCTTAAATCCGGTATAAACGATATAAATCTCGCCGACCCTGCCGGCAGCAAAATCGCTCAGCACCTGATTACTGATTGTCATCGCATCCGCGTAAATCGGCTCCTCAATCGCGGAAGAATAGTCCTCTCCCACCTCATAGCCAAGCCTCGCAAATGTATCCTTTCCCTTACTTCCTATCGGGTAAATGATCAAGTCATCCTTATTCCATTCGTTATCTCTCACCAGCTTTATAATGTTGGAATTATAACCTCCGGCAAGCCCCCTGTTGGCCGTAATGACAATCACTGCCTTTTTCGGAGAATTATTCGGCTTCAGGAACGGATGATTGATATCCCCTGCTTTGGAAAGCATGGAAACCACCGTGTCATACATGCAGTTAAAATATGTCTTGGACTTCTCTGCACGCCCCTTCGCCCTTTGCAGTTTGACGGTGGAAACAAGCTTCATGGCCTTTGTAATCTGCTGCGTACTCTGTACGGAGCTTTTACGCCTTTTTATGTCTCTCATTGAGGCCATATGAAAACTCCTTTCTGTTTTAAGGTTCTGCGCGCCTCACTTTATTTGAAGCGCCCCTTAAATTCTTCAATCGCTGCAATAAGCGTTTTCTCGGTTTCGTCTGAAATGACCTTTTCATCCCTGATTGCCCCCGGCACCTGCGGATACTTGGTATCAAGGAACTCAAAAAGCTCTGCCTCAAATCTTGTGATTTCGCTTACAGGCACATCCAGCAGGTACTTCTTTGTCGCTACAAACAGGATGATAACCTGATACTCAACCGCCATCGGCTTATACTGCGGCTGCTTCAAAATCTCTTTGATGCGCGCGCCCTGCTCCAGTCTCTCCTTGGTATCCGGATCCAGGTCGGAGCCAAACTGCGCGAAGGAAGCAAGCTCTCTGTACTGCGCAAGCTCTGTACGGATAGGTCCCGCAATCTTCTTCATTGCCTTTATCTGAGCGGAGCCGCCAACTCGTGAAACGGAAAGTCCCGCATTTACGGCCGGCCTGAAGCCTGAATTGAACATCTCCGTCTCCAGATAAATCTGACCGTCTGTAATGGAAATAACATTTGTCGGAATATAAGCGGAAACGTCGCCTGCCTGCGTCTCGATAATCGGCAGCGCCGTAATGGAGCCTCCGCCGTACTCTTCATTCATACGGCACGCGCGCTCAAGCAGTCTTGAGTGGAGGTAGAATACGTCTCCGGGGAAGGCCTCACGTCCGGGCGGACGCTTCAGCAGCAGGGAGAGTGTACGGTATGCAACCGCGTGCTTACTCAAATCATCATAGATAATGAGCACGTCCCCGCCGTTCTCCATCCATTCCTCACCGATTGTACAGCCCGAATACGGTGCAATATACTGTAACGGCGCAAGCTCGCTGGCTGTCGCTGCCACAATCGTCGTATATGCCATCGCGCCGAATTCCTCCAGCGTTTTCACAATGCTCGCAACGGTAGAAGCCTTCTGGCCGATTGCGACATAGATACAATTAACATTCTGCCCCTTCTGATTGATGATGGTGTCAATCGCGATCGCAGTCTTACCGGTCTGCCTGTCGCCGATGATCAGCTCACGCTGTCCTCTGCCGATAGGAACCATGGCGTCAATTGCCTTGATACCGGTCTGAAGCGGTGTATCAACGCTCTTTCTGGTGATAACACCGGATGCTACTCTTTCAATCTGACGATATTTTGTCGTTGCGATAGGACCCTTGCCGTCAATCGGCTGGCCAAGAGCATTCACTACACGTCCCAGCATTGCGTCGCCGACCGGCACCTCCACAACGCGGCCTGTAGTCTTTACAGTATCGCCCTCATTAATGTTTTTGGAGCTTCCAAGCAGTACGGCGCCCACGTTATCCTCCTCAAGGTTCATAACCATGCCGTAAACCTCTCCGGGGAATTCCAGCAGCTCGCCCTGCATTGCTTTTTCCAGTCCATGTACACGTGCAATACCATCCGCCACCTGAATAACTGTACCGACTTCCGATACTTCCAGCTCAGAGGCGTATCTCTTTATCTGATCCTTAATCACAGAACTTATCTCTTCTGGTCTTAAATTCATATGGAACTACACCTTTCTTTGTTCTTTTTATAGCTGGATTGCGAACAAATCACGCTCCAGCTTGTCCAATTTTGTACGGATACTGCTGTCCACAACTCTGTCACCCATCCGGATAACCATTCCTCCGATCAAGCCTGCATCTACCTTGTAGCTGCACTCGATGGTCTCATATCTGGTGGTAGCAAGTAAACGATTTTCGATTTCACTTTTTTCCCTGTCGTCAAGCGCTATGGCGGTTGTGACATATGCCGTGCCGATATGATTGTATTCCTTTATGCTTGCGATAACCTCAAGCAGGATTGCCTCAATCTCGGTATATCTGTCCTTCTCGATGATCGTTACAAGGAAGCCCGTCAGCTCCCTGCTGACTTTCCCGTCAAATACGTTCTTCACCACCTGAAGCTTTTCCTCCTTGGGGATTTTCGGGTGGTTCATAAACTGTCCGAACTCCGCACTTGAACGGATGACTTCAAGAAGCCCTGTAACCTCTTCTAAAAACAGCTGGGTTTTATTCTCCTCCACAGCAAGTTCAAACAACGCCTGCGCATATGTCCTGGAAATTAGCTTAGCCATGTGCTATCACCTATTTCTTTCAAAGTTTCCTCAATGAGTTGATGCTGAGCGTTTGTATCGATGTTCGCCTGAACGATTTTGGCAGCCATTACGGAAGCAACCGCTATCATCTCGCGTTTTACCTCATCGGCCATCTTCTGCTTCTCAAGCTGGGCCTCGACTCTGGCCCTCTCTACAATTTTTGCTGCTTCCGCCTTGGCGTCCGCAACGATTTTTGCTTCGTTTTCCATGCCGCGTTTGCGGGCATCGGCTAAGATTCCCTCTGCTTCTTTGTCTACCTGATTAAGCTTTTCCTCATAGAGGGTGCGGCTCTTTGCGGCTTCCTCCTTGTCCTGGGCTGCCTGATCCAGCTCGCCCTTAATCTTCTCCTGTCTGTCGGAAAGCATCTTTCTTACCGGATTAAACAGGAAATGCGACGCAAACAGGAACAGAAAGAACATCGCTATAATCATCAAAACCGCATCCGCCAGGAGCTGGAAATCCAGGTCAAACAACCGGCTTAATCCCTCTGTCTCGGTAGCAAGTATCATGCCTTTAGCCTCCTTTCAGTTTCGTTTTCTTATCTGTTTTAAGGTACTAAAGGTTTTACGAACAGTAACAGCATCGCTACCAGCAAACCGTAAAGACCGGTTGTCTCGGCAACGGCCTGTCCAAGAAGCATGGTTGATGTTACGTCGGACTTTGCCCCCGGATTTCTGCCCACTGCAGCAGCCGCATGGCCCGCCGCGATACCCTGGCCTACACCAGGTCCGATACCTGCGATAACCGCAAGGCCTGCGCCGATTGCTGAACAACCTAAGATAAAGTTTGAATTGAATTCCATAATTAGTTCCTCCTGTAAAATAGATTGATAATAAAAGTAACTTTTTCTGTTTTAGCCTTCTATTGCATTATTGATATACGTCATCGTCAGCATACAGAATACATATGTCTGGATTGCTCCGGAGAACAAATCAAAATACACATGCAGCGCTGCCGGCCACGCGGTCGCAATAAAGCCGAGTAGCCCGTATATCAAGGCCATCATAACCGTTCCAGACAAAACGTTTGCGAACAAACGCAGGGACAGCGAAATCGGGACCGCAATGTCGCCGATAACGTTGATCGGCGCCCAAATCGGCCACGGGTCACACAATCCCTTGATAACGCCCTTAACCTTCTGGTACTTGAACTTGTTAAAGGTAATCAAGGTAAAGGTAATCAGACCCAGCGCGAGCGTAACGCCGTAATCGGCCGTCGGCGGCCTGAGCCCGAACAGGCCTGAAATGTTGCTGAGCAAAATGAAAATAAACAGTATGCCGATATAATTGGCAAACGCTGCCGCGTTCTTTCCCATAACGCCGCCGATCATCTTGTCAAGCATCTCTACAATAAGCTCCGCTACATTCTGGAAACCGCCCGGAACCTCTGTCGCATGCTTAATTGCCCGATTTGCGCATAAACAGAAGATACAAATCATCAATATGACAATGAACAGGCACACATGCGTCGTTGTTATCCAGAGCTTCTGTCCGAACAGCTCGTACTGAAAAACGCCATGGACCATAAAGTCAATATCATCCGCTCCGGATAACAGAATTCCTGCTCCCATAAACCCACCTCCTTATCTTTATCTTTTATTCAGTTTTTACTTGGTCTGCCTCATTCTTCTCCTCGTGATGAGACAATCTCCGAAACAGCGGTTGCAGATAGGCCGATACCTTAAGTCCCATCACCCCCGCAAACGCAGCCAGCGGGTTCCCCGCTTCGGTCACCATCAGGATTCCCATGATGATTACCACAACCGCGTACCGGATAAGATTTTGCCTCGTCGCTGCCGCCTGCGCCCCCTTTACATCCCTCTCCACAGCTGCGTTCAAGGACAGCGCCATATGAAGAGCCATAAAAATTGCAGTAAACACTCCGATCCAGAGTCCTATACTGTAGCCTGCCTTATCCGCTACGAGAAAGACACCCGCAAGCTGGCATAAAACGCCAAACAGGACAATGCCTGAAAGCAAACCGGGCAGCGCGGAGTTGATTCCCCGCAGTCTTGTTACAAGGCTAATCTTCATCCTTCTTATCTCCCTCGTATATTCTCTTTGCCAGAATATAGACATTGCGGAAGCCCGCAAGCGCTCCAACAAAGAAAAGCAGAACAAACCAAATCACGGTATGGAATATCTTGTCAAGATACCAGCCCGCAAAGCTGCACAAAAATATCGGGACCAGCATATTAATGCCAAACTGGGTGATAACTGCCAGCGATTGATAAACCGAGCGATTATACTTTTTCTTTTTTCCCATCAAGCGCCTCCGTATGCCGATTCGTCCGAATATTTCTATGTTTATGATACCCACTTTCCCGATACCTGACCTTTATTATATAAAATTTTAGCGATTATGTCCAGCAAATGTACCATTTTTTGTAATTTCTTTGGCAATTTCTTTCCTATATGCTTCCGGACGACGCCTTATACCGCACCCTCCGGACACGGCGCAGGCCTGCGTCCTTCAAAGCCCCCGCAGGCTGAATTTCCCCCTTGCCGTCCCTCCAAAAACAGGCTACAATAAAACAAACGAAACCCGAAACCCCCGTAAACCGCCGAAAGGAGCGCTGCCATGGACATATACAGAAAACGCATGATTCCCGACGAATGCATCCGCTTAAAGGATGATGAAATTCTCGAAGCCAATGATGATTTTATTGTCACCCGGTGGAAAACCCTGAAGCCGCGCCGCGACTTTCACCACGGCTATTCCTGCTATTATCTGAAGCGCGGTTATAAGGTGAGCAAATTCTTCCGGGAGGACAATACGCTCCTGTACTGGTACTGCGATATTGTAGACTATGATTACCAGGCAGAAAACGACACGCTTGTCGTAACGGATCTGCTGGCGGACGTTATCATTTATCCGGACGGCTATGTCAAGGTGCTTGACATCGACGAGCTTGCCGTCGCACTGGAAAAGCAGCTGTGCGCGCCTGCGCTGGTCACTCAGGCGCTCCGGCGTCTGGACGCGCTATTGAATATGATTTATGACGATAAATTTGAAGTGTTGGCTGCGCGCATCGAGAACTGGGTGGAGACGCCGCCCCCTGATATTCCGTATAAGTAATATCCTGGAGCAGGCGCATCGCGCAGGGCGCGGCAGGCCCTGTTCCTCCGGCATCCGGACGCCCGGACGCTGCAGGCCCTGTCTCCCCGGCGGCCGGACGCCTGGACACTGCCGTGCCCGGGCCGCTTCGAAGCACCCGCTGCACGCGGCGCATGTCAAGCGCAAAATACAGCGCCGACGTCAGTACAGCCAGGGCGGCCGACGCCGCCCCGAGAATATGTGACATATATGTCATTTGTTCGATTGTCATCTCTTTCTCCGTTTCCGCGCTGCTTTTTCGGGATTACGCGCATAAACAATGTTTTCCCTATCCGTAGCTGGAATTTATCATTTTATCCGCCATATCCATAATCCCGCGGATGCATCCGATCTCCGCTCTTACCGCTTCGGTCGCCGTCTCCTCCATGCGCCGCATATCTGCCGCCATATCCGCGAGCAATGCGCGGATATCCTCCCACGGCACGCCGTCCTCCCGCAGATACCTCGCGTATTCAGCCGCGCGGCTGGCAATCTCGCGGTACATGCGAAGCGTTATCATGTCCCTGTCCGGCTCCGCGTCATTGAGCGCCTTGAGCGCCGAAAGCTTTTCCCAGTACGCGCCGTACATGCCGGCATCGCTTCCGTCAATCTGGGCCGCCGTGACCTTTCTGTAGAAGCCGCCGATTTCGACATAGAGGCTGCAGCGCCTGTACTCCGCCGCCCGCTCCTTATTATCCGCGTAACAGCGCATTGCCGCCTCAAACCACGGCACCGCATTGCTCTGCCGGTTCTCCCCGTGAATATAATAATACCAGTACGCATTCCCCATCTCATAACAGAAGTCCGCATATTCCTGCGGGTTTTCCCGCGCAAAGCGCTGCAGCGGCTTGTCCCTGTCCATATTCAGGCGCAGCAGCGCCGCCTCCTCCTCGGCCGTAAAGCAGCCGTCCGCTATCACTGCTCCGTAATATCCGTGATACGCCTGCGGCCGCGCGGCGTCAATCCTCACCGCCTCCATATACCGATCCGCCGCAGCCGCGGAATCGGTCGTATACCCTGCGGTTTCCAGCGCAGCCTGATACGCGTCGCGGCGCCGGCTTTCGGCTGCCGCATCAAAGCCCCGCGCCCCCGCCGCACACAACACCGACAATGCCGCCGCGGCAAGAAACAGCCCCGCCCTTTTGCGGCATTGCCGCTGTACCTGCGTCTCGAGATCGTGATACCGTTCCAGCGCGCCGCAGAGGGCGCGCACATCCTGGTAACGTTTCGCGGGATCCTTCTGCGTACATTTTATAATAATCCGCTCCAACCCGCTTGAAAGCCTGTCATCCCACACTGTTATGGGGTACATCTCGTACGGCGGCTCGCACGGATTATGACCGGTCAGCAAATGGTACAGCGTCGCGCCAAGACAGTAAATATCGGTACGCGCGTCCGTCTGTCCCATCCCGCCGAACTGCTCGGGAGCCGCGTATCCCTGTGTGCCAAGGCAGGAAGTATCCGCGGCGTTTTTTTCCTTAAATTCCCTCGCGATGCCAAAATCTATCAGAACCACGCCGCCATCGGACCGCAGCATAATATTGGAGGGCTTCATATCTCGATAAATAATGGGAACCGGGCGCGAATGAAGATATTCCAGCACGCTGCACAGCTGTAGTGCCCAGCCGACAACGTCCTCCTGTGTCTGCGCCCCATTTTCAGAAATGAGTTTTTCCAGGGTCTTTCCTTCTATATAATCCATGACGATCAGGAAGCTCCCGTCATGGTCAATGACATCCACAATGCATGGCAGATTCGGATGCCGCAGCCGCTTCAAAAGGTCTGTCTCCACAATCAGTCTCTGGCGAAAAATCTCGTACTCCCTCGCGCAGGTCCTGCGCACCTCCTTGACGGCCCATGTCTTATTTGCCTTCTCATTCATCGCCAGGTAGACGACGCTCATCCCGCCGCGCCCTATTTCATTCAGAATCTTATACTTTCCGTCTATCACGGAACCAATCTCCAGCATGTATCCCGCCCTTCCCGCTCCGGTATCCCGGCTAGCTGATCTTTATCAGGACGGCCGAGATATTGTCCCTTTCCATCCGCTGCTTATTCAGCTCGATTAGCTCCCGGAGGCGGGCATTCATCCGCCGCGCATTCTCCTGCCGCTCCTGCGCATTCCAGTCCAAATCACACAGATGGCAGTGGCAGTATGTAAAGATCTCCTCCTCCGACAGCTCATGCCGAAACCCGTCGCTGCACAGCAGATAGCTGTCTCCCTGCTTTATCCGTCCGCTGACAAAGTCCGGCTCCACCGGCTTACCCAGCCCGATGCACTGCAGCAGGACATTCCTGCGGGAATCATTCAGCGCCTGCTCCGGCGTCATATGCCCCAGCGCAACCTCCCGCTCCGTATAGGTATGGTCCTGCGTAAGCCTTGTGATGGCGCTGTCCATTTGATATGCCCTGCAGTCGCCGACATGGGCAATATAATAGCTGCCGTCACATATAAGCATCGCCGTCAGCGTCGTACCCATCGTCGTACCGCGCTTGCTGCTGTAATCATAGATGCGCAGATTGCAGTCGTCAATCATATCCTTCCATGCGCCCGCAAGCGCCCTGGACGGCATGCCCCGGCTCAAAAGCGGCGGAAAGTCCTTTAAAAACCACTGCTCAAACGCACGCACGACAACGCCGCTGGCGACCTCTCCCTGCTCCAGACCGCCCATACCGTCACACAGCACGGCAAGGGCAGCCTCCCCGTACAGGGTGCCTGCCACCTTGACGGTAAGACTGTCCTGATTGACGCTTTTTGTGATTCCTTTATCGGTCTGTGCCGCAGCCGTACAGTGAAATTCCATAACCGAAGCCTTCTGCCGTCCTTTCTATTCATCCTTCAGATGAAACGTAAATATCTCGTTCGCTATCTGGATTAAGTCGCCCTTCTTGAGCTTTCGCGCCCTTTTGGGATCCACCACCCTGCCGTTTAAGAAGGTATGGTTCAGGGAGCCCCTGTCCACAATGTAATAGCCGTCCTGCTTCTTCACAATATCCGCATGGCTTCTGCTGACCGTAGGGTTATTGCGGATGCAGTAATCCACGCTGTTCTCATCCTTCCCGATTTTGAAGCTGTTTTTGTTTACCGGTATCCGCTCGCCGGTTTTCTTCCGCACCAGATACGGTGTGGACGGCAGCTCCGAAAGGGTTATCCGCCTCTTAAGCGCAAGCCGTTCCTCCGCCGCCTGCTGCAGCGTTGAAAATATCGCTATCTGTCCGGTATGGGGCTGCTCTTCCTCCGGTTCCCCGTCATACCCGCCCTGCAGCTCCTCCGCCGGCAGCGTTTCACCCAGCCCGGCAAGCATCCGGCGGCCGCCCTCAACCATACATCTCAGGCATTCTTTTATGCCCTGCCCGATTCCCGCCTGCCGGAAGGGCAGATATAAAAGCGCTGTCTCCATACTCGCGGGATCCATATAAATCTCCTCCGGCAGGAGCAGAACCCTGTCCGGCAGGAGCATATATTCTTCCATGCCAAGCAGCGTGTCCAGAATACTGCGCAAAATCTGCAAAAGCTTATTGCGCCCTCTCACACCCTGATTCTGCATGGCAAACTCCATAAGGCATACCTTGCCGGTTATGTTATAGCGGACCTCCCCCTCCTCGCAGCGCACCTCTGCCAGGCCGGGAATCCTGTTGTTTGCGAGCATCTTCATCTCGACCAGACAGGCATCCATATCCTCCCCGTCGGAAAGCCGGTATACCCGGTAACGCTCTCCGCCCTCTTCCTCGGTGGACAGCACCGGACCGGATTCCTCCGCGGCGCCGTCCGGCTCCTGCGCTTCCGGCTCCTCCTCCACCGCCTCCGGCATCTCGCAGACTGCGATAATCTGCTGATAAATCTGTTCCAGACGCTGATATTTTGAGATCTCACAGGGGCTGTCCTCTGCCGGCTCCGCAGTGAGATACGCCAGCCGCAGGCCTGCCGGAAGGCTCTCCTCCATCACGTCAATATCGTCCCCGATCAACAGCGCGTCATATTCCGAGACCTCCATTCCCAGCAGCTCGGGCACTACGTCCGTCCAGTCGCTCTGGCTGCCGTCTGCTGAATCCACCACAAGGCTGTCCCCGTGATGGGTCTGCAGAAACCTTGTCAGCCGCTCCAAATATTGATTGTCCCGCTCTAAAATTCCGATTTTGTACTGCATGATGCACTCATCCCTTCCGGCGCCGCCGCAATTTTCTTTAGAATAAAAAACAGGTGCAATACCCTCCTGCTAAAATGGTACTACACCCATTTCATCAAATCAATAGTACCAATGCACTAATAAAAAATGTGTCCGCCAATGCGGATTCCCGTAAGTCCCTCTATCGGTGTCCTGAAATACACGCACTGTCCTACATTGGTAACGCCGCTCATCGCTTCATCAGCCGCCTGATAACATTTGCTCGTCGCCGAATCGTTTGCCAGCGCCAGCGCCAGCCGGCCGCTTGCCACCGGCGAAAACTGCCTGTTCTGGTAAATCACCCCGACGATGGTGTTCGGATACCGTGAGCTCAGCACGCGGTTGATAACCACCGCGCCCACCGCAACCTGTCCTTCATACGGCTCTCCGCCCGCTTCACAGTAAATCAGGTTGGCAAGCAGCTTCCGGTCTCCTTCCTCAAAGTTTACCTGCGAAATATCGCGCCATGCGGACTGCGCCGCCAGCCGGGAAAGCGCAAGCTCCTCCTCGTACTGCTTCTGAAGCGAGGCAATACCCTGATCCTGTTCATTTATCATGCTCTCCAGCACGCCTATCGTCGCTTCCGCGTCCGATATCTGATTGGCGTAAGCCGTAACGCTGCTCTGTGCGGCCTCCACCAGCTCCGTCACTCTGCGCTGCTCCTGCAGAGCTTCCTCACGCAGCACGTTCAGGGACGTCAGCTCCGTCTCCAGACGCGCCTGCGTCTCCTCCACCCGCCTGCAGCATTCCTGATACTCCGCAAGCATCCTCTGGTCATAGCGGTTAATCTGTTCAATATAATCATTTCTATTGAGGAAATCCGTATAGCTTCTGGAAGACAGCAGCAGATTCAGATACCCGTTATTAAGGCTGTTCTCATACATCGCCTTAATCCGCAGCTTCATATCCTCATACTGCTCCTGCTCAACACGGACTGCCTCCTCCAGCTCCAGCCTCGTATTGGCTATCTCTGCTTCCTTTGCGGCAATATCCGATTCTATCAGCTCCAGGTTGGTGCTCACCTGATCTAAGTCATCGTTCAAAGTACTCAGCTGTCCCAAAAGGGAATTCTGGGCAATCTTCAGCGAGTCCCTTGTATCCTCGGCATTCTCCCTTGCATCCTGCGTCTGCTCCCGCTCCCGCTTTGCGCGCTCCAGCTTTTCGAGCGTTGTCTCCGCATATGCCGGCGTGGAAACGGCGCCCGCAAAAGCAATGGACAGGACCAGCGCAAGCAAAAGCGCCGCCAGCCGCCGGAATGCCGATTTGATACGCCTGTTATTTGGTTCCGAAAATCCTGTCACCGGCATCTCCAAGCCCCGGCACAATATAACCGTGGTCATTTAGTTTTTCGTCCAATGCACCAATATAAATGTCCACGTCCGGATGATCCTTTTTCATGCGCTCAACGCCCTCCGGGGCTGCTATAATACACATAAAATGAATGCTCCTGCACCCTCTGTCCTTCAGCATTCGGATTGCGGCGGAGGATGAACCTCCGGTTGCAAGCATCGGGTCTACCACAAAGACCTCCCGCTGGTCGCAGTCCTCGGGGAGCTTGCAGTAATACTCCACCGGCTCCAGCGTCTGCGGGTCGCGGTAAAGGCCGATATGCCCGACCTTGGCCGCCGGTATCAGCTGCAGCATACCGTCCACCATGCCAAGCCCCGCACGCAGAATCGGCACAATCGCCAGCTTCTTTCCCGTAAGCTCCTGAACCGTTGTCCTGCAAATCGGCGTTTCGATTTCCACATCGGCAAGCTTTAAATTCCGCGTCGCTTCATAGCAGATGAGATTGGCAATCTCGCCGATTGTCTGCCTGAAATCCTTGGTGCCGGTTTCCGTGCGCCTGATATAGCCGATTTTATGTTTGATCAACGGATGATTCATCACTACTACATTCGCCATCTCTCCACCTGCTTTCCTACTTCATGGACTCTTCTTCCAGAGCCTTTATCTTTGCTACCCTTCTGCAGTGCTTCTCCTCACCGGAAAACGCCGTATTCAAAAAGGTCTCGACAATGCCAAGCGCAAGATTCGCCCCCACAATGCCGGCGCCGATTGCCAGCACGTTCGCATCATTGTGCTCCCTTGTCAGCCGCGCCGATACCGTATCCGCGCAAAGCGCGCACCGGATTCCCTTTATCTTATTGGCCGTAATAGATATTCCTATTCCCGTCGTGCAGATGACAATTCCCCTGTCGCATTCTCCCGATGCCACCGCCCGGGCTGCCGCAACGCCAAAATCGGGATAATCGCACGACGCTGTACCGTAACAGCCAAAATCCTTATATTCCATCCCGTTTTGTTTTAAATATGCCGTCACGGCCTCCTTCAGCGCAAATCCGCCATGGTCACATCCAATCGCTATCACTTCGCATCCTCCTTCCGTCTTCATGGAGACTCCATGGAAATCCATGGAAGCTGCCGTAAAATGTATAATAAACCGTTTATACCTGAATGACCTTATGCCCTGCCGCCTTCAGCAGGCGGTTCATAAGCGCCTGTCCAATCCCCGCGCCTTCAAAGGCCTCGCTGTAAATATACGCCACCTCTTCATCGTCAAACTCACGCAGAAAGGTATAGAGCTGCCTTGCCGCTGCCAGCGGATCCCTGCGGCTTCCTGCGTTCTTAACACTGTCCGCGCAATAATCCGCTATCCGCTCCGCCGTGCCTATAACACCTGTCTTTTTATTATCCCCGCGATGGCGCCGCGCCTGTTCATTGATATATTGCACGACGGCCTCCGGGCTTCCCTCTACCAGCGCCAGCTCTCCCTTTGGCGCATAATGGCGGTATTTCATGCCGGGCGCTTTGGGCGCCTGCGTAGAATCGCCGTCCAGCAGCGTAATGTCCATCTCCGTCTCCCCGACTGTCCTTGCGATCATTTCCTGTGTGATATATCCCGGACGCAAAATCACCGGCACCTCGCCCGTCAGATCCACAATCGTCGATTCCAAACCAAGCTCCGCGCCGTCCGCGTCCAGTATCAGCTCTATCCTTCCCGCCATGTCCTGTATCACATATTTTGCGGTTGTCGGGCTTGGCTTTCCCGAGAGATTGGCGCTTGGCGCCGCCACATACCCGCCGGCCGCCCGGATAAGCGCCAGTGCCGCCGGATGCCCCGGCATCCTTACCGCCACCGTATCCAGCCCGCCCGTCGTCTGCGCCGGCACAAGCCCGGTCTTTTCCATAATCATCGTCAGGGGCCCCGGCCAGAACGCCCGCGCAAGCTGCCGCGCCTTCTCCGGTATCCGTTTTGCGATGGCGTCAAGGGCTTCCATATCCGCTATATGCACAATCAGCGGGTTATCACTGGGCCTGCCCTTCGCGGCATATATTTTCCGCGCAGATTCCGGATTCAGGGCGTCTCCGCCCAGGCCATATACCGTTTCCGTCGGAAAAGCCACCAGACCGCCATTCTTTATAATATCGCCCGCGTGCGAGAGCTTCTGCCGGACGGATTCCGGCTGCTCGTCCGCAGCAATGGACAAGATCTCCGTTTCCATGTAAGCTGCTCCCATCTATGCACCCTGCAGTTTCTTTTGTTTACCGCGCGGCGGGCGGTACTCTGCCCGTGCCGGCCAGCCTCTCTGCTGGGTGTCGTCAACCACAGTATACCCTACACTGCCGATTTGTTCAAGAGACTCTCTGCATATAATATGCCAAAACCGGAATTTCCCGTCCGCGCTTTATTTGGGGAAATTAAAATGGTCAAAATCTCCGTACTGCCCCACATTTTTCTCCGTAATCTCCTCATACCATTCTTCCCAGATGTCCTCCTCGTCGAACAGAGAGTTGATGATATAGGAGCGCGTCGGCGTCTCGCTCAGCTCCAGCATCAGCAGAATCCAGCCGTCCTGTATGATATTATCCTGAATCAGCCGGAAAAAATAACGGGCGGCATTTTCCACAGTCGGCGTAAGCGTATCAAAGGGCTCGCAGTCATTGAGCAGCTTATCCTGGTACTGCCCCATGATTTCCTCCATTTTGCGCTCAATTGTCGCAAACGGCGTCATTTTGTCGCTGTCGGAAATAACATTGATGATGATTTCCCAGGTGTGCGGGTGCACTTCCCCGTTGACCCCGTTATTGGTAATAAAATGATTCATATTGAGATAAAATTTGAATTTGTACTGTCTATATGTTTTTGACATTCTTTTTCTCCTGTTTCTCCAATATTCTGAGCAAAAGCCCCCTGAAATTCAGGATGAAGAAGAAATCCTTGCGCATGGTCTCGCCCACCATCTTCTTCTCCTCCGTAAAAGTCAGCGTCTTCCAGCTGCTCTTGCGCTTGATAGAATTGATAATCCCCGCAAATCTGACAAAGAAAGCAAAAAGATTGAACAACGGCATAATCACTACATAGCCCAGCTTCCTCGCGTAATATCTCCGCAGGTCCGGAAAACTCTTCAAAAAGGAGATAATATTCAGATAATACAGGAAGGAGCTGAACACATACAGCAGGTATATGAGCACCACCGCTACGCCTACATTATAGAAGGAATAATTCATGCAGCCCAGAGCAATCAGCACAAAATACCAGATCATCCGCGGAAACGCGAAGGTATGATCCGTCATAATCAGGCGGATAACAAAATTGTTGAAATATCCCGAAAGCGGCCTGCGCAGATTATCCTTCAGGAACATGTGGGAAACCTCCAGCTCGCCAATCTGCCATCGCTGCCGCTGGGTATAAAATTTATTGATGCTCTCAATCGGGTCTACCATAAAAATCGCGTCATTGCACAGGTGCACCTTCCTTTTCAGAATGGTCCGGATTTGGAAGGTAAGATGCGTGTCCTCGCATATGGTATTCGTATTGTACAGAAAGGTTTTCATCAGAACCGATTTTCTAAAGGAAGAAAAGGCGCCGGACAGGGTGTAAATGCTGTTAAACTGGGATTCAAAATTCCTGCCCGCAAGAAATGCCTGCGCGTACTCCATAAACTCCAGCTTCCGGAACTGCTTGAGGAAAAAGCCCTTTGTCTCTTCAATCAGCGCAGGCTCAATCAGCACGGCGCCCGTCATACAGTCCACATCCGAATATGTCTCAAACTGCCTGACAATATTCATCAGCGCATCCTTATGGAGCACGCCGTCACTGTCGATATTAATGATATATTTACCGCTGCTGTTGAAAATCGCCTTATTCAGCGCCTTGGATTTGCCCTGCTTGGAGTTCATCCACCACATTGCCAGTGTCGGGAATTCCATCTGAGCCTTCTGAAAGATCTGAAAGCTGTTATCCTTCGACCCGTTGTCCACCAGCATAATCTCGATCAGGTGATTGGGATAGGTAGACTGGTCAATCGACTGAATACACCGGTACAGCGTCTGTCCGGAATTGTACACCGGAATCATCAGCGTGATATTCGGAAGAAATTCCAGCTTGATATCCTTCGCGATTCGGACACGCTTTGCCAGCAGAATAAAGAAATTCCCAATCGCCGGTATAATCTCTATGATCAGCGGAATGATAATCCATGCCGCCCAGTAGAACATCTTACTTATTATCTTCGTTATCATAACCAAATTCTCCTACGCGCTGCTTTCGAATCTGTGCCCTCGTAAAAACATAGAAATACAAAATAATGGAAAGTGCATAGAAAATCAGTCTCCCGACAATCGTATGCGCGACATAGTAGGACTCGTTGCCAAACTTGTTAATAATAACGCATATCGAAAACAGCCGGATAATATTCGCCGCGACAATCCACAGAATGCCCGCCAGAGAAATCAAAAGCTTTTCCTTTGTGCTGTAAACCGCAAAAAAGAATACAAGCGAGATAAATACCAGTATCTCAATCACGCCGCCGCACTCAAAGTCAACATAAAGCGAAATCGGGCCGTCCGCATTCTCTATAAAGAGAATTGCATGGCTTGTATACGCCTTAAAGATTCCCAGCGCATTTCCCAGAAGCCCCGTCAGGTAGCAGGTCAGCCTGGTCATAATCTGCGTCATAATATTTCTGAATACGGCAAACGAAAACAAAAATGTGCCTACGCTTCCCACAAGGAAGTAAAAAAATTCCAGCTTTCTGCGCTTGAAAATCGTCAGGATATAAATCCAGACCAAAAACAGTACGAAAATCACTATCGCTCTAATCATTTGCACCCTCTCCCAGGCTTCTATACCGTTCGCGCACCCGCTCGCAGTACGCCGTCATCTCCTCCGTTTTTACCAGCCCGAACACATCACCCAGCAGCAGCCGTTCCCCGACACAGTATATCGATATAGGGCTGTCGCCGATTTCCAATGCGACAAGATGCATTCCGTTGCCTTCAAATATCGGCTTCAGCTCCTCATAGAAAATCTCCGCCATATTCTCAAGCGTCGGAAGCGTCTCCACAAAGGGATGAATCTCATTCAGACGTATCCCGCGGTATCGCTCAAAGTAATCCGCAAGAAGTCTCTCATTATTCAAAAAAACAGGATGATCATCCTGTTTTTCCGTAACATACAAGCCCACACGAAACGTATGGGCATGCATGCTTTTGGGATTGTCTAAAACCAGATTATGCATTGCATTGAAGGTTACATGATACGAATATGCCTCATGCTTTTCTCTCATGCCAGTGCCAATTCCCCTTCCTTTTTCTTTTTCAACACTATGTAGCTTACGGGTACCACCAAAAACGCGGCAGCCGCAAACGGAACCGCTCCCGTGGAAGCGCCCGCCGTCGATATCTTATCCTGCATCAGATTCGGCGTAAAGAATGAAATCATATTGTAATTGTCCAAATCAATATTCGGATTCTGCTTTACGAACTCGGACATCGGGATCTTGAGCTCCAGCTCATTATTCAGATTATCCTCGTTTACATGGTAGTAAGCAACCGCACCGTCCGTCAGCACATACGACCATGAGCTGTCTCTGTGTCTGACATCAACCTGATAAGTCCCCGGCTCCGCATTGCTGTTGGAGAGAGAAGTGCCGTCCGGCCACTCTACCTGATACGCCGCCATCTGCTGGTTGTCAATCCAGAACTGGTAGTCGTTTCCGTTGGCTACCTGCCCGTTTTTGAATTCTCTTGCAAAAACCACCTTCAGGTATACATTCTCACCGTCGCTGTAGAGCTTCATCTCGTGGCGCACATCCGTGCTGTTCGTCTCTGTATAGTGCTCGCCGTCCACCCATGCGTCGGGTTTGTTCCAGTTAAATTCATAAGAAGCCGGAATATCGTCCCATCCGGTAAAGCTTCCGTCAACCGCCGGCGCATCGCCGATGCCAGATGCGTTCAGCTTCAGGGACACCGCAGTTTCCTCCTCTTTTGGGGCGCCCTGGCTGATTAAAATAACCAGATTGCCGTCCTCGTCCACATAGCTGTCCATAATGACATTTGCCTCATATTCCTCGGACTCCGCGTATTTCTTGATCACGTTCAGCTCTCCGTCGTAGCTCTCCGCAACCAAATCATACTCCTGGCCGACTAAAGAAGAAGGAAGCAGCTCATTGCCATTTTTATCCACAAACAAAATCTCTTCCACCGACGCTTCCTCGGTTTCCTCCTCTGTGCCGGACTCGCTTTCCAGCTCCGTCTCATCCACCCCGGCGTCTTCCTCTCCGGTTCCCTCCTGCTCAGAGGTCTCCGGCTGCGCCGCGCTTTCCGGCGCTGTCTGCTCCTGAGATTCCTCCTGCTCAGAGGTCTCCGGCTGCGTCTCCGTGTTGTCTGTGTCTTCCTGCTC
Source organism: uncultured Lachnospiraceae bacterium (assembly GCA_949948735.1). Classification (GTDB taxonomy): domain Bacteria; phylum Bacillota; class Clostridia; order Lachnospirales; family Lachnospiraceae; genus COE1. Next base: position 48,440 of record CATLGV010000010.1, on the reverse strand, counting down.
CGGCGCCGTCACGCTTTCCGGTACTGTCTGCTCCTGGGATTCCTCCTGCTCAGGAGCCTCCGGCTGTACCTCATCCTGCGCCCCGGCCTCCTGAGAAGGCTCGCTCTCCGAAACCTCCGCCGGCACCTGCTCCGTCGCATACACGAAGCTCATATTTGAGCAGATCAATGCGGCGGACATCAGCGATGCCAGCATCAATTTCTTACCACTTCTCTTCATTGTACTCTCCTCCATTTCTTATATAAACAATACCTATAGTTCCGACCTTGTACTGCTTTCCAGCACCACATATACGGTAATCCATATAATGGCAAGCCCTATCAGTCCCGCTATACTCATCACAAGGCCTTCCCTGCGTCCCGGGAAAGCAATGCGCAATACCGTATCGCCCTGATTTACAACCCACAAGCTCTCCTCCGTCGTGACGATTCTGTCCGGCTCCAACGCCTCCACAGACGCCAGATTGCAGTTTACCTTGTCAGAGGATGTGCTCACCACAAGCCGGCCCGGTGTCTTTTCTATTTTTATCGGTACAATCTCCGGGTCTGGCAGATCCTCGGATGAAAGCCCCATCGCTTCATCCAAAAAACGCCTCAAATCCGGATTATGGGTTGTCAGATAGTAGTAAACAAGATTAAAGCCCATAAAGGTAATATTAGGATCCTTGCTCTGCCCCAGATAGGTCAGATGGCTCTTGTCGTCATACGCAGCTTCCTTCAGGACCCGGTCGCAGCCCGAAATATAGACTGTATCCCAAACGGCGTAGCCGCCTCCCTTAAAGTCCAGCTTAAACTCATTGCCGTTATCATTGCTCAGAATCGGGAACACTTCCGTAAACTGCACAAACTGCGCGTAAATCCCCAGGAATTCATCCTTGCCGGAAAGCACATTCACCGGTATATGCTGCATATCGATGTAAATGTCCACGCCTTTGCCGGAAAGCTCCCGGAGCATATTCTCCGCCTTTTCCTTATCCCGATATGTAAATCCGGACAGGTACAGCTTCTCATACTGCGCCAGCTCTTCTATTGTATAGTCTTCGATCACACTGCTTCTTCCCCATCCGAAGGAAGGGTAGATATAAGCGATTTGCGCGGCGTAATCGCCTATCGCAAGATTCTTGTAATGCGTAATCACACCATATGTACTGTTGACAGCTGCTTCCTTGAGCACAACTGCCTTATCGTTCTCTGCCACAACCGCATATCCGCTGCGCGCGGCGTAGTCGAGCATCACCTTATAGTCACCCGCGGCAGGTATCAGCTCCCGCAGGACAATCACCACATCGTTTCCGTAGAGCCGCAGACGGTCAAACATATAATCATAAAATCCATCTGCAAAGGCCTCGTTGACATGCATCAGGTTTTCCACCGTCAGCGCGTTCTCCAAATCCCAGCCCGACATTGAATCAATGTCTCTGACCGCAAAATACCACTGCGGAAAAGCGCCCAGCGTCGACATGTCAATCAGCGCCACCCTGTTATCCGTATACGCGGCCGCCTCCTCCAGCAGATATGTCTGCACCTTCGACTCCTCCCGCGCAATCACGCTTCCGCTGTTTCGCGCAAAGAAATCCCCGGAAAATCCGGAGCATACAAGCACCCCCAGCATCAATACAAGGAAAATCAGCCGGAGCCGCTGCCAGCACAGCAGCGTAATCATGCAAATCACAAGGCAGACCATCAGATACCAGCTGGTCCTGCGCAAGGCCGCGGTCGGTATCAGCCGCACCACGGGTTCCATAAAATCAAAAGAAAGAAGTACACCTGTTATTGTAAGTAAGAAGCCTGCGCTGCGGCTTCTGTCAGCCGTTATCAGCCCAAGCACCGCAATCACCAGCACCGGGACGCCCACAAATGCAGCCGCATTCTCCGGCTGTGTATGGACGCCGGACAGCAGTCCGCCGGATACCGCCGGATACAGAAAATAGCCCATTGCTATATAGACAAACAGTAAATCGCCCGCAGCGGCGCATTCAAACCGCCACGACTTATTGGCAATCCCGTAAAAAATCAGATAAACCAGTACAACAATGCCGACCACAACCGCCAGCACATAATGCGTCGCCGTCAAAAGGGCAAACAGCACAGAAAGCGGAACAATCTCCCATCTGTGCCTCCATTTCACAAAGTCATGGAGCACAAACAGCAGCAGCGGCGCCATGAAAAAGCCCATATTTAAATCAAGGCTGCCCTGCATCAGTACCATGTCGAGCGTGGAGGGCAGAAACAGGAACGCGGTTCCCGTAAGAAAAGCCGCCGTCATCCTGCGCTGGCGGATGCCAAACAGGAAAAATCCCATCTGGGATACAAACACCAGCACACCGTAAAACAGGCAGATACCGGCATGTATGTCTGCGGAGAAAATTCTCATCAGTCCGTTGACAAGCATATAGCTTACCGGAGAAGAATAACGAAAAATCTCGTATCCGTTATACCAGCGCTCTGTATACAGAAAAGACGTCTCCCCCTGCATCGCTTCCCCGGCTACATCCAGCTTATATAATTGTTCATACAAATCGCTTGCCTGTAAATGCAGTCCCGTCTTGAGCAGGACATACGCGACAGCCGCCGCAATGCCCGCGGAGCACACAACTGCCACAATGCATCTTATCAGCCCCTGCAGCCGGCCATTCTTCCCTTTGCCATTCAATTCCTTTTGTTCCTCTTATGAATACCTCCGGTTGACGCGGGCATATGCCGCTGCCAATCGGGGATATTTACCGATATGCACTATTGCACACTTATAATATCACACTTTCAGCGCGCAAACAACCAGTTTGTTCCACGAATTATCGGAATTACATCCAGAAAAAATACTTTATTTTTGTGCATTATGTTAAAATAGTAGTCTCATTCGCCTTTTTCCACAAGATATTGATTCACGATTTTCTCTATGGCGTCTCTTGATATCGGGTAATCAAACTCCCTGACAATCCTGTCCACCGTATAACCGTGATCTACCAGATGACGGATGGCGCCGCCGTAGGCAAAATCCTTTGTAAAATTCGACAGCGCCTCCTCAAAGTACCCTTCTCCCATAAACCGGTTCCCCGCTTTCCTTACGGCGTGCCGCTGATAACAATATCCGCCCATACGTCGGAGGGCACCAGCGCGATGTAGGTCTTCCCGGTATTGATTTCCACCACCTGTCCCGTCAGCTTATCAATATAAATGGTCGGCAGATTTTCCCCAAGCTTTGCCCACACCACTTCAATCATCCTTCCGTTCGTGATATAATAGCCGGAACGGCCAAAGTCAATCGCATTGTAGATCATATACCCGTTCTCATCCAGCTGTGCAAACGTCGTATCCTGTATGAACAGGTTCTTGAATGTAAGCGGCGCATTGTTGTGCAGGGGATCCGTGTGCGCCTGTCCGTATTCATAATAGTCATATGTTCCCGTCGCCGCATTATATACCAGCTTCGACTGATTATGCGGGAAGGGCAGCTCTATCCGCGTACATGCCCTTGCCGCCGGATGCGCCGACAAGTCCGTCTCCGTCTCGGAAAAAACAAAATGCCTTCCGGGATAAAACGCATTGTACTCCTTGCTGTAACCGGCTGCCTGGAAACGCCTGCTCAGCTCTCCCGTGCAGATATACTCCGTATATTCTATCCGCTTGCCGTTTGGTATGCGGGAAAAGCCCGCGCTCAGATTGGCGGAATAATCCTTTGCAATCCAGTCGTTAATATAGAACGGCCCTCCGTCATGGCACAGAACCGCGTTCCATTCTGCCGCAAGCATAATATTGGTCGGTCTCGCACTCCGGATATTGCCAAACCGCGTGATTTTCTCCCAGTCCTTGACAACCGCCATCAGACGCGTGATACGTCCGTTCGCCGTGCTGTTCATCATCTCGTACACGACATCCGCCTCCGTCAGCCCGAAATGCGGAAGCGCCCATTTCTCGTTATCAACCATAATCGCCACCGGCCGTTGATTCTGCAGGCTTATGTCGATCCATTCATTGGTCAGCTCGCTGCGATACACATTCTCACGAGGCACCTGCTCCTCCTCCGCAGCCTTGCTGCTTTCGCCAAAAATCATTACCGCGGCAGCGGCAATCAACGCGGCGCACCCGATTCTGTACTTCAGCTTCCCAGTTCTTTTTCCCATAATCCTTCCCTCTCTATCCATTTTATATTATTTATTTTTACATAAAAAGTGAAGGATTTCAACACAAAAAACACGGTTGCGCATAAAATAAACCGGAATACCGTTGTCGGCGCAAAAGCGCAGAAACGAAGTACAACATGAAAAGCAGCCACAGCAAAGCCTGCCAAAGCGGCAGCGCGCTACTGCTGCCGGTTGATGTACTGCATGATCCCCATATAAACAGCCCACGCAACCTGTTCCTGATACGCTTCCTGCGTCAAAAGCTCCGCCTCCCTGGGATTACTCATAAAAGCGCACTCCACAATCACAATCGGCACGGACGTCTTTTTCAAAAGATAATAGCTCCCGTTATCTTTTGCCTCCCGTTCCTTCTCGGGCCTGAGCGTCCTAATCAACTGCCGCTGCATGATTTCCGCCGCCTCCCTGCTCTTGGCGGAGTCCTTATAATAGAACACCTGCACGCCGCTGATGGAGGCGTCGGGATAGCTGTTCTGATGAATGCTTACCGCGATCACGGGCCTGGCTTCCTCAATGATTGTCAGCCGGTTTTTCATATCATGTACCTTCTTATTTGTATCGCTTTCCTTATACAGGCCGTTATCGTCCGTCCTTGTCATCACCACACGAATCCCCTGCTCCCGGAGGTTCTCCTCCAGCTTCAGCGCAATCGCAAGGTTTATATCCTTCTCCAGCGCGCCGTTGACGCCGACCTTCCCGGGATCTATACCTCCGTGCCCTGCATCAATTACCACCGTAACCGGCGCCGCTCCTCCCGCCGCATGCTCCTCTAAAACGCTTGCAAACTGTGTTGATTCCCGTGCAAGCACCGCCATTGCAAGCACCAGCAGAACCGCAAGGATTTTTGTCGCATTTTGGCTTTTATTTCCACTCATACGCACCTACCGCATCTTTGTCATTCTGCTTCCAATATATGCTTTTACCTGAAACAGTATGCCGTCTGCAGGCCCCGTATCCGCACGCATCTTCCGCATGTGCCTTTCCGTTTCAAAACGCATGTGCCTTTTCCGTTTCAAAAAAACTTGCCTTTTTCATTTTTCTGTGATATTCTATTCAAAATTTACTCAGGGGGATAGACGTATGTATCCAAACCACACGCTATATTTTTCGATTATGCAGCAGATTTCGCAGATTTTTCAGATTACGGTCACAGCCTGATGCCGGCAGACAGCCGCGCGCATGGCCGTAAGACGAAAGGTCTTTTGGCCGTGCGGTAATCGGGATTTTTAAGAGCCGCATGGTATATGCACCCAGATGCATGTAACATCGCGGCTCTTTTTGTATCCGCATTTGGAAGAAAAACAGCAAAGGAGGCGTTTCCAATGAATGTAATCGAAGCGGAAAATTTATCCAAAACCTTTCGGGTAAAGCGAAAGGAAAAGGGACTGCAGGGCAGTCTCAAAGCCATATTCCACCCGCAGACAGAGGCAGTGCACGCAGTCGACCGGATTTCCTTCACGGTGGAGGAGGGCGAAATGCTTGCCTTTATCGGCCCCAACGGCGCGGGAAAAAGCACGACCATCAAGATGCTGACGGGGATTCTCTACCCGGATGACGGCGCTGTGAAGGTTCTGGGCATCGACCCGTCCAAAAAGAGAAAGCAGCTCGCCTATCAAATCGGTACCGTATTCGGCCAGAAGGAGCAGCTCTGGACACATTTAACGCCCTACGACAATTTCCGGTTTTTCGGCGCGATTTATGACCTCCCGGACGCAGAGGCGGAAGCACGCATCCGGGAGCTTTCGGAGATTTTCGAGCTGGACGCCTTTATCAATACGCCGGTACGCAGCCTGTCACTGGGACAACGCATCCGCTGTGAGCTGGCAGCCTCGCTCATCCATAAACCACGGGTGTTATTTTTAGATGAACCGACCATCGGCCTTGACCCGGTCGTAAAAGAAAACATCCGCTCGTTAATCAAGCAGATGAATAAAGAGCTTCACACGACGATTTTCCTGACCAGCCACGACGTCGGCGACATCGAAAAGCTCTGCAAACGCATCGTTATTGTCAACAACGGCAAAATTGTACTGGATGATTCGATGACGCACCTCAAATATCACTACTTAAATAAGAAAATCGTGGAGCTGAAGCTGCATGAGGAGGCGGTGCTGCCGCAGCTTGCGGGCATCACCGTCCTGAAACAAAACGGCGGGCACGTAAAGCTCGAGGTGGACACCGGCATAATGAAAATTAACGACGCGCTGCGCCATATTGACGCGGAAAATATGGTGGATATCAACATATCCAATATCCCGCTGGAGAATATCATTATGGAAATCTACAAAGCCGAAGGCAGTTCCCTGAAAAGGGGGCCTTTAGACGGTAATCACTTGAAAAAGGAGGGCTTATGAAAAAATATGCAGTCATTTACCGCTCCGTACTGATAGAAAGCCTGCAATACACGGCCAATATCGCGATGGGCTTTATCAGCTATTTGATTATTATTTTTATCTTTATACACCTTTGGGATTATATGTATGGCACCCCCGGCACGTTGATTGCGGGCTACACGAAGGAGCAGATGATCTGGTATGTGATGCTGACGGAGCTGATCTGGTTCGGCACCAGCTCCAATACCGTCACGCGGCAGGCCTCCATGGATATACGCGGCGGAAATATCGCGTACCTGATGAACAAGCCCTACCACTATACGCTTTATATTCTTGCAAGATATATCGGCGAGTGCAGTGTCCGCCTCCCCATGTACGCGGCGGTCTCCGCCCTGATTGGGCTTACCATGGTCGGCTCCCTTGCGGGCTTCCGGTTGATTACGCTTCTTGCGGCGCTGCCCTGTATCCTGCTGGGCATTACCATCCACGCCGTTTTCAGGCTGTGCATCAGCCTGCTGTCCTTCTGGATTGAAGACGCCAACCCGTTCCACTGGCTGTATAATAAATTGATTCTCGTAATCGGGACCATTTTTCCGATTGAAATCTTTCCCGAAGCATTGCAGCCGTTATTTAAATTAACACCCATCTACACGGTCTGCTACGGCCCGGCAAAGCTTCTGATTGATTTTAGCGTCGAAAAATATGCTGAGGTGCTGGCCGCGCAGGTTCTTTATCTGGCTGCGGGCTGCGCGCTTATGTTCTTTATTTACGGAAAGGGGGTTAAAAAGCTCTATGTCAACGGCGGTTAAAAATGAGCTGCGTGTCTGCATGCTCTCTGTCAAATACAATATTATGCGCGAGATGCTCAATAAGGTGACGTTTCTGACCAATATTCTTTTTATGGCACTCAACAACGCGACCTTTATCGTGCAGTGGGTCATCCTGTTTTCCCTGCGGGAGGATATCGGCGGCTATGCCCTGCGGGACGTCATGCTGCTCTGGGGGCTTGCCGCAAGCACCTTCGGGCTGGCGCATATCCTGTTTGCCCGGGCGTTTTCGCTGCCGGATCTGATTATCAATGGCAAGCTCGACGCCTATCTGGTGCTGCCCAAAAACGTCCTGCTGAGCGTACTGACCTCCCAGACCAGCGTCTCCGCGATCGGCGACCTCCTGTACGGATTGGTTATCCTCTGCGTTTTCAGCCTCAGCATCGGACGCTTTTTCCTGTTTGTGCTGTTTACGGTAACCGGCGCCGTCATCTATACCGCGTTCGCCCTGCTGATGGGCAGCCTGTCCTTCTGGTTTGTACGGGCGGAGATGTTCGCAGGCCACATGACAAGCAGCATGGTCAGCTTCGCGACCTATCCGGACGGCATCTTTAAGGGCGCCGTGAAGTTCCTCCTCTATCTGGTGATTCCCGTCGGCATGGCGATTTACCAGCCGGTGCACATTATGATGGACTTTAACGCCGGGAGGCTGCTTGCGGTGCTCGGATACACATTGCTGCTGAGCGCAGCCGCAGTTTTCGTGTTTTACCGCGGACTACGCAGGTATTCGTCAAGCAATCTGATGGAGGCAAGGGGATAAGCGCCGCCTCCGGGCGCGCCTTATCTTCTCAATGCGCGTCCGGCCGCACTGCTTATCAGGAATACCACAATATTTGCCACAACAATTGTCGCCCCAACCGGCGTGGAGAACAGAATCGCGAGAATGATTCCCACCAGCGCGCAGCACACGGAAATCACCGCGGAGCAAATCACGACGCCTTTAAAATTGCGGACTACGCGCATTGCCGACAGCGCCGGAAAAATCACCAGCGCCGATATCAGCAGCGAGCCGACCAGATTCATCGCAAGCACAATAATAACAGCAGTTATTATCGCAATCATCAGATTGTACGTGTTTGCGCAAATTCCGGTCGCCCGCGCAAAGCTCTCGTCAAAGGTTACTGCGAAAATCCGGTTGTAAAGCAGGCAGAACAACACCACCACAAGCACGGACATTGCAACGCACAGCCACACCTCGCTTCTTGTCAGCGTCAAAATTGAGGTCGAACCAAAGAGCGTGCTGCACACATCCCCGGATATATTGGCCGATGCCGAAAACAAATGCAGCAGCAGATACCCGACCGCAAGCGAACCGACCGACAGCATCGCGATTGCGGCGTCCCCCTGTATCTTCGCATTCTGTCCCGTCCGAAGCAGCAAAACCGCAGACAGCACCGTTACCGGCATAACAATCCACATCGTATCCGCCACATCGCAGACAGTCGCCACGGCAAGCGCGCCGAACGCCACATGCGATAATCCGTCCCCGATATAGGAAAACCGCTTCAGCACCAGTGTCACCCCAAGCAATGAAGAGCACAGCGCAATCAAAACCCCTACAATCACCGCATACCGCACAAACGGATACGACCAGTAAAACTGCAGCGTCTCTGTCATAATAATCCTCCATTCCTTCAACCAGAATCCGCAAATCTGCGGCCGCATAAGCCTCTGCCCCTTTCAGGGAAACGCTTTCTTCAGCGTTTCCCTGAAGCCGTTCAGCCCTCGCACCCGCTGCCGTCCAGCGCTCTCCAGAAGCCGCTTGCCTGATATGCCGCCGTCGTTCCCGCAAAAGACTGTTCCCGCTCCACATGCAGAATATGGCTCGCATAGGAAACCGCCGCCTCAATGTCATGTGAAACCATGATAATTGTCAGTCCCTCCTGATTCAAATCCTTTATCAGCCGGTAAAACTCCGCCGTCACTCTGGGATCCAGCCCTGTAGCCGGCTCGTCCAGCACCAGAAGCTTTGACGACGCGCAAAGCGCCCTTGCCAGAAGCACCCGCTGCTGCTGCCCGCCCGAAAGCGTCCGGTAACACTGCTTTCTCAACGCCCAGATATCCATACGGCGCAGATTTTCTTCTGCCAGAAGCTTCTGTTCTTTATTAAAGAACAGTCTCTTTTTATAGCGTGAAAGTGTACCGGACAGCACAATTTCCCACACAGACGCCGGAAAATCCTTTTGCACGAAGGTCTGCTGCGGCAGATACCCAATCTCATAACGGCTGAGTCCGCTGCCTGTCGTGATGCTGCCGCCCATAGGCGGCGTCAGGCCCAGCAGCGTCTTCATCAGCGTACTCTTTCCTGCGCCGTTTTCGCCCACAATATACCAGTATTCCCCTTTATTTACCTGAAAGCTGATGTTCTCGGCAACTGCCATACCCTCATACCCCAGCGTCAGATTTTCGCATGTGATATATGCCATTTTGCGTATCCCTTCTATAATATATTGTTGATTAAGAAAGCGCTGTCCGCAGGACCTCGAGGTTCTCCTGCATCACCGTCAAATATGTTATTCCGCGCTCTCTGTCCTTTTTTGAGACGGACTGCATGGAGTTCATCACCAAAATCTCCTGATTCCCCGCCGCCGTGTTTTCAATGATAACACGTGCAATTCGTTCGTCGGCGCTTTCTGTCACAAGCACTGTGCCAAGCCCCAGCGTATCCAGCCGCTCGGACAGGCGCACCACTGTCTCAAAGCTTACCCCCGTCTCCGCGCTGCACCCCGCAAAGGCCGCATAGCAGGTCAGGCCGTAATCCTCCGTCATATACCGGAACGGATACCGGTCCGCAAAGACCAGCGTATCTCCCGCGGCCGCACAAACGACCTCCCGATACTGCGCATCCAGCGCCGCCAATTGATCGGTATACGCCCGGGCATTTCTCCGATATAGATCTGCGCCCTCCGCATCCAGCACCGCCAGCGCTTCTCCAAATGCATCCACAAGATGTGAAGCATTGTGCAGGGAGAGCCAGACATGCTCGTCATACTCCGGTTCCTCATGCTCATGCGCCGCCATATGCCTGTGTCCCGTGGCGTGGTCATGCGTCTCTTCCTTCAGCTCCTCCTCCACCAGCTCCATCATATTCAATACGCGCATATCCGGGTTTACGGCTTCCCGCAGGACGCTCTCGACCCACGCGTCCGATTCTCCACCCACATAAATCAGCAGGTCGCACCCGGATATACGGGCAATATCCCGCGCCGACGGCTGGTAATTGTGCAGGTCGCCTCCCTGCTCCGTCAAAAGCGTAAGCGAAAACAGCGCCTCCCTGCCTGAAATCAACGTCCTTACCCAGTCGTACTGCGGAAATGTGGTGCACACAATGTTGATTCGACCGTCATCGACAGGAATCGCCCCACTGCCCCCGCAGCCCGAAAGCGCGGCAGCCAGAAATACCTGTATACCTAACAGCAGTAACAATTTTCTCATATTGGCCTCCAAAACGCCGCATTGCGGCGTCCTGTATAATGTTCCGTCATTTTGCAAATCATTTGCATTTTTAAAATATACCCGCTGTAAGGCGATTTGTCAAGCTTGTATTTCATCTAACTGCATAAATAAACGCATCTTGTGCAGTTACACGGATAAACTGCGCGCTTTTTGACATTAAATCTCAAAAAGCATACGATTTGTTTGATAACCTTTATGCCCTTGTCAATTGAGGGTATGATACTATATAATATTTAAAGAGGAACACTCCTCGATGATTGCGACACAATTACCGGAGGTATAAAATGACAGGACTCTATTTCAGCGGAACCGGAAATTCCAGATACGCAGTGGAAGCTTTCCTGAAAAAGTACGACGAAACGACCAGGGCGTATTCGATAGAAGACAAAAATATCACCCGATATATAAAAGACAGCACGGAGCTTGTCTTTGCCTATCCGGTGCAATACAGTAACCTGCCTAAAATACTGAAGGATTTTGTGACGCAAAATCAGGACCTGTGGGCCGGGAAAAAGATTTTTGTGATCGCGACGATGGGCCTGTTCAGCGGAGACGGCGCAGGGCTTTTGGCCCGTTTGCTGCACAGATATGGCGCAAGCATAACCGGCGGACTTCATTTGAAAATGCCCGACAGCATAGCGGATGAAAAAGCATTAAAGCGCCCTTTGGAAAAGAATAAAGAGCTTGTCCGGCTGGCAGAGCAAAAGATTGATAAAGCCGTCCGGGATATTCGCGGCGCAAGAGCGCCCCAGGAAGGGCTTGGCCTGCATTCCCGACTGGCCGGATTATTCGGGCAGCGCCTGTATTTTTACGGAAAAACCAGAAAATACTCTGATAAAATTAAAATCAACGCCGACAAATGTACCGGCTGTGGAGCATGTGTCCGGCTCTGCCCGATGAAAAATCTGAAAATAGAAGGCAAAACAGCTGCAGCGGCTGACACATGCACCATGTGCTACCGCTGCATTAATACCTGTCCGAAGCAGGCGATTACGCTGATCGGGAAAAAGGTTGTGGCGCAGGGGACAATCGAAAATTACTTATCCCCTTAATTTTTCAGATACATACGCGCCTCATACGGGCGCAGAACCGCCTCCTGCCCTTGAGCGGCATAGCTGCAAAGCAGCAGCTCCATGCCCTCCGTCTGCTCCGCCAGCGGGCACCTTACGGTCTGTCCAAAGAAATTGCAGACCACCAGAAGCTGCGTATCCGCACTCGTCCTGGTATAGGCAAACAGCGCCTCGTCCTCCTCGAGCAGCAGCCGAAATTCTCCGTCCGTAAACACCGGGTATTCCTTACGCAGGCGAATCAGTCTTTGATAACACGCAAAAACCGACTGCGCGTCTCCTGTCTGCTTTGCCGCGTTAATCTCCCTGTAATTGGGATTGACCCTTATCCAGGGCTCCCCCCGGGTAAAGCCTGCATGCTCCCCGTCGTCCCACTGCATCGGGGTTCTTGCATTGTCACGGCCTTTTGCGTGGATAGAACGCATAATCTCCTCTTCCTTGTATCCCTTTTCCAAACGTTCCTTATATATATTCAGCGTTTCAATATCCCGGTAATCCTCTATCGCAAACCGGACGTTGGTCATACCAAGCTCCTCGCCCTGATAAATATACGGTGTACCCTGCATGCCATGCAACAGAATCGCCAGCATTTTAGCCGACTCTGTCCGGTATTCCCCGTCATTGCCCCAGCGGGAAACAATTCTGGGCAGATCATGGTTATTCCAGAACAGGCTGTTCCACCCCTCGTTATACAGCTGCGTCTGCCAGCGCGCAAACACCTCCTTGAGCTTTCTAAAAGGAAGCGGCGCCAGATCCCATTTCTCTTTCCCCGGTATCTGATCCAGACATATATGCTCAAACTGGAACACCATCGACAGCTCGCTGTTATCCGGATTGCTGTACAGCTTCGCCAGCTCGGGCGTCGCGCCCCACGCTTCCCCGACTGTTACCAAATCGGCCTTTTGGAAGGTCTCCCAGCTCAGCTCTCTCAGATACGTGTGCAGCTGCGGGCCGTTATTGGTAATCTGCCGGTCCGGTTCCTTGGCAATCTGATCGATTACATCCAGCCGGAAACCGCCTACGCCCTTTTGAATCCACCAGTTGATCATATCATAAATTTCCTGCCGGAGCTTTGGATTTTCCCAGTTCAAATCCGGCTGCTTGACGGAAAACTGGTGAAAATAGTACTGCCCCACCTCGGGCACCCACTCCCAGGCAGATCCCCCGAAGGCAGCCCGCATACCGTTTGGCGGCGCGCCCTCCGTACCGTCCCGCCAGACGTAATAATCGTGATAAGGGTTTTCCCTGCTTTTTTTCGCTTCCTGAAACCAAAAATGCTCGTCGGAGGAATGATTCAGCACCAGATCCAGAATAATGCGGATGTGATGCTCCCCCGCCTTCCCGATCAGCTCCTCCATATCGCGCAGTGTGCCGAACATCGGATCGATATCCTGATAATCCGAAATATCATAGCCGTTATCATCCTGCGGGGATTTGCACACCGGGGAAAGCCATATCGCATCGATTCCCAGCTCCTCCAAATAATCTAATTTTGAAATGATTCCCTGTAAATCCCCGATGCCGTCCTGGTTGCTGTCCGCGAAGCTGCGGGGATAAATCTGATAGATAACCGCGCTTTTCCACCATTTGTTATCGTTTTCCCGTCCTTTTCCCATTCTCTGCATATCTCCTTCCCGACACAGTCCTGTTTCCCGGCATATTTCGTGCTTCCTGGCTTTCGCCTCTTTGCCAAGGTCCGAATCAGACTTCTTCCGGCTGCAAATCCGCATGTATCCGTCAGACCTCCCGCAAAGGAGCCGGTAAAATCACCGCTTCCTTAGTCAGCTCCCCGTATACTGCGCGATAATATCCCATACCGCCTTGTCCTCCAGGCCGAGCTTCCAGCTCGCCACGCCCGCAATGCCCTGGCTCTGCATCACCTGAAGCTTTACCTGAATCGAAGCTATGTCTTCAATCCAGCACTGGTAAAGGGAGGCTCCGCTCTGATATTCCACATAATTCTGACAGTATTCCTCGAGCCATACCGGTTCCGTGCCGGTGCCGGCAACCCAGTTCTGCGTAGACGCCATTGTAAGCGTTGATGTCCTGAGACCATCTGCGCCCGACTCCCACACTCTGGTATAGAACGGTATCGCGTTGATAATCTTGTCCGCCGGAGCAGCCTTTTTCGTATTGATAATACCCTCCTCCACAAAATTGATCGATGCGTTGGAGCCGGCCTCCCCGCCGCCAGGATAATGCTCGTCGTAACCCATGATAATCAGGTAATCCACAACGATGCCCTGTTCCTTACGGTTGTAATGCGCCGTATACTCCGTAGGGACATTATTGTCTACGGACAGCACCACGCCGCGCTTGCGCGTTTCTATGGAAAGCTCCCGCAGAAACTGTACGAAATGCGGCCCCGCATCGCTGCGTACCCTCTCAAAATCAATGTTAATCCCATCGATGCCAAATGTGTCCACCTGCGCCATCAGCCCGTCTATGAGATGCCGCCTGTTTGCCGAGGAAGAGAACAGCTCCATAAAGTCAACCTCCACCCCGTAGAGCGATTGCGTGTCCACCTCCGTAATCAGCGCCCAGACGTCAATGCCCCGCTCATGCGCCGCAGCCACATAGGAAGCGTTTGCAATGCTGGAAAAATCCCCGCTGCTGTTGGTCAGCCGAAACCATGTGGGCGATACCACGTTGATTCCCTTTGTGCCGGCCAGCGCATTGACCAGGTAATCCCCGCCGACCTCCTCAAAAACCTGATGGAACGTAAGATTGATCATACCTTCCTTTTTTACATTATGATAGACAAGCTCCTCAAACCCTGTACCGCACACCCGCATGGCGCCCGTCTGATTCTTTAAATATTTATTTTCCACATAGCCGATGTAGGAATCCTCCGTCTTGACCCTGGACCAGTTCTCCATCTCCTCGAGAACGGCTACCTCGTCCCCCGCCGCAAGCGGCACGAGGATATCGCTCTTGATACCGCCCTGATACCGAAGGTTTGTCTTCTTCGAAACCTCCGCGCTCGTATAGGAATCCCACTGCGTATAGACCTGCATGTGGAGCGGATTCTCATACAGATGATACTCGAAATTCGCATAGCTCTTCACATAGTCGGCCGCAATGTAGAGCGTCTCGCCTTCATAAAACGCCGCCTTATAGCCCAGCGGCTCCCCCGCATCCGATACATATTTCGTGTCGCTGCCCTCGCCGATGTCGATTCGAATCACATCCGTATCCGTTGTAAACAAAAGCACCTGCTCGATGCTGTTTACATAGAACCTGTCCGTAAAATAACGGCTTACCGTCGATAAATCAAAGTAACATATGCCGTCCCGGAGCTTTGCCTTCTCCTCCACGGCTTCATCCTGAAGAATGATCGCAACCTCATCCTCCTGCTGCAGATTGAAATACGCCCTCAAATCCGCCTTTTCCTTCGAATAAGAATATTTTTCTAAAAGCTTGCTGCCAAATGCCACCGCCGCCACCAAAATAATAAGAACGACCGCAAACAGCACCGGAATAATTTTTTTCTTCATTCGGATACCTCCCAATCGTTCTCATTATAGCAAAATATTAGTGTCTAGTCATTACCAAATTGCTGTCAAATTGAATTTTTAAAAATTTTTAAGAATATTTTACCAAAAACTTTTTCACTTCTGCTCCTGTAAATTCCATCATGCATATGATAGAATAGACCTGTGGCCGCAAAGCGCCGTCAATCCCCGCTTCTTCACAAGCATACCGCATAGGGGGGCTATCGTTCGTCTGTGAATCGTAACTATGAGAATCGGCGTGAAGGCCGCCGGACCGGAAGTGAAGGCAGAACCCCGAAACCAAAAGGTAAAATCTGTGATATATAATTTTGCGAAAGATGTCAGAACATGTACCCTTTATTCAAAAAATGTTGTATAATGGTATTGTAAATGAAAAGTTTGGAAAAATATTTTTCCGCCATTGGCGCAAGCTAATAAGACAACGAGAAAAAACTGACTGCGCCGATTGCTTTATCAGCACGCAAAGATTTGATATGTTTGCTCCGGCCCTCCAATCTGTACGGATTTGTTCCGAAAACACCTTACAAGAGCATTATTAGCATATTTTAGAAAATTATGCAAATTGAAATGTAAGAATTTGTTCGAAATGTAAAAATTAATACTTTAAGTTATAAATTTTTTGCAAACAGTGATTGAATGGTATTGACTTAGCCAGTTTCTGAGTATAAGATATGTGAAGGACGAAAAGTCCGGCAAACATGGACACTATATCAATAATATAAGTAGTGAGGATGTGAATAGTTATGAAAATTGAAAAAGTAAACGATCATCAGATTCGTTGTACGCTGACCAAAGCAGATTTGGCAGACCGCGAATTAAAAATCAGCGAACTCGCCTATGGCACGGAGAAGGCAAAGAACCTGTTTCGCGACATGATGCAGCAGGCCTCCTATGAGTTTGGATTTGATGCTGAAGATATACCGCTTATGATTGAGGCAATTCCCCTCAATTCAGAGTGCATTGTGCTTGTCATCACAAAGGTAGAGGACCCCGAGGAGCTCGATACCAGATTTTCCAAGTTCGCCCCCTCCGTTCACGAGGAGGACGATGAGGAAGACGCCGACGGGAACACGCTGGACCATATGCTTCAGAGTATTTCTGACAGCGCCGACGATGTTCTTGATTTGTTCAAGAAGATTCACGACGGCAAATACGCGGACGCCATCTCCAACGCGGCGGAAGCGCTGACAGACCTCAATAAGCAGATTGCCCGCCCGCAGCAGACACAGAATAAACCGCAGGCGGCAATCGACCTGACGCGGGTATACGCCTTTGACTCCCTGACGCAGGTTACGCGCCTTGCGCATGTGCTGGCGCAGCATTACACCGGCTTGAATTCCCTTTATAAGAATGAGAAGCAGGGCTGCTATATCCTTGTCGTTACACAGTCCGGACATACGCCCGAGGAATTTAACAGAATTTGCAATATGCTTTCCGAGTACGGCAGTCCGGAGAAGTCCGGCGCTGCAAGCGAGGCTTACATGGAAGAGCATTTCGAGCCGATTATAAAAGACAAGGCAATACAGTCCCTGTCCCTTGTCTGATACCGTTTGCGCAATATAAAAAGAAACGCCGGATATCCCGACGTTTCTTTTTTGATGCGTTCATTCCGGATGTGCTTTGTGCGGTCGCAGCGGCCGCCCGGCGTCTACGCAAGCTTCGCGATCTTTTCCATCAGCGCGTCAATGTCCATGCCGTGTACCATAGCTGCCTCCTCTAAGGACTCTCCCTGCGCGGAAGGACAGCCCAGGCAATGCATGCCTGCCTCCATCAGGACCGGCGCTACATCCGGATTGGTTCTCAAGATCTCACCGATTGTCATTTCCTTGGTTATCTCTGCCATTTTATCTCCTCCTAATTATGTCAACAACTGTCCTGACACTTTCATTTTATTGTGCCGTAAATAAAGCGCGTTATTCGCAGCCAATAATAACTATAATATATTTTCCGCATTTAATCAAGTACCGACGTCCTGCCGCGGTTATCCGGCGCGCTATTCTCATTTTTTCATTTTTCCATTTTCAATATTGATTGAAAGCCGCTTCTTTACGGCATTTGGAATAATTAACAAAATTTTTATATTTTTTCCGCTTCTGTACATAAAAAAGTACAACGATTGGTGTTGACGTGTATACAAAATTGAGGATATAATACAACCATAGAGTGTTTCTACATTCTAACTTTTAGTAACTAGCGGTCATCGCACCGCATATTATTTTAAATTTTATATTAGGAGGCTTTGCAAAATGAGACCAGAATGGAAAGATTTTGTAGGTGGCAAATGGGAAAGCGAGATCAATGTACGTGACTTCATTCAGAAGAACTTCACGCCCTACGATGGCGATGAGTCTTTCTTAGCAGGACCTACACAGAACACAAAGGATTTATGGGACATGGTTCTTGACCTTCAGAAGAAGGAAAGAGAAGCAGGCGGAGTACTTGATATGGATACCAAGGTAATCTCTACCATTACTTCCCACGGCCCCGGATACCTTGACAAGAGCAAGGAGACAATCGTTGGGTTCCAGACAGATAAGCCTTTTAAGCGCTCCTTACAGCCGTACGGCGGTATCAGAATGGCAGAGAAAGCCTGCTCCGACAACGGATACGAGGTTGATCCCGAGGTGAGCGAGTTCTTCTCAACACACAGAAAAACACACAACGCCGGCTGCTTCGATGCTTACAATCAGGAGATGAGAGCCTGCCGTTCTTCACACATCATCACAGGTCTTCCTGATGCTTACGGCCGCGGACGTATCATCGGCGACTACAGAAGAGTAGCGCTTTACGGTATCGACAGACTGATCGAAGATAAGCAGGATCAGAAGGACTCTACGGGACGTGTTATGACAGACGATGTTATCCGTCTTCGCGAGGAGCTTTCCGAGCAGATGGTTGCTCTGAAGCTGATGAAAGAAATGGCTGCTTCTTACGGCTGCGACATTTCCAAGCCGGCTACAAACGTTCAGGAAGCAATCCAGGCTACTTATTTCGGATATCTGTGTGCTGTTAAGGAGCAGAACGGTGCTGCAATGTCCCTTGGACGTACATCTACCTTCCTTGACTGCTACGCACAGAGAGACTTAAAGAACGGCACCTTCACAGAGGAGCAGATTCAGGAGTTCGTTGACCACTTTATTATGAAGCTTCGTCTGATCAAGTTTGCCCGTACACCGGAGTACAACCAGATCTTCGCAGGCGATCCCGTTTGGGTAACAGAGTCCCTGGGCGGTGTCGGCGTTGACGGACGTCCTATGGTAACAAAGATGTCCTTCCGTTATCTGAATACGTTGACCAACCTCGGACCCAGCCCGGAGCCGAACCTGACAGTTCTCTGGTCTACAAGACTTCCGGAGTCCTGGAAGAGATACTGCGCGAAGATGTCCATCCAGACCTCTTCCATCCAGTATGAGAACGACGACCTTATGAGAGTTACCCACGGTGACGATTATGCGATTGCCTGCTGCGTATCCTCCATGGTTGTCGGCAAGGAAATGCAGTTCTTCGGCGCTCGTGCGAACCTTGCAAAGTGCCTGCTCTACGCGTTAAACGGCGGTGTGGACGAGGTTACCAAGAAGCAGGTTGGGCCGAAGTATCGTCCTGTTGAGGGCGACATCCTCAACTACGACGATGTATTGAGCAAGTTTATCGATATGATGGAGTGGCAGGCAGACGTATATGTAAATACGCTGAACATTATCCACTACATGCATGACAAGTACTGCTATGAGAGAGCTGAGATGGCGCTCCATGACAGAGACGTTAAGAGATACTTCGCAACAGGTGTTGCAGGTCTTTCCATCGTTGCAGACTCTTTATCTGCCATCAAGTATGCGCAGGTTAAGGCAATCCGCGATGAGGACGGCGTTATCGTTGACTTTGAGACAACCGGAGAGTTCCCGAAGTATGGTAATGACGACGACCGCGTAGACCTGATTGCACAGGAGATCGTTCACAAGTTTATGACTGCTGTAAGAAGACACCACACCTACAGAAACGGTATTCCTACAACCTCTATCCTTACCATTACCTCAAACGTAACATACGGTAAGGCTACAGGCAACACGCCTGACGGACGTAAGAAGGGACAGCCGTTTGCTCCTGGTGCAAACCCGATGCACGGCCGTGATACCCACGGTGCAGTCGCTTCCCTGTCTTCTGTATCCAAGCTTCCGTTTAAGGATGCACAGGATGGTATCTCCAATACCTTCACCATCATCCCGAACGCGCTTGGTAAGGAAGCAAAAGTCTTCTCCGGCGACATCGAGCTTGACTTGAGCAAATAATCAGAGCGGAGAAGCCTTCATCTTCTCCAGCCCGAGCTTGACTTGAGCAAATTATCTGACCAAGAGAGCCATTTGATGGCTTTCAGAGAGGAATGGTGCATTTATGGATGAGAAATCAATGATCGATGACCTCGTTGCACAGCTTGACGCCGGTTTTTCCAGCGACAAGGCTGTCGGACACTTCAATGTGGACGTCGACGAGGAAACGGAATCCACAAAAGAAGTACAGACACTCGGATGTACAGACTGTTCCAGAACGCCTCTTGCGTGCAGCGTACCAACGCTGCACGAGGGGCTGGATGATTACAAATAATTGTAACGTTATTTTGATTGAGCAATTATCAGTTTCAAATTTTTAGGAGGTAAATATTATGGACAACGCAGCACAGGTTGACAATTTAGTATCTTTATTGGATGGTTATGCAACAAAGGGCGGCCATCACCTTAACGTAAATGTATTGAACAGAGACACGCTGTTAGATGCACAGAAGCATCCTGAGAACTATCCTCAGCTGACTATCCGTGTATCCGGATACGCTGTAAACTTCATCAAGCTGACACCGGAGCAGCAGGCAGACGTAATCTCCCGTACATTCCACGAGGCAATCTAATATTGCAGGCCGAAGCCCCAGGCATATGCCTGGGGCTTTTTTACTTCATGGTCACGTATTCACTTTCCGGTCAAATCAGAAATAAAATCATCCTGATTGTCTCGACTTATAAATCCCCTTCGATATTATTTTGCCAACAAAGACAATACCTTCGGCCTTGCCCCTTTTTCATATTTAAATCCCAGCGCAAATCTGATAATTTCCGGAAAATAATATTTTTTGTCAGACATAATAAAATAACCCTGGTTTTCCAATCTGGCAATCTCTTCCCCTGTCAGGCTGATTTTATCCAACGTAAGCGGCAATACCTTTTCCTCATCTTTCATATCCTCAAATTTTTTCAGTATCTGGTAAATTGCCTTCATCTCATCCCTGATTTCTTTATACTTTTCTCTGGAGCAGTCTGGAATGGCCTCTCTAATCTGCTTAGGCATAATATATCTGTCTTCATACGGTGGCTTTCCCTCCGGAAATGTATTGGTAGCAAACTGCAAAAACCTCACAACATCTCTTGCCTGTAACTGATTTGTAAAATCAGAAAGTGCCGCGATAATCCATTTCGCAGAATTTGCCTCTCTGGAATCGAATTTTCCCAGCTTTTTCCCCCATAAACTTTCCAAACGTTCTTCCAGCACTTCCCTGCTGGCCTTCAAAATGTCGATTCCATCTCCCAAAGCAGGGGCTGCCTGTTTCGCAATCCACAAAGCTAAACGAAGCGCTTCTGACGGCGTCCACTTCAGCTCGTATTTGTGATACTGATTTTGAAACTGGTCAAAATTTATTTCAATTGCCTCTTCCGCCATATCTTTTCTGGCAAAGACAACAATACCAATATTTCCGAACTGGAGATTTTGTAATGTATTCATTAAATTCTGGCACAGCGCCCTGATAGCAAATCTCCATGTTTTCTGCTTCTGAATTTGCAAATCCATGAAAAGGTCTTCCAGACCATCCACAATAAACAGGATTCTTTTCTCTTTTTCCTCCAAATACTGATCAAGTTCGAACAAATTACGGTTACCCATGCCCAGCATATCCAGCATCAGCTCTTGCCATATTTCCATCCACTCCGTCAGAGATGTTTCCTTTTCCGCACAAGAAACCAATTTATTATAATTGCAATCAACCGCATCCAACCTTATATTTATTTCCTCAAAGCAATTGTTGCAGCTTTTAATACATTCCTGTACCAAAGGATGCAACTTTTTCATATTCAGTGAACAAACCAAGGGCAAAATAAGGGTCTTTTCCCTGCATTTCTCCCCCGTCGGTTCCACCTCATATACAAATTTTTCCCAGGTTATCTTAGACAGCAGCTGTTTGTAAATATATGTTTTTCCAGAACCTTTTGCACCTAACACCACCAATTGCGGAACCGTATCTTTAAATTCGCGTACAATCTCCCGTATGGACGGTGTTGCCAGCATATTAGAGGAAGCGCTACCCTCAGCGGTTATCTCTGCGGTAGTAATCTCATGCAGCCGACTTATGGTATTCTTCACCATCTCAAGGGAAAGGTTCTTTTCCTCCGTCCCACAGATCTCTATGTCCGTTTCCAACATGTCATCAACAATCTTCCCCATGACTTCAGAAAGTATTTTCCCTTTCAGCAAAGCGCATATTTCCTGAAAGTCTCCCAGAGAAGCAAACGCCGAATCAAAAGGAATCCTATAAAGATAGTCTTCCCTTAATATATTTATATTTTCCGGATCAAATTCCTCCTCCAGGCTTTCCGCCAATTCATCCTCCAAGCTACCCACCTTATCCTCTTCCATGTCTGTGGGGATCATGGTCAGCAATAATTTGGAATTTAAATGCCCCTCTGCTACTTTTCGCTGTATTTCCTCCAGTATGAGTTTTGTCCCCTTAATCGACTGCATTGAGGTGGAAGAAATAAAAAACTTATTGACACGGGAATCAAATAAAAATGGCGCTGAAAATTCCGTAACCCCCGCCCGCAAATCAACTAAAACAAGTTCCACCCCAAGCGCCTCTCCCAATCTGGAGAGGAATTCCGTAACGATATATTTGTCCTTCTGCACGGCAATTATTTTCTCAGGGCTCGAATAAATATTCATCATCTGTGACTTTTCTCTATATACCGGGAGAAAGTAATGTTCTACTTCTAATTTCTCAGTTATCACTTTAATGACATTTTTCTCTACAAGCTTTGCAACACTCCTCACAAAACTATCATTCACCTCATTAAAATGGAGTAATTCCAATATATCAAAATAGCTGATTTTCTCGTTACTCCGCCCCTGCCCCAACATCCAAGTTAAGCCCGGCGCCTCCAAATCCGCATCAATAATCAATACCTTTTTTTGATTACAATATCTCTCTGATATCTCCCGCACCAAAGAAATCAAAGCCAACGTCCGTCCTACACCGCCTTTGTAAGAGTGAAATACTGTGATTGGCCTTCCAGATAAATCAGCGTTCTTTGCTTCTCCCTCTTCTTTCGTATAAATGTCTTTAAACAACGGAGATTTTATTGGTTCAATCCTGTCAGACTTATCTCCTTCTTCATAAATGACTTCTAACATCTTTTGGTCAAATTCAACCATCACCTTGCCATCTGTGTATAATTTCCCGAAAATTGCCTTAAATACTTCATCATTATTCTCTTCTATATTTCTCTCCGGGTCAATATTGACAACAATCTCATCACTATAGACATCAATTCTGTTCCACCACAGGGGCCATAAGTCCCGTTTTTTCCTGAGTTCAACCTCAATGTCATACCATGTAAATAAACGCATTGCATATCTCCTATAATTTTGTGTGAATCCATTCCGCTATCTTCGCCAATGTCTTCTCTGCCTTTTCTTCCTCATCCCTATTTTCCAATGCGGCACCATATCTCCACAACTCATTAAACTTTTCCGGAGGGGCATACCCTCCTCTTTTTAAATGAATATTCCTGAGGTAATAATCAGTATGAGGATTCAGTTTTTTTAGCATTGCCCTGATGTTATGCCCTGTTAATTCTTTTTTCTCACTTCCACAGCATTCCACAAATTCCTCATATGTATTATTGCCCAAATCTTTCATAAGCAGGCTTTTCAAACCACATTCTACAGAATAAAACAAAAGCAGTCTTCTGGATTTATCATTTTCGGTTGTTTCTTTGTACATTTTATAATGTCTACGGTAACTATCCTGAAATTCTCGCCTCGTGACATTTATCCTATTACTCATCCCACTGTTTCTCCTTGTTCTATTCTCATTGGCAAACTATCCCTCTGCAAGCAGTATAGTATTATTTTAATATAGGCCTATACCTTTTGCAAGCGAAAGACAACAGCAATCTCCCATAACGCAAAAAGCAAAAGTAAAAGCGCACAAAACGCAAGCTTATCGCTTGCGTTTCAGTGGAATTTGTGTAATAATACTTCTTATTAGCGTACCTGTGGTATGCGGCGGGTATACCGCCGGTTTACCTTCGGTTGACAGGGACATACACGGTCAGACGGGATGATTTGGCACTTTAAAAGCAGGCGATTGAGGATATAATAAAAATACCAAAAGTTCTTCCTCTGAGCCGTGTATGCCCCTGTCAGCCGAAGGTATCTGCCTCAGGCTGTTTTTCTATTTACAAATAACTCATCAGTGCGGACACACATCATACGTTGTTGTACTTATATGATCCCCATAAATACAATGCCCGCACTTATTGCATCTCTGCCCCGAGTAATAATCCACCTTACAGCTTCCGTCCGTATATTTACTGTGCTGCGTAAAGGTCCCGCTCACGTAATTATGCGTGCATATCGCATGCGGCTCTACCGTATCCACATCATAGTAGACATTCTCCGCCTCGTCGATAAAGATGCTGGCGTCCTCCGCCTCCAGATGCGCCTCATATTTCTTAAAAAGCGTCTCTTCGGCAGAAAATGCAACCCCATCTTCCTCGTTAAAGAAAAACGCTATCTCTTCTCCATTATACGCTGCATCCTTATTCAAATTGTTCATCTGCTCAGGCTCATATGCAAACACCGTCAATGAGGACGCGAACACTGCCGCCAGCGTAACAATGCTTCCCAGCACCGTACTGATTCTTCCGTATCTCTTTCCTGTCTTCTTCATCATTCCAATCCTTTCTATCCGTTCCTTTAATGCTCTTTTCCCGCTGTTCAGCCCCAGAATGGGCAGCCCGCAGCTCTCGCGCTCCTCCGCAAGGCTGATAATCACATTCGCATAGTCCGCCATCTGCTCCTGGCTCTTTCCCAGGATAACCTTATCGTCGCAGTACATCTCGGTCGCCAGATTCCATCTGTAGCGCAGATAATAGACCAGCGAGTTGTAGAAATTCAAAATAACCGCAAGCAGCACAACCAGCTTTACAAAATTGTCCCGGTAACGGATATGCGTCAGCTCATGGTGGAACACGCTCTCAAGCGACTCCTGCGTCCACTCCATATCCGGCAGAATAATCCGCTGGTGCAGGATACCAACCGTCACCGGCGTCTGCAGATATTTCCCTCTGTAGACTGCGGCGTCGGTGTTGATTCCGAGCGATTTGCCATAAGCCCGCAGTACCGCCTCTGCCTGCTCGTCCCTGCAGGTATCCTCCATAATCCCAAATCGGACGCCCCGGTATCTTCTGAGCATGCCCACAAGCAGCCAGATACTTAATACCAGACAGGCCGCCACCGCGATATACAGCCACGGATTCTGCAAGTATACCGCATTATTGTAGATAAAAATTGTCCGCCCGCCGACGTCAATCCGGCCCTCATGCCCCCGATTCGGGAAGCCTTCTCCGAAAAGCCGGCCAAGCCATGTCCTGTAGTCTATCCCGATATACTGAAAGGGTATTATAAACAGCAGCGCCGCCACCGTCAGGTATGTCTTGTGCCACAGCATCGGGAACCAACGCTTTGTAAGCGGGTATATCAGCATGTATATTACCACCGCAATACTTCCTGCGAGGGTCATCGTGTGTAAAAGCGTCATATCAGTCCACCAGCTTTCTCAGCTCATCGGCAAACTGCTTGTCAATCTTCCCGCCTCCGGTCAGCGCCGACAGGAATGCGTTTATCGATCCGTTGTAATAATCATCCAATATCTTCTTCGCACAGCCCTGCTCGTACTCGTCCGCAGTCAGCGCCGCACAATATACCCTGCTGCGCCCTCTCTGCTGTATTGCGATCAGCCCCTTGTCCGTGAGCCGCTTCAAAAAGGTATTGACGGTCTGCTTCTTCCAGTCCTTCCCCGCCTCATTGTTGAGGAAGCTCATAATCTCGACGAAGCTCTTTTCCGTTTCCTCCTTCCAGAGATATTCCATGATCAGGCGCTCCGAGCCCGACGTCTCGTATATGATTTTTCTAGCCATATCTCACCTGCTCCTTCCCTGCGAAACAGAATATGGTCACACACTGCAGCATTGAATGCTTGTCTGTCACAGCTTATCTGTATTGTACTACACATTTGTAATACTGTAAAGTTGTTATTTTGTCCGCAATATATACTTCCAAAAAAACTATACCATATATAGTTGTTTAATTCCATATTTTTCCTCAAATATTCTTAAGAAAACTGCAAACGGACCGGCCGCCGCACGATATTTATATTTCCTTTACAAAAAAGGTTACTATTTTCCCAATATAGGTTATAATACTACTTAGAGAACTTCCCGGCGCAGACCGCGGAAAAAACGAGGTGACATAATATGAAAGGAAAAATTCATTCTTTAGAATCATTTGGTACAGTTGACGGGCCCGGCGTCCGCTACGTCGTGTTTGTCCAGGGCTGCCCGATGCGCTGCGCATACTGCCACAATCCCGACACCTGGGAGATGAACGGCGGCACGCTGATGGAGCCGGAAGAAATTCTTGAAAACTATGAGCGCAACAAGCCTTTTTACAAGGGCGGCGGCATCACCGTTACTGGCGGCGAGCCTCTGATGCAGATTGACTTTCTGCTGGAGCTTTTTACGCTGGCTCACGAGCGCGGCATCCATACCTGCCTTGACAGCTCCGGCATTGCCTACAAGCCAAACGGCAATCCCGAGTGGCTGGCAAAGCTTGACAAGCTGTGCGCCGTAACGGATCTGGTAATGCTTGATATCAAGCATATCGACCCCGAAAAGCATAAGGAGCTTGTCAAGCAGCCCAATGACGGTATTCTGGCCTTTGCGGAATATCTCGACAGGATGCATGTGGACGTCTGGATTCGTCATGTGGTGGTACCCGGACTTACGGACGACCCGGAGGATTTGCGCCGTCTGGGATACTTTATCGGCGGCCTGAGCAACCTCAAGGCGCTCGACGTCCTTCCCTATCACACAATGGGCAAGAAGAAATATGACGAGCTTGGCATGAAATACCGTCTGGAGGGCGTGCCGGAGATGGACAAGAACCGCGTGCCGGAGCTAAAGCAGTATATTCTGAACGGCATCAAGGAGCGGCGCGGCATTCCAATCCAGGATTAATGCGGCTTTCCGTGGCGATGCCTTGTATTTAATCGGATACTTTCTATTATTTTGCGCTTTATACCTTGTATTTCATAATAATTTATATTAAAATATCAGTATTGACATATGACTTTATTGATATAAGGAGGTTTTTATTATGGCATACAAGATTTCTGATGCATGCGTTTCTTGCGGCGCTTGCGAGAGCCAGTGCCCGGTAGGCGCTATCAGCATGGGGGACGGGAAGTTTGAAATCGACGCTGACAAGTGCATCGATTGCGGCTCCTGCGCAGGTGTTTGCCCTACAGGCTCTATCGAGCAGGCATAACATACGACAAGAACGCCATACCCTTAGGGTTTTCCCTTAGGTATGGCGTTTTTTCATGTCCTATTCGCTCTGTGCCGCACGCTTCAGAAAATGAAATTCCTTCTTGGGCTTTTCCACCTTCTGCTTCGGGAAGCGCGATACCTTCTCTTTGACCGGCTTCTCCTTTGGCGCCTTGATCTTGCCGCTGTACTGGCGCAGCAGCTCGTCAATCCGCTTATAATATTCCTCGTCGCGCTTTTGATCCTGTTCCTTTTTGGCGTTCTCACGCTGCTCCTCATGCTCCTCCAGCAGCCGGAACTGATAGTCCAGCTCCTTGCACAAATCCTCTTTTATCGTGCCGGTGACCTTCTGCGTAATGTCGTTTACCATAGTCTCATTATTCTCCGTCACCACTTCCTTAATCAGCTTCTGAAACAGATATTGAAGCCGTACCATCTGCTCCTTCTGATTCTCGTCCTGTGCCTGAAGCTCCGCTTCATCTGCGCGCGTATTCTCCATTCCTTTAATCTGTATCGCAAGCTCCTGCCTGTCTGCCGCCTCCTTGTGCTGCTCCTTTGCCTCCGGCACATGGCGCTCGCTTTTCAATTCCTTCCACTTCAGCTCGTCGCTGGGCTTTAACTGTACCACCTTCATATCTCCATTCTTCCCTATTTTTGTCAGCTGCTTTTGTGCGAAAGGATTCTCCCGCCGCTCCTCGGGGGATTGTCCCAGAATCGTGCGGACCGCTTTTAACTGCAGCCCCTGGTCCTTCAGGTCCTTTATGCGGATAAACCGCTCCACATCCTCCTGCGTATAAACCCTGTGGCCCTGCTCATTGCGCTTGATGGGCAGTCCCAGCTCCTCCTCCCAGTATCTGAGCACATGGGACTCCACATGCACTTCTTTTGCCGCCTCATTGATTAAGTACCTTTCTTTTACCATGTTCTGCTCCTTTCTGCGCATAAAAAGAGGGCATGCCTTACTCATGTCCTCTTTTGTGTATGTTAAAATTATAAAATTGTACTGCCTTTATTTTGCAAGATTTGCAAACTGCGTATAGTCGGGCAGCCATGCGAGATTTATGGTGCCAATCGCACCGTTCCTCTGCTTGGCGATAATAATCTCGGCCACGTTCTTCAGCTCTGTGTCCTTGTTGTAGTAATCATCGCGGTAGATAAACATTACCACGTCCGCATCCTGCTCGATTGCACCGGATTCACGCAGATCCGACAGCATCGGCCGGTGATCCGGACGCTGCTCCACCGCTCTTGAAAGCTGTGAAAGGGCAATGACCGGCACATGCAGCTCACGCGCCAGCGCCTTTAACGATCTCGAAATCTCGGAGATCTCCTGCTGACGCGACTCGCTCTTTCTGGAAGCCGTCATCAGCTGTAAATAGTCTATAATAATCATCTGCAGGTCATATTCCAGCTTAAACTTGCGGCACTTCGAGCGAAGCTCCGCCATGCTGATGCCCGGCGTATCGTCAATCAGAAGCTGTGATTTGCCGATTACATCCGCGCCCTCTATCAGGCGTTCCCACTCGTCGTCCTTCATATTACCGGTCCGTATCGCCTGTGAATTGACCTTGGACTCCAGCGCCAGCAGACGGTTGACAAGCTGCTCCTTGGACATCTCCAGTGAAAATATCGCTACGGACTTGTTCTCCTTGAACGCTACATGCTGCGCAATGTTCAGTACAAAGGCTGTCTTACCCATAGAGGGACGCGCCGCAATCAATATCAAGTCGGAGGGCTGCATCCCCGCCGTCTTGTAGTCCAGATCCAGAAAGCCTGTGGCAATCCCGGTAACGGCGCCTTTATTCTTAGAGGCTTCCTCAATCAGGTTCATCGCGTTCATAACCACCTGTCTGATGGGAACGAAGTCGCTGCTGTTGCGCTTCTGCGCAATCTCAAAGACCTTTTTCTCGGTATCCTCGAGAATGGCCTCCAGCGAATCCTTCTGCGAGTAGCAGTGATTGGCAATCTCTTCGTTCACGCGGATAAGCCTGCGCAGCGTCGACTTCTCCGCTACGATATTGGCGTAATACTTGATGTTAGCCGATGTCGGCACCGCGGACATGACGTCCCTTATGTATTCCATGCTGTATATTTCGGGCGGCACGCCTTTTTCCTTCAGGCGATTTTGCAGGGTCACCAAATCGACCGGTTTTCCCTCATCGTTGAGCTCTACCATCGCGTCAAACAGTATGCCGTACTGTTTTCCGTAAAAGTCCTCTCCCGTTATCTGCTCGCTGGCAACGGTGATCGCGTCCTTGTCCATAAGCATTGCGCCTATGACGGACTGCTCCGCCTCTATGCTATGAGGCAGGACTCTCTTTAAAACCGCCTCATCCATTTCGGCCATACGCTAAACCTCCTACACACTCGCGACCTGCACCTTTAATGTGGCAGATACCTTCGGATGAAGCTTGATCACTACCTCATGCATCCCGGCGGCCTTTATCGCATCCGGCATCTGAATCTTCTTTTTGTCGATTTCTTTGCCGTACTGGTCTGAAACCGCCTTTGCAATCTCCTTGGAGGAGATGGAGCCAAAGGTTTTTCCGCCTTCTCCGGCCTTAATCTCAAGCTTCACCGCCATCTTCTCTATCTCCGCGGCAAGCGCCTGTGCGGCCTCCAGCTGCTCCTGCGCATGCTTTTCCTCGTTCTTCTTCTGCAACTTCAGGTCGTTCATATTGGCATTCGTCGCCTCTATGCCGAGCTTTTTGGGGATAATAAAGTTCTTGGCGTAGCCGTCCTTAAGCTCCACCAGCTCCCCCTTTTTTCCTACGGACTTTACGTCCTCCAGTAAAATAATTTTCATTATATTGCACCTTCCTCCAGCATCTCGTTAATGGTTGTCTTAATAATCGTAATTACATCCTCCGCGGACACATCCTGCATCTGTGCGCCGGCCATATTCATATGTCCGCCGCCGCCAAGGCGCTCCATGATAATCTGTACATTTACCTCGTCGATGGACCGGGCGGATATATACATCTTCCCGTTATACTCCGTCACGACAAAGCTGGCCTTGATACCGCTGATATCCAGCAGCTCATTGGCCGCCTGCGCGCCGATTTCCGTAGGGCTCTCCAGTCCCTGCGCGGGACATATGCCCACTGCGTAAGCGTTTCGGAATATCTCCGCATTCCGCACAGCCTCCGCCTTTGCCTTGTACTCGCCCGCGCCGTCGCGGAACATTTTCCGCACGCGCGTCACATCCGCGCCGCAGCGCCGCAGAAACGCCGCCGCTTCAAAGGTTCTGACGCCTGTCTTGGCCGTAAAGTTGTTGGTATCAATCACAATGCCCGAATACATGCAATCCGCCTCATTGCTGCGCACCTTCACGCCGCCTGCAATGTACTGCAAAATCTCCGCGACCATCTCGCATGCACTCGACGCATACGGCTCCACATAGGAAAGCGTCGCGTTTTCAATTACCTCCACGCCCTGCCTGTGGTGGTCCAGCACCACGACCGTCTTGCAGCCCTTGATCAGCTCAGGGCATTCCGTAAGGCTGGGTTTATTTACATCCACAACAACAAGCACCGTATTGCTGCCCGCCATTTCGAGCGCTTCTGTGCTGCCTATGATAAAATCCTCTTCATAAGTGCCCCTGTCCTTAAAAAGCTCTACCAGGGGCTTTACAGAGCTTGTGACATTATTAATGACAATATGCGGTTCTCTGTCAAGCGCCCGCACAATACAGCTGATTCCCACCGCGGAGCCAAACGCGTCCGCATCCGCAAGGCGGTGTCCCATAATCAGCACCCTGTCCTTGCTCGTGATAATCTCCTGCAGCGCATTCGCCTTCACACGCGCTTTCACGCGGGTGTTCTTCTCGACCTGCTGGCTCTTCCCGCCATAGTAAACGATGGAATCCGGCGTCTTTACAACCGCCTGGTCCCCGCCCCGCCCAAGCGCCAGGTCGATCGCCGTCCTGGCAAACTCCGAGCACTGGATATACGTGGGCGCATCCAGCCCCACACCGATGCTGATCGTTACCGCCATCTCGTTTCCGATATTGACGGTCTTGACCTCCTCGAGCAAATCAAAGCGCGTTTCCTTTAAAGCCAGCACCGCTTTCTTGCGCAGGACAATCAGATACTTGTCCTTCTCGGTCTTGCGGACAATACCGTCAAGCGATGCGATATATTTGTTAATCTTTCTGTCAATCAGCGCTATCAGCAGAGAGCGGCGGACCTCCTCGACGCTTTCCAGCGCCTCGTCATAATTGTCAATGTAAATCATGCCGACCGCCAGACTCTGTGCGTCAATCTCATTCAGAGCCACCTTCAAAGCCGTCTCGTCAAACAGATAGCCGGCAATCAGAAACGCGTCCCCGCCGCTGCTCTCCAGCATCTCGCTCTTATCCAGCACATCCTGTACGGAAATCTTCTTCATCTTAAACAGGTACTGGGACTCGTCCAGCTCCAGCGCCAGCTCCGTGTGCTCTTCAAACTCAAGCTTGTCCCTGGTAATCGTCGGAAAAACAGACGTAATGGACTTGCGATAGCCCTTTTCCTTATGTATCACCTGCTCAAACGCGGCATTCGTCCATATAATCTTCCCATTCTCATCCATCAGTACATGTGGAAGCTCCAGATCTCTTAAAAGCTTCCGCTGTATCTGTCCGTACTGTGTCGCAAAGCTGACAAGCTCGTTCATCATAACGGACTTATTCTGATAACGCAGAATACATGTTACCAGCAGATAAACCGCCAAAAACGCCGTGAGCACAAGCCCCGCCCGGATATCTATAAAATAAATCGCTGCGTTGACAGCTGCCAGTATCACGCCTAATATTAAGGTCGCCTGCAGATATGTCCTCAAACGGCCCTTTATTTTTAATTTTTGCTTCATGTATATACCTCTCATGCAGCCGTTCAGACAAAAGATTCCGAACAGCCACATTTAGTATACCACTAATTTTTGCAAAGTTCCATAGCATATTTTGTCTATTCTTATGATAAGCTGTTGGATTTTGCATTTCGATACATAAAAAACCGGGCAGCACAAAAAAGTCCGGCCATCCTTTCAGGATAGCCGGACTGCTTTACAATACCCTTAATCGATTGTGTACGGCATCAGCGCAACATGACGCGCACGCTTGATCGCTACTGTGAGCGCTCTCTGGTGCTTCGCACAGTTTCCGGTAATCCTTCTGGGAAGGATCTTACCTCTCTCTGACACGTATCTCTTCAGCTTCGCTGTGTCCTTGTAGTCAATCACATTGTCCTTACCGCAAAATACGCAAACCTTTTTTCTTCTACGAATGCCGCCGCGTCTCTTCATCGGAGCGTCAGCTTTTTCAGTTTTATTAAAAGCCATGATAAAGCCTCCTATTCTTAAAAATCTTAAACTCAAACAGGTTCTCAGTTAAACGGCAGCTCCTCATCAATCCCGTCAGGAATATTCATAAAGCCATCTCCTGCCGCCATCGGTGCAGCCGACTGGCTGCTGCCGCCGCCGAAGCCCCCCTCGGCGCCTGCACTGCTGCTGTTCTTGCTCTCGGCAAACTCCTGTTCCTCAACAACAACTTCCGTGGTATAAACTTTCACACCATCCTTATTGGTATAGCTACCTGTCTGGATGCGGCCTGTAACAGCAATCTTGATTCCCTTGCGGAAATATCTCTCCGCAAACTCTCCTGCCTTGCCAAACGCAACGCACGGAATGAAATCCGCTGTATTCTCATCACCGTTACGGTTAAATCTCCTGTCTACCGCAAGTGTATATCTTGCAATTGCCATCTGGTTATCCCCCTGTGTGTACCGCACCTCGGGGTCTCTTGTCAAACGTCCCATTAAAATTGCTTTATTCATATAAGTTCTCCCACTATACGTCCCGCACTGCGGAAGCGTATTTTATTTCTCGTCCTGTTTAACGCACAAATACCTGACAACGTTTTCCATGAGACGTACTCTGGACTCAATCTCACCCGGAACGGTCGGCTCGCCATCAAACTGAATAAAGTAATAAAAGGCTTCTCTCATCTTCTGAATCTCATAAGCAAGCCTCTTCTTGCCCCACTCATCCACATTGGTGATTGTACCGCCATGCTTCGTGATGATCTCTTTTACCCTTTCGATGGTAGCGTTTCTTTCGTCATCTTCGAGCTTCGCGCTAACAACAACGGCTAATTCATATTTGTTCATTTTGTTACCTCCTTTTGGTCTCTGGCCTCTTCCTGCAGAAGAAGCAAGGATTTATATATCACGAGGATTTATGATACCATATTTTAACTTATTTTTCAAGCATTTTTATTATTTTCCGCCGGCTTTTCCCCGTTTTTTTCCGCAGCGCTTTTCTTTACTAACGCCTTTGTGCTCTTCTCCACCTGGCGGCGCGGCAGCATGACGTGATGCCCGCAGCCGGCGCATTTGAGCCTGAAATCCGCTCCGACACGCAGGATCTCCCATTCAAAGCTGCCGCAGGGATGCTGCTTTTTCAGCCGCACAACATCGCCCACCTCATAAATAAAGTCCATCTTCTCACAACCTTTCCGCCAAAGTCCCCGTCCGCCCGCTTTTATGCCGTTTAAATCCGGCGGAAGCTGCCGCAGGGTAAAGCCCGGCCGCATACGGGCATGCTTTCTTTATACCATGCGGATGCTTACAGCTTTATTTGGGAAAAGATCTCCCCGATGCTTCCCGTTAAGACCAGATTCGCCATACTGTCCCTTGGCGTGGGCGTCTTATTGATGAGCACCAGCTTTTGCCCCTGATAATAATCAATCAGGCCTGCCGCAGGGTAAACCGCAAGCGAGGTTCCCCCGATAATCAGCATATCCGCCTCGCTGATGACCCGTACGGCCTCCTGCAGCGTCCACTGATCCAGTCCCTCCTCATACAGCACGACGTCCGGTTTTATCCGGCCGCCGCAGGAGCAGGTCGGAATATCCGCGGAATCCACGATTGTCTGCACCGGATAAGACTGGCGGCACTTCTCACAGTAATTGCGAAGTACGCTTCCGTGCAGCTCCAGAACCTTCCTGCTTCCGGCCGCCTGGTGTAGGCCGTCTATATTCTGCGTTACAACGGCCTTTAATTTCCCCGCCTGCTCCAGCTTTGCCAAAGCCAGGTGCGCCGCGTTGGGCTTTGCGTCAAGGCACAGCATCTTGTCGCGGTAAAACCGGAAAAATTCGCCGGGCCGCTTAACATAGAAGGTATGACTCAGTATCGTCTCCGGCGGATAATCATATTTCTGATGATACAGTCCGTCCACGCTTCGAAAGTCCGGAATCCCGCTCTCCGTCGATACGCCGGCGCCCCCGAAAAATACAATATTATCGCTCTCGTCAATCATCTGCTGGAATCTTTGAACAGCCTCCGTCATATTCGCCCTCCTCACCATGTTTTATACGAAATGTTCATATCCACGTTTCCCTTGATGCCGTCTACCTGCCCTTTCTCGGTATACTGCCAGCAGCTTACCAGATACGGCATATACATATAATTGTCATAAAAGGCATACCACTTCTCATAGTCCTCGAGCCGCGTCATATCAAGCAGCCTGGTAAAGCACTTGACATTCCCGTATATCATCGGCGTATACCCCGCTGCCTTCACCGCCTCGCAGAAGGCAATCGTAATGTCCGTGCGCTCCTGCATTGTCAGATTATTGGCCCTGCCGTTTGCGCCCACAATCATCTCCACGTCAAAGACTACAGGATACGGCACTTCATAGCCCGCAAGGTTCTCAATCACAAAGGCCGCCTCTTCCCTGGCTTCCTCCTCCGTCACCGCCTGCGTAAAGAAATACACGCCGGCCTTCACACCGGATGCATTGGCGCCGCGGATGTTCTGCTCGAAAAACTCATCCAGCACCAGCTTTCCGGATTCATAGCCCCGCAGCCCAAGCCGGATAAACGCGTACTCAACACCGTCCGCCTTTACCGCCGGCCAGTCGATTTCCCCCTGGTATTTTGACACATCGATGCCTTTATGGGAAGTGACTGCGCCGTTTTCCACATACTGCATCTCCCCGTCCTCCGTCTCCACAAAGTTCTCGGGAATCAGCGCGTGCTTTGCCACCGCGTCCAGAACCGGGGAAAATACGTATTCTTCCTCGTCGTAATAGATTAAATTCTCCGGGAAAAAGGAACGCAGCATTCTAAGCGGGCTGCCGTCCTCCCCCATCACCAGCTCCTTCATCCTCTGCTTAAGGGCTTCCTCTATCTGCTCCGGGCCGCCCATATCCGGCGCGTCCTGCTCCGGCAGCGTCTGATCCGCCCCCGGCGCGTCCTGCGTCTGGGCCGTATCCGGCTGCTCCGGCTGCGGTTCATATGTATTGAACACTTCGACGGCCTCCTGCGTCCGCACAATCTCCGCCATCGCCGCAAGCTCCCCCTCGAGCTTATTGTTCTCGTTCTTTTCGTTTATATAAAGCGCCATAAACACGCCCATACCGGTTATGGTCACAATAAACGCCGCCGTCAGCAGCGTTATAACTCTT
Source organism: uncultured Lachnospiraceae bacterium (assembly GCA_949948735.1). Classification (GTDB taxonomy): domain Bacteria; phylum Bacillota; class Clostridia; order Lachnospirales; family Lachnospiraceae; genus COE1. The sequence continues at coordinate 13,020 of CATLGV010000010.1, read as the reverse complement.
AAAAGTACTTTTCTTCTCTGCATCTCATACTCCTTTGAACCGCTTCTTTTGTGTCCCGCCACAGGACTGTTACTTTTTATCTTACACCAATAACAGGAGTAATGCAAATGCTATAAAATGGAACTACCATTTTTCATAGGAACATGAATTGTTCGCGATTGCCGCCCGCAGCTCCACAAAGCAGCCGCAGGCCCTGCACATACCGTCGGCAAGATAGTGACAGTCCTTACAAACAGCGAGGCGCTCCTCATAGAGCGCCTTATCTGCTTTAATCGTATCATCTAAATGCCGTATATAGGAGTACAGATTTTCCATATAAGCTTCCTGGTCCATCTCCCGCAAAAGGCATTGCAGGCAGTGCTTTTTGGAAGTCGTCTGCTCTGACATCGGATACCTTCTTTCATTTATGCTATTTTACACGGAACTGAATAACGCTGCACGCCGGAAGCGTAAAGCAAATGCCCTTCTCCGTCACCCGGAAATCGTTAAACGCCTCTTCCTTTACCGTATCCGGATTCTCGAAGGTGTTGTACGCGCGCATTTCGTTGGTAAGAATGGCCGCCGTAACCTCTGCCGGCGTGCGCTCCGCAAACGCAATCTCCATCTGCTCGCTGTCCGTAACGGAAAGGTTGTTGATTGTAATCGTAATCACGCCTTCCTTATCGACGGATACCGACTCCTGAAGATTCGGAACCATATACTCCTTCTCCTCACCGATGGTCTTTTCTCCTTCAATATAGCTCTCCACCAGATCCGAATCCTGATGGTATTTATACATATGAAATACATGATAGGTCGGCGTAAGCAGCATCCTTGGACCGTCCGTGAGAATCACCGCCTGTAACACGTTTATCAGCTGCGCAATATTGGCCATCTTCACACGGTCGCAGTGCTTGTTGAAAATATTCAGCGACAGCCCTGCTACAAGCGCGTCACGCATGGTACTCTGCTGATACAAAAAGCCCGGGTTGGTTCCCGGTTCGCAGGTAAACCATGTACCCCACTCATCGACAATCAAACCGATTCTCTTATCCGGATCATATCGGTCCATAATCGTGCTGTGGTGGTTGATCAGCGTCTCGATATAAAGCGCCTTTGCCAGGGTCTTGTACCATGTCCTGCTGTCAAACTCCGTGGCGCTGCCCTTCTTCTCCCAGCCCTCGGGATGCACATAATAGTGCAGGGACAGCCCGTCCATAAAGCCGTGCGCACTGCCATCCTTCGGCGTATTCTCGTAGCAGGTCTTTAATACCTCTTCCGTCCAGTAGGTATCATCCACATTCGCGCCGCAGCAGATTTTGTAAATCGGCTTCTTGGAATCATAATTGCGCACATAGGTCTGATACCTTCTGTACAGGTTGGCGTAATAGCCGGGCGTCATGTTGCCGCCGCAGCCCCAGTTTTCGTTGCCGACGCCAAAATAATCAACCTGCCATGCCTTCTCATGCCCGTTTTTCTTTCGAAGCTCCGCCATCGGGGATACGCCGTCAAAGGTCATGTATTCCACCCACTCGGACATCTCCTGTACCGTTCCGCTTCCCACATTGCCGTTGATATAAGTCTTACAGCCGATTTGCCCGCACAGCTCAAAAAACTCATGCGTACCAAAGCTGTTGTCCTCGGTAACGCCGCCCCAGTGCGTGTTGACCATTTTCTTTCTTGTCTCCTTCGGGCCGATTCCGTCCCGCCAGTGATACTCGTCCGCAAAGCAGCCGCCCGGCCAGCGAAGCACCGGAAGCTTCATTTCCCTGAGCGCTGCCACAACATCGTTTCTCATGCCGTTCGTATTCGGAATATCCGAGTCCTCGCCTACATAAAGCCCCTCGTAAATGCATCTCCCCAGATGCTCCGAAAAGTTCCCGTAAATCTCCGCGTTAATATGCCCCTTTTTATTCAATTCGTTAATATATAATTTTGCCATCTCTGTGTAAGCTCCCTTCTCCGTCCGTAAACCGCCGTCGTCCATATCGTCTTATTTGTTACTGGTACCGGAATACCGGCCGCCCGTCCTCCCATTTTACCTTCATCAGCATGGTGTGCCTGTTCGGATTGTAGAGCGGGTCTCCCTCTATGACGCTCTCCTTCCTCGCGTGATAGACGAGAATATCGTTGCCCTCCTCGTCAACGGTAAAGGAATTATGCCCCGGCCCGTATATCTCCAAAAAGACGTCCGACTGAAGCACCGGATACCGCTCCTTCCTCCAGGAAAGCGGATCGAGCAGATCCGAGCCCTCATCCGCCGTCAGCATGCCCATGCAGTACGGCGCCCCTGTCTCACTGGCAGAGTATGTAAGGAATATCCTGCCGTTTCTCTTTATGACCGCAGGACCTTCATTCACCCAAAATCCGACGCGTTCCCAGTCATAGTCCGGCGTCGTCAGTAATACCTGCACGGTCCTGAGCTTATTGGGGGTCTCCAGCTCCGCAATATAAAGATTGGAAATCTGCCTTCCGACGCCAACCTTTTCCGCCCATACGCAATACTGCTTCCCCTGATTCTCAAATACCGTGGCGTCAAGCGAAAACGCTCTGAACGAAAACTCGTCCCCATCCGCACACTGCAGCATTCCCAGCTCCTTCCAGGTACCCGTCATCGGATCTTCGTCCGCGCATTCCAGCACATACGGACGGATATTCCAGATGTTCTCCTTCTCTCCTCCCGCGAAATATATATACCATTTCCCGTTCAGACAGTGCAGCTCCGGCGCCCATATATGCGCGCTCATAATTCCCGACGCATGCATCTTCCAAATCGTCACTTCTTCCGCGTCCGCAATCCCTGCCAGCGTATCCGCGCTTCGGAGTATGATTCTGTCATACGCGGGTACGGACGCAGTAAAATAGTATTTGCCGTTATGCCTGCATATAAAAGGATCTGCCCGCTGCAAAATCCATGGCTCGTTATATTTTAGTTGCGTGCTCACCCTGTTCCCTCCCTTGGCATTCATTTATTTTTATTAAAGCTAAAACATTTTAATTGTATCTAAATTATAATTGCTTTTGTCAAATTTGCAAGGGGTTTTATGCATTTATTTCCTTTTTGTCAATCTTCGTCATTTTTCACTGCAAAAACTATTTACTTTTCACAAATAACGGCTGTTTACGGGCGCGCCGGCAGGACTTCAGGGCTGCGCCCAATATTTCTCCGACAGCGCCTCCGTGCGTCGTCCAAGCTGCCGCAGCAACGCTCCTGCCGCCCTGTCTCCGCAGACGTATTCTTTCATCAAACGGCCCTCCTCATAGCACAATTCGTCATGCAGCGGCATATATTCGGCAAGCAGAAACAGCACGAATTCCAGCGCGCGGTTTTCACCGTACACTCTGGGATATTCCTCTCCGTGATACTGCTCCAGCACTACCGTCCTTCGTGCTTTGACTGCGGCAATAATGGCGTCTTTCTCACACTTTTCCGCCAATACGATCATCTTCGACAGGCCAAACCACTGCGAGTTGACCGTTCCATGGGAATCGCTGCTGCCTACAACCGGCGCGGCATGTCCTTCCTCCCGCATCTGCTGCCACAGGCTGATTTGAAGCTGATTTTCCGCCAAAGACTGTCCGCAGGTAAGCTCCAGCGCGTCGAAGGGCTGCGTCCTTATCAGGTATTCGTACATCGCCCTGGAAATATGATACGCCTCCCCCTGAATCCAGCAGGGATGCGCCATAACCGACATGCCGCCGGCCTCCCGTATCTTCTGGTATACCCATATCAGGGACGCACACTCCCTGGCATTGACCTGCGGCGGAACGTGCAGGTCCTGTTCGATGATATCCACCTCCCGCTCGTACTGCTCCGGCTTCTTCCTGAAAAGGTCGTTGACACTGTAATCCCCTCCGAAGTGAATGGTATGGCTGTTGATTCCCGGCGGATGCACCTCTTCCCCGCAAAATAACCGGAAGCTCATGGGAATCGCTTCATAGGCCCGTATCGCTTCCAGCGACGGAGCATACTGTCCGTGATCCGTAACCGACAGGAAATCAAATCCCGCCTTCCTGTAATTGGCCGCCACAATGGCCGGCGCCTCCGCCCCGTCAGACCGGCAGGTATGGCAGTGCATATCGCCGCGGAACGGACGCAGCCTGAAAAAATCCGGGCGCAGCGCGTAAATCCGCAATTCACAGCACTGTACCCAGATCTCTCCTTTCTGTTTCTGTAAAAGCACCGCATACTGCTGCTCACTGGTCGGATGACAGAAAAAATGCAATGCACCGTCCTCGTAAGCCGCATCGATCGTCTGACAATCGCGCTCTTGCAAATTCATCCATGTATCGTTCATGGGCGTCAGCCTTATCCGGTATTTTTCGGCGCCCGCAAACGCCACATGCGCCCCCAGCGCCCGAATCGTCACCATAGATTCGGATTCCGTGCTCAGCACCTTGGGAAAAATATCATAATATTCTAATGTGGTCTTCATTGCATCTTCTCCTTTCCGTACACACCAATTTTTAACCTTCTCCGTAAATATCTTTTCTGTTCCGTTTCCAGCTCCTGATTGCCCCGATGCAGCAAAATCCTCCGGCGGCCGCACAGGCGCACCATACAAGCTGCGTATCCGTCCACCCGGCGTATTCCGTCGTATACCCGAACAGGACGCTGGCGGCCGCGCTGCCCAGATAGGTTACGGCATTCATCATACCCGACACCGTGGCGACCCGCCCCTCTTTTCCGAAATGCAGCGGCAGCAGGCTGACCAATACGGTGTTGACCGCCACCATCAGGCTGGTCGCCAGGGCAAAAAGAGCCACCGTACCATACAGAGAGCTCCCGCCTCCGCCAAGCATGCACAAAAAGCCGGCCAATGACAGCAAATAGCACAGGGCTCCTACCACCGCCTCATTTTGAAAAAGACGCCTGTTCGCCGTCTGCGCGACTGGAATGCCGCACAGATTGACTACGGGCAGCACCATAGTAAGCAGGACCGAAAAGGATGGCTCAATGGCGAACTTCTCTGTCAGATATGTGGGAATCCAGGTCGTCAGACCGTCCTTCAGGATCCCATGGATAAAGGCTGCCATCGTCAGACATAACAGCCCGAAGGAAACCACCGCCGTCTTTTCCCGCTTATGTAACGCATCCCGCTGCCGCGGCACGTTCTCCCGCGGCGCTGCGTCCCGTTCCACCGCGGCTGTCGAAATAAGCCACAGGACGGCCGCTCCCGCTAACCAGATACCCGCCAGAAGGAAACACCATTCCCAGCTTCCCACCCGCAAAATGGCCGCATTGGCCAGATAAGTGCACAGCATCCCTGCCGGGCTGCTGAAGGAGAGCATCAGGATAATCCTGACGGAACAGCCGGGATGGACCAGGCTTGTCACCAGGCGCACCATGGGCGGCCAGATCATTGCCTGCAGCAGCCCGTTTACAAACCACATCCCCCGCATCCCGGATACCGTCCCCGCCGCCGGGAAAAAAATATTGACAAGCGCGCTTCCAAGCAGCCCTGCTCCGACCATCCATCTGGCCGGGATTCTGTCGCCAAGAAGCCCGCTGGGATACTGTCCGATTCCGTAGGCCAGGTAAAAGGCAGCCGCCACACTGCCCAGCTGCCCTTTTTCCCACAATCCCGTCCGCAGCATCTCACTCATGCCGGCGGAAAAATTTAATCGGCCCAGATAAATTGAAAAATAAGTAATCCAGCATACGGCTCCTAACAGCAGCTCCCTTCTGTTCAATCGATTCCTGCCTCCTGCCATGACGCCGGCGTTCCCTTTACTTTCCTTCACCTTTTCTACTTCTCCTGCTCCGCCCAATATTCATCCAGAGCCTGCTGCGCAATCGCTGCCGCTTCGTCCAGCGCTTCCCTTGCCGGTACATTCTCGATTTCAATCAGGTCACAGGCATCCGCTAAAGCATCGGAAATCTTTCCGCCCGTAGGATCCTGCCACTGCTTCCTGCTGATCTCCGCCTGTTCCAACGGAATCAACGCCTGCGGGTTCTTCTCCAAAAAGGCTTTGTATTCCTCGTTATCCCTCACCGAACGTCTTACCGGTACATATCCTGTCGCCATGGCATATTTCATGCCACCGGTTTTATTCAGATAAGTAAGCCATTTAAATGCCGCCTGCTTCTGCTCCTCCGGCGCTTTTTCCACAATGCCCGCCGTATGCGCGTCTGCATAAGGCGCCGGTGCGTGGTCGCCAAAACCCGGCTGCACATGTGCCGCAATGATCGTGAAGTCCAAATCGCCCTGGTCTCCGCTGGAGCCCAGATAGCCTCCGGCTCTGCCCTGCATTACATCATCAATGGTCTTGTACCAGTATTCCCAGCCGTCTCCTCCGAAATGGATTCCCATGATTTTTTCTTCATTGATCCATACTCTTGCGGCCTCCAGGGCCCCCACGTAAGCCTCGCTGTCAAACGTGACTGTCCGCCTGTCGTCGCTCAGAACGGCAGCCCCGTTGCTATAGGCCATTTCATTCAGGCAGTCGGCCCCATACATGGGCTCAAATCCGTAGAAGCCCGGCACGTCCTTATAATGCTCCTGCAGCTTGCGGGCAGCCTCCGCCACATTCTGCCAGGTGGCAAACACTTCATCCGGATCCAGCCCTGCTTCCTCAAACATATCCTTCCTGTAATAAATCACCTGCGTACTCCCCCATACGGGAAGGCTGTAGACGCGTCCTTCTTCATCCCTGCAGTAATCCAGGAAAACGTCGATAATATCTTCTTTATCAAACGCCGCATCCGCCGCAATATAATCATCCAGGTATTGGAGCAGCCCTCTTTCCGCAAATCTTGCGGTTGCAACCGGGTCTGACAGATAACATGCCGGCACATCTCCGGACGCAATCGCCGCCTGCAGCATCTGATTGGTCTCGTTATAGCTGGAGTGGGAGACTCCCGTAACGACTACCTCGTCCTGACTGGCATTGAAATCAGCGATAACCTCCTCCAGAATTTCCGCCTGTTTCCCGCCAAAGCCGTACCAGAAATCAATCTCCACAGCCTTTTTGGCCGAGGCTTGTTCCTGCACTGCCTCGTTTTCTGTCTGTTTTGGTGTGTCCGAGCCGGAAGGTACCTTGTCCTTCCCGTTTTTCCCGCAGGCAGTCAATGCTGTGACCATCATCAACGCCATGAACAAGGTTGCCGCATTTCTCTTTTTCATTTTTACCTCCATTTCCGCCGCCGTCGGGCGGCCGCTAAAACATGTATTTTTTTACTCTTTTACCGCCGAATCGCTGGTGATTCCGTTTAGAATCCAACGCTGCCCGAAAAGGAACAAAAGCAGCAGGGGAAACACGATAACACAGCATGCCGCCATGATCGTACCCCATTTCAATCCATACGCCCCCTCCGCGGTAAAAAAAGCCTGCAGCCCCATACTTACCAGATACTTTTCCTTTTTGCGCAGCAGCAGAGACGGCCACAGATAGCTGTTATAACATCCAAGAAAAGAGAGCAGTCCCAGTGTCATAAAGGCCGGTCTGGACATAGGCGCCAGCACCCGCCACAGAATCTTCCAGTGCCCCGCGCCGTCAATCCGTGCCGCCTCCACGATTCCCGGTGTAATCTGGGAAAAGGTGGTGCGCAGGAAAAAAATATTAAATATACTCGCACAGCTGGATATAATATATCCCGAATGCGTGTTCATCAATCCCATCCTCGACAGAATCACGTAAGACGGAACATACGTCGTCGTAGCCGGCATGATATAAGTCACCATAATCAGCGACACCAGAATCGCCTTTCCCTTGAAACGAATATTTGTCAACGCGTAAGCAAACATTGCCGAATTAAACAGCATGATTACCGTGATGATGACTGCCGTATAGGCACTGTTCCACATATACCTCAAAAAGGTACCGTCGGCCAAAGCATCCGCATAATTATGCCACTGCGCCACATCCGGCAGCACCCTGGGCGGCACTGCCCAAATCTCCGCCTTTGTCTTAATGGAATTGGTGAACATCCACAAAAAAGGGAATGCCAGCACAAAGCTTATCAGCGCAAGTCCAAGATGTATCAGCAGACTACTCATTCCTTTTTTTCGTCTCATATGCGCCCCCCTAATTATAAAAAACCATTTTCCTTGAAATCCGCGTCTCGGCCAGAGACAATATCACTGTGATTATCACCAAAATGACCGCCACCGCAGACGCTTTGCCCGTATTAAAATTCTGAAAAGCCTCCTGATAATAGTAATACAGCAGGGTTCGCGTAGCGCCGGCCGGTCCGCCCTGCGTCAGCACCTGAATCTGGTCGTAGGCCTGCAGCGAACTGATGGTGGACATGATAACCAGGAAAAAGGTGGTCGGCGAGATCATCGGCAGCGTAATCTTTACGAACCGCCAAAATCCGCCTGCTCCGTCTATCGCCGCCGATTCCAGAAGATTCTGCGGCACTTTTCTGATTGCCTCCATATAGAAGATCATCGTCCAGCCCAGAGATTTCCAAATCGTCACAATCAATACGCTTACCATCGCCGACCGGCTGCTCTGCAGCCACTGGGATTCCGGCAGACCTGCAAGCCGCATGATAAAATTAAGAATCCCCACCCGCGGCTCGAAGATCCACGACCACACCACGCTAATGGCCACCATCGGCGTAATATAAGGCGCAAAGATAATCGTGCGGTAAATCCCCGTTCCCTTACGGGCTCCGTTCATCACCAGGGCAATCAGCATTCCTAAAAATATGGTCGGAATCGTACTCCCTACCGCGAAAATCAGCGTATTCTTCAGAACCCTTCCGAAATTCGGATCCCGCAGCAGGCTGGTGTAATTCTTCAGCCCCATAAACCGAATCTTCTCGGACATCATATCCCAGTCCGTAAAGCTGAGCGCGCCCGAAAAAACTACGGGCAAGATCCAGAATACCAACAGCGGAAGCATGGCCGGCAAAATAAACAAAAGCCCTGCCAGATTCTCCTTTTTGTTCTTCACATCATTTCACTTCCTTTCCTCCTTTGGATAATGCAATTATAGCATTCCGGTCTGCGAGTCTACATATCCCGGTTTGCCATTCCCTATCATACTTTGTCCGTTTTGCCCCTTTTACGGTTAAAAGGGTGACTTACACCTTGATAGGCAGGCAATACTATAGTATGATATCCGCATCCCTTGGGGATTCTCACAGCGTAAAGTCCCGGCAGCCAGAGTTCAACATGCCCGCGGCCGGTCTGGCATTTCGGCGGAAGAAAGGAGTCTGCGATGAAGAAATATTTCAGCAGAAGTATTGCAGGGAAGATCTGTATGATCTCACTTGTCTGTCTTACGATACCCAGCCTGCTCTTCTCTTTCTATCTGTATCGCAGACAGGCGGACGAATCCTATGGCAGAATCGTTCAGGAGCAGCTTCGTGTCACCGAGCAGGCCGCCAGAAGTGCAGACGCAGCGCTTGCCTCCATCCGGCAGCTGCAGCTGGATCTGGCATACAGCGACCCGCTGTATGTCTATCTTTCCCGCCTGCACCGTGTCGGGCTCACCTACAACCGGTATCCCATCTGGACGGAGCAGCTGCTTGGCAAGGCGATTACCTCCATAAAATACTCTCTGCGCTCCCATAACCTGGGCATTCAGGCTGCCAACATTTATGTCCCCGCCCGGCTTGACGCGGAGGGAAATTATTTTTGGCAGGCCGATCGCCTGGCCGGCCTTTCTTTTTTTCAGGATTTCAGGGATTCCAATGTTTTTCAGGCGCTGTACTATCTGGACAAAGAAGAAACCGCCGCTTTCCGCTCCGTCTGCGGATATGCCTCCGGTTCCGCCGGAACGGAAATCATCATAACCCTCTGCCGAATCGACAGTACCACGCCCGGAGACTGCATTGGCTATCTCCTCTTTGAATGCTCTCCGCAAAAGGTCTTCTCCGTCCTTTCCAGCCGGCCTGCAGCCCAGGAAAAGGATTATTATGTATGGTTTCATTCCTCGCAGAAGGGATATGGCTCCTTCCCCGCCGCCGATTGGGATGCGCAGCCCCTTCCGGGAGCTGCATCCAGCCTTGCAGTAGACGGCAGGCAGTACACGGCCTGCACAATGGAAAACTTCGATATCACGGTTGTCAATACGCATCCGCTGCCGCAGTCCGCCTATGTCCTTCCGGCCCTCCGCCTTTCTCTGGCGCTGGCTGTATTTGCCCTGCTGCAATTTGGCGTCCTCGCCCTCTTCACCCGCCATACCTTTAAGCGGCTGCACCAGGATCTGAACCTGATGGACGCTGTTATCGCCCATGGCTTCCGGGAGCGAATCCCCGAAATCCGTAACGATGAGATTGGGTTGATTGCCCGCCATTACAATCTCCTGCTGGATAAGATTGCTTCGCTGATCTCGGAGAATGTGCGCCGTGAAACGGCTCAGATGCAGGCGCAGCTTATGGCGCTGCAGTACCAGATCAATCCGCACTTTGTCTATAACACACTCAACGTCTTTTCCGGCTATGCGGCGCAGAACGGACAGAACACCCTTGCGGATTCTATTGCCTCCTTTGGGCAGCTGCTCCGTTATACCCTCAGGACGGACAGCCTCTATGCCAGTATCGAAACGGAGCTGCACAATGCCGCCTCGCTGATCAGCGTATATAATATCCGTTATTCCGGCCGCCTGCATCTGTCCGTCGAAGCGCCTGACGAGCTTAAGCAGCTGCGCATCATTAAGTTTCTGTTCCAGCCGGTGCTGGAAAATGCCATTCTGCACGGGCTGCTGCCCGACGCCAGCCTCCATATCCATATCCGCATACGGCAAACGGAACGCTGTATCACAATCGATATTGAGGACGACGGAGACGGAATGGAGCCCCAACGCCTGCAGGAAGTCAAAGCATGCGTGAACGGCTCTGCCAAAGCCGCGCTGCCTTCTTCCGCAAAGGGCACCTTCATCGGATTGAAAAATATCAGCCAGCGTCTGAAGCTGTTCTATCAGGATAAGGCGCGGCTAATCATCCGCAGCACAGCGCATCAGGGAACCACCGTCACGATTCTCATTCCCCTTGAGGCCCCTTCCTTTGCAGCGCCCGAAACGGATTCTGCCCCCTGCAAGAGCCGGAGCGAACAGGACACATAGCACGAAAGCCAAAAACATTGCCTGGAGGATTTGTATGTATAAAATCTTGATTGTTGATGATGAATACTATATCTGTGAAGGACTGAAGGCCCAGCTTCTCCTGCTTGCCGTACCGGACATCTGTGAGATTCGCACCTGCCTTTCCGGGGAGGAAGCCCTCTTACTCTGTCAAACCTATAAGCCGCAAATCATATTCACAGACATAAAAATGGAGGGCATGGACGGAATTTCCCTAATCCATGCCCTGAGCCGCAAGCTGCATCCCGCACAGTTTATTGTTCTGAGCGGTTATGACGATTTTGACTATGTCCGGGGCGCTTTTCAGCACGGGGCGGCAGACTATCTTCTCAAGCCAATTTTGCTGGAAGATTTGACAAAGACGCTTGCTTCTGTCATCGAAGCCCTGAACGGTCCTGCCAGAAATCCTGACCGGCTCCGGAAACCGCTTTTTCAGCTCTCTGCGGACATCTTCAGAGAGCTTTCCGTGCTGCCCTCAGATGCCGCCGCCTCCCAATCCCTGCTCAGCGCCCTGGACAGGTCCGGAATCGGAGACGCCTGCTGCGTTGCGGTTCTCACCTTCCCGGAGCCAAAGTCCTATGAATTTCTGATTCACCAAATCAATCTCTTCTATGATTTTTCGGAACAGATTCTGGCCGGCATACTCTCTGACAGCCGAATCGGAATCCTGTGCGCTGCCGGTACCCAAAATACCCTGTCGGCTTTTCTTGCCACCCACATCAGCTCCTGCCGCAGTCCGGCGGCTGCAAGCCTTACCGAAGCGATGCCTGTCTCCTGTATCGCACAACAGTTCCGACGAGCGCATGAGCTTCTGTGCCTCCGTCTTTTTCATGGGTACGGCTTGCTTTTTACAGAGGCAGACGCCACAGGAAAGGGGGATTTTTCTCCCCGCCTGAAGCACTTTATGGCAAGCGCCCTGAAAACGCCTTCCCTGGTATCCAATCAGGCGCAGCGTTCGGCCTTCCTGCGAGAGCTTCGAAAGCTTTCTCTGCCGGCTTTACTTCGCTTCTATCAATATTTTCACAACGTTCTGGAAGCTGCCAGATCGGATCACGGATGGCCGGAGCAGGGATACGCCGTCCCTCCCCTTTCCGATTTTCCGCAAATGGCGGCCCTGGAAGACTATTTCTGCAAACGTCTGCTGGAGTTTGCGGAGAAAAGAGCATCGCAGCCCGACAATCCCGGTTCTATGGAAATGGTGCGAAGCTATGTGGATACGCATTATATGGAAAATCTTACACTTTCCATGCTTGCCGACCGGTTTTTTATGAGCTATTCCTATCTGAGCAAGGCCTTTCACAAAGCCTTTCATATGCCTTTTCAGCAATACCTGCTGATGCTGCGTATGGAACACGCGCTGGAGCTTTTGAAAGATGAGACGCTGACCATACAGCAGATTGCTGCCAGCGTAGGATATGAAAACGCCTTTAATTTTTCCCGCTCCTTCAAGGCGCAGTATGGTGTTTCTCCCAGCCATTTTCGGAAGCAAAGAGGCGTACCGGATTGATTGGTTCTATGTGCGCAAACAAAATAAAGGCCTTAGGATATTTGTCCTAAGGCCTTTTAAAGGCGACTAACGGATTTGAACCGATGATCAGGGAGTTGCAGTCCCACGCCTTACCACTTGGCTAAGTCGCCATGCTTCATTATATGCTGTTATCTGCATTTTAATGACTTTTACTTCAAGCTCCCCGAGTAGGGCTCGAACCTACAACAACTCGGTTAACAGCCGAGTGCTCTACCATTGAGCTATCGAGGAAAATATTGTCTTGGCTTTACTCTTTTTCTGAGGCGTATTCCCTCAAAACCGAACACAGAATGCTCTCTTATCGATATTCCATCCGTCCTTCACTCTTTGACGCTTTCAGCTTCCTTCTCTATGGCTTCCGCCTTTCCCTGCCTTCTCAGGATAAGCCCTCGGCCTATTAGTAGCATTCAGCTCAGTACATTGCTGCACTTACACCCATGCCCTATCTACCTCGTAGTCTTCAAGGGGCCTTACCC
>CATLGV010000009.1 GCA_949948735.1 uncultured Lachnospiraceae bacterium | reverse complement strand
GTTCATTTCATACGGTAATTACCGCATGAAAAAAGACTATAACCGATACTGTCATAGCCTTTTAAGGATTGAGGAAGTCCCTTTTTTATTTGTATTTGTTTGTCGCCCCTCCGCACTATCCAACATCTGATGCGCGGGATTATTCAGCCAGCCGTCTACTCTTTTCTCAAAAAAGTCCCTGCTCATATCCGGATGATTCCCTGCCAGCCCGCTCACCAAAGCCGCCTTTAAATCACATCCGCGGGCATACAGCTCAAGCTTCTCCCGCAATGTACGCGGCCTTGCTTCCTTTTCCAGAAACGCAACGGCCTCATCGACAGTCATCTGTCCGGAGGCTGCCTGTATAAGCATCCGTCGCGTAATCGCTGTCATACCGTTCGCCATATCTTTTGTCTCCATCCTGCCGTACTCCTGTTCCGCGCCTGAACCGAACGCCTTGATAATATCTGGAAATATTATGTTGCCGCAATCACGTCAATTTCATGCCTGTTCGGGCAAATATAATGTCTGGTAACATTATACCACAAACATAAATGTACCACAAGGAGCAATGTTGCTTTATTTAGGTAAAACCGCACCGCACATTAAACAGCACCGCTGAGAAGCGGTGCTGTATCCTGCATATATCATTCTTCCTTGTGCCATGAGGATATATCATTTACATCCCCTGATATGCGATATTTTGCTATTATTTTTCCAGTACCATCAGCAAACACAAATCCTCGTTCCCTGCTCTCGTCTTCCGGTATCTGGGCAAACGTTCTTCCGTACAGGCTCACATTACCACCCATGACGCTAATCACCGACGCCGCAAACTCCGTGTGCGACACTGGCGCATTCGAATACCTCACCTGATCATTATGCTCATTTGGAAGCTTTACATACAATATCGGGCTGGAAGTTAAATCAAACTCTTCCGGGTTATCACTCTTTTCACCTATATGTAAATTCTGCCCGTGATCCGCCGTTATGATAATTGTAGCGTCCTCATATATGCCAAGATTCTTCATATTTTGAATATACTCGAACACAATTTTCAAAACTCCTCTTGATTGGGAAAGCTGGTTCCCATCGTGTACCTTCCAAATATCGTCCGTCACTCGGTTAAACGCGTCATCCATATCAAAAGGCGGATGCGCCCCCTTTAAATGGTAAAATCTGAACGCCCCACTATAGGTATCCTCTTTAGCGACAGACAACCCATTCCCCAGCATCTCATAGAATGCAATGTCATCGTTCTGCGGCCACACATTGTTGTTAATAATTGCAATCTGCCATATGTCTGATGTCGTATAATTAAACTTTTCCTTGACTATAAACGGAGCCATTTTATATTTTGATGTTCTGGACATCGTGGCTATCGTTTTTACATATTTAAGCTTTATATCGACTCTCTCCGAATAATTAATCAACAGCTCTTTGGCTGGCTTTGTGACCAAATAGTTCTCTGTATATACACCTATACTGTATCCCTGCGCTTTTATATCCTGCAATAACGTGCCATTTTGATATGCATATTCAGCATACTCCTCGTCGCTCATCCCGTTCTCCCATTCAATATGCGTAAGCATATATGGAACCGACTGTCCTGTGAAAGCATAGCAGCTGGATGTATTGTGATAACAGCTAAAATCAGCTAGATTTGTGTCAATCTCAGAATCCTCACTTCGTAGTTCGTCCATAATCTGCTGATCAAACCAATCAAGCACAAACACAATTACATTATTCCTGCTGTTCAGTTCAAGCGCATGGTCCTTTGTAATCAAAACCTCCTTTTCCCTGTCCGGAAAGTCAAAAGAAACTATCATATAGGTCAGGGATACAGCCTGCGTCAGGCATAAATATATGCATATAAGGGGACATACCTTTTTAATCTTTTTATTATTACTCAACAAATTTATAAATACAGAAACCAGCATAATAATGCACCAGACTACACCATTTATCATCTTGACGCCTAAGTCCCAGTCCTGAGCTGTTCCATCCATGTTTTTCATTTCACCGTTCATAAAATTAGCCTGTATATATCCTGCAAATACACCGCCAAATAAAAGCGCGCCAAACAGCTTTAACTGCCTGTCCGACAGCACATATAAGCTGACAAGCGTATATATACAAGTAATCAACAGGGCTGCCGAAACCGTAATTACAAAAAAAACTGTATATGGCAATAATTCAAATTCTCCCAAATTATTCAAAAGCAGCTGATTAGGTTCAAATATAAAAACGGTCACCACCCACAACATAACTACAGGCAGAATGTAAAGTAGTCTTTCTTTTACCTTCTGCCTGCAACAGTATTCAATCTTCCCCTTATAAAATATATTGACAAGCAGGCTGATAAGCGCTGCTGCTGTCATACTGATGACAATACACCTGTTGCTTACTTCTCCCAAGACCGAAAACACTGCCATAGCAGCAAACCAAAACATTGAATTAAACAACATCACGAAACGATCCACAAATTCGTTTTTCAAAAGTCTGCCATGCAGGAACGCCATAACGGCTGTCATTGCCAGCATAGGCCCGCCATAATGAATGCATGTAGCCACCTCCATATCATAAAAGCTGTTAAAAAGATTCTTTTTTGCTTCTCCTAACGCCATTTTCGTAAATGACATAACGCCATATAAAATGACGGCATAAAAAATAAATATATATAAATCCTGTAGTCTCTGCTTTTCTCTTTTTCCACAAAATCTGTATATCACCGCCGCAACAGCAGCCAGGGCCAAAATCAAAATCAAAACGCCAATACACACTTTCATCGATTTTCTCCTCATCCAACATCTATGTTTTCTACCGTATCAGGAACAGCCACACCAAAAATATTACCCACACAAACAGCAGGCCGGTTCGAAGCCAAATCACCCACCGGTCAAACGCAGCCCCCGCCTCTCCTGCCGGCTTTTTGACAAAGCACGGCAGATTTATCAGCAGCAGGCCGATCACACACGCAATATACGCGGAATTGGCATAGGGCAGCAGTCCCGTGAACTCATGCTCGCTCCCCAGAAACGTCCTGACGTCCGCGCCCCCTGCTATCCCTCTCAGGAAAAGATACTCAAAGGTCTTTTCTCCCCCGACCACCCAGGAGGTCCTGAAAATCGAGACAAAGACCACTGCCCATCCCGCGATTGTCTCCAAAAGCATAGACAGCCGAAGCTGATATTCATTGTGAAACGTCATTATGGTCATAAACGGAAGCAGCAAAATCGTCCAATAAATGTTTGTGGGCGTTAAGACCAGAAAGCAGGCATATACGAGCGCCGGGATATAAGCCGCCCAGGCCTTCCAGTCCTTTTTCACGGCATACGCCAGGATACAAATCAGTAAAAATGCCGTAACGAAAACCGAGCTGTTTGCCACAAACGGCCCGAAGAAATTCTCTATGGTATTTGTCTCCACCACAAGCTGTCCGACGGTGCCCTCTGCAGCTGTACTGCTGCCGGCCGCGGTGGACGCCATATCCGATATCGCGCCGGATGTAAACTCTCCCAGAAAGGTTCCAAATACCGACTTCCGTATAATGATATTAACGCCGAAAAGACTGCTCCCCAGAGCCCCCTCCGCAATAATCTTAGCCGGATTCTTCTGATGCAGCAAAACAAGCGGAACAAATATGAACAGCGCAAGATACTTCATGGGAATTGCAACCGCAAAAAACAGGAGAAACCTTTTGGTGTCCTCCTTCAGATAATAATATATGCCCCACAGCATAAACGTCAGACCAACAATATCACACTGTCCAATCTCCACTGCCGGGAAAAAATAAAATGCCGACGTCAGCATAAACAGCGCAATCCACTTCCTGTTTTCCCGCCGCACCTCCAAATAAGCCGCAATGCGATATACCGCCTTTATGAGAAATGCCGTCATCACCAGCAAAAACAGCTTACTCCACACAGCGCCTGCAAGACTGCCAAAGTACCAGAACGCATCCCCGCCAATCGCAGTCATCAGATAAAACGGAATCATCCATGCAATCAAAAGCGCCGCCATTGTCATTCCATACGGGTGCGACGCTATATATCCGATTCCGCTAAAATCCCCGTGAAAGATCTGCCTTGTCACCTGATATGCAAAGTCCATGGTCCCCTGAAAATCGGAATAAAACATCGTAAACGCGGCAAAAAAGGTAATGACAAGCACTACGCCCCATTCAACCGGATTACCACACGTCCTTACTGCCCGCCGGCCTTTTTGCAGCGCTTCTTTTATGTTTATCCGTTTAAATCCGCTCATCCCGCTCTCCCTTCGCCTGCATTTCGTACGCTTCAATCTGACGCTGCATCACCACTCTGACGTCCTGTTCCTCAGAATAAGCCTGCGTCCACTCTATAATCCTCTCAACCGCCGTGTCAATATGCCAGACCGGCCGCCAGTGCAACGCCGACTTTATCTTAGAGCAGTCCAGCTTGAGGAAATTCGCCTCATGCGGCCCGCCGTCATGGCAGTTTACCCATTTCACCTCCTGATGCGTAAGCTGCTCCCACTTCCGGCAGAACAGTGTCGCAATCTCCCCGGTTGTTACGCAGTCGCATTCATCCGGTCCGATATTATAGCTGCCCGCAAGCGCGCGATCCTCATACTGCCGCGCCGCCAGCAGCAAATACGCCATCACCGGCTCCAGCACATGCTGATAAGGCCTCGTCGAATAAGGGTTCCGCACAATAATATCCTTCCCCCGCTGCGCGGCGCGGATACAGTCCGGTATGATTCTGTCAACCGCAAAATCTCCGCCGCCGATTACATTCCCCGCCCTGCAGGTCGAAACCGCAATGGCCCTGTCCGCAAAAAACGCGTTTTTGTAGCTGTCCGTCACCAGCTCGGAGCAGGATTTGCTGTTGGAGTACGGATCATACCCGTTCAGCTCCTCATTCTCACGATACCCCCATGCCCATTCACGGTTCTTATACACCTTATCCGTCGTGACATTCACAAACGACCTGACAGAATCCGTCAGACGAATACACTCCAGTACGTTCACCGTACCCATGACATTTGTCTCATAGGTATAGACCGGATTTTTGTAGGACTCCCGCACAATCGGCTGGGCCGCCATATGAATCACAAGCTCCGGACGCACCTCGTCAAACACCGCCTTCAGGTGCGCCAAATCCCGGACGTCACCGTTTATGGATCGAATCCTGTCCGCCGTATTGCACAGCGCAAACAGGCTGGGCTGCGTGGGCGGCTCCAGCGCGTAGCCGGTAACCTCCGCCCCCGCCATGAACAGCGCCTCGCACATCCAGGCCCCTTTAAATCCCGTATGACCGGTAATAAGTACCCGCTTACCCTTATAAAACTCTGGCTCAAATTTGAGCATGCTCATTCCTCCTCCACCTTGCACAGGAGCACAAATTCAGTCGGAAACAAATCTTCACCATTATAGCGCATATAAAAATGATAATCCGGATTCATACTGTTAATCAGCAGAGGAATGCGCCAAATATCATTATAGCCATGATAAGTACAAATCGCCAGCTTCGGATGATACTTTTGAATGGTTTTCTTACACCCCAGCAAAGAGTCGTATTCTGCTCCTTCTATGTCCATTTTTAAAAAAGTGATTATATCGTCAATATCTTCATCTAATGACACTACTTCAATTGCCTGATCCGAAGCCCCGTTTTGTGACAAATGATTGCCGCTATAGCTGACCTGACTGTCTATAAACATCTTTCCCTGTTCTTTTCCCGTTCCCTTATACCTGTTTATAATATCATGCAGCGAAGCCGTATTGGAGCATAATTTTGAATAGCTATCCCTGGCAATTTCATAGGTATAAATTTTGTCATAACCGTCCCCGTACATCTGTATATACTGCACAACAGAATCGCCTGTATACGCGCCGCAATCTACAAGCACATCGCCTTTATTGTCCGGAAATATATCCGGCTCCCAATAATCCGGAAAAACGGATTTCACGGCTTTCAAACACTCGGTATCTAAAAATATCCAGTTTTTCAAAACAGCATACAGCGTATACCTTGACATATAGTCCTCCAGCCGGCGATACAGCCAGAGCAAATCATAACTATGCTGTTTTAAAACCGCCGCCCTCAGCTCAAAGGTATTATAATCCTTTCCTCTCCTAAACGTTCCCCAAAAGGGACTTGCCTTCAGAAGCTGTTCAAGCCTCAAGCGCACCAGCCACGAAGGCCGTTCATATTGATGAAGCTTTTCAAACAGCACCCCTGCCGACGGTATTCTTTTCTGATGCAGGGATTCGCATATATAAGAAACAAACGGGCTCTTTTTTCGTTTATATAAGTTCTGAACCATATTTTCTACGAGCTCCCGGGCAGAATGATTCCAAATATACGTTATCAGCTCCCAAAATTTTGCGTCGAAAGCGTTTTGCGGCTCAAACGGCTCCTCTATCTGCCACATAATCTGAGGTACGGCCGCAGCCCAGTCCTCATGTGAAATATTCTCTGCGTCAAGCTGCTTCTCTAACGGACAGTTCAGCATTTGTCCCAGCATCCTTGTTGCCTCTGCTCTCTTTGCCGCTATCGTCTGCCCAGCCTCAGAACCTTTTTCGTAACTATACCCCCCCCCCGTATATCGCAAATCTCTTCCAGTATTTTCATGCACTCTTTCTTCATACCCTTATCCATCGTATCCCCCTTGTCTATACACCGGAGCATTGAACCGCTTCTTTCACTGCCCTTGCCATATAGTCTATCATCGCATCCGTCATTCCGGGATATACGCCGACCCAGAAGGTGTCCTGCATAATCCTGTCCGTATTCTCCAGAGAACCGACCACACGAAAGCCTCTGCCGCTTGCGCGCATCTCATCAAAGCACGGATGCTTCACAAGATTTCCCGCAAACAGCATACGGGTCTGAATCCCCTTCGACTCAATATAGGGCACCACCTTTCCGCGGTCTACGCCCTCCCTGCAGGTAATGATAAAGCCAAACCAGCTCGGGTCGGAATTTGCGCAGGCCTCCGGCAGAATCAGCCTGTCCTCCAGCCCCGCAAGCGCTGCCCGCAGCCGCGCGAAATTGTGCCTTCTGCGCTCCACAAACGAAGGAAACTTGTCCAGCTGCGCGCAGCCAATCGACGCCTGCAGGTCCGTCGCCTTCAGATTGTATCCGAAATGGGAATAGACATACTTGTGATCATACCCCAGCGGCAGCTCTCCGTACTGCCTGTCAAACCGGTGCCCGCAGAGATTGTCCCTTCCGGAGGGGCATACACAGTCCCGCCCCCAGTCTCTGAAGGAACGAATCGCCCTGTTCAGAACGGGATTGCTCGTATAGACCGCGCCGCCCTCGCCCATCGTCATATGATGCGGCGGGTAAAAGCTCGACGTCCCGATGTCGCCGATTGTACCGGTGAGCTTCACTTCTCCGTCAATCGTATAGGTTGATCCCAGCGCGTCGCAGTTGTCCTCCACCAGCCAGAGTCCGTGCTTTTCACAAAACGCCTTTACCGCCGACAAATCAAAGGGATTACCCAGCGTATGCGCGATCATCACCGCCTTCGTCTTCTCCGACACCGCCTCCTCAAGCTTCGTCACGTCAATATTGTACTGCGGGATTGTCACATCGACAAACACCGGTACTGCGCCATACTGAATCGCCGGCGTCACCGTTGTCGGAAAACCCGCCGCCACTGTTATTATCTCATCCCCGCGCTTAATCCTGCGCTCTCCCAGCAGGGGGGATGTCAACGCCATAAAAGCGAGCAGATTCGCCGAGGAACCGGAATTGACCAGTGAGCAGAACTTCACGCCCAGATACTTTGCAAATTTCTTTTCGAACTCTTCGGTATATCTTCCCGCCGTCAGCCAGAATTCCAGCGCGCTGTCCACCAGATTACACATTTCCGCGCTGTCGTATACCCTTGACGCATACGGGATTCGGTCCCCCTCCGTATATTCCTTCTTCTTATGAAAGGTCTCATAATATCCCTTTACCAGCTCCAGTATTTCTTCCTTTGCCTGCGCTTCCGTTTTATTCTCAAACATATCTCTTCTCCTATCTTTTCCACTGCATCCAGGGCGCGTTGCCTGATGCTATCATTTCCTCCAGCTTCATCTTGTCCCGCTGTGTATCCATGCACTTCCAGAAGCCTTTATGCTGATACGCCATCAGCTGCCCGTCCGACGCCACATGCTCTATCGGCGCCTTCTCAAAGACCGTCCTGTCCCCCTCGATATAGTCAAAAATGGCCGGCTCCATCACCATATACCCGGCGTTGATCACACCGCCGTCGGAATTGTTCTTCTCGCGGAACTGACTGATTCTGCCGTCCTGCTCAATCTCAAGCACGCCAAACTGCTGCCCTATCGTCACCGCCGTCATCGTCGCGATCTTCCCGTGCCCTTTATGAAATTCGAGCAGCTCCCTGATATTGACATCCGCAACCGCGTCTCCGTAGGTCAGCATGAAGGTGTTGTTCTCCACATACGGCTGAATCCGCTTAATGCGCCCGCCCGTCATGGTATTGAGCCCGGTATCCACCAGCGTAACCTTCCACGGCTCGGCCACATTGTTGTGCACCTCCATCGCGTTCTGCTTTGTGAAATCAAAGGTTACGTCGCTGTTATGCAGATAGTAGTTGGCAAACCACTCCTTGACCACCTGCTGCTTATAGCCGCAGCAAATCACAAACTCGTTAAAGCCATAATAAGAATATTCCTTCATAATATGCCACAAAATCGGCTTCTGACCGATTTCAATCATTGGCTTGGGCTTTAAATGGCTCTCCTCACTGATACGTGTTCCAAGTCCGCCTGCTAAGATTACTACCTTCATATGTCCTCTCCTATCGTGCGGCGTTGTTCAACTCCGCTTCCATTATTTTTAAATACGCCGGCGCCGCATTCTCGTAAGAATACCGCATTGCGTCCTTCCTCGCCCGCATTCCCAGGCGCTCCCTGTTCTCTGCGCAATATACAATTCCCTTCGCAATGTCCTCCGCGTTTTGAAACGCCGCAAGATACCCGCTCTCCAAATGCGCTATCTGCTCTCTGAGCCCGCCTACCGGAAACGCGGTTACCGGCGTCCCGCAGGCCATTGCCTCGCAGGCCGTATACCCAAAAGCCTCCTGTCTTGACGGATTCACCAAAACATCAGCCAGATTATAGATCTCAACCAGCTTTTGTTCCTCCGCTATAAATCCCAGCAAAGTCACGTCAAAGCCCTCCGGCAGCTTCAGATTGCCGCCCGCATTGCCAAATACCGCTAATTGATATTTATCTCGCGGCAGCTTGGCCAGGGCCTCGCGCAAAAACGAGAAGCCCTTTGTCTTATTCTCCGTTCCCGCGTCCGCCGCACCAAACAGAATGACCTTTTTCGCGCCGTTTATCCCATATCTGCGCCGCAGCCCTGTCTTGTCCTCTATCGGGTGAAACACTTCCACATCCAGCATATTAGGCAGATAAACTACCTTTTTCCCCGCCAGAATGCCGCTGCTTTTTGCACAGTCCACAATCCAGCTGCTCGGACCGGCTATCACCGCATCCATACACTGCAGCAACGCCGCTTTATCAGCGAAATTGCGCCGCGATATATCATTATCACCGCGTCTGGAAACAAGCGGGCAATTGCCGCACCCACTTTCATAGCGGCCGCAGTATGCGTCATAATGGCATCCGCCCGTAAAAGGCCACATATCATGCAGAAACCACAGTATTGGCTTTTGCAGCGCCGCAAGCTGCTTTAATTCGCGAACCGTCAGAAAGGAATTGATCCAGTGCAGGACAAGCACATCCGCCTCCCGCACCTGCGCATTCTTCGAAATATCGGTTCCCAGCACGTCCCTTGTAATCCCGCCGTCCGCCCAAATCATGTTCCATACGTTTTTTGCCTTGGATATAGCCGCGGAAAGCTTATTCGAAAAGACCTCGTCCCCGGCATTCTCCCTGTTTCGCTTCGTCCGCAGCAAAATCCCGGACTGCACGCCAAGCCGCAGCAGCCCCTCATGCAGCCGCAGCGCGGCCTTATAAGCGCCGCCCACGTCAATTGTCGTCACATGCAATACCTTCATCATCCACATCCATTCCGGATTTCCGTAAGCTTTTATCAATGGAAGCTTTTTCCAATTCGTATTTATTATAGCATAGTATACAAAATATCCCAAACAAAAATTTAGCACTTTCTTAGAAAATGCTAAATTCATGTAAGCTATATTGTTCATACTATTCCCTGTATATATATAAATCATACATAATTAAGATTTATCCTTTAATACCCATAATTCCCTTTCTTAAAAATGCTATGAATATTAACCTGATTATGGTATATTATCAATAATGGCACTGTTTAAAACATCTTCAATTCAAACAACAGAGGACAAACAAAATGCTTGAGCCCAAAAAACAATCCAAAAAGCAAGGCATAGAATTATACCGGTTTATTATGACAGCCGCCATCTGCCTGCACCATTTCAGACTATACGCACCGACCGTGCTGCCTTACGGCGGCGGCTATCTGGCAGTCGATTTCTTCTTCATTTTAAGCGGATTTTTTTTGTATGCGCATAGCCGGAGGCATCTTGCAGGCAATACCCTGCAGGCCCTTCACAATACTGTCGACTATACAGTAAGCAGATACAAACGACTTTTTCCGCAATATATATTAACGCTGCTGATTTCGATATTCGTATATATTTTCATTCTTCGGTCTGACATGGGAACAGCCCGGGCTGGCGCATTTATCTCAAAAATACTTATGCTGGACGGAATCTATGTTCACACACAGCTGAGTATTATGCCGCAGGGGTGGTACTGCTCTGTTTTACTGGCCGTATCGGCGCTGGTATATTTTTTGAGTATTCGGTATAACCAGGTGTTTGTCAAAAGAATCGCGCCGATTCTTGCAATCGCAATTTATGCCGCGCTGTTTTTTAAATACGGACACTTGAATTTATATACACAGCACGGCATCATTCTGACCGTAGGCTTCCTTCGGGGCGCTGCCGGCTTATGCCTGGGATGCGCGCTTGGAAATATCATGCACAAGCCCGTCAAAAAACACGTAAAGCAGGGCTGGATAAGTATTGTGCTGTTTACAGGGCTTACCGGCATTACTCTTTATGCCCTGTTATGGAACAGCGGGTTCAATAAAAGTGATTTTCTGCTTCTGCCTGTTTTCGTCATAATCCTGTATTATTTACTGCAGGACACCGTTATCAGCAATCTTTTAAGGCTGCCTTTATTGGGACGGCTCGGAAGAATATCCTATACCATGTTCCTTATTCATCATTTAATCGCGGTACTGTTTGATCACTATAACTGGCTGCGTGCCGCCGACTGGAAGCTTACATCCGTCATCTATTTGGCCGCCGTATTTATTTGTTCATTATTACTTGATACTCTGATTCATACCGGAAGCGCCATAATAAAACGGGCAGTCCACAAAAATGTGTAGGCTGCCCAGTTGTGCTGTCCCATATCCGTCATCGATATCTGCATCTTAAAAGCGCAGGCAGAAAGTACGGCTTCTTTATATCCCAGAGCTCATTTCTGTCCGCGACCTGCATGAACCCCGGCGTCACCTGACAATCATAATTATTCAGGAGCTGTCGGATTTTTTGCTCATCGTCTGCATTGTGATAGGTACAGGCGGCAATCTTTTTTATTTTTCCGTCCTTGATCAGCTTTTCCGCGCCTTGTAGCACATCCGGTTCGGCGCCCTCCACATCCATCTTCATAAAATCAATTCGCTCAATACCGTTTTCCTCACAAAACGCATCTATGGTAATACATTCCGGCGTGTTTTCGTTTGAAACATATTTCGGTATAATACAGATCTTATCCCTATACGCTTCAAACGTATACCGCAGCGCTTCTATCCACTCCTCGTCAGCTTCAAACATATATACTTTTTGAGCAGAATCCACAATACTTAATGAAAAATTGCCCTCTGCGCATCCAACATCGAAAACAATATCTCCCTCAGAAACCTGAAAGGACTCATTCATATAGCAGTGCGGTGACGACTCCTCCTGTTCCGCCGCCAGCATATTCATAACCTCAAGCACCGCCCTCACGGTATTTATGCTTCGTTTGAGATACAGTCTTTTTTCCCGATAATAAACCCAGTACAATTGCTTTTCCGAATCATAATGTACATCCTGCTCATCATATATTTTATAATTAATCAATTCGCTGCAAAAAGTAGAAACGCCGTTCTTTTTGATATATGCCAAAGATTCTCTATAATCAATATTGTTTTGGGTATCCGCATCATTTAGAATCAAGTATTTGAGGTACTCCCTTCTGACCTGTTCTAAAAATTTATCCTCTCTGTAAGCGTATTCCTTCGCTTTATCAATTGACTGCTTTAATATATAACGAAACATCTTTTTGTACGTTTTTTTATACAATGCCTTGTCCTGAAATACAAAAAAGGGTTTAAATCTATTCCTTATTTGTTCCTTTCGCTCTTCATCCAGACAATAATTGAAGGCCTTTTTTAATATTTTTATCATATTCCGTATTAACTCCTATATACCTATTTTATATTGCGCGCCTGCATTTTCTTCCATTCTTCAAAATACTGCTCCCAAATCTCATTATGCAGCCCATTCCAAAATTTAGGCTGTCCATATGCGTGCAATATTTTTGTTTCCGGCCCTGCCTGCCGGGGATGCATGCAATAAACCGGTATTGGCAGCTTCATATATTTCGTTTCAAAGCACTGCGTCATCATTGTTATAATGCACTGCTCCGGCAAATATAAATGCTTTAAATACTGTTTCGTCTTATCATAACACCACTGATACAGCCTGTTATATGACTGCATGCTTTTACGGAGAACAAACAGCGGCGTCGTGACGCTTTCTCCATCCAGATTATAACCGCTCATATCCTCTTTTTCTATCGACGGATAAAACATACTTCTCAACGGCTTGTCCTCATTTACCATACAGCACATATCTGCCGAAAGGCTTTTCAATTCATCAATATTTTCCCGAATCACAACATCATAGTCCGTCCAGATTACCGTGTCGTATTCGTCCAGAAGCCGTAGGCATTCATATTTGCAGAATATCATAGGGGAAAAGTATCGTATCGTTTTATTGCTTATTAAGCGAAGCCGGCTGATCGGACACCTGTATTTTATAAATCTTGTCGGCATAATCCGGCAAATCAGCTCCTGCTTTTCCGCGGATATTCCGTCGTGAAAAATGACCAGTTCATCGGCAAGCTCAGGGGATACCTCCCGCAAATTCAATGCCAGAACCGCCATTGCATCTACATCCTTTTTGGTTCCGCCGGTCACAATCGCTGTGCTCATTCGTTCCTCCTTATAACGCCTTACGCTCCTCCATCACCTTTTTGACAGTTTCCAGGTACAGGTATCCCTTTTTTTCATCGGGCTCAAGATAAGCCGACTCCCCCCACTCGTTCCATGCGTTAATATAAATAAACTCATTTCCTAATGCCTCAGACTTTTCTAATTGCGTCCTTAAGCACTGTTCAAAATATTCGACCCTGTTATGGACATATACAGCTCCCTTCAGCTGTCTGCGGGGCGTATCGTCATAATCCGGAAACAGCCCCAGATATGTTTTCTTAGAAGGCGTCCTGTCATACCGTCCAATCAGGCTGTAAATCCCCCTCGCACTCCTCAGATCCGGCAGATACGTTTTATTGAACCACTTATTGATTCTCTTTAGAAGCCCTGCCTTGGCCACGGCAAGCATGACATACAGGGATCTTCTTCCTTCGTAAAAGGCATGGTTTGGCTCAAAATTGTAGAATGCGTCTACCGACCGCACCAGCTTCTCACTCTCCCGATGCTCCCAGTCTCCTGAAATCAGATAGATTCCGTCAAAGCCATTCTCCCTTGCCAGCTCGTCCCAATACGCTCTCATCTCTTCCAGGCACTCTATCGGGTACGCTTTATATATATGAAACACCGGTTTATTGTCGATCTTTATATATCTTGGGTCTTTAAAATCCGGCAGTAAATCTTCGAAATGGCGCCGCCACATCTCCTTATCCCCGTATTGCTGCTCTATTAAAATCTCCTGCTCAAACTTATCTGCATACCAGGTACGTCTCCATGTTGCGCTGTCCCAGCACAGGCAATAATGAATATCTATCTCCGTATGCTTTCTCAATATCTCTACGGGCTTCTCCAGCTCCCGCTTCCCGCCAAACCAGTAATGATAGATGCAAAAACCATAAATTCCGTATTTCCGCGCCGTATCTGCCTGCCATTTTAATGCGGCGGCATCCTCGTCTCCCAAATCATAGTACCTGTGATCCAGCGGGACTCTGGGCTGGTCTTGTGCTTTAAAGTACTTTTTTGCATTCCTCGCAGCCGTCCAATCCGTATAGCCCTTTCCCCACCATCTGTTATTATCCTCCGTCTCATGGAATTGCGGCAAATATAAGCATATTAATTTCGTTTTCATAAATGTTCTTTTTCTACCTTTTTCTTTTTATCAAATCCATAAGAGGCGTATTGATATCCAGCCCCAGTATGCTTTTCAGCTTTGCAACCGCCCCGTGCTTTGACACTAACGCCATATACTGCCTGTCAAATGCGCTGTCACACGCTACATCCTGACGGTATTTTATCGGAAAATCCATGGAAGAAACCTCCCTGTTCATCCAATCCGGTACCTCCTCCGTATGTGTGGCTTCTTCTATAAATCCGACATTTTGCACAAGACTTTTTGCCGGCAAAATCCCAAGCATCCCGTTGATAATTCCGATATACATAAATTGATAATCCCAAATATCATTACGCTTGCCCATATACACCGAATCAAATTCAGCGCTATAGAACCAATACGCCTTCCTGACCGGTATTGCCTGCCGAATCAAAGGATTTTTCCTGTTTGAGGACCACGAAGCGATATTATAATCATAAAGCCTCCACGCGCGCCTCCAGGTCGCCCATCCCCACATAAACGGAACGTGTGAAAACAGGTAGTCGTGCTCTGTCGAATACATCTGCGCAATCGGATTAGTCCCTCCTATCATCAGGATCCTGTTATCATCCCTGTAATATTCTAACATTTCCTGACAATATCTGAAAAACGTATCATCCGGCACGCAATCGTCCTCCAGGATAATCGCTTCCTCCTCCGCTTCAAAGACCCTGCTGATTCCGCTCGAGATTCGCCTCCCGCAGCCCATATTAACAGGCGCATAATCCCTGATAACCTCGCAGTCCCAATCAATGCTTTTCTCAACAAAATCTCTTACTGCTTCAACCTTCTCTTTTTCCCCTGCCACATAATCTCTTGCACCGTCTGACACAAGATACAGCCTGGGCGGCTTTGCTGCTCTGAGCTTCTCAAAAACCTTTTGCGCTGTGTTTAATCGTTTAAAAATACAAAAAATCACTGGCACCGTTAATTTGAATTCCGACATGTACTTTCTATACTCCTATACCTATAACTTCGTATCCACGCCCTCGTTATCTTACCACGAAACCCTTCCTTCCACAATCTTTTCTTTCATCACAATTTGCAGCGGCATGCGCAGAAGAATATTCCATGCCGCATCCTGCTTGTCCGCTTTTATTATATCCGGTGCCGCGGCAAGTATTCGAGTCACCAATAACATCCACTCTCCACATACCGTCTGTTTTTGGGCAGCTCGCTCCCCGCCGGTCTTACCCAGTACTCATTTGCAAACTGCGCCATTCGGTCAGGATTTTCCTCTTCCCACCGTCTGCCCTTAATCCCGAAAAGGATCTGCGTCTGGCCGCACAATTGAATCGCAGCATGACCGCTTTTTTTAATCTTTGCCGCCAACGGAAACCCATAAGCGCCGCAGCCTAAAAGCGCCACGTCATAATCTATCTTCAGCGTCTGCTGATACAGCCATTCCAAAGCCTCAAACCAGTTCTTAAATCCGTTGGAACGGCCGGTAATCCGCGGTGATTCCACCGCCTTTATTGTCTTTAGTTCAAATTCCGGCAGCACATCCGGATTCTCCCACAGCTTCTCCCGAACCTGATACTGCTTCTGAATCGTCTCCGCAAACGGGCTGATAACCAGCACTTTTTTTCCTTTTAACCCTCCGGTCCAGGGATTGGGCAGCGGATGCTCAAAAAAGCTGTTCAATGACTGAAAGCGGCAGATATCCGCCTGCCGTGCATAAGTGTCCGACACATAATCTTCGTACGGATTATACCACACTGCCAAAACATCCGCCGACGAACAGGCCTCCACAAAAATATCCGTAAACCGCGGAATGAAATTGACACGCCGCGGAAAAAATCCGGCCCCCTCGCACCAGTTTGCGCATCCCTGCTGAAGAATCCTCCGCTGCTTTAACGGATTATAAATCGGGAAACGATGCATCAATCCATACATCATAACCCGAAGCTCTGTCTCGCCAAACCGCCCCAGCATAAAGGGCTTTCCTGCCTCAAGCCGTCTTCTGATTACAGCATTCCCTTCCTCAAGTGTGGGAACCGTTTTCATTCCATACGGCAGTGCGGTCTGTGTCCCCGGATTTTTATATGGGCTGTCCGGCGCATGGTACTTTTGAAAATTCTCATAATAATCTTTTAATGCATTTTGATCTATCATACGCTTTCCCCCTTAAAATCCCCCTCCGGTATTCAAGCTAATCCGCACTTTCGCATTTTCCTGATTCCTCATCCTAAACCGGAATTATCCCCACTACCGTAATAAAGAGTCCATCGTCCCCATGTCCCGGGAATATCTTTCTACATATTGGGCAATTAAATAATCCGGATTGATCGCATCCAATAGCTCCGCCGAATAGTAGGAACGATGAACCACATATACATCCGAAAACGCCTCCCTTAATGCCGGAACCATTGACGTTCTGTACGAATCCCCCACCAGCAAAACAGAAGCCTGCTTCTTTGCTGACTCGTTTTTAAAATATGACACTTCTCCATCGGTTTGTTCTCTTTCAAAGGTATCCCAATCCATACTGGCGGTTCCCGAAATCTCATACTCAACTTCGTCCTCAAAGACGTTAAGCAGACCGACCACTCGTGCCAAATCATCATTTCCGCAATAATGATACCCCTCTTTAAGAGGTCTCGATAAAATTGTTCGCTGCGAAAGCTCCGGTATAGCCATATCCCAAAAATCTAAAACACAACCGACTCCAATATATGCTCCCAACTGATTCCAATGCGTATCATAAGAATAGTATAATTGCGTTTCCAGATGCTTTTCAAGCAGTTCATTTTTGGGTGATACAATATTCACCCCGTTGCTGCTAAGGTAATCAACCAGTATATCCGTACTTGAAACTTTTTCATGTACGTATACCGCCGGCATAAACTCTGAATAAATGTTTTCCTTATTGGGCGCTATCAATACCGCAAATCTGATTCCTCTTTTCTCAAGCTCCTCCTGCGTCGCTGATACAGTCCGTAATATGGAAAGCATCTCGTCCTGCATATATCTATTTGTGCCCTCATAATCCGCTATAACCGTCGCGTCCTTAAAAAACAGCCAGCTTCCGTTCCCTTTTATCACCTGATTTGACAAAAATTCGCCTGTAACATGATAGGTAAGCTTTGTGTCAATTTTACTGAAAAACGACTTCTGATATATGGCATCACACCACATCGAATCAAACGTATTTATCATTCGATCCAATGCCCCAAGGCCGGACAATGCAGTATCTTCCCGGTACTGCCGCGTATTCGTCTGCACATCTATAGTATAACCTGTATCGCCCGTCATATCAATGTTCTTTTCCACGGCTGCTTCTTTACTCCCCAAACGTAAAATAAGCAGCTCATAGCTGCTTTTTGCAAATTCTATCCAGCAAAGCAGCGAAAGCACAAGCACGCTTACCGATATGACAATAATATGCCACAAATCCCCCAAACCTGATATTTTTTTCATAATTCTCCTAAAACTTCCCGTATATATATGGCGTATATGACGAATTGACCGCCGCACAGACAGACAAAAATGCCAGCGCCGCAATCACAGTTCCTCTAAGCATTTTGAACCAACGCTTCTGACGAAACGGCGCAATCCACCGCTCCCACGAAAAGCACAGCAATGCAGCCACCCCCAAAAAGGGTATAAACGAAATTGCTTTATCCTCTAACGTCCCTTTTCCGCCACCAAACATTCCGCAAATATATTTACCTGCAGCCCGCAGGCCTTCAGCCCTGAATGGCACCCATAACAAATTGACAAAAAAAAGCACATACACATGACTAATCCAATACGGTTTTATTTTGCTTATAAACGGAGCATACTTTTCAACGGCTAATAACACAAAATAGCCCAGGCCCCACAAAACAAAGGTCCAATCCGCGCCATGCCAAATGCCTGTAAGAAGCCAGACAATCAGTAGATTAAATATATGCCGGGGCACCGCGCACTTATTTCCTCCCAGCGGGATATATACATAGTCGCGAAACCATCGGCTGAGTGAAA
Source organism: uncultured Lachnospiraceae bacterium (assembly GCA_949948735.1). Classification (GTDB taxonomy): domain Bacteria; phylum Bacillota; class Clostridia; order Lachnospirales; family Lachnospiraceae; genus COE1. The sequence continues at coordinate 107,452 of CATLGV010000009.1, read as the reverse complement.
TATGCCATCTTCTCCAAAAGTCGGATATACTGGACGCCTGGTATGGTTTATTAAAATTTTCATCTATATGAAAGCCCATGACCTCGCCCAGGCCTATTGCCATATCCGAATATCCGGAAAAATCAAAATACAACTGTATTGTATACGCAAATGAACCAATCCATAAGCCGGCAATCGAATATGTATTCCCTGCCGCGATACCATCAAAATAATAATCCGCTAAAATTGCCGCTTTGTCAGCCACCAAAAGCTTTTTGCTCAGACCTGTAACGATTCTCTCAATAGCACTTCCCCAAGCCGCCGTGTCAAAGCTTTTCGTCAATCCCTTTTTAAAATCACCAAATCTAATCAGCGGTCCTGACGTTACCGTCGGAAAAAAGGTCAGGTATAAATATACTTGCGCCAAACTTATCTTTTCATCAAGCTTATTGGTATAGACATCAACCAATAAAGACACGGCCTCAAATGTAAAAAAAGATATTCCCATAGGAAGGAGTATTCCCGGCGGCACCAATTGGTAATGAAACCACCTGTTTATACTTTCCACAAGCATTCCGGTATACTTAACAGCAAACAACGGAATAACGGCTGTCAGAATTACCAGAACAAAAATCCCTTTGCTGCGAAGCCACCTCAGAACGGCCGATAACATCCAGATCAATCCCGAATAAGCAGCCAGAAACAGAAATGCTGTAAACCCCCCCCCCCGTATAGAAGGCCGTGTTTCCCAAAAACACCAAAATTCTTTTCGATTTTGCACAATGTCTCGTCAAATAGAAAACACATATAAACCATGGCAAAAGTCCAACTAAAAAAATACCAGACGTAAATGTCATCCGAATGTTACCCTCTCTTCAATTTATGTCATATCTTTAATCTTAAAAATATGATTGACTCTTTTTCCCAAACCAAAAAGGGCCTTTACTGCCGAAAAACTCATCTTCGACAGCAGCAATATAAAGATGCTCGTATTTCTGTAATTTTTGTAATAATAATAAAGTGATTTGTATAAGGCCTCCTCCGCCTCAAAGTCCTTAAAGCTGCGTGCAATCGTCTCCGATCCCCTGTGCACAAGCCTGATATCGTCAACATAGTACATTGCATAGCCCCTTGTCTTGAGCCGCTCACTCAGTATCATTTCCTCTCCATACAGAAATGTCTTTTCATCAAAATTGCCCACCTGCTTTAATTTTTCTCTGACGCCTAAAAAAAAGCAGCCGCTTATCCAGTAGTATTCGCCACTCGGATAAGATACCTGTATCGCCCCTTTTTGCTGCTCCTTCCGTCCAAACACCAGCTCCGCCAATACCCTTACAGGTCTGGCAACCAGCGAATTCCATGCGGTTTCTGCCTGGTACGGTCCCTGAAGATTTCCTTTCGTATCCTCAATATGCGGTCCTACCGCCGCTATCCTGTCATCTTCTTCCAACACCCTGCGCAAATCATCCAGTGAAATTTTCCCGCAAAATTCAATATCGTTGTTGCTAATCAAAATATACGAATCCGCCCATTCCTTTTCAGAAAAGGCTATTCCGACATTATTGCCCTTTGCATAGCCCAGATTTTTTTGCGTCAAAATCACCCGGACTTGGGCGCCCTCATATTCTGCGCAAAGCACGGTCATACCTCTGTACGCTTTTTCTGTGAGGCTTAATTGCATCTCTGTCTCTAAAATATGCCTGCTCCTGCTATGAGGCATATTGTCAACCACCACAAAGTGCAGGCGTGCTTTCTCGGCTATTTTCTCAAGACAGGTTTTAATGTACGCCATGGTAATTTTTATGGAATTATAATCAACAATGATGACGGAATACATGCTTTTCCTCCTCAAAAACCTCCGCTGCCTTCTTTAAATATGCCTTCCCGGCTCTTATCTCATACACCCTGTCGCAATTCTGTATTGTCGATAATCTGTGGGCAATAATTATCAGCGTTTTCTTCCCCTGCAGCGCGTCAATCGCTTCCATCACCGCGCTCTCCGTATCCGTATCCAATGCGGAAGTCGCCTCATCCAGAATCAGGATATCCGGATCATGGTAAAGCGCCCTGGCTATTGCTATCCGCTGACGCTGTCCGCCCGACAGCTTGATACCGCGCTCCCCGACAATCGCATCCAAGCCCTCCTCCATATTCTCAACCACCGTCCGCATCTGTGCCTGCTCCAGCGCATGCCAGACCTTCTCATCCTCGATTTCTTCCTCCGGAAGACCGAATGCAATATTTCTTCGGATTGTGTCATCAATCAGGAACACCAGCTGCGGCACATATCCTATCATTTTAGACCAGCCGGTCTGCATCGAAAAAATGTCAACCCCGTCTACGGTTACAGAACCGCTTTCCGGCCTCAGTAATCCCAGCAAAATATCTGCCAGCGTCGACTTTCCCGCTCCCGATTCACCAATCAGCGCTACCGACTCCCCCTTACAGACCTCCAAATCCAAATTCTCCAATACGAGCGGCAGGCTGTCCCCATACCGCCATGATATTTGGTTCACCTGTATTCGGGAAGCAAAATCTATTCTCTCAGACGCCCCCGCTTCCGCGTCCGCCACCGTCTGCTGGTATCTGTCGGCCTCCATCAGGTTGTCATAAGCCGCCTCAAGAGAAGGCCGCATATATACCAGTCCGTTCATTGCATTTGTCAGGGTAGATACCGAAGGCAGAATCCGTACCGCCGCTATCCCGATTGCACCTAACGCCGTAACAAATTCCAGATTGTTTCCTGCCATGCCATAGCTTACGGTCACTACTATCAACAGACTGCCGATAAACACCGTTTCTATTAAACGACTGGGTGCCTTGCTAATCCAAAGATAGGTCGTATTGCTGTCTGCCGCCATCTGTGCGGAGGCTTCAAACTGCTGTACAAAATAAGCCCTCCGCTGCGCCACCGATATCTCCTTAATCCCGTGAACTGCCTGGTTCATATGCTTAAACTTCTCGGCAAAGGCCTCTCTGGTCCGTACCCCGCAGCGCCCTGTTATTCCCTTAAAGCCCATAATAATCACAACTGCTGTTATTCCCGCAATTGCCAGCAATGACAGCGCCATAAACGGATTCAGGCAGACCAGCAGCACGCCGATAACCATGCACGTCAGCCCTTCTGCAAGAATGCTGGAATACCCGTCCACAACAGCTGCCACGTTCACAATATCATTATTCACACCGCGGATAATATCCGCACTGTTTGTCCGCAAAAAGAATGTATATGGATGCTTCATGTAGGAAGACAGCATCTTCACGTTTAAATCCTTCTCCAGCCGGTTCCTGTATCGGCTTTGATAATAGTTTACATATAAAATAAACGCGTTCTTTACCACATATATTACAATAATCCCACCGGATATGATATACATAAGATGACTGTAATCCGTTATTTGAAGCCATGCTGCAACGGGAGCCACATATTGACTGTTCATAATCTTTTCCGGCTCCAGCATGCTGACGATGAACGGAACAATCACGCCGACTCCCAGCATCTCCAGCAGCGAGACTACCAGCAGCAGAAAAAGCAGAATGATACCGTCCCGTTTCTGTTTGCCGTCTAATATTCGCACTAATTTCCCGAACATGGAAAAAAACGTTTTAACATTCTTCATCAAAATTAATCCTTTTCTCCTCCACAACAAGCGGACGTTTAATCACACGCGTATTGATATTCAGTATATACTCCCCAAGCAATCCGATAAAAAACAGCTGCAGGGAGCCAATGACATAAATACCCAGAATCATCGGCGCATTGCCGGCCTGAAAGCTGTTCCAGTTGATCAGCTTCATAACCAGATAAATCAGCGCCACCAGCAGGCTTACTCCCGAAGAAATAAAGCCAAGAAGCGTCGCAAGGCGCAGGCCGACCTTGGTATATGAGGTAATGCTCAGCATCGCAGCGTCATACAGGCTGTAAAAATTGTTGTGCGTCTTTCCGGCCCTTCTCTGCGGCTGTTCGTATTCAATCTCTTTGCGGTTAAAGCCATGCCCGTACTCGGCCACAATCCCCCGCAGAAACGGGATGGGATCATCCAGCTGCTTCAAAATATCGATAAAGGTCCTGTCATACAGGCCAAACCCCGTAAAATGCTCTATCATCTGCGTTGCCGACATGCTCTTGATCATTTTGTAGTAAACTGTCCGCAGGAAATACAGAATCGGGTTCTCCCTGCTGCTTGTCTTAATCGCGGAAACAATCTTATGCCCCTTTTCCCATTCCTCCACAAACTGCGGCAGCATCTCCACCGGATCCTGAAAGTCGCAGCACATGGATATCGTACAATCCCCCGTCGTCTGGCACATCCCGTAAAACGGAGAATTAAACTGCCCGAAGTTCGTCACATTAAAGATTGCCTTGATTTTCTTATTCTGTGCACAGATTTTCTCAAGCTTGTCCCTTGTCCCATCCGTAGAGCAGTTATCGATAAACAACAGCTCATAGTCATAATTGCTCAGCCTTGTCTCCAATATATTAACCACTGCCTCGCTGATGGGCTCCACATTCTCTACCTCATTAAAGCAGGGAATCATCACACTGATTTTCTTCATGTCTCCTCCCATTTACCGCGCCAGAAACTGACTGACGGTACGTTCAATGCCTGTCTCAAACGATACTGCGGGTTCAAAGCCAGTATCCTGCACAAGCTCCGTAATATCCGCACCTAAATACATCACCTGTTTTTCGCTGTAGGGGACGTCTCCAAAGCCAAGCTCCCCCGTCGTTCCATTCTGCCGCTCGACCGCCTGCCGGATTTGCAGAATAAAGTCCTTTAACCGCCTTACCTGACCGCTCCCCAATATATAGGTCTTGCCGGAACGGCCCTTCTCTCCGAGTCGAAGCAGTGCGTCCGCGGCATCCTCACTGTAGAGATAATCCCACAGCTGTTCTCCGGGCGTAAAGCCTGCCCGCTCACCGGCCGCCAGCTTCCGTATTGTCGACATCACCATGGAGCCTGATCCGTCCCAGGGGCCGTACACACTGAGGATTCTCACCCAGATATGCCGCATCCCCAAAGCCTCGCAGCGCTGTCTGCTCATCTGCCCTGCGCAAAGCTTTGCCATACCGTATCCGTTCTCCGGGAATACCGGCGTATCCGCTCTAAGGGGGCCCTCCGTCCTGCCGTATTCCGCCTGCGACCCTGCCCCGATAAAGGCCTCACAGCCCAGCCGCGACGCCAGCTCCACTGCGTCTATTGTATACTGAATATTTTGAATTTGCAACGTCATATCATTCCGCGCCGCTCCGGTCGTTCCTCCCCAGGCCAGATGATAGAATATATCTGCCGTCTCCCCCGGTTCGATGCCCAGCTCTTTTTTGCCAATGCCCTTTAAATCCGACAAATCCGCTTCAACAACGCGGATATACGGATTATCCGGTATCTGCGCTGTTCTGGCAGAGCCCTTATGACAAACCGCCACGACATATATTCCTTCCTGCGTGCACCGCTTGATAAACGCCATGCCAACCGCCCCCGTAGGGCCCGTAATAATCATTCTTCTATTGGTCTGCAAAAAATCCCGCCTCCTCAGAGCCTCGTCAAAAGCCCGCAATGTCCGTATTAAAATATCAAAGCAAAAACCGTCCATCCCCCATACGAATACTCCAGGCAATCCACATCGTCATAATATGCCCGTATCTGCTGCGCCCTGTCCGCTCCCACCAGCGGCGAATAAATATAGCAGTGCCTGTCCTTCTCCGCTAACGGAAGCGCTGCAATATCTGCGGCATCGCTCCATTCATATATCGTAAAGGGGACCGTATCCTCCCCTGCGTAAAGCGTTCTCCCGCCGCGCCCCTTTGACCAATACGTAACCGCGGTATAGCCGTACGCCTGCTTTTCCATCTCCTGCATCAGCCCGTCAAAAAGGTTGGGCGTCTCCCCGTACATCGGCATAATGATCATGCAGTCATTACGAATCGCATCCGCCACCGCTTCGTTGAGCGCATATTCCATGCCCAGCATCTGCTTGTTATAAATCATGCTGTCTCCCGGCGCCGGCGTCCCAGTGGTAAGCATCTGTCCGTTTCCCGTGTCAAGCACCGGAAAGCATACTCTGCTCACGGGGTCAATCGTCAGATATGAAGACGCCAGCATCAGACACGCGAAAAATCCTGCCGTTATAGCCGCGGCTTTCCCGCTCAACACAGTAAGCAGAAAGTATCCGCCCACAATGTAAAGCACTGCCGGCACCTGCGCCGCATACCGCGCGTGATTGACAGTCTTAAACACCATACTGAACAGCGTAAAGCCCAGGGTGCTCACTGTCAGCGGAAGAAGCCAGCCGCCCGTCTTCTTTCTTTCTGTCTTTTTTGACAGCAGACAAAGGCATCCCCCTATCACAATTCCCGTAAAAATCCAGCTGAAATTCAATATATACAATACCTTCAATTTGTCTGTCATATAAGCCGCGTCAACGGCGGTTCCCCCATCCCCGGCATTCCATCCGCCCAGGAACAGATAGGTAACCACCCACAATATGCCCGTGAGCAGCATCGGATAGTAATACAGCCTTCGAAAAAGCGTACCGAACCTGTCCGCCGCTTTCCTGTTATCCTGCCGCAAAATATCCGAAAGCACCATGCCCGCGCATAAGGCGCCATAGGAAATAATCGCCGGCTCTTTGGTAAAGCAGGCAAGCAGCGCTGCCGCAAACTGCAGCACCCACTCCCGTTTCACCCAAAAATACAGCATGCACACAAACAGGCACAGTGTGGCAAAGTCAAGGCTGTAATAATTGACCATGCCCAGCAGGTACGGTGAACAGACATATACAGCGGTTACCGCAAGATACATCCATTTCTTTTTCCCCGGCACAAGCACGCGCATAATTCCCCAGAAGGCCGCAGCGCTTGCAAGATACAGAAGCATATTTGTCGCTGCCATTGCCAGATCCGTATCCGGCACAAGCGCATTTACAAGACAAAAGAGCACCCCGTAGCCCTGCGCCAGATGTGCGTATGCCGCCATACTGCTCATGGAATGAATATTCATCCCCCTGCAGGCCTGCTCATAGAGCGCGCCGTCCCATCGAAACTGCAGCATCGTAGGCGCCGCGCCCAATACTGCCGCAAGCGCCAGCAAAGCAATCAGCATATAATTCTGCCGAAGCCATGTCCATACCGCCCGGAGCCCCTGTCCAAGGCGGCACTTCAACACATACCAGCCGTACCCCGCCGCCGCAAGCCATGTAATGTCGGACAACAGCAGCCACAGACTCCCGCTCCTGATATCGGACAGGAGAATCAACAAAAACACCCCCAAAATACCGGTATTCAAAACCCGCAATTGTTTTTCAAGATGCGCCGCCCCCCAATACGCTTCAAATAGCATCACACATATGACATAGAGGAGCGCCGTAATCAGGGTACCCGCAAGGTGCAGCGCCTCATACAGTACGCCCCGATAGGATATTGTTGCCAGGCACCATGTCATATAGAACGCCCCAACGGCGCAAATACCTGTAAGCAGCGTACACAGCTTATATTGTTTGTTCATCCATATCCTTGCCTGCGACATTCGACAGCTCCCCCCGCTTCCTTATCTACTCTTCATAAAAAATGTATACCGCATCCTTACCGTAAAAATTCGCAATCGATCGATTCGCATGCTCCTCCTGCCAGTCATACCAGCCTATATAAAACTTGGGACCTATCATGCAGGTTGTATCCCGCATATTCTGTATCACAATCTCCGGCGTACTTCCTTCTGCTTCCTCTATCTGCTTATAAACGCCCGTACAGTAGTCTGACCACTCTCTGTATACGCCGTGGCGCCACTCCTGCGCATATCTTAAAAAGGGCACCTCAGACCAGTCCCGTCTCCACAATACAATTACAAGCACCGCCGTCCCCAAAAACAGCATACCCTTTTCCAGCCGGTCAGGTACCCGAAATTGAGGAAACCGCCGTTCGAGCCATCCCCGCCAATAAAACAGCGCCATAAAAGTAAACAGATAAATGGCTGCGTCCGATATGAAATTGCTTCGGCAGATAATCAGGTAAGTCTCCCATCCGTATCCCACCATAACCGGAAATATTATAACGGCTACAAACGAAAACGCAAGCACGGTAAATAAAACCGGCATATAATAGCGGTATACCTGCCTGGGGCTTTTACAGGTCAGCAAATAAACTGCGAGAACAATGACAATGATTATATAAATCGGATTCTTAACCAGCTGCTCCATCCTTAAAAGCAGATACGCAAAGGAATTCAACAACGCATCCGTCAGCTTGCTCAGCGTAACCGGCTCTCCCGCCCTTATAAAATTCCCCGGGGCCAAAGCATTTATCAGCGCGCCGGCCAGCGTAACGCCAAAGACGATTCCTGACATCCTTTTTCTCTTTTTTACAAAGAATCCCCACACGCCTGCCAGCAAATACAAAACGCAGCAAAGCGCCGCAATATTCAGCGCGCCGCCGCTGCCTAAAATGCCAAGCACCGCCGCTGCCGCCGCCGTCTTTTTATTCCCGGTATCCAGCGAACGCAGAAACAGCGCAGTTCCACAGAATATGAACGAGGTGATCAGCAAGTACTGAACCGATGTTATAAACCAGTAAAAATCTTCCTGCTCCTCATAATGAATCAGGCCGTTAAAACACAGCAGCATTAATATATAAACCGGAAGCACCTTTTCTTTATCATATCCCATAACACGGATTATTATCGCCCTTAGCATTGCATATAATACAAAATAGAACGTAACAGCGCTCAACAGCTCAAATATACGGATCCCCCACACGTCACAGTTAATCATTGCAGAAAAGAAATAACCCAGAAAAGTAGATGTATAGCAGCCGGCAAACGTTTCATAATACTCCCATGTCTTCATAAGGGACATGGTTATAAGATTATGTCCCTGCTGCATCAGCAGCCGGCCATTATACGCATAGTGGAAATCATCCTGCACCGGATAAGAATACAGGGTCAGAATAAGGGATGGCAGCGTTAAAGCCACGATGATTCCTATATAAATAATGTACCTTACAGCCTTTATGCTCCTCTTATGCATTTTAACCTCCTAATCAGCCTTGTCCTTTGTCAGTCCATCCTCATCCCCCTGCTTTACTCCCCAATACCGGAATATACATATTGGCCTTTAGCTCCTCCTCCGGCAGAAACGGCGCCAGATCCTCAAGCGGCGCGCTGAACAGCGTGCCGTCCGGCAGCTTCTTGGCGCTGTTTTTGGGCTCCCAGCCCTGTAGCGTATCTGTAAAAATCTCACAGAACACGAACCCCTCCTGCTGCAGCGCCTGCTCCACAGCCTGCTTCATCTGCGCATTGCTGTGCGCTTCCAGATACGGAAAGCCAAACGCATCGGCTATCCTGGCATAATCCGGAAACGATAAATCCCTGCTCTCCGGTCCGATTCCGACCTTGCTATGTTCGCCAAACAGATTGTCCTGCGTCTGCCGGATGCTGTGATACCCCTGATTGTTAATCAGAAACAGCTTGATGGGCAGACGGTTCGTCACCACAGTCTGCAGCTCCTGAAGGTTCATCATAATACTTCCGTCCCCCTCCAGACATATGGTCTCCCTGCGGCCGCCCGCAATACAGAGTCCTATCGCCGCCGGCAGACCGTAGCCCATGCTGGCGATACCGTTATTGATAATAAATCTGGTGCCGCTCTTGATTACCCAGTTCTGGTGTCCCGCCACACAGCATGCGCCGTTGCTTACCGCCGTAAGGCTTTCCTCGGGCAGCGCGCTGCTGAGATAACGGATAAACGCGTATACGTTCGCCGTGCTCCCGTTTTCTTCCCAGTGCCGCTTTTGTGTGACCGGATACGCATGCTTCCATTGTCTGCACTGTTCGCGCCATGCCTCTCCCGTAAACACGGCCTCCGTTCCCGCATACGCGTTTACCTGCCGCAGAAAATCTCCGGCGTCCGCCCATATCGGCAAATCCACATGCACCGTCGGCTTGCGCAGCTCTGCCTGATCAATATCAACCATAATCACCTTCGCGGCGCGCGCCCATGTTTTCCAGTTGTATCCCACCTGACGGATGGAGATGCGGGTTCCCACCGCCAGAACAAGATCCGCGTTCTGCACCGCAAAGTTTCCTGCCCGCTCTCCCATATTTCCGCCGCGCCCGCAGTACAGCGGATGCTCATCCTCTATCAGGTCTATGCTGTTCCAATAGGTCACCACCGGAACGCCCAGCTTTTCCACCGCCTCCCGGAACGCCTGATACGCCCCGGAGAGCCGTATTCCGCCGCCCGCGTACAGGACAGGCCGCTGCGCTGCCCTTATCATATCAAGCACCTTTCTTACCGTCTCCTCCGATACAGGCGGCGGCAGTATCTCATCCGGCGTATATCCCTCAAGCTCGTCCGTTTCGATATAACAGCCCTGATAATTGACGGGAATATCGATCCAGACGGGGCCCGGCCTGCCGGTCCGGGCCAGATACCACGCCTTTTCCAGCATATACCGTATCTGCTCGGGACGCTCCAGCATCTGGGCATATTTGCACATACAGCCGACAGCCTTTGTAATGTCAAATTCCTGATCGCCTACTGCGCGAAACGGCATTCCGCCGGTATATTTTTCCGCGTATCTGGCAGTCGTATCATACCGCACCTGGCCGGATATGATAAACATCGGAATGGAATCCGTCCAGCCGCCCACGACGCCGGTGATTGCGTTTGTCCCGCCGGGGCCCGTTGTAACGCACACCGCGGCAATGCGGTTTTCCAGTCTGGCGTATGCCTCCGCCGCTATCGCGCATGCCTGCTCATGGTGATTATAGGTACACCGTATCCGATCATGGTGCCCGAACGCGTCGTTTAGATGCATGGCGCCGCCGCCCACGACCGTAAAGCAATCTGTCACGCCACGCTCCGCCAAAAAATCAACTACATAATCTGCCAGTCTCTGCCTCATATCCCGCTCCTTTCAGTGCCTGTCCTGTGTTTCTATCATTTCCCTGTAATATGGTATCGTTCTGCGGATTCCCTCCTCAAAGCTCATCTCCGGAACAAAGCCCGTATCCTTTGTAATATCGTATATGCTTACACAGGAGCTGAACGCCTTATCAGAAAGCGACGGAATATCCCCGATTCCCAGCGGCAGCGAGGGATCGATAATATCCCGAATCTGCATGATATAATCCTTTAACGGCTTAAACACACCGCTTCCGATGCCATAGGTCTTATCCGGCGCACCCTTTTCCCCGATCAGCCACAGAGCGCGCACCACCTCCTTCACATGCAGGAAATCCCACATCTGCAAAAGATAGCCAAAGCTGGGCTTCTGTCTGCGCAATAACGAGGTAATCGTATACGTAATAATGTTGTTGTCCCTTCTGCCCTCTCCGAACGTACTGGGGACTACCGCCCAGTTAAACGGAATTTTTAATAATCTGGCTTGCGTCTCGAGCATATAGTGTACGGCTGTTTTCGCTGCGCCGTACATATCATTGGGCGTCTGCCGGCCATTGATATCCATAATATTCTCGGAAAACGCATACTCCGCAACCGTTCCGGTCGCGATAAAGCGCTTTGCGCCAATGGTATTGGCAAGCTCCAGCATCTCCATGGAAAACCGTATATTTTCCAGTTGAAGCTCACTTTCGTTTTTCATTTCCGTAGAAACGCCCTCCCATGCGAGATGATAGAATGCGTCCACGTTTTTCTTTTCGGAAATCATAGCCTGATATTGCGGCGAATAATATTCGACAAGCTGCACGCGCTCATTCTCAAACAGCCGTTTCTCTTTTGCCCGCCCAAGCTTTCGGACCAATACGACAACCTCTACCCCGTGGGACAGCAGTTCCTCCGTCAGCCAGCTTCCTATAAATCCGGTCCCCCCGGTCAGTATCACTCTCTCCATACACATCTCCGTTATATCCCGTCATTAACGCTTCTTTTCAGGTTAATCCGCCGTTCCTCCACCACAATCGGATGCTGCATCACCCGAATGTTGATGTTTAAGATATATTCTCCTAAAAATCCAAGGAAAAAAATCTGAACCGCACCTACAAAAAATATGCCCACAATAATAGCCGCCGTTCCGACGTCATAATAATTCCAGTTCACAAGCTTTAAGATGAGCGTGACAAGCGCTATCAAAAAGCAAAGCCCCGCCATCAACAGCCCTAAGAAGGTCGCCATCCGCATAATCGCCTTGGTTGAGGAGGTCAGACCCAGCATGGCAACGTCATAATAGCGCGCAAAATTAAAGCTGGTCTTTCCCGCTTTTCTTTTCTCCTGCGTATACTGCACCTGGGTGCGTTTGCAGCCATACTCGGCCACCAGCCCCCGCAAATACGGCATGGGATCCTTCATCCGCCTTAAAAGCGCTACAAAGGAGGCGTCATACAGGCCGAAGCCATCAAATTGCTTGATATGCTCGGTTTCTGAAATCCTGGACAATATTTTATAATATATTCCCCGCACGGCATACATCAGCGGATTCTCTTTGCTTCGCGATTTAATGCCGGTAACCACCCGGTATCCTTCCTCCCACTTTGCCACAAACTGCGGTATAACCTCCGGCGGATCCTGCATATCCGCGTACAGCATCACCGCGCAGTCTCCTTCTGCCTGAGACAGCCCGTAATACGAGGAACGGGAAAAGCCAAAGTTTGTCGCGTTAAAGATGGCCTGTACCCGCTTATCGCGCTCACAAAGCACCTCTATCAGCTCTCTGGAGCGATCCGTGGACGCGTTGTCAATAAACAGGATTTCCATATTGTAGCCGGTCAGCTCAGACGAAAATATGCCGCTCACCCTGTCATACACAGCCTGTATATTTTGCTCTTCATTATAAGTCGGTATCACTACAGTGATTGTTTTCTTCATATGAATACTTATCCCTCTCCCGGCGTCCCCTTGCGTTCGGAGCGCCTTTTAACAACTCTTACAATTGCCTTTGGCAGCTTTATACTATAATACCACACCGGAAAGTTCTCTTTCAAGCTTTGGTCGTCCTGCCTGCGCATCATATCGTTATTCTTTATCTGTGAGCTTATCCCCTCGACGTTATCGACAACCGCGATTGTCCTGTCAACATACCGCATGCTGCGCCTGTTTTTCTGCGCCCGCATCACAAAATCATAGTCCGCGGTGATTGTATACTGCTCATTAAACCGGTACGCGCGCATAAGCGTTGTCCGCGTAAACATGCTCTGGTGGCATATCATCCTTCCCATCAGCAGCAGACGCATCACGGCATGCTTTTTGTTATATTTCTCCAGATGCCGCCCATCGCGCCTGATTCTGACCACGTCTCCGTACACGATATCCGCGTCCAGATAAGGAACCACGTCCGTAAGAACCCCCTCGTCCGCAAAGAGATCCCCGCTGTTCATATAAAGAATATATTCTCCCCTGCACAGCCTCGCCGCCTTATTCATCGCGTCATAAAGGCCGTTGTCCTTTTCCGAAACCACCCGCAGCCTGTCGTCCGCCTGATAGGGCCTTAACAGCTCCAGCGTCCTGTCGGTTGATTTTCCGTCGATAATCAGGTATTCTATATCACGGTATGTCTGCCTCAGCACGGACTTTACGGTAGCCTCTATCGTCTTTTCCGCATTAAAGCAAACGGTCGCAACTGTAAGCTTCATCCTTCATCTCCATACTTCTCTTCAAGCTATCGCCCTGTCATAAAATGCAATAGCCGAAACAGCGCAATAAATATCCATGGCACAAATGCAATTAAAACCGCACACAGCTTCATATAAACCGGTATCCGGCACTTTCCCAGGATTTCCCGCATATTGTGCCGCAAATCGCGGCTAAGCGCCTTTATCACCGGCCGGTCATAGCTTCCGTTCCTGCACATAGCGGTAATAACTGCCATTTCATACTCAATATGGTAACCCAAAACCGCTAAACGATACTGCGGAAACGCCCGAATCAATCCGTCCCGCACCTGCAGATAGTTTTCCAACGCTTTTTTATGCCGCTCCGTATAGCCGGATCGGGAGATATTCCCGCCAAACATCCTTCTATGATACAGTACCGTGCCAAGCATCCTGACGCGCGACGCGTTTCTCAGTACCTGCAGCAGCATCGTATAGTCCTCGCCGATTGTAATATGCTCCCTGAAGTCAATGCCTGCAAACAGTTCCTTCCGGTAAAGCTTGGCCCACGGGCCCGTTGAAATGGTTCTTGTCCCATGGATTTCGTAAACGCACTCCGCAAAGGACGTCCATTCCGCCGCATCGCCCGATACCGCGCTGTGCTTCTCAGTCTTTCCGTTTTTGTATACATCCTCATACGCGCAAAGCACGACATCCGCGCGGGATTTACACAGCTCCCGGTGCAGGATGTCCAGCATATCGGCGTCGACCCAGTCATCCGCGTCCACAAACAAAACCAGGCTTCCCTGCGCCAGCTCTATACCGCATTTTCTGGATGCCGCCGGGCCCCGGTTCTCATTGTGCACTACGCGGACGTTCGCATGCTGCGCGGCATATTGATCACAGATTCGGCCGCTGCCATCCGTTGAGCCGTCGTCTACCAGAATGATCTCCATGTCCTTATAGGTCTGTCCCAGTACGCTTTGCACGCATGCGTCCAGATAATTCTCTGTATTATAAACCGGAATGATAACGCTTATCAACTGAACCCCTTCCATCTGCATAAGCCTCCCAAGCTATTGAAACCTGCACCCATTCTCTTATCTTATCAACAGTATGATTCTAACATATGTATATTACTTTTCAATTATTTTTTGGAGCCTCTCCTCAATAATTTTTTCCGCTGTAACCGCCGCAAGCAATGCCAGTACCAGCGTTGCCAAATACCCGGTTATCATTAGATACCACTTGTCTCCAAGCCCTGTCATTACCTGCTTTACATATTTCATAATGATCAGATGCGATAAATAGACGCCATAGCTGTGCTTCCCTATAAATCCAAACAACGCATTCCTGATAAGCTTCATCGGATGAATTAATTGCGCAGTCAAAAGCAGCATGAAAAGTACGCCAAACGAAAAAATATTATTAAATATTACAAAATAGTCCTTTCTCATAAAAAGCGACAGCATACAAAAAACAGAAAAAAACGTCATCGCATACGATAAGGCCGTTTTATTTTTTATATCTTTTTTACTGATTTCCTTATATATGTAATATGCCAAAATCCCAAGCAAAATAATCGGAAGCTCTGCCGGAAAGCTGATAATATTCACATAATCATTCCAAATACTGGCCTCCTCCAATACCTCTGCGCCAAGCAGCCCCCATCGCAGGATATACCCCGCAGAGGCTGTTACAAGCACAGCAATCAGCGATTTTTCCAGGGAGTTTATTATTTTATAGAGAAATGGCGCCAATATATAAAAAATACCTAATACACCCATAAACCAGTTCGCATTGATGCTGTTTGTGTAATAAGGGAAAAAGCCGTGAATAAATAAAAGATTGCACAAAACATTCAGCCAGGAAACCCTGGGCAACGGGCCCAGCCAGTATTCACCCGGCGCATCCAGGAGCAGCACGCTTAAAATCGTAAAAAAATAATACATCGGAATCAGGCGGAGAAACTTCTTTTTCCACCACGCCGTCACATTTTCCTTCGTCAGCTCAAGCTTGTCTAAGGAGTTAAATATCAGGAATCCGTTCACAATAAACAGCAGCTGAACGCCCCTTGCCCCGTTCGCAACGATACCGCCCAACAGTTCATTTGAAGTGTTTAATCCATAGTGCACCAGTACGACGCCCAATATGCCAATCCCTTTTAAAGAATCGATACATTTCCTGTCTAAATCCATAACTCAACCTTTCTCCGTCTGTGTAAACCTGCCGCCGCCAACCTCATAAACAAAGTCGCAGTTCTTAATCGTACTCAGCCTGTGCGCAATCACGATCAGCGTCCTGCTCCCGTGCAGTCCGTCAATCGCCCGCATGACCTCCGTCTCCGTTTCATTATCAAGCGCGGAGGTCGCCTCGTCCAATACCAGCACCTGCGGATTCCGGTACAAGGCTCTTGCAATACCAATCCGCTGCCTCTGGCCGCCCGACAGCTTGACGCCCCTGTCGCCGACCATCGTGTCAAGGCCTTCCGGCAGTGTACACACAAATTCGTCCAGCTGCGCCTCTTTTACTGCCTTTGCTATCGCCGCATCGTCTATTTCGGATTCCGGGATGCCAAACGCGATATTGGCCCGTATGGTATCATCCATCAGATATATTGTCTGCGGGATGTAGCCCAGCTTTTCATGCCACGATGACATACACTGCCGGATATCCGTGCCGTCCACCAGCACGGCGCCCTCCTGCGGCTCCAGTATACCGAGTATCAGGTCCGCCGCGGTTGTCTTTCCCGCGCCCGACGCACCGATAAATGCTACGGAGGTATTTTTGCGAATCGTGAGACCGGCGTCCTTCAGAATCCATTTATCAGACTCCGGGTATCGAAAGGACAGCCCGTCAAGCGTTATCGTCTGATGAAATGTGACGCACTGTGTGTCAAGCCTGTTCGCCGCCCGCTGTTCCTGCAGCGCTTCAATCTCCTTCAAATCCCTGTAAACGGCGTCTATCGCCGGCTTATTAAACATCATTCCGCTTATATAGCCTGTTATCTTGTTAAAGGAGGGCAGCATCCGGAACGCGGCTACCGCAAAAATCGACAGGGTTGTGACAAACGATGCAATATCGCTCTTTACTACCAGAATTTTGATGATCATGGCAAGCATCAGGCTGCAGATGCACACGGTCTCCATGACCGGCTTGGGCAGAAAGGTCAGAACCGACTGCTGACGCTGTATCCCCGCAAAGCGCTTATAATTTTTATCATAGTTGGCCGCGAAAAAGCTTTCTTTATTTGTGACCTTAATCTCCTTAATTCCCGAAAAAGACTGGAACAGCCATTTTGTCACCAGAACGTTCGTCTGCCGGCTCTCCTCGCCCTTTTTGACAAGCACCTTTCGGAAAAATACCATAAAAAATCCCATAAACAGCAGCAAAAGCGACGCCACCGCCAAGGTGGACGCCCAGTCCTGAATCAGCAGAAATACAATAATCACCGCGCTGACGCTGAACTCCGCAAGGAACTGAAGCACATTCAGAGCCACCGTGAAGAACCCGTTTACATCATTGGTGATATTGCGCTGAAGCTCCGCTACATTCTTGGAAACATGAAAAAGATAATCCTGCTGCATATAGCTTTTCATCATTCTGACGGACAGACGCTGCTGATTGTTAAAGATAAACCGGTACTGAAAGCTGTACATTATCGTCACATAAGTATTCTTCAGCACATAGATCACAATCAGCATCACCGCTAAAAGGACCAGCATCTGACTGGAATCTGTGATGCCCGTATAATCGCTGATGAGCACAAAATACCATTTCTCATGGATCTGCTGCGGCTGTGTCGCGACCTCAATCAGCGGCATGACTGCCGACACCCCCAAAAGCTCCACAAAAGCGCCTATAAAGATGATGATAAGCAATATCAGCAGGTTTATTTTCTGTCGCCTGTCCAGGACATAATTAATCTTTTTTAACATTTTTTTACCTTTCGATGTACTAATCCGGCTTATAAAACTGTGCAATCTCCGCCGCCGTTCTTGGCTTCCTGCGCATATACGCGTCGTAATCCTTAAAGTAATGTCCCATATCCCATGCCTGATAGCCGGCCTTATATAAATCATAGACCAAAGCCTTGGCAGTCGGCCCCATAGCGACGAGCACCAGCCTGTTTTTATCCGTCTTTAACACCTTGTCCAGCAGCGCATCATATTCCGAATAAGCGTTCATAGCCGGCCCATAAACATACACAGCGCTTTTGCACACGTCAAGCGCTTTATATTGCAGCCTGTCCAGAATTTCCTCCCCGCACACAACGGTCACGTCCCTGCCTGACAGAAGCGCCTGCATCTGATTATAATGACTTTTAAAATCATATTTTGCGTATGTCTGATATGCATTCATCACACATGCGTCCAGATACTGCATATTCCTATTGCACCCGCGCAGCAAAACGCTCCTTTGCACGGCAACCGCCAATGCTCTCTGCATTGCATACGGCGTCAGATTTTTCACGGGATGCAGGAAATAATACGGTATCCCTATACACAGCCCTTCCTCCTGTGCCCTCAGCAATTCCTTCAGCCTTCCTGCCAGCTTTTCATCGTAGCTCTGAAACGGAATGCCCTCGCCCCGGATAAGCGAAATCTCCCCTTCTCCATAGCGGATAAGGCTGACCGCCCTTTGTTCTAAAATCTGTACAGTTTCCTTCGGGTTCAATACGTCAAGCTTCCTGCAATAAGCCCCCTTCCTGTATCTTTGCCTGTCCAGATGCCGGTGAAGCCTTATCGGCAGCCTCATTGCCTTCTGCCAAAGGGCCCTCGCCCTTTTCTTCCACATCCGGCCCTTCGAATAGCCCTTAACCGGCTTTCTCAAGATAAAAAATTCCGATTCTACATGAATCTGGTTTGTTTTTAACCCGGATATCTTTTCTATATCCAGCGTATTATTCTGTTCATTGTACAGCCTGTCCAGGGTATAAATATCCGTACGCATGCTGTCGTCGTATCCGTTGGGATGCGTGTCCTGGACACGGTTTACCGTAATAACGACCGCGCATCCGTATTCCCTGTAAGAAGCAAGATGCTTTCTTGTGATCCTTCTGCTTATATTATCCGGATTTATCATCGCCTCATAGTAATTGGGGTTTTTAATCGGCTGCTCCTCTTCCTCCGTAAGGCGTACGACATCCGCCTTACGGTATACCGTGCAATCCAGCTCCCACGGATAATTATAGCGGTTTTCCGTGCACCCCTCCCACTTCCACTCAAAAATCCCAGGCTCATCGGACAGATTCTGCGCCGGATGGGGCGTAATGTTTTCCCCCAGACGCATGCTGAAGCCAAACACATTTTCATGCGCGTCCAGATAATCGCAGGCCCTTTTTATACTGAAGCTTCTGGTAAAAACAACGTCGTCACAGCCAAACATAATATAAGGCGCCGACTGGGATACCACAGCCTTTAGATCCTCCTCAAACCTGCGCTCCCTGATCCAATGTACATTGGGGTATTCCTTCATTACTTTGTCATAGCAGATACCGTCCATCTCACAATACAATACCGTAATCATTTCCTGCTGTACTTCGGAATAAAGGAGCAGACTCTCCAGATACGCATGAAGCTGCATCGGACGTCCCTTTGAAAACACGATAACTGATACCATCTTCTCCTCCTGCCTAATCCGGCTCATAAAATTTTACCAGCGCATCCGCATTGCGCGGATTCTTTTTGTAATAAGCGTCATAATCCTTTACAAAATGCCCGATATCCCATGCCTGATAGCCTTCCCTGAACAAGTCGTACACCAGCAGGTCCGCGGTAGGACCTAAGATAATGCAAATCAGCTTGTCCTTTGACACCTTTCTTGCATCCTGCAATATCCTGTCATATTCGTCAAACGCGCTGATATTGGGCGCTTCAATATACTGTATGGACTTACAGACCTCAAAGGGATTGTACTTTATCTCCGATAATATTCCCTTCCCGCAAATCAGCGCTACATCCCTGTCCTGAATCAGGCGCTTCATCCTGGCAAAATACTTTTCAAAATCATAATTTTCGTAGGTCTGGTAAACCTGTGACAGCGCCGTATCCAGATATTTTTTATCCCGCCTGCAGTGGGAAATCAAAAATTTCCGCTGCGTTTTCATGGCATAGGCAAACTGCTCGATAAACGGATTCATGCCCTGTTCATAGTTTAAGTAATAATAGGGAATGGCAGCCTCTATACCCTCCTCCTCCAGATTCAGCAGCTCCAAAAGCCTTTGGGCAAGCCTGGCGTCTGCTTTCTGGAAGGGTACGTCCATTCCGCGCATAATTGCTATTTCCGCGTCTCCATACCGGTAAAAGCTTACTTTATTCTCAGCAATATAATCCAGAGACTCCTCGAAGGTGCGTATTTGCAAAATACCCGCGTACTTATTCTTCTTATAATTGCGCTTTTCTATTTCCCGCTCCAGTCTTCCCGGTATGTTTTTCAATTTCTGCAAGATACTTTTTCCCATCGTCACACCCTCATCCTTCCAATAATCTGCTGTACCATACCCGCTCCTTATACTGCCCCCGTACCTCTGCCATATCCTTTCTGTCCGGATCACAGGTAAACCCGCATTTCTCATAAAATCTGCAGGCCCGCACATTGTCCGCAAGCACGTTCAAATATACCTTATGCAGGCCCAGCTCTTCAAGGGCATATTGCAGGAGCTCCTCCGTAGCGCGGCCTGCCGCCCCTGTCCCCTGCGCCCTTTTTCTCATCGCAATCGCGTATTCCGCATCCTTGTCCTTATAGGATATATTCTTCAGGCTGATTGTACCCATATATTCATCCTGTGCGTCCACCACCGCAAAATGCCGGTTTGCATCATCAAAGCTTTTTTCAATAAAAGCTGCCACATCCTGCAGCGTCATCGTTTCAAACGAACGCTGGAAATTGCAGCTGATGGTTTTATCCCGCATCCACTCCAGCATATACGGTGCATCCTTTTGCTCCAGCCGTCTTATCATTTTATATGCCGTCCTCTCTGCCCTGCGCCATAAGCTTCACATACGCCTCATACTCACGGATATATTCGTTCTCGTCGTAATGCTCGCTTGCCAGACACAGCAGCACGGAATCCTTCGAGAAATCATACATATCCTTCCATATAAGCTTCGGCAGATAAATACCGGTATGCGGCCTGTCCAGATTGAACACCTTCTGGTTTTTCCCATCGTCCACCCGGACCTTGGAGCTTCCCGCCACATTTATCAGGACAAACTCCGAGCGGTAGTTCGCATGCCTGCCGCGAATCACATCCTTATCCGAGCCATAGATATAAAACACCCGCTTAACGTCAAACGGAATATCCTGACTGCCCTCTACAATCACCAGATGCCCTCTCTCGTCTCCCTTTTGCGGAAATTCTATCAATCTGCACGCCTCTATCATCCAGCACCTCCTGTTCCAATACCTTTAAAACGCATTGATCTTCTCTATCACATATGCCTGCTCCTCTGCCGTCATTCCCGTATAAATCGGGAGGCTGAGCACCTCGTCTGCATACTGCTCCGTAATCGGATAGTCGCCCGCCTTTCCGCCCAGATGCCGGTAGCACTGCGCCAGATGCGGCGGAACCGGATAGTGTATCTGCGTCTGAATGTCATTCTCCGCAAGATACCGCAACAATGCGTCCCGCTCACGGCACCGTATCACATACTGATGATAAATGCTGTCCGCGCCCTTTCGCACCTGCGGCTTCATAATCTTCGTGCTGCTGATGCCGCTGTCATAGCGTTCTGCCAGCGCTCTTCTCTCTGCATTCAGGGCGTCCAGATGCGTCAGCTTTACCCGCAGCAGCGCGGCCTGCAGCTCATCCAGCCGGGAGTTGAGGCCTTCAATCTCGTTATAATACCGGACGCGGCTCCCGTAATTGCGCATCATTCGAATCGTGTCCGCAAACGCCTCGTCATCCGTTACCACCGCCCCCGCGTCCCCAAACGCGCCGAGGTTCTTAGTCGGATAAAAGCTAAAGCAGCCGGATATGCCAAAGGCGCCCGTCATCTTTCCGCCAAAGCATGCGCCGTGCGACTGTGCGCAGTCCTCAATCACGGGAATACCGCGCCTGTCCGCAATCGCGGTGATTTCACCCATATTGCTGGCCTGCCCGTACAGGTGCGTCACCAGAATGGCCTTTGTCCTGTCGCTAATCGCCGCCTCTATCCGCTGCGCGTCCATATTAAAATATTCGTCCGGCTCGATAAATACAGGCGTCGCCCCGTTCTCCGTGATGCCGATTACTGTCGCAATATAGGTGTTGGCCTGTACAATCACCTCGTCCCCCGCCCCGATTCCAAGCGCGCGGACGGACATAATCAACGCATCCAGGCCTGAATTTAAGCCCACGCAGTATTTTCTGCCCGTATACGCGGCAAATTCCTGCTCAAACTGCGCCACCTCTTTGCCGAGCACATACCAGCCGGAGCGGAGCACGCGCAGCGCGGCCTCTTCATATTCCTGCCGGTACATCTCAAACTGCCTGTCCAGTACGTTACACTTTACCTGCATCTTTATCTCGCTGCTCCTTTCCAAGGTATTTCCGTATCAATCCCGCGATCGCTTCCGCAGACGTCTCCCACATAAACTGCTCCGTCACACGCCGGTGCGCCGACAGACCTGTCATCTCCCTGTCTGCCGCCAGAATCCGCTTCTTAAAGTCCTCCTCATCGCGGCAAAGATACCCCGATACGCCGTCCTCTATAATAAACGCCGGCCCCGGCGCCTCCCATGCGACCACAACGTTTTCATAGTACATCGCTTCCAGAATTGCCATGCCGAAGATCTCTGTCGCGCAGTAATTAATATAGCAGTCGGTAAAACGGTACAGCTCCCACATTTGGTCGTTGGGGATTTGGGGATAAATCCGCACCGCGTCGTCCAGCCCAAGCTCCCGGATTCTGCGCTCTGTCGCCTCCGACAGCTCTCCCTGTCCCACCATCAAAAGACGCAGCCGCCTGTCCTCCCGATACAATTCCGCAAAAAGCTCAACGACCCGCACCGGATGCTTTTCCGCGCGCATCCTTCCCACAAAAAGCAGAATCCTGTCCTGCGGCGCGTACGCCCATTTTTGTCTCAGTATATCCGTATCATACTGCTTATACTCCTGCTGCAGCAGCGTTTTGTCAAGTCCCACCGGCACCATATAAATGCTTCTGCCGCCCTGTTTCTCCAGATATGTCTTCAGCTGAGGCCCTTTCACAATCGTCGGATGCTTTTTATAATATTTTACATTGTTGCACAGTAAATCGACAATACGGCGTTTCCATGCCGAAACGTTATTGCTGTGTACTACGCCGATATACGGCATGCACAGAATCCCGTTTTTCCGACACCATTTCAGAAAGCGTCCAAACGCGATATAATTGTCCGAAGCCGTAATATAACAGTCCCGTCCTTTATCCAACCGCCTGAGGTCCGCAAGCGCGTGCTTTCCGATATGCCTGCACCGCAGATAGACAACCCGCACGCCTGCCCGCTCTACGGTTTCCTCGACCTGCTCCAGATCCGGTATCAGATGATAGACCATCACGTCGTGCCCTGCCGCCGCAAAGGCCTTCGCCATCCCCTCTGCCTGAGAATTATAGTATTGATTTACATTTTTGAACTCCGTGTTCAGTGAGATTACCGCAAGCTTCATAAATTCCTGTTCTTATTCCTCTCATATCTTCCCTTCAAATATATAATAACCACCGAAACCGCAAGCGCCAGAATAAGCGTCGCAAAAAAGGAATCCACTCCCAGCTTATCCGGCCGGCGTATAATGATAAATGTATAAACCGAAAAGCACAGCAGGTGTACCAGATAAATATATCTGCTGAGCATTCTCAGCACAAAATAGCAGGGATGATCCGGAAGCTGAAGGTTTAATATCAGTGCAAACAGCATAACCGAAGAAAGAATATTACCGGCATCCGGGGACAGCGTATATCTTATGATAACCCCTATAGCAATCCCCACGGCGGCAGCGCGCGAATCCAGCCTGCGATGCTCTCTAATATAAATGCCAATGCCCATGTAGAGAAGCCCGGTAAAAATAACGCCGGTGTTAAAAACAAAATAGTACGCCTTTCCCACTGCATTCAATACGCCATTTATATCATTATGCCCTTGAAGCCCTCTAAACAATAAATATACAACATAGAAAAATACCCCGGCCGCCAATATATGCCGTGTGCCTTTCCCTCTGCATATCAGTATCCACATACCTGCCAATGCGTAAAGCATGGACAACAGATACCATAAATGATATGAATTATACAACTTTCCTACAAACAAAAAATATTTCACATATGACAGCACACATTCCATCACGCTGTTTCCTGATTGAGTATATCCGTAAATTGTCAACGGGAGATGAAAAAGCGTCCATACACAATACAGCTTAAACGTTGAAATTATCATCTTTTGGATATATGCCCGGCGCTCCGCGGCAGTATCCCCCCACTTGTCCGCAATAAAATACCCTGACGCCAGAAAGAAAAAGGGCACCGCCATATCCGCTACAATGATTGCTGTTTCATTGACCAAAACACTGGTACATTTGTCAAAAGGATTTGTATGGAAGGCAATCACGACAATCGCCATCAAAAACTTGAATAAGTCAATCGAATTCAACCGCTCCTCCCTCACAAAGCGCCTCCCTTTTTGTGCCTGTGCAAAAGCTCATATAAACGGCTCTTTCCCACGATAAAATAATATCGGTTCCTCGAAATACAGCCATGGCGCAGCCGCACCAGCGCGTTTTCCCGCACGCCCGTCTGGCTGCTCGACATCCCGCCAAGCTGGAAGTTGGACAGCACGCGCATCACCGGCGTAAACACCACCTTCCCCGATTCCAGGAAGCGGAGCATCAGGTCGTAGTCCGCAGCTGAACGGTACTGCAAGTCAAACACCCCAAGCGCCTCGTAGGCCGCCTTCGTCACAAAGCAGGTCGGATGCGTGATCATCTGCTGGGACAGAAAATCATGGTGATACAAAACCACAGACTTTTCCCTGCCGTCAAGGTAATTGCGCTGCATCCCGTAAACCACCTCATACGGATTGCCCTGATAGTGCCTGACAGCCTGCTCCACCGCATCCTCCTCATACCAGTCGTCGCTGTTTACAATGCCGATTAAGTGCCCGCCCGCAAGTCGGATGCCCTTGTTCATGGCGTCGTAAATACCGCCGTCCTTCTCCGATACCAGCCGGAAGCGCTCCGGCAGCCTGTCCCGATGCCGCTCAATCATATCGAGCGTCCCGTCCGTTGATCCGCCGTCTATAATCATATATTCTATCTGTCGATATGTCTGCCGCTCCACGCAGCGCAGCGTGTTCTCTATTGTCTTTGCGCTGTTATAACACGGCGTCAGAATCGACACCCATATTTCCTGCATATTCTCCCCTTTTCCATGCATACCCAGGGCCGGTATCGGCACTGCGGCATGTCTGTCAGCTTCGGAGGACGTCCTCATAGACCTCTTCCAGTTTTCGCGCAATCGCCGGCGCGCCAAAGCGCTCCTCCACAAACGTCCGGATGCCGGACGGGTCATACTGCTGTTGATTCTGCAGCATATTTTCCATGGCGTCCGCCAGCGCTCCCGCATCCTCCGGCGCAATCAGCAGACCGTTCAAGGCCGTCACAAAATCGTCCGCGCCGCCGTTTGCGGTCGCAATCACCGGCTTTCCACAGGCCATTGCCTCAATATACACAACGCCAAAGGTCTCATATCTGCTGGGCAGTACAAAGCAGTCGCACCGCCGCATCTGTTCGACCACCGCATCGCGGTCCAGGCTTCCCAAAAGCGTTACGCTCTGCTGTATCCCATACTCTTTGACCCATTCTAACACTTTTCGCTGCGCACGTCCACCACCACCTATCAGAAGCCGCGCCTGCGGATAACGCTGCGCGAGCTGCTTCCACGCCTTTAACAGGGTGTCCATACCCTTTTTGTAAAGCTGCGCCTCTGTCTCCATGTGGCAGATACTGAGAAACTGCCCGGCGCTCCTGCCGCGATTCGCCGTCGGCCGGAAACGGCTGCAGTCCACCACATTTCCGATGACATCTATCCCGGATTCCGGCCTGTACTCCGAGAGAAGCCTTCGGAATGCATTGCTCACGCAAATCACCCGATTCGCCTTTTGGAATGCCTCCGTTATATATTGATTGTTTTTATCGCTGATTTTATCCCTGCGAAGCTGGAACATCGTCGCGTGCTCGGTGATCACATATGGGATTTTCTTTTCCGCGGAAAGCCGCATCGCCGCATAGCCGGCCCAGACGCAGCAGTGTGCGTGAATGATGTCCGTCTTTTGCTGCTTCTCCACATATTTCTCATACAGCCGGAGGATTGTCTGCGCAAAGGCTTCCCGGTGCCCCTCCATGCCGTGCTTGAGCGGGCAGAATACCTTCTCGCGGTATATCGTAATGCCGGCGGATACCTGAACCCTCTCCTCGGTATACCGAAGCCACTCCCCGGCACATTTCACGGAATAGCTGTCGCAGTACAAAATGGTTACCTGATGTCCCGCCTCGTACAGAGCCCGCGCCTGATCCATAAAAAAGCTGCCTGTCGTCGGCCGCGCCTTCGTCTGAAAGAAGGCTGGAATAATCAATATATTCATCTTTATAACCATGCTCCTTTCATAGCCTGCAAGTTTGGGCTGCAAAGCGCTGACTTGTAAGATTGAAAATTTAATCTTCAGTCTTTATCAGCAATACCTTCATCCAGCTCTTCATCTGCTTTATGGCCTCCCAGCCCATTCCTGCCTGCATCATATACCACATCCGTTTGCGGAAGAAGAAGCGCATCTCCGTCTTCTTGAGCTGCAGCTGCCGCGAGCCCGTAATCGACTGCCCCGATATTCTGTAATCAACCAGCTCTTTGTCAATGAACCCCCAGCGATAGCCCTCGTGCATCAGCGTCAGATTCATCGGATAGTCCTCAAACCAACGGTAGCGCTCGTCATAACCGCCAAGCCTGCGCAATGCCTCCATCGGATAAAACGAAGCCGCCGGCGCGACAATCCAGTTCTGCTTTAGCAGCATACGATATTGTTCTTTATAGTCCTTTTGCGCCAGCTCCCAGCAACGGTCACAGTATGCGCGCACGCTTGAAGCCGCTGTTTCCCCCTCCGAAAAGAGCTTTACCCGCGCAATCGGCAGCGCCTCCGGATTGGCCTCGCAAAAGCGCACATACTCCGCAACCGCATCCGGTGCCATCCGGTCGTCCGCAGCAAGGATCTTCACATACGCGCCGTTTACGTGCCGCAAGGCCCTGTTGATATTCCCGGGAATACCGGTATTCTGCTTCGTGGTAACCAGCCCGCAGGCCCGAAACGCTCCCTGATTTTCGGCAATCCACTGTCTTGCCACTGTCACGGTCTCATCGGGAGAGCAGTCGTCGGATATGATCAGCTCGATATCTTCATAGGTTTGATTTTTGATGCTCTCCAGCGTCTCAGCAATGGTGTCTGCCGAGCGATACGCGACCACAATCACGCTTACCAGCTTCATTTTTATAATCATGCTCCTTTCATAGCCCGCAAGTTTGTGCTTTGCAGCACAATCTTTACCCCTTTCCCAGCAGACGCTTTGGCTGCCAGAAATACGCTTCAGGCTCCTGCCGCCCGCGAAACGGCCGGTACCAGTAATACCCCAGCCACACCAGCAGATAATTGCGCAGCAGATATACCGATATCAGATGCGCCTCCATAATCGATAAAACCGCATACCCGACCACGATGACCAGCAGGCAGTAATCCTCTGCTTTGTACGCCTGCCAAATCAGATACAGATTTGCCAGAATATACGCCGCCCCGGGTATAATGCCGTACCAGTAAAACAGCCGGATAAAGCCCTGGTCAAAATATTCCGCATTGTCCGGATGCCCAAAAAGCGTCCAGTTCTCGATTCGCGCGGCTTCAACCCTATAGGCGATTCGGAATCTGCCGTTTAAAATCGCGTCAAGTCGATACATAAAAGGCGTGTCCGCGCCAACATGAGCGCCATACGCGGAAAAAAGCACAATCAGCAGCAGCAGGACCGCGCCCAGAATATAGACCGCCCGTCCTCTGCGAAGCGGCTCCGCATATCCAAGCAGCGCAGCCCCCGCTATCACTGCCAGCATCACAAGCAGCCCCGTATTGGAATTCGTAAATATATATGCCGCTATGCTGGCCGCACCCGTCAGCACAAGGTGAAACGGCTTTAAAGCCTTTGCGTTCAGATAAATATATACCGTGCTCATCATAAGCAGCATCGTCTGGAACGCATTGGGATGCCCCATGCCAAAGCAGTACCGGGTTTCTACTCTCTCTCTTCCAAAGTCCGTCGTCAGCGCAAAGACCCCGAATACCCCCGCCGCGGAAAGCAGAAACAGCACCACGCCGCCCGCAAGGGTCACCGCCAGTATAACCCTGAGCATTTTCCTCAGGTCCACATCCTTGCAGGCGATGACAAACACGGCGGCCCGTACCGCCTCATCCCGATGATTGACGAAATAGGACGTCACGGCAACGACTCCAAAAAGTAAAATACAGCCCCATTCCTTCGCCGAATATTTCGTGGTCGCGGCCTTAATGCAAAACAGCACAAAGGTCAGCCGGAAGAACTGGCTCTCATAAGGATTCGTATATGCGCTTTTATCCACCATTACAATGACCAACTCGATAAGGAACGCTGTCCAAAAACACAACAATCCGATATTTTTCAACCGCTTCTCCATAAAAATCAAAGTCCTTCCTCATATTCACGCGCTCTTACAGAGCGTTTGCTCTTACAGAGCGTTTTGGGGTCTGTTAAAAGAAACCAACCGCTTATTTTATCTACGCCCACAAAGCCTGGCCCTGAGAAAGCACCGTACCGTCTCCTTCTGCTGCGCAAGCCATTTCCTCCAAAACGTACCTGCGTCAATGCCCAGCGCCCTTGCTTCCTTCAGTCCCTGATGATATTTTACGATAAACTGCTCCGTAAAATGTTCTCTGCACGCCTTACTCTCTTCTAAATGATACTTCGTATACATATACCTGTAATCATTATAAATGCGCATATCCTTTTCCGAAAAGCTCTCCGTATACTGGTGCGCGTGCACGCCGATGGAGACAAGCGGCTTTTCCGTGTAAGCAAACTGCCGGTTTCCCTGCAGCAGCTCAAAATAGAGAAACACATCGGAGGCCCAGTTACTCTTCTCGTCAAACAGCGTCAGCGCAGTTCCCCGCCGGTAAATGACAGCGCTTGGCGCACCAATCTGATTGCTGACAAACAGCGTCCGGTAATCCTTCTTCAGCCTGTCTACGTATTCCGCCGGCGCCCAGCGGTCATACGCATCTCTGTGGTTTTCCCGCGCCACATGCCGCATCCCCTCCGCAGCCTGTCCGTCGAGCATCACCTGTCTGCTGCCCGAAAAGGCAAGCGCCGCCTTCGGGTTGTCGTCCAGCATCGCCGCAAAGCACCCAAGGCTGTTGTCATCCGTAAACCAGTCGTCGCTGAACATGACTTTAATATATTCGCCCCTGGCCATCCGGATTGCCGCGTTCCAGTTCAGGACATGTCCCAGCGGCCTGTCGTTGTGTACATACCGAACACACGGATATCCCGCCATCAGGCGTTCAATCTCATCGTTTGTAGAGTCATCGGAAATATTGACCTCATAATCCCCGTATTCCTGCAAGACAATCGACTCGAGCAGCCGCCCGACTTCATCCACATTATTATACGTCGGAATACATATCGAAATTTTCGGAACCGTTGACATATTTGTCCTCCACCTTGCTGCGCCCTGGGTCATCTGTACACACTCACTGCTTCACCAGCTTTTTTACCATACGCTTTATCCCTACAAGCGTATTATAACACATTCCCTTTGCCGCAAGCTTTATTCTGCGCATGGCCTTTGTAAGCGGCTTCTCCTCCCGCATAATCAGGAAATCCAGCTCCTTTTGATGCTCCCGGATATATTGCGGAAAGGTCTCGTCAATCTCGCACCGGACAAACTGCGCGTCCCGGCCGAAAATATCTTTTCCCTCCTTAATCTGATCCGTCACCTGTGACAGCACATGCCTGGAATTGTACTCCTGATGCGCCGCCGATACCACCTTCTCCTGCACGCGCCTGCGGATATCCTTCTCCCCGTGGCCGCCCATATAGCCAAAATGCCAGCCGCCGTCCTCCACGCGGACGCCGATTTCCTTTCGTTCGGGGAAGCGAAGCTCCCCCAGCAGTAAATGCTGCTCCCGCAAAAGCTTATAGCTGAGCATTTTCGAACCAATCCATTTTTTACGCTTTACGCCCTCAAATTCACCCGCATAGGACAAAAGCTTTCCGGAAACCTCCTCCATATTCAGGTAGCAGTAAAAAAGCCGCTGCGCAAAATGATAAATCTTATCCGTCTGAAAGTCCTTCAGGATTTCGCGAATCTTGTCGGGATTGGGTATCTCGTCCAAATCGCTGAAGATGATAATATCCTCATCGGTACAGCCCGCAAGCCCGCGCGTCACCGCATTCTTCTGGAAGGTATCCCTGTAATGCGTGTCCCCCTCGGGCGTGTCCTCCACCACGACATGAATGATTTTGTCCGCAAACGCCGCAAACATTTCTTTGTTTTCCTCATAATACAGCGGCTTCTTTAACCCCGAAAAGGTCTCTGTCGCCTCGCTGATGACAAATCTGTCCACCACGGAATCCAAAACATTCAGCCGGATTTTTAAAATATCCAATTCGTTAAAAAACTGAAAGCAATCGTAAACCATACGTTCTCCTACCTTTGAGCAATTTCGCCCGCCTGTTCCCCGGTCTCAGGGAAGAAGCCTTCTGACTGCCCGTTTGCACCGCTTCAAAAGCGGATCCTTGATAAAGTTCGGGTACTGCGCGTTTGTCCCCTCCCATTTATGGAAGGCAAACGGCGTAATTCCCGCCACCTCGGGTATCATTTTCTCGTGACTGTAATATTTCGCGACCTCCAGCGGCGCAATGCGCATTCCCTGCGCCTCCAGCAGATGCCGGATTTTGCAGCAGATAAAGCCGTCCTCAAAATACCACATTTTGCCGTAGGCATATTCCCCGACCCATGGAATATCCGCCTTTTTGGGATAATCCATCAGCCGCTTGCTGCGGATGCCCGCGCTGTTGCCCACGCGGCAGATGTTCCCGTTAATATCCCTGTAGGTGGTCGTATCCCCCGAAGGCGGCAGCGGCCACGGCGCGCCGATGTAATCATAATCAAGAAATTCATCCCGCCACTGCTCCGGGTGCACCACAAAGCCGTCCGCATGGACAATCAGCGCAAAGTCCGTTTTGATGTGGTCCCCCAGCTCGTAAACCATCTTGTAATTAAACGCGTCGATATCCCGCAGCCTGTCCGTGTGGCTGTAACGGATGCCTTTGGGCAATGTCAAAGGCCTTTTATGCGTAATGAGCACTGCGTCGCCAAATGCTATTCCGCGCATGCTGTACTGCATTGCCTTGATGGTCGCCCTGACGTTCACGCTTGTCATCGCCGCAAGCGTGACATTGGGCAGCTGCAGCTTTTCCCCGTTATTCTCCTTCATTTTTATAGCCCTGCTCCTTTCATAGCCTGCAAGTTCAACGCGAACATGTTCGCAATGCTGCGAAGCACAAACTTGTAAGATTGAAAATTTTAATTTTCAATCTTTATCCTGCGCCGGGCAGAGCGCAGGGCACGGACGACCAGATCCCCGTATATCAGCCGGCGGCTTTTTATTTTCGCCATAGTCAGCGCAGGGCCCGTCAGCCTCTGCCCGATTCTTTTATAATATGCCGACCTTTGCTTATATTGCTCCAGCTCCCTGCGGCATTCCTCAGCCGTAAATATCCTGCCCGCCCTGTCCATATAATGAAAATTGCTGTATATATTCTGCTCCGACGCCCAATACCCGTCCGACACATTATGTCTGGCCCAGTATTTGGGCGCGATGATATACTGTACCGTATCGCTTGTAAACGCCGGGAAAAACGCAAAGGTCGAATTGGACAGTATCAGATACCGCGCATTCTTGATTGCCGTATAATCGCCCGCCAAATCAAAATGATATGCCTTTACCTCCGGCAGAATCCTTTTCGCCGCACCCAAATCATCCGTCACCGCCATAAACTCCATATCAGGACGTATCTGCCGCATCCGTTTCATGGCGTCCGTCCAGTATTTCCGCCGTAAAAACAGCTCCGGATTCCCCGCGTATTCCCCGCCGCGGATATTGATAACGCACAGGTTCTCTCTTGAGTACGCATAATTATCATATTCCGGCTTTACCCTGAGCCACGCCCTGATTTCTTTCTTATAGCTCCCGAAATAAGCTTCGTCCTGCAGGTTCCCGTAAATCAGCGTTGTTTCTTTTAGCCTGAGCAGCTTTTCGTCCGGGCCTGTAATATAGCATCCGTGCGCAATATCGTGCGCCGAATTCCCCAGGTATATCCGGTCTTCCTTTTCATAATATACCTTTTCAAGGCTGTCCCTTGCAATATCCACACCACAGTCAATCTCCATAAAATACATGCCCTTATTGCTGTGCATATTATTGGCAAGTAGCTCTCTGTTGAATATACTGAAATCACAGCCGTTTCTGTATGCAAGCGCCCTTGTCGTAACATAGCAAAACAGCTGATTGCCCAGGCCCTGCCCTTTTAAAAGCTCCGTCGCAATAATCGGTTTTTCCGTCATTTCCTTCTCCTGACCGCAAACGCTTCACACCCTCTAGGGGTAGTATTTACCAAATTCATGGTATTCATCAGTGGCTTCCCAATTCTTAAAATCCAGCGAGTCCCCTGTTATCTTATAAGCTCTTGCCTTTGTCTGTATGGTGTTCTCCACCACCGAATAATAATGATACCGCACCCGCTCTTTATCCGCTCCCTGCGCCTCCAGCAGGTTTATGCCCCGGCCGGCGTCATACTGCAGCCCCAGCTGCGCGCAGACTGTGGGCAGCAAATCCTCCTGGGACGCGCGCACGTCCGACGTCTGCAGCGCCCGGTCTGCGCCTGCGCCGCGCGGCTTTATAAATAAAATAGGATTGGTATTCTGCTCAAGCTGTTCCGACACGTAATTCTCGCCATGATCTGCGGTAATAATAATCGTTGCCTGGTCATATACGCCTGCTTCCCGCAGACACTCCAGATAAGCATAAACAAAATTCATGCTTCCCATGCACTGCTGGATGAGCGAGCCTTCATCCTCGCGGACCCGCTCGCCGTTTTTATTCATATTGTATGGCGCATGCGCGCCATTCATATGTATAAAGCGAAGCGCCCTGCTCTCCTTTGCAACCGTCAGTCCGCCGCGCTTCAGGCCCTGATAATACCCTGCGTCGTCCTCCTCATACATCGGAATATCCAATACGCTCTCCTCGACAATCAGGCGGTTGATGCTTTCCGAGGTATAGAGATAGTATTCCTTCAGGAAATAGGGAAGCAGCCGGTAATTGCCGATTCTGAGCATAGTCTCCACACAGCCTGCCGTCGAGAAGCGTTTGTCAATCACCGTTCCCTGCTCTACATAATTTGCAGCGCCCCTCAATGCGGACTCCCCTATAACGTCCTCCTCCGGCTCGTAAAGATAGTACCGGCAGCCGTTTTCCTCAAGCTGCGTCCAAAATCCGCATTGTGAAAAAGCAGCATCCACGTATTCCGACCGCGGTATCTCATAGAAATAGTCTTCTGCCGTGAGCATATACGGTATGGAGGGAAAGGTTCTGGAGTATCGGGAAACCGTATCCCGAAACCAGATAAACCCTTTTAAGGGATCCAAAAAATCGGAATGCTGCGCAAGTATCTCGTCCATATAGTCCACGTCAAAGGTATCCAGGACGATAATGATTACATTTTCCGCCGACGCCACCTCGTACAGCCCCCGTTCGGAAAGATAATGTTGAGAGCCCGCCTGTTCCTGCGCCTCCGCCTTGCAGGCCGGCAGCAATGACAAAACGCCGACAGCCTGCATCAGGCATAACGCCGCGGACACTGCCGTTATCAGCCTCCGGCCGGAAGCCTTCAGCCGCAGGCACAGCACCGTCAGAACCGCGCCCGCGGCGCACCAAATCAGCAGATTGCCTGTCTTAAACGCGACAGTCCACTCCATCCGTTTCCCATCCATCAAAAACAGTCTGCCGTTCAAAAGCATTCCCTGCAGATAAGCGCCAACGGACACAATCCACGCAGCCGCCGTGAGAACCTTTCTTTTCTTCTCACAAAGCAGCAGCAGCCCCCCCATCCCGGCGCCCCATCCCAGAAGCCCCAAAAGGAGAAACCGATACCATACGGCGCCTAAGGAAAAAGAAAATTCACCCTGATTCGTCAACACGGTTTCAAATGTGGGACACCAAAAAAACGTCACAATCACCAGACTGACAACCGCGATTTCCGGGCCGTACCCGCGCCTGTCCGCCGTCCTTGTCCGCTGCCCGCTCCAAAGCCGCCTTACCCTTTCATATAATAACCATCCTGTCCCTGCCGCCAGCCCCAGGCACGCCGTCCTTCCCGGCAGGAGCAGGCGGTACACTGCCGCATTTATATTTGCGTACTGCACGCTGTATTTTACAAAATAAACCGCATAATACAGAAGCAAAACGGCACAGAAAACTGCCCGGACGGCTGGCCTGGCACGCTCCTCCGAATCCCCCGTGTACCCCAAAAAAGCGGCAGCGCCCGCCGCCAGAAGCAAATCCACCCAGAGCAGGCTTTTATCCTTTGCGTAGGTCACAAGCCTGTCATCGTACAGCAGCAGACAGCGCGCAGCATTGAACAGCCAAAAGATAAAGAACACATATAAGAGCCACAAAAAAATAAGAGACCGCTCTTTTCGTACCTTTTTATGAAATAACAAAATTCCTATCGCAGCAGTTCCTCCCAGGACGGCAAGCGCGGCCTGCAGGAGTAGGGTGATTGCCTCCGACATGTTTCTCCTCCGTACAAATACCGTTAAATACAGGTTTCCGTAATCTTTCCCCCGTCTACCTTATAGATAATATCACATTTCTCAATCGTATTTAAACGGTGCGCAATAATAACCATTGTCTTCCTGCCGTGGAAGCTGTTGACCGCCTCCATCACCGCAGCCTCCGTCTCGTTATCCAGCGCCGAGGTCGCTTCGTCAAACACAAGGATCTCCGGATTGTGGTATAACGCCCGCGCAATGCCAAGGCGCTGACGCTGCCCGCCCGAAAGACGCACGCCCCGGTCGCCGATTGCAGTGTCCAGCCCTTCCGGAAGCGTCCGGATAAACGCCGCAAGCTGCGCCTCCTCCAACACTTCCCAGATGCGGTTGTCGTCAATTTCTTCGTCCGCAATACCAAAGGCGATATTGTTGCGAATCGGCTCATCCACCAGATAAATAGACTGCGGGATATAGCCAATCTGCGCAAGCCACGCCGGATAATTGTCAAAGATATTGACGCCGTCGCAGCAGATGCTTCCCTCGCGCACCTTCAAAAGGCCGAGCAGGATGTCCACAATCGTCGATTTACCGGCGCCGGAGGGCCCCATAATGCCCACGGACTTCCCATAAGGCACTACCATATCCGCATGGTCAAAAATCAGCTTGTCCGTGTTGGGGTAGGCATAAACAATCCCCTTAAGCTCGATTTTATCTCCCAGCCTCATTGTCCTGGTCTCATCTGCCGGTGCAAGCGTCTGGTTGTTCCTTCTGCTGATTTCGCTGATGTTCATATTTTCGTATACATAGTCCAGGCATGGCTTGAAATAGGAAATATCCGTCAGATAGGTGTTAATCCGGTTGACGCACGGCATCAGCCGCACGGCCGCCGCCGCAAACACGGCAAGCATCGAAACCAGCGTTTTGATGTCATTGCCCGACCGGATATAGAGAATCAGATAGGACAGGATACTCACCATAAACAGCGTCTCTATCAGGAGCCTCGGCATATTGTTGATAACGCTGTATTTCCTGCTGTAGCCTGCCCCGATTTTTCCGCTGCGCTCATAATTGTCCGCAAAAAACGCTTCCCTGTGCAGCACCTTGACATCCTTAATGCCGTATATCGCCTGAATCCGCCACTTGGCAATCCGCGACTGGATGGCCATATTCTTAGCGCCCAGCGCATTTAACCGCGGCCTGAGGAGCTTGAGCATAATAACGGTGATCACGCCAAACACCGCCACCAGAAAAAGCGCAAGCTTCCAGTTCGTCACCAGCATCACCGTCCCCAGCAGCAAAAACACAACCGCCTCGGAAAGCAGCGATATCAGCGACATCAGTATCTGGAAAACATTCGGAATATCGCTGTCCGTCAGGCGAAATACCGTGGGGATATCCGCATCCAGATAAAATTCATACGGGCGGTTCAGGAATTCACGCAGCACCTGGCTGATCATTTTATTCCGGTTATACGAGATAAAACGCGACTGCTCGTTGGCCAGCAGCAGCAAAAACACGCCCTTGGCCACGTACATTACCATCAGCAGCACCAGCAGCGGGATAATCAGGCTGTGCGCGTCCTCCACATGTAAAAGCCCCATCGCCCACTGAAAATATTGATTGTTCTGGGCCGCCTGCACATCGATAATGACCCACACCACGGGAAGCATCGCCGATACGCTTAAGGTCTCCAGCAGTCCGCCGATAAATATCATAACGCCCAAAAAGCAGATGTGGATTTTCTGCTTCCTGTCCAACACATATCGCAGCTTTTTTATTATATCCATTGTCAATACCGTGCCTTTCCCAGAGACCTGCTCCTGATACAGACGCTTTGATTCGCCTGTTTTCATTATTTTTGCTGAATACCCGCCGCATTATTCCTACACAGGGCTATTCGCCGCCCTGTTCTTTTTGAAAGCTCGATTCCCGTTCAAAATAAATCAGGCGGTTTTTGACCTCCATATATATCCGGGCCAAATATTCCCCTATCATGCCTAATATGGATATAATCACACCGCCGAGAAACAGCATTACAATCATAATGCTTGCATAGCCCGTCCGCGGCGCAAGCGGATTGCGGAGCATATCGATCGCGATCTTGGCGGCATAGACAAAAGACGCCATCGTTATAATAATTCCCAGATAGACCACGCCTCTAAGCGGCGTGGTTGCAAACGCAACAAACCCTCTATACGCATAGTGAAAAAGCTCTATAAAATTCCACTTGCTCCTGCCTGTCGCCCTTCTCACATTTTTGTATTCTATCCATTTATTTTTGTAGCCTACCCATGCATAAATCCCCTTTGTAAAGCGCTCTCTTTCTCCCATGGATACAATCGCTTCCACTACATTTCTTTTCATAAGACAGTAATCCGTACTGCCCGAAATCAAATCGATCACTGTCACACGGTTTATAACATGATAAAACGCCCTTGAGAAAACGCTGCGTATAATAGGCTCTCCCTTTCGGGATATTCTCCTTGCCGTAGCCCTGTCGTACCCTTCCTTCTCAATCGCGTCAATCATTTGCGGAAGCAGCTGCGGCGGATGCTGCAAATCCACATCCATCAGCGCAACATAATCCCCGGTGCTTTTGCTCAGCCCCGCATAAGCAGCCGATTCCTTTCCGAAATTACGGGAGAGCGCAATGTATTGTATCCTGCCCTTGTCCGCCGTCTTGGCTAATTTCTTTATCTCATCCAGCGTATGATCCCTGCTGCCGTCATCTACAAACGTGATCACAAACCGATATTCCTTAAGCGCCTCAAAGGTATCTGCCACCGCATCATAAAACAATGCAATGCAGCTTTCCTCATTATAGCAGGGCACTATCAGTTCAATTGTTTTCATAAAATCTTTTTTACCTCATTCTATAAACTGCTCATCAAGGCACATGGACATTATAAAGCATTTACCAGCGCAAAGCAATGCTCAATTCATTGCAGCGAATCATAAGTGCACGGATGCGCCTTACCGTCTTCTATCCTGTAAATGCAGTCGCAGTTTTTGATTGTCGTCAGTCTGTGCGCGATAATTATCAGGGTTTTATCTGATTTAAGGCTGTCTATGGACTCCATAACCGCCGTCTCTGTCTCTGTATCAAGCGCTGCCGTAGCCTCGTCCAGAATCAGGATATCCGGGTCGTTATAGAGCGCCCTCGCTATCGCAAGGCGCTGGCGCTGCCCGCCCGAGAAGCGCACCCCGCGCTCCCCGATTATCGTATCAAGCCCATGGGCGCTTTTCTCAACAAACGCTTTTAGCTGTGCCTGTTCCAGCGCCCTCCATACCCGTTCATCATCAATATCCCCGTCCCGCATTCCAAATGCCACGTTCCTTCTGATAGTATCATCCATGAGATTGACGTTCTGCGGCACAAAGCCTATCAATCGGCTTTTCTCGCTCTTTATATCCGTAATATCGACGCCGTCTATCCGAATACGTCCCTCCTGCGGAAGCAGCAATCCCAGAATAACGTCGGAAAGCGTTGTCTTCCCCGCGCCGGACCTTCCTACAAAGGCCACAGATTGACCCTTAAATATCTCAAGTGAAATATCCTCCAGCACCGCTTCACCCGCCTCCGAATATTTCCATGAGACATGCTCAACCGACAGCTTCTCATCAAATTGCCCGGGAAGCGCGGCTTCCTCATCCGATACGTCCTCCCCCGATGCACCGTCCCCTGCATTATCGCGCCGAATCTCCTTAAAGTTATCATAAGTGTCGTTTATTCCCGGCAGACAGAACATAAAGGCGTTAAAGTGACTCGTTATTCTTCCCAATGAGGGCAGAATCCTGAAGGCGCCTATCGCAAAGGCCGAAAGCTGCGGAAGCAGGGCGGACGCATCCTCTGCCATGATCGCCCGAATACAGACAGCAATCACGATTGCCGTCACGCACACCGCTTCTATCGTATACAGCGGGCTTTCCGTTGCAACCGTATTCCCGATAATTCCCTTCTGCTGCTCTGTATAGTTTTCTTTATAAGAACGGACAAAAAAGTCCTGTCTGCCCATTACCAGTATTTCCTTTATTCCCTGGAAGGTTTGCAGCAATATTTTATTGACCAATGCCGAATATCTGTAATTGATATCCGCATACCTTTTAATCCATTTCTGGCTTAAAACCATCACAACCGTCATGCATATGACAGATATTACGATAATACAGGCCGCCAGAATAATATCCGTAGCCATAATATAAACGCTGATAAACGCTACCATCGTCACTTCCGCCACCAGTCGGAATACCCGGTAAAGCGCCGTATAGACCTGAGCGATGCCGTCTGACATTCCCCGCATAAGCTCTCCCGTGCTGGTATTCAAAAAAAACACATACCCCCGCTTCATGTAGGATTGCAACATCTCAACGGACAACTCCCGCTGCACTTTGCAGGAGTATCGGACTCTGATGTATGACAGAAGCAGCTGATATGCGTTTTTTATAAGGAATATAATGATTACGGCGCTGCCGACCGCCCATATCAGCGCCGAATCCGAATCCAGCCCCATACGCTCAATAACAGGCGCCGCTATCGCATTCTCGCGCAGCTGCCGCGGCGCTATGATAACCTGCACCATCGGCATCATGGCGGCCACCGTCAGCGTCTCAAGCATTGAGCCTATCAATGTCAGCGCCATAACGGTAACCCCCAGCTTTTTATGTGCGTCCGTAAGGATAAAATTGTATCTGTCCCATATCGCTTTTATACGCTTTAGCTTGTTCATTGCCGTATCCCTCTCCGATAAAAGCACTTTGTCCTATGCCTTATCGCCAAAATCCAAACAGAATGGAAAATGATTTGCCCTGCACTCCGGTGGGGGCATCTGCATATAATCCCCGTAAATGCGCCGAAGATATTCGTCAATATCCCCCGGGAGCCGGATCCTGATATCCTCAAAATCCATCTCTATTGTGGGAAACGCCTTACTTCTTCTTATCCAATCCCTGTATGGATTCCTGGCATGACACCATCCTATTCTTTCTGTTTCAGTATCATTATATCTGCACGCGGCCTTCTGATATCTTCTGTATATCCATATCGGACGTATTCTCAGCCGCACAAGAAGCAGATGTACGGCCTTGCATATTCCCCGCACGGCTTTTCCCTTCCTGTCATCCCCGCTGTACTGGCCCGGAAAATTAGGATTTCCCATATGCCGCAAAATCAGAAGATGCGCCCAAAACCAAACCCTTTTTGCATATCGCCTAAACGCTTTATCATCATCGGGAAGATTATCAAACGGATGCACGTCCAGAGCAATCCCAAGCTCACAGTCCGTATCTTTGAATACCTCTTCAATAAACTTTGTACCCCTTATCATTATCCTTGTCCCTACCATCGGGTAATCAGGCATGTATTCAGGGTTTCCGATTGCATACTTTTCCGGATATCTTTCATTGAATATCCGTAGCAGCTTTTCATAGTCGCTTCTGGGCATTCCGACATCCAAATCGTCATCCCAGGGAATAAATCCTTTATGACGTATGCAGCCTATTGCAGTACCCGCAAACGCAAAATAAACCAAATCATGCGTCCGGCATACGTCGATAAAATCCTTTAATATTTCCAGCTCCAGCGATTGCAGCTTTCGAAGCGTCTCGCCATCATACTCTTTTCTCATTTCATCTCCTACTTCCTGACAGTGCCCGGCATTGGATTTCCGTTAAATACCGCTCCAGCTCCTGTCCGGCCTTGTCCCACAAAAACTGCGACGAATATCGATAAGCCTTATCTCTTTTATCACTATACATTGCTTTATCGAGAATTACAAGCTTCATCTGTTCCAGAAGTCCGTGCACGCTGTTTTCCTTACAAACATAGCCCGCACTTCCATCATTCACAGCTTCTTTAATCCCCTGCGAAGCAAAGACGACACTGGGCGTCCCCACGCAGCCGGCCTCTGTAATGGGTATCCCCCACCCCTCACGCACAGAAGGGAAAAGCAGCGCCCATGCCCGGCTCAGCAATTCAAGCTTTACCTGTTCCGAAACAAACCCCCAGCTGAAAATGTCGCCCTGCTCCCATACCGTATCAGCGGCCTCCCCGCCTTCGGGGATATCGACCCATGTCAGATGAAACCTTTCGCAGATAGGAAGAAGCTTTCTCTCCACATACGCCGGATCCTTCTTCCCGATAATCCACAGCTTTGCCCCCGGATAGCTCTTTTTGAGTCTGGCAAACGCCAAAACAGCTACGTCAATCCCCTTATACGGGGAATATCTCCCGGCATATATAAAGGTCGGCGCCGGCTCCTTTTCCTGCCACTGTTCCCGCTTCCATGGTTCAAAGGAAACGCCGTTATAAATGATCTTAATCCTGTCAGCCCGGTATCCCCTGTCTATTAGCTCCTGCTTTGTCGACTCGGAAACAGTAATGACCGCGTCTCTCCGATTAAGCCTCAGCATCCATTCCTCCGTCAGCTTCCCTATGATGCTAAGCGGCGGTCTGGCACTGTAGTCCCATATTTCCCTGGTAAGCTGATGGATATAAAATATCCGCTTCCTGTGCGCTACCCACAAGGGCGTAAAAAACCGGTGTGTATTGCACTGATCGATAACAAAATCTATATTGGCTTTATTCCTTCGGTAAAAGCTTCGTGCGCCGAAAATAACGGTCAGCGGATTGCCATACCGGATATAGGTTATTCCGCCTATCTCCTCACATTCCGCCATCCCCTTGGGCCGCATGGAAAAGTGATAGACCTTATACCTCTTTTGATCAAGCCGGCTCAGCATCTCATATGTATGCACTTCCGCTCCGCCTGCCCCGGGCGATTTGACGTCCCGCCACGAAAGCGCAAGCAGTATTGTTTTTCCGTTTTTTTCTATTTTTTTCATTGAATATCACCATTGAAACAAATCTGCATTCTCATATGAAATCCTTTCAATCTCAATGCCTTCCCCCGATACGGTGTACTTCACGGTCTGCGGCATGTCAATATGCACATGATACCGCCTGCGTATCCGGCCATCCGTAGATTGATTGATAA
The DNA here is from genome assembly GCA_949948735.1 of uncultured Lachnospiraceae bacterium. GTDB lineage: Bacteria > Bacillota > Clostridia > Lachnospirales > Lachnospiraceae > COE1. The sequence goes on along the minus strand of CATLGV010000009.1, from coordinate 66,082 downwards.
CCGCGTCCTGCGCTTCCCACGTTACCTGCATGTTGTCGATATTTTTGCCTGTAAATGTCATCACATAATCGCCTTCCTCCAGAAACACCTCATAGCTGCCTCCGGCTCCTCCGATTACCGTGGGTATTGCCGCGAATACCCGCTTGAGCACGATTTTGCGCAACGCTGCCGGCGCACCCGCTTTTCCGGTGACCCGAAGGGTTACCCTTGTATTCTGAAAGCACTGCATATCGACATATATCCTCCCGGGCACCAGCTCCTGCATTTCCACTATGCCAACCGCATCATTATCTGCTATGTCAAGCAGAAGATTCTCACTGTTTTCAACGTCCAGCTCAATTCTGTTGACGCCGACCGGCATATCAAAATGATACACCACCAGCTTTGTCAGCTCATATGCCGCCCCCACCGCTTCCATCACCAGCACCGGATCAAAACGGATATCATAATCATAAATATAAAAAACGCTTTCCCCGTTCTCCGTATAGCTTCTCTCTATGTAATCTCCGCGTATTGCTTCGATATTTTCCTCATTGAGTGTCTTTTCGTCGCCAATATGTGAAATCATATAATTGAAAAAATTGCTGCCATCCGTATAGACCGGATCCCCAGCATTGCAGCTCAGGGAATACAGCACCTCTCCCTGCGCCGTATTTTCCTTGTCTATATAGCCGTTCACCACAATATATTCCCCGTTGGTCATCGCCGAAATCGGGCTTGTTTTCCAGAAGCCGGCAACCCCATAGCCGCAGCCGGCCCCCTTCTCTCTCAGATAATCGACCTCACTCTGGCAGGGCTCCCTGACCAGAGCAGCTCTTCCCTTATATATGGGCTTCGAATATCCCACTATCAACAACGCAAAAGAAATGCCAAGCACCATCCCCGACGTCAATTTTCCCGAACACCTGTCCGTCAGAGGACATGAGGTATAGCGCTCATCCAGCCACCGCATCAGGAGAACCACCAGCAAAAACCACACAATACTCGCATATCTGTTCATGTACGCTTCCCGGATAGCAAAATATTGTATGATTCCGTTGAGCACATTTACAAGTATTACGACAGTCACACACACGGTAGCAAAAGCGTCCAGCACGTTTACATGTACAATCCCCTTTTTTATAATCTCCTTCCATCGCGCACCTACCGCTGTCAAGCCTAATCCTACTATAAATATCCTTATAATCCAGAAAAATGTATAATATTGTATCAAGCCTCCGCCAATCGGAATATTATACTGATTAAGCAGGGTTTGAAAAAACGACGGGATCCCTTTGTCAAACAGATTGTATATATCAATCCACATCAGATAATCTCCGCCGCCATAGCCTCCCCACGCCTTCATAATTGACAGGCCGTGTCCCGTCACATTTTGACAGACCGCATCCGCAGCTCTGATCCCGGTTACGGCCGCCACTATTATAATACCGCCAAAATAAAGATATTTTCTTTTTTCTTTATCCTGAAAGCAGGCAATCACCATATAGAGCAGTACCGGAGCAGCAATAAAAAGCAATATCAGCACCCTGTCATTGGACAGCACAAGTACATACAGAAAAAGCATACCCGCAAAAATAAGCGGCCGCTTTTTTTTTGAGGAGATACAATGATAGCCAATATATATCATCAGCAACGATATCAACGTTGTCGACAGATGGTATCTGTTCGTCTGTTCTGAAGGAAGCAGCATAAAAACCGCGCAGAGCAGCAGCCATTTATTCTGCCGGTTGTCCTTCATCGCAAGCGCTAACGTTACAAATACGCAAAAAAAGTAAAGAATAGAAAAACAATAAGCCAGCAGCTCCGCCCCCGTGCTGCCAAGTCCCATAAAATCGACACTTATCAATACCATGCGCCACGGCTCAAGCCTTTCCCTCAGCGTATAATGATACGCCCCCAGCTCATGCCATCTGTAAAGCCACATATAGCTTCCAGCATCGTCCGCATTGACGCCCAGCACTACATAAAAGCCTGCCGCCAAAAACAGCGCAGCCGCAAAAATGCATGCGATGTCTACCCATCTGGAATTCAACTTCCATTTTTTCAACCATTCCATGCCCACTCTCCTGATTTTCCCGCAAGGCGTCTCTGCTCTCCGCCTCTATCATTATATCATCTTTTCTGACAGCACTCAACCCGTATACATTTAAGCTGCCCCCTGCCTGCTCTATCCTCCTTTTTGATTCCGCTAATACACCGTCCAGTCTGCTCTGGGCACCCCTCTGAGACTGCTCAGCCCATAGTATTCTCCATATATGGTACTGCCCCAGCTTTCCGGGTCCTCCTCCACATCATTCTGATACAGAAAGCTGTATTTTGTCTGAAATTCAGGCCTCAGCATCGGCACCGTCAGATCATAATTTCCCTGCGCCTTTTGCTCCAGAATATAGCGCTCTCTTTCATTTACCTCCCTGAGAATCCGCGCCAGATTCGCACCGTTTCCGCAGTATGCGAAAAACATGTCAATGCAGAATACAAGGATTCCCCCATACTTTAACGCGCACAGCCCCTTTTCCTCACGTGGAATATAGGCGATAGCCTGCACAAACGCGATGACCATGAAAATTCCCGCGCCAAAATAAGCCCGGTCCATCGGCGGCGCCGTCAGAAGCAGCGCATAAGCGGTCGCTATGCTGACCACCGCAAATACGACGGCATTCATCACGCGCTTAAGTGCCCATCCCTTTAAGAACAGATAAACGACAAGAAGAATGACCACAGCCCCCATTAACAAAAGATACTTTTCAGCAGCCTGATTAATCTTGAGAAACCGGCCCACCAGCGCCAAAATCCCCTGATGCTCCTCTTCCTCCCTTACCACAGCACTCCGGATGCGGTTTCCCGGCGCCATAATCATAAAGCCAAGCCCTGTCAGCATCCCGGCCGGCCCTGCAAGCATCCACCCCTTCAAGCTTTGGCCCTTTATATAACCGCTCCCCAGAAAATAAAGAATCAGCAGCAGCCCGCCGCCGGAGGTATTTTCGTTGCACCAGCCCGCAAGCAGGCCAAAGAAAAACATGCCTGCTGCCAATACCTGTCCGCGCCCTGACGCATCCATGCGCAGCAGCTTATACCGGTAATACGTCACAAAGCCCAGAATAATCGCACTGCCCCAGAGATAATTGCATGCGCCGCCTTCCCAGAGAACCGTCTCGCCAAACGAAACACCAAACTGCCATACCGTCAGATTTATCAGCGTAAAAATGACAAAGTCATATGCCCTTCTTCCTTCTATATTCCAATAAATAAGCAGCATAAGCAATACAAAGCATAAGCTGTTTATTATATTGAAAAACCATTTAGGCATAAGCAGACAGCAGCGCATGATAAGCTGGACAACCGTACGTCCGTTCCAATTCATGTAGTTCTCATATTCTGCCCTGATAATGTCTGTCACCGAATGATACGCACCGGCATCAAACAGCAGATCATCCGACATTACCGGCGTCATACAGTTATAGATATATATCGCCAGAAAGCTTATAGCCACTGCAGCCCCAAATAGGATTTTCCTTGCCCTGTCATTTATTTTCACGCCTGCTCCTCCTCCAGATCTTCAACGGAATAATATATCTTTCGTAGCATGCGTTTATGCCGTAATACAAAACCGGATTTACCAGAAATACGGCCATCCGTATCCTGTCGCCCCGGCATGCGCCGGCTGCCGCGTATACCGCTTTGATTTCGGCCCTCTCCCGCCTTATCATCCCCGCCAGCCGTCCGGCGTCCTTCCTCGTCCCCCTGCCGGAATACAGCTCCGGATAATAGGACAGCATCCGCCGCCAGAAATAGTATGCCGCAATATCGCCCATCGCATTCGATACGTTTTCCCGAATATGAGCGATATGCTCACGCCAGAACGGTATTTCGTCGCGGAACATCCGCTCGCCCCTGGCCGCGTTCATAATGCTTCCCTCGCGGTCAAGCACATAATGATAGAGGCTTGCGTCGAGGTAAACAGCCTTTGACAGCCTGCAAAACGCTCTTGTCGTATACATGATGTCTTCGGAATTTCTCCCCTTAGGGAACCGCATGTCTCCGACCAAATCCCTGTGAAACAGCTTACTCCATACAGAATTGTAAATCACATACTGCTCGTGCCCGCAGATGTAGATTTTGAGAAGCGCCTCCCTGGAGAGCGGCACCACCGCGCCGGTTCCCCCTTCTACATCCGCTGCACCGCCCCGCTCGCTGAAATATCTGCATACGGCAAGCTGCGAGCCGGTCTCCGCGCAGGCGCGGTACATCCGCTCATACATATCCGGTTCTATCCAATCGTCGCTGTCCACATATCCGATATAGACGCCTGCAGCAACAGCCAGCCCGGCATTCCTGGCATCCGACAATCCCCCGTTGGGCTTATGCACCACCTTCACGCGGGCATCCTCGCGCGCATAAGCGTCGCAAATCTGCCCGGAGCGGTCCGTGGAGCCGTCGTCCACCAGTATAATTTCCAGATTTTCATACGTCTGTCCCTGTATGGACGCCATGCACCGTTCCAGATATGCTTCCATGTTGTATACCGGAACAATAATCGAAATCAAGTCAGGAAACGCTTCCGTCCGCATCTATCAGAACCCATCCTTTCCAATTCTCCCGCATCCGGGCAAGCTCCACCGTCTCATAATTATCATGGCGCAGCGGACGTATCATTATTTTTTCGGGATTTTTATTCAACCGCGCCCCCCAGATGCTGAAGGTGCTGTTGGCGCAGATATTATACTTACAATGGCTCATCAAAGCCATGTCCTGCAGGCTTTCTCTGCCGCTGTTCCAGTCCACAAGCCGCATATTCGGCGCGCAGAAGCGCTCTCCCGCATATGCCACATCATCCGAAAAGATATAGAATACCGGCTGCTCCACCCGCTCGCAAATATACCGGATGGCTGCGTCATAATACACATCCGTGCAGATTCCCATATATCGTTTTCCATCCGCGACCGTAAGGTAATCCTGCCGCCGGATATGAATGCTGACGGACTGCTCCCGCTCCATATCCGCCGCCGCTGCCGCATTGCGGGGATTGGCGCTCTCCGGAAACCTGATTTTTTCCTGCAGGAGCGGGATTATATCCGCATAATACCGCTCACATCCCCAGAAGCCGTACAGATATACGTCGTCCATCTCAAAAATCTCCGGCATATACGCGCGGTCCTCATTAATCTGCCTGCTTTTTCTGCCAAACAGCTTTCTGCGGAGCCTGTCCGGCAGCTTCATGCTGTTGTCCAGAAAGGCTGTCCGCTCCGCCTGCGTACAGACCTCATATGTCAGCCCGTCCAGCCATTCCAGCTCCAGCCCGCGCCATTCCCTGTCCGCTCCCTCGGCGTCCTTGTAGGCGTACAGGTCCAGCTTTACCGCTTTTCCAAGCATCCTGAATTTCTCATATAAGGCATACTGGTAAAGCTGATTCCCAAGCCCGCCCATCACATGTATGATTATCATTTCGACTGCCCCATTCATATCCTGATACAGATTATTATTGATTTCTCCCTATGCCCTTATTCCATCCCGGCATTTCCTCTTACTCCCCCGCCCAAAAGCCGTCCGCTATCCCGTCGCCGCGAAAATAAATCTCCACTCTGCGCGGCAGCGCCGGAAACGCCGCATAGCCCACACGGTCGCCGCTCTCGGGGTAATAGAAGGTAACGCCGCCGGCCTCGTAAGCCGAAAGCGCATATTCCCCGTAATCCTCCTGCCGCAGGTAGTACGGACTGCCCGCCGTCTCAGACACATATCCGGCCAGGGACGCCGCCTTGACAAGCGTAAAGACCGCGATTGCCGCCGCCATACAGACATACGCCCCTGCGGAAAGCTTTTGCCTGCATGCAGAAAGCTTTTGCCTGCCTGTCAAAAGCCGCTTTCTGTCTGTGGCTTCGCCGCCTCCCGGCATAGCGCCGGTAAGCAGGCCGTACAGGATACCGGCGGCCAATGCCGGCGCCAGCAGCACATAGGCGTACCCGTAGCGCAGCAGCGGCGCGGAAAGCTGCCAGAACAGATACGACGCCAGCACGCCCGCAAGCACCAGCAGCGCATCCCCGTACGCCGCGCGCCGCCTCCTGTCCGTAAGCAGATACGGCGCCAAAAGCGCGGCCGCCGCAGTGCAGAAGACGTCCGCAAGCACCAAAAGCTTTCCCATGGCCGGCAGCATTGTGCGAAACCAGCCCGGCAGCCACTGGCCAATCCCCAGCTTTACCAACGCCGCGTTATTCAGGCCGCGCCCCCAGGTCTTAATCTCGGCCGCGTCCAGCGCAGCCGCAGCCGCCGGAAGCTTCCAGTCCACCGGCAGGACGTCCAGCGCCGGGAACGGGTACAGAAGATAACCCGAAATCACAGCCGTTCTCGCCATCCAGGGCAGGAGCACCAAAAGCCCCATGCACAGATAAAGCGCGATTTCGCGCCACCGCTTTTCCCGAATCAGCCGGGCTGCCGGCTTGACGGTCAGCAGCAGAAGCAGGCCCGCCGTCAGCTTGAGCGAGACCGCGAACACCCCGCCCACGCACAGGAGCGCAAACGGCGCGGCGTCCGCAGCGTCACTCTCCAGACTGTCCAGCCATTTGATTACCAGATAGAACACGACGCACATAATCGCGTAATCGGAGGCCGGCGCGGTAATCTCCCTGTAAATCACCGTCAGATAGTAAAAAGCGCCAAGCCTTGCAAAGTCCGACAGCAGTATCCTTTTGCGCCCTCGTATTTCAATCAGCCGTGATGCCTCAAGACTCAGCAGCAGCGCAATCAGCCCGTTGACGGCGTGCAGCGACTGTCCCGTCAAAAACTTCATGCTGTAGAGCGCCGACAGCGCAAAAAAGGAGCTGTTGTAGGCAAAGCGCACATGGATATTGCCAAGGCCCTTTACCACGCCGTACTCCTCAATCCACCGGATGCTCTGGGCATGATACAGGTCGGAATCATAATGCATATATCCCCTTGAGGTACAGTAAGCCCAAATCAGGACAAGCGCAAGCGTCAATATTCTTTTCGCGCGAAAGCCCGCGCACTGCCTGTTCCTCCACCATGCCGCAATTTCCCTGCGCTTTGTCCCATAAAACAAAAGACCCATCAAAAGCAGCGCCGCGTTCGCCCAAAGCCCCACCTTGTATACCAGACTGAAAAGCTGCGCGTACACGGTCACGATCACCAGTCCGGCAAACAGCACGCTGTCCGCCCTCCTGATGCGGTACCCAAGCGTTTTCTCCGCAAAGAAAGAGAAAGCGAAGCCGCACGCGCCCGCCGTAAAGCAGATATAGGCCCAATTCAGTAAAACAGCTATCATTGTTTCCTCACTTCCGGAAGCCTTTTTCCTCCAAAGCATTCCCGCAAACCGGCAGACTGGCGTCTGTCTGGCTGATATTTGATAAAATCATGCCCTAGCCCGCAGGACAGCCGGTATTGCGATTTATCATCCAGCTCTGGAACATCAGAATATACCAGATCTGTATCCGCCAGTTCCCGTTTTTCACGAAATCGTCCCAGATACGCCATACCTCGTCCACATTCAACAGCCCCTGCTCCCGCAGCGTCTTTTTATCGATCAGCGCTTCCGCCCATTCCCGGAGAGCCGGCTCCAAAAGCCACTTTTCAATCGGAATGGAAAAGCCCGTTTTGGGCCTGTCCATCATCTCTCTGGGCACATACCGGTAAAGGACGTCCTTCAATACAAGCTTGCCTTCCGTTCCCTGCTTCTTATACGCCATGGGTATCGTCCACGCAAACTCCACGACGTCCTTATCGAGCATCGGCACCCGGGTCTCCAGGGAAACCGCCATCGCCGACCGGTCGACCTTGACCAGAATATCGTCCGGATGATACATCTCCATATCCATCAGCATAATCGCATTCTGTGTGTCCTTCAGCACGCCGTACGGGTTCTGGTTGTGCTTGTACGGGTGCGCCGCCGTCTCCAACGCGATTTTCAGATTAGAGGCCTCCTGCGCGTTGGACAGCTCATAGAGGTGCTCCGGGCTCTTTGCCCCCAGCAGATACGACTTTGTCTGCAATACCCGGTTGTTTTTTAACAGCGGGCAGTGAATCAAAAGACTGCTGCACAGCCTTCGCAGCCCGTACGGGTACCCCTTCATCTTGTTCCAGATCCGGTCAATCGACGCGTAGGAATTGTACCCGCAGAACAGCTCGTCCCCGCCGTCCCCGCTCAGCGATACCGTCACATGCGACCGCGTCATCTTGCTGACAAGATAGGTCGGTATCTGGGAGGAATCCGCAAAGGGCTCCCCGAATATCCACGACAGTCCGGGTATCACGTCCTTCGCGTCCTGCGCCGTAATATAGAGCTCCGTGTGCTCCGTCCCCAGATGCTTTGCAATCTCGGCGGCATAGACCGCCTCGTTGTAGCCCTTCTCCTGCATACCGATGGTAAAGCTTTTGACCTTCCCCGCAGACTGCGCCTGCATCAGCGCGACAATCGTACTGCTGTCAATGCCCGCGGACAGGAACGCGCCGACCGGCACGTCCGCCACCATCTGTTCCCGGATGGACGCCTTTAACAGCCGCTCGAGCTCATCCGCGGCCTCCTGCCTCGTCCCTGCAAAGGGATGCTCCTGACCATATCTTGCCGCCTCCCGGACGGACCAGTACACGCTGCGGCGCGGCTCCCTGTACGGCGCGTCAATTTCCAGCATACAGCCCGCGTCCAGCTTGTATATATCCCGGTAAATGGAGTAAGGCGCCGGTATATACCCGTGTATGAAATAAAGCTGCAGCACCTCCGTATCGATTTCGTTGTGAAAATCCGCCAGCGCGCAGATGCTCCCAATCTCCGAGGCAAAGACAAAGCGGCCGCCCACAAAGCCGTAATAGAGCGGCTTTTCCCCGATTCTGTCCCGTATCAGCGTAAGCCTCCCCGTCTTCTGATCCCAGAGCGCAATGGCGAACATCCCCTTGCACATGGAAATCGTCTCCTTTACCCCGTACGCCTCAAAGGCCTCCAGCAGCACCTCTGTATCGGAGCTTCCGCGAAACCCGCTGACCTTTTTTTCGGAGAGCAGCCGCTCCCGTATTGTCCTGTAATTGTAGATTTCCCCGTTGAATACACATACATACCGCCCGGACGCGGAATGCATGGGCTGCACGCCGTTCTCGGACAAATCGATAATCGAGAGCCGCCGGTGCCCCAGCACCACTCTGCCGTCCCCGCTCGCCCAGATACCGCCCGCATCCGGCCCGCGGTGGTACATCCTGTCGTTCATCCGCTGTATATCCTCCCGCCAGTTTTCGGCGTAATTACAAAAGCCTGCAATTCCACACATATCGACGCCATCCCTTTCTGATTTATACTTTACCCTTTTACCCTTTTAGTATGTGTCGTACACATCGGACTCAATCCTTGTAAACCGGCGTTCGCTCACAATCTCCCCCGTATTCCTGTCCGCGACCTCCACCATGAAGTTGCCCTCATAATATTCGTCGGGCAGTTCAACCCAGTCCAGCGCGCCAAATACGCTGATATTGTCTAAAAGCGCCATAATCTCGCCATCCTGGTAAATCAGGGAATCCTTTGTCGCATACACCTTCGTCTCATAATCTGCGTCGTTTAGCAGCATCAGATACGACCATGTGTCCTGCTGGCGGTTGAGCCAGTCCAGCTTATTGCGCCGGTATTCGTCATAATCCTGATACCAGAACGCGTACGCCGGATTTTCCCGGTTATCGTGCACGTCATAGTGCTCTGTCAGGAAGCTTCCCAGAAAATCAGTGACCTTTTTGGCGCCCGACGCATTCAGATGATGCCCCTCGTCGGCGCAGTCCGTCGCGTAGTCCAGCGCCAGCTCCTCATAGACAAAATTTAAATAGGGAATATCGTTTTTCTCTGCCGCCACATACCCCCAGTTGGCCACCGCCATCTCCCCCGCCGGCATGGTATACGGAATATACATCAGTACAATATCGATTCCCTTCTCCCTGCACAAATCGATAATCTTTTGCAGGTACTGCTTGTTGAGACGCTCCGCGGGATCATACTGCTCCTGAGGAATCAGCTGCGGCGGCGTATTGACGACAACCTCCTCCCGAAGCTCGGCCCCCTTCTGCCAGCCTGCCTCCGGATTCAGATCCGCTCTGCCAAAGTCGTCGTCCCACCGGCTGTGATACAGCGAAAACGGAAACAGATACTCCGCCCGGTCGGCTGGCTCAAGCAGATCCCGCACCATTCTTATTTTGGTCAGTGACAGCGGCATGGCGTCCGTAAAATTGTGCAGATACTTGATATTGACCTTGCTGTCCCCGTCAACCGCGTACAAATCAATGACCACCACCTTGGGCGTCGTATGCTCCAGCGCGTTGACCAGCTGCCAGTAATTCGTACAGATATTCTCGGAATTATTCGCCAGATTGTATGAGACAATGCCGTAATCGCGCCACAGCTCCATCGGATACACCGCATTCATCACATGGCTCGTCCCCAGAAACAGTACCTCGAAGTCCTCCTCCTGCCCGTAAAAATCATAATACTTCGAGTAGCTGTATTTTCTCTCAAACAAAAAGCTTGTCCTGGCCAGCAGGAAAAGCACCAATACCGCGAATAAAACCGAACCTGCCGCCCTTTTTATTTTTATAGCCATATCCCGACACTCCCGTTCCAACAATGCTTAAAATTGAAAATAGATAAAGCTTGCGGCGTCATACGTCCCGCCCCAGACGCCAAAAACCAGCACGAACCAAAGCGCCGTGATGTAGCACAGCCACCGGCACCAAAGCTCCTGTTCAATGATCATCTTATGAATCTGTATGCCCTTGTATTTCATAATATCCGCCAATAACAATATCACAATCGCAAGCAGCAGGATGCGAAAGCCCCATCTGCTCACGCCAAGCTCATACAGCGCCCCTGTCCAGAGTATGCTGATATTGCCGATATGCACCATGCTTTTGATCATTTCAACCGCCGCGCCAAGGCTCTCCGCCCTGAAAAATATCCATGCAAAATCCACGAGCGCAAACGTGACAAGCCCGCTGACGATTCTGTGCCCGATGGAATCCGGCTTCATGCCAAATATCCGGTTGAGCTTATCGCGAAGCGGCTTCGTGACGCCGCCCGCCACCTGATAAAGGCCGTGAACCAGCCCCCAGACGATATAGGTCGCCGCCGCCCCGTGCCAAAGGCCGCTCACAAGAAACACAATCAGCAGATTGACATATTTGCGCAGGACGCCCTTCCGGTTGCCGCCCAGCGGAATATACAGATAATCGCGAAACCAGGTGGACAGCGAAATATGCCATCTGCGCCAGAACTCACCGATGCTCCGCGACAAATACGGGCAGTTAAAGTTGTCCATCAGCGCAAAGCCCAGCACTCTGGCCGCCCCCATCGCAATAATGGAATATCCGGCAAAGTCACAGTAAATCTGCACCGCAAACAAAACGGACGCCACAATCAGGTAAACGCCGCCATACTCCGCGTAATTCCCATATACCGCATCCACAATGATCGCCGCCCTGTCCGCAATAACCAGCTTGAGAAAATATCCCCAGAGCATAATCAGCAGGCCCTCCCGCATCCGCTCAAAATCAAAGGAATGCGTCTCATTGACCTGCCGGAGCAGATTTTTGGAGCGCTCAATCGGCCCCGCCACCAGCTGCGGGAAAAAGGACACGAACAGCGCATATTTGAAAAAGTTCTTTTCCGCCCGGACCTCCTTCCTGTACACATCCATCGTATAGCTCAGCGCCTGAAAGGTATAAAAGGAAATCCCTACCGGCAGCAGAAACGAAAACGCCGGCGCGGGCAGGGAAATATTGACCCGGGAAAGCACAAAATTGACGGAATCCACCGCAAAATTAACATATTTAAAGAAAAACAGGACGCCGATATTCAACACGAAGCTTGCCGCTACCGCCGCCTTCCGGGCCTTGTCCGAGCCCGCGCCCTCGATTGCGATACCGCTGATATAAGTCACTGCCGTCGAAAACAGGAGCAGCAGCACATACCGCGCGTCCCAGCTCATGTAAAAATAATAGCTCGCCGCAAGCAGCCAGATATACTGCATCCTCTTTGGCAGAATAAAATGAATCAGCAGCACAACCGGAAAAAAGATCAGAAAACTATAGGAATTAAACAGCATAATCCATACCTCGGTTCCTTCCGCCCCCGCTCGGGCGGATACAGCATTTATCGACATTATACTAAATTATGCCAAAAAGCGCAATCCGCAGATTGCGCCTTGGGCCTATCGTTATTTTTACCAGAATATTGCTTTCCATACGGAATCCGCCGCGGATTTGACCAGCAGCCGCCCGCTTTTATTGCTCTTTTTCCTCCTGCGCCGCTGCCGCACGCCTTGCTTTCCTGCGCGAACGCCCTTTCTTTATCAAAACGATCGCAAGAATCAGTATGACTGCCGCCGCGCCCGCCGCGATATAAATACGGATATCCGCAGTCTCCTCTATCACACAGAAGGACTCCCTGCTGCCGGTCATCTCCACCTGCAGGTACTGTCCTCTGGACTTGCTTTCCCGCGCCGTCCAGACGCCGTCCCGGCATCCCCATACGACCGCTTTCTCATAGGGGTTCAAAAGCCGCACCGCAAAGGTGTCCGTATCCTTGATACCGCCGTTTTCAAGCGCAACATCATAAATCCGGTATTCCTTATTCAGCGCGGCCGCCGGCGGCGTCCCGTCGCCAAGTACGGCCCTGAGCTGCGTATCCTCCGTAAAAATCTGCTCCACCAGCGCGTACGGCTTCTGATACGCCGTCTCCGTGTCTGCCTCGCTTTCCAGATACTTCTCGTTGCTCTCTACTACAGTCACATTTTCCCTGTATTCGCCATTGATGACCAGGTTCCCCCGCATCACCTCTCCTGTATAATCCGGCCAGACGCCATAGTATCCCTCCCGCTCGGGAATCTGCGGATACTGCAGCGCGGCAAGGCTCTCCCCAAACGCGACCTCCTGCGCGCCGAGATAGGTATCCTCGATTCGGTAAACCACCTTCAAATGCCAGAATGCCGTCGGAAGATTTTCCATCGTCAGCAGCGTCTCATACGATACCGGCTCCGCAATGCCGACGTAGCTGATATTGTCAACGCCGCAAAGGCCGTCGCCCACATAATAGTTCCCGGATACCTTCGCGGCCTCGCCCTCCGTCTCATGCGTATTCTCATAAGAAGCCACCTGCCCGGCAATCGCACCCTTTTTGCCGGCCAGCGCCGTCACGCTGACGATGGCGCGGCAGTCCTGAAGCGTATCCGCGTACCCCGCAATGCCGCCCACATTCTTATTGCCCGAAACGCTGCACAGCGCATAGCAGCGTCGAATCACAGTCTGGGACTCTCCGCAGATGCCGCCCACATAACCGCCCTCGGTGCTTTCCACGCTTCCGTAGCCCTCCGAATCCAGCACTACGCCGTGCTTCATATAGCCGACAATGCCGCCCGCGCCGTCCTTTCTGGCCGTCACATAGCCCTCGTTGACGCTGCCGGTAACCACGCATTTTGTGATAAACCGCCTGCCGGCCCTGTACTCGACGCTTCCCGCAGCGCTGTCCTCGGGATCCTCCTCGTCGATGGACATCGCTCCCACGATGCCGCCGATGTTGATGTCTCCCTTGACAATGCCCTTGTTGGTGCAATTATCCGTCCTGCCGGCGGTTATCGTATCGATTTCCTCGTCCGATACGTCCTCATACAGCTCTTCCACGCTCAGGTCGCTGTAATCGACCAGATGGTCGGTCAACAGATTGAACACAACGTTGAGCTGGTCGTTGACCGCCCGCATATCCGCGTTGATCACATCCGAGTACTCGGACGCATTGTCGCTTAAATGCTTCAGGCTGTCCGAAATGCCCTGCAGCTCGTCGTGGAAGCGCTCCCGCTTCTCGTCAAAAGCCTCCCCCAGCTGACTGAAACGAATATCCGCCTGCGCGTTTATATAGTTTACAATCCCTTTGAGTCCGCCGGACGCGTCCTTGAGGAAGTTGATGCTGTTCTGAACCTGACGGGTCGCCTCCTCGACATCCCGCTTTGCCGCCTGGGCCGCGTCCGAGGCGTATGGCGTCAGGATATTGCCGATTCGCCCCAAATCGACCAGCGCCGCGGAAGCGGCGGCGGACATATCCGCAACAGCCTCCGACAACTTCTCCAGCTCGTCAAGCACCGCATCCTGTTCTGCCGTTGACAAATCCTGCCACTCCCGGGGATTGCCGTCTTTGTCCGTCATCAACTCATTGATTTTCCGAACAGACTCCTGCATCCGCTCGGAAGCCTCCTGCAGCGCCTTCATATCCTCCGCGATATTGTCCCTCGACGTATCGATCGCCTGCTGCCGGTTCTGCCCCTCAAAGCTTATCCGCACCGTACAGGGCGTCGCCGCGCCGTCAAGGCTGAATTCATATATGTAGGCGTCGCTCTGCTTTCTGGAAACCGGAATACTCCGGCCACCGCGGTCGAGCACCAGCGGATTCTCCGACAGGACATACCCGGAATCCGGCTTCACCGTAAGCGTTACCTGACTGCCATTCACCTCACAGGACGCGTTTCCGCTCCAGTTGGAGGAAAGGATAACCTTGTCGAAAGTATTTCCGTCATGGACGAAGGTAGCCGTCACCTTGACATGCGCAGCAGGCATAGCCAGCGTATATTCGTTATCGCTCTTTTTCGTGACCGCAACCGCGCTGCCGTTCGCGTCGGTTGCCACCGGATCGCCCGACAGCTTATAGCCCGCGTCCGGCGCTGCCGTAATCGTAATCTCGTCGTGTTCGGCAGGATTTTTGTTGTCGCAGGTCAGCTCGCCGCCGACCGTGGACAGGAGCGTTACCTTTCTGTAATCCGTCTCCTCGTAGGGGCCATCGTCCACCTTTCCCGCAATATCCAGATGCTCGTTCAACTGCTTTATGGTGTTGTTGAGCGCCCCGAAAGCGTCCCCCGCGCCCGACGCGTTCTGCAAAATCGCCGGCAGCTGATCCAGCACGTACTCCATCCGCTCCGCAATCGCCTGCGTCTGACCGATATTGTCGTCCATAAACCCCGTCAGCTGCTGCGCAATCGCATCCCCCGAATCGAGCGCCGCGTCCGAGTACAGACTCAGGCTGTCCAGATCCGACTTCACCGCGTTCTTTCCCGCCTGCAAATCGTCGATGGTCTTATTGATCAGCGCGTGCAGCTTGTTTACAGCATTTCTGAGCGATTCCGCCTCGTTAATCTCGATATACGGCTCCATCTGCCCGACAATCCCGCCGACGTCCTTTCTGCCGTAAACCTCCCCCTTATTGGTGCATAAGGAGACGATGCCGCACTGCCGGCCTGCGATACCGCCGATATTATAGCCCGTGTGCTCATAGCCGACCTTGCCGTAATTGGTGCATCTTGAGACAAGTCCGTCCGAGTAGCCCGCGATACCGCCGGTATCCACCCCGCTGTACAGCTCCGTGTCCGTTTCGGACACCGTGATGCTCAGAAAGATTCCCGTTCCCATCTCGTCGTCTTCCTCAACCCACGCACTGTTGTCGTTGATGCCGGAGCGGTTGGTGCAGTTTGTGACAACGCCATGATTTGTTCCGACAATCCCGCCCGTCATATAGTATCCGGTCACGCGCCCGTCCGACGCGCAGCCCGTTATCGTCCCCGTGCCTTCGTTGACGCCGGCAATCCCGCCGACCGTATCCCTGCCGCTCACCGTTCCCTGAAAGCTGCAGTTTTTAATCGTGCCGTAGTTGACGCCGCAAAGGCTTCCGATACACTCCTTTTCATCCGTCGCGGCGACAGCGCCCCTGAGCTTTAAATTCTGCACGACGCCTCCCTGCTCGATATAGCGGAACAGTCCCACGACATACCCGCTGCCGCCGTTTTCAAAGCCCGATATGGTATGCCCCAGGCCGTCGAAAATCCCCGCAAAAACAGGAATCATCTCAAAATCCGTGCCCGTCAGGTCAATGTCCTTCTCCAGGGTGACATACTTGTTCGCAGACCAGGAATCAATGTCGCAGCTGGCCGCAAATGCGAGGAACTCATCGACGTCCCGAATGGCAATCTCCTCGATTACAGGCTCCTCCACGGCAGACGCCTCCACCGGCTCTGTATTCTTCTCCTGCTGCGCCGCCATCAGCTCCTGCGCCGGAAGCATCGTGACAGCGAGCATTATTGCCAGCCCGCCGCACAGGATTCTGGATTTCATTCCGGATTTTTTTCCAGCGTTTCCTCTGGAATTCATTCTGAAATTAATTCCTGTTTTCATCCGGTTTCCCCCCTTCCCTTTGCAGCAGCTCCGTCAGCGCGGCGCCATCGTCTTCCCTGGGCTCCATCTTTCCCATATTCACCAGAAGATTCGCCTCACCGCGCACAAAGCCGTGCACCTCGCCGATAATGCTTCCGTTGATTTGACCCTGTACAATGCCGTCCACCCGCATCAGGCCTGCGCTGCGCTCAAGCCGGAGCGGAATGGATACCGCAAACGAGGTCTTATCGATAATCTTCTCTCCCAGCAGAAGAATCTGCGGCAGCACGAACATAACCGTAAAAATGGAGAGAATCGTACCGCGGCCCAGACACTGCCCGATACCGCACACCGCGCCATCCGAGGACATCTGACCGATCAGAATCCCCGCAAGCGCAAGCATCGTGCCGGATGTGACGATTGTCGGGAACGCAAAGTTCATCGTCTCAATAATGGCGTCCTTCTTGGACATTTTGTCCTTGATTTCAAGAAATCTTCCCGAAATGACAATCGCATAGTCAATATTTGCGCCCATCTGAATAGAGGACACAATCATTGCGCTTAAGAAAAACACATTCTGCCGCTGTACGGACGGAAATGAAAAGTTTACCCAGATAACGCCCTGAATAACCGCGATCAGCAAAACGGGCATGCCCGCCGACATAAACGTAAACAGCAGCACGACCAGCACCGCAAGAATCGACACGACATTGACGACCGTGTTGTCGCGCTGGAACGTCTTGTACAGGTCATACTGGCTTGTCGATTCTCCCGGGACCAGCACCTGGCTGACATCATAATATTTCCCGGCAATCTCATGCATCTCGTCCAGAAAGGCGAAGGTCTCGTCGCCCTCCTCCGGCAGCGTCAGGTAAATCAGCATACGGCTGTATTCCTCTCCCTGAAGCTGGTCCAGCGCGATCTGCATCTTGGTATGCGCCTCCTCCAGCGTATCCATCATCTCGTCGTCCAGCGTCACATAGCCCTCGTTTACCTCGTCATAGAGAAACATAAATATATCAATCAGCGGAACGCTGTAATTGGAAAAGCCGTTCACAATCTTGGCATAGTTCTCGTCATTGACCGCATACGCCATGTACAGCAGCTCCGCCACCTCATAATCCAGCTCCAGAAGCTCGGAAAAGTTTCTCGCCGTGAGCTTATCGGTCAGCATATACCCATCCATCGCCTCCGTGTTGGCAAGCCCCTGCGAGTGATCCACCTCGGGCCTTGCGTCCAGCTCCTTTAGCAGCTTCTTCTCCTTCTCATAGCTTCCCGCAGGAACCACCAGCGCCACAAAGTTCTCCGCGCCAAAGCTCTCCTCTATCATCTCGTCCACGACCATCGCGTCGCTCTGCACGGGCGTCTCCAGCTGCGTATAGCCGTATACATACGGGCAGTGCGACTGTATCAGATACGCCCCCACAAGCACGACGACAAACAGCGGCGGTATGATGTATTTCGTCTTATAAGCAAACCTTCCGACAAACGGGATATCCGGAATAAAGCTCTTGTGCCGCGTCTTATCCATCGCTTTGCCAAACAGCATCAGAAGCCCCGGCATCAGCAGAAAGACCGCAAGCAGGCTGAGCAGAATCGCCCGAATCAGGCACAACGCCATATCGCTTCCGATACCAAACTGCATGAACATCATCGCAATCAGGCCGCCCATTGTCGTCAGGGAGCTTGAGAAAATCTCCGGAATCGCCTTGCTGAGCGCCACAATATCCGCCTCCCGGATATCAAGCCTCTGATGCTCCTCCTTGAACCGGTTACAGAAGATAACCGCATAGTCCACCGACAGGGCCAGCTGCAGCACGATGGTAACCGAATCGGATACAAACGATATTGTCCCCATCAGGAAATTCGTCCCCTTGGTAATCAGCGCCGCCGAGCAGAACGTCAGCAGCAATACGGGCACCTCCGCCCACGTCTGCGAGGTCAAAAGCAGTACTGATACGACGACAATCGCCACCAGCACGCTGATAACGGACATTTCCTTAGCAAGCTGCTCTGCGGACGCGTCCCCCATCGAAGTCGACACATAGACATCATATCCCTCCAGCATCGCCCGGACCTCGTCAAGCGCCGCCAGCGCCCGATCGTCCGTTTCCGCGTAGCCAAACGTAATGCTGTACAACGCCGAAAAGTTGTTGTAGTGCTCCTTCGAGTTATCAAAGTCAAGCATAATGATACTGTCGAGCGCTGAAAGCTCCTCATAAATTTTGTCGGCCTCGTCATACGGAATATTGGTCACCATAACCTTAGCCGTACCATATGTAATA
This sequence comes from uncultured Lachnospiraceae bacterium, assembly GCA_949948735.1. GTDB lineage: Bacteria > Bacillota > Clostridia > Lachnospirales > Lachnospiraceae > COE1. The sequence continues at coordinate 47,639 of CATLGV010000009.1, read as the reverse complement.
AACTGCTCCTCCATACGGTCAAGCCCTCTGCTTGTTTCCGTCGTGTCCGGCAGATACGCGGAAAGCGCGTTTTCCACCGATGTCCAGTTCATCGAAACCACCGAAAAAATAATGGCGATGCCGAATAACAGGAAAAACAGATTGCGCCTGTCTACGATAAAGGTCGCGACCTTCACCATAAAGCTGCTGTTTTTGGACTCTTCCTCCATATTCTCACTCCTCCATACCGCATTGAAATCTATGAATATCTTACTACCGCAAAAATGTATATGCAATCGACACATTTCTAATGAATGTGCAATTTTGAACACACTGTTGCCTTTTGTTGGGTTTTCGTGATAATATTATTCTAAAAAGAATAAAAAAAGTATAAATCAGATTCGATTGACAGGGAAAAGGAGAATGGAAATGTCCCGGAAAGCAGAATATAAGAGCGCCGTACGCTCAAGAAAGCTGATCAAAAACGCCTTGATCGATTTGCTGCAGGAAAAGTCCTTAGATAAGATTACCGTGACGGATATTGCCGGGCGGGCGGAGTTAAACCGCGGCACCTTCTACGCGCACTACCCCGATATCAACAGCCTGATAGAGTCTCTCGAAGAGGAAATTGTCCAGACCCTGTGCGACCTGCTGTACGCAATCGAGGAGCCCAATCCCTTAGACGCGCCGCTCCCTTTATTCCTGCAGATTTCCGAATACCTGGAGGAAAACAGAGAGATCATCCTTGCGCTGATGAACTCGCGCACGACAAGTGCCTTCTTCGTATCGCTTCCCGAATTGATTACCAGGCAGCTTGTGGCCTCCAGCGGCATTGCGGAGAGCCGTCGCAAAAGCCCCGCCTTTCAGACTCGCTGCCGGTTCTACGCAGGCGGCGCCGCGAGTCTGTATATCGCATGGTTTCAGGGAACGCTGCACTGCAGCCTGCGGGACGTCGCCTATATCCTCGAGCAGATTATCAAAAGCCAGCAGCTCTGCACGCAGGAGCCCGACGTCTTCCGGAATCAGAGCTCCCTGAGATAGTCCTCCCACTTCTTATTGACCACCTCGGGGTAAAATGCCTGTACCGTTTTGTAAGCGCAGTCGCTGAGCGCCGCCGCGTACGCCGCGTCCGACAATATTTTGCGCAGCGCGTCGGACAGCGCGTATGCGTCTCCTACCGGAACCAGAAGGCCGTTTACCCCGTCCGTAATCAGCGCCGCCGCGCCGCCGCAGGGGCAGTCCGTCGATACGACCGGAATCCCCAGCGCCATCGCTTCGATAATGGCGTTGGGCATCCCCTCCGTATTGGAGGTCAATGCAAAGGCCCGGGCGCTGCAGATCTTATCGGCTATATCCGTGACGCTTCCGGGCAGCGAGATTCGGTCCGAAAGCCCTTTTTCCGCCGCCAGCGCCTCCAGCTGCGCATGCAGCTCTCCCTCCCCGTAAATGACAAGCTTCATATTGGGAAACTCCGCGGAAAGCTTCGCGAAGGCATGAATCAGCATCGCGTGATTCTTGTTCTCATCCAGCCGGCCCGCAGCCACAATGACATTCTCCCGCTCTCCTATGTATCTGCGGTTTACAAACTGCGGATTGAGCGGATTGGGCAGCAGGATGCTCTTTTTTCGAACTGCCCTGGGGAAAAAGCCCTGCGCCTGGCGTGTCTGAAGAATCACGCCGTCCGCAAACCGGAACACCAGCTTTGCAAGCGTCTGCAGAAACCGGCCCTCATATTCCATCGTCGGCTCTCCCCTGACCGATACCGCCACCTTGCACGGGAAAAATGCCGCCGTCATCACCGCCATCAGATTGTTCTTCCCCAGAAAGGAGAGAATCACATCCGGTTGATACGCCCGCCAGATTTTTCTGAGCGTCCAAAAACGCACGCAGAAATTATGAAGTCTTCCCCCCTGCAGCTGCATCGCATCCGGCTCCGAATAAACCCGCCTGATTTCGGGTGAAATGCTGTATTCCTCCTCGCGCTTGTACTGGGTAACCAGGATGACGTCATATCTGCGCGCATGGAAGTATTCCGCCAGATTGACCATCACGCGCTCGGCGCCTCCCTTTTGCAGAGAATTGATAAACAATGCTATTCGTTTCATATCCACATCATCTCACATTCATATAGGTTCTGTACCATTGCTGGAACACAAAAAACGACCATGCTGTCCTCGAGAAATTTGCCCCGGACGCCGGCCCCTTGTCGCCGGTTTTCAGGTATTCGTTGATAAACCGGTTCACGTACGCCGCGTCAAATATCCCCTGCCGTCTCAAATATTCCGTATCGCACATATCCGTAAGCTGCTCCCGAAGCGGGCCGCGCATCCACTTGTCCAGCGGCACGCCAAAGCCGACCTTAGGCCGCTCGAGCAGCTCTCTTGGGATATACTCGTAGGCAATATCCTTGAGAATGCGCTTTTTTACCCCGTCCGCATACTTGTATGCGTGCGGCAGGCGATAGGAATATTCCATAACGCTGACGTCGAGAAGCGGACACCGCGCTTCCAGGGAGTACTTCATGGTAGCTCTGTCCACCTTGCACAGGATGTCGCCCGGCAGATACGTCTCCTCATCCACAAGCATCCTGCGCGCCTGCCAGTTCTTCTCCCGGTATTTTCCCTCTATCGGAAACCTGAACGGTACGCCGCCGCCCGGAACCATCCTGTCGATCACGCGGATATAAGAGCTTCCGCCCAGCTGTGTCTTCGTCTCTTTGTCGTGGTTGCCCGCAACCACCTGTACCCGAAACGGCAGCCGCTCGAGCAGCCCCGCCTTCCGAAAGGGCGGAAGCCGGCACACACTGTACGTCAGCCGCCCCAGCGCGTCCAGCTTCTGCGCCTGCGCCACACTGTCATACAGATTGTAGCCGCAGAAAAACTCGTCGCCGCCGTCGCCGGAGAGCACGACCGTTACATCCTCCGCGGCAAGCTGCGCTACCAGCATAGAGGGAATCTGAGAGCTGTCGGCAAACGGCTCGTCATAGTACCGCGGGATGCTCTCCACCATATCAAACATTGCCTTCTCGTCGATGTAAAGCTCCGTGTGGCACGTGCCCAGATACCCCGCCACCTCCCTGGCGTATTCCGCCTCATTGTAGCGCTCCTCTTCAAACCCGATGGAATACGTCTTTACCGGCTCCGGACTCAGCTCCTGCGCAATGGCCGTGACCAGCGAGGAGTCATAGCCGCCGCTCAGAAAAGCCCCCACCGGCACGTCCGCTGTCAGCCGCTTTCCCACCGCGTCCCGCAAAAGCGCCTTCAGCCGGGCCCTTGCCTCCTCATAGGAGCCGACAGGCTGCTCTTTTTGGCGGTTGTACACCTCGGCAATATCCCAATACTTCCACTTCGTGATTCGCTCCTTTGCGGGGTGCGCATTCAGCGCAAGCTTCAGGATCTGCCCCGGGATGACCTTATAAACATCCTCAAATATCGAATACGGCTCATTCACGCACTGCTGGAACAGATACCGCCGGATAACGTCCCTGCGGATATTTTGGGGAAACCCGGGATATGCCATAATGGGCTTTAGCTCCGACGCAAATACCAGCGTGTCGCCGTTTATCCAATAATACAGCGGTTTTTTCCCGATACGGTCCCGCACCAGAAAAAGCTCACCGCTCTCCCTGTCAAACAGGGCAATCGCAAACATGCCCTGAAAGCGCTCCACACAGGAAATCCCCCACTTCAAATAGGCGGCCAGAATGACCTCCGTATCGCAGTGCGAACGGAACGGATATGACGAAAGCTCCTCCCGAAGCTCCCCAAAATTATAGATTTCGCCATTGTACACGACGACCAGCCGCTCATCCTGCGAATGCATCGGCTGATGCCCCAGCGCGGACAAATCCAGAATCGAGAGCCGCCGCTGGGCAAGCCCCACCGAATATCCACCGGAAGCGTCAAATATCTCCGCGCCACTGTCATCCGGCCCTCTGTGATACATGGTATCGTTCATGGCCCGAAGCTGCTCCGGCCTTATATTATCCCTTGAAACAAATCCGCATATGCCGCACATAGCCCCTCCGATTCCGCACGCGCCTTCTCTGTCAGGCGCTCACCCGTTTACAAGCGCCGATATATACCTTATCCATTCGTCGCATACCTTATCCGGATGCACCTTTTCCAACACCTGCCGCGCATTTTGCCCCATGCGCTCCGCCTCCCCGGGATTTGCGAGAATATCCGTCAGCGCCTCCCGCAGCGCCTGGACGTCCCCTGCGGGAATCAGCCTTCCCGACAGCTCATCCTGCACCAGCAGTGCAGCGCCGCCGCACGGACAGTCTGTCGCGACGCAGGGAAGCCCCAGCGCCATCGCCTCTATCAATGCGTTCGGCATGCCCTCATAATCCGAGGGAAGCACAAAAACTGCCGCGTCTTTTATTTTCTCCCGCAGGGAATCGGTAAGCCCCATAAACCGCACCTTCCCCGCAAGCCCGTTCTCCGCAATATACCGCTCCAGCGCTTCGTATATCTCCTGCTCCTGCACTTCCCCGTAAATCTTCACTTCATAATCCGGATATGTCTGCAAAAGCTCCCGAAACGCGCGCAGCAGCAGCAGCTGGTTTTTCTGCCTGCTGATGCGCCCTACCGTGACGATCTCCTTTTTCCTCACCACACACGCGGCCGGCGCGTCCACAGGCCGCAGATAGCTTTCCGACAGCGGGTTAAAAATAATACGCGATTTCCGTTGAAGCTTCTCCGAAAAACAGTGCATGGCGTCGGGCGTCTGGAAAACGCAGCCGGACGCTTTTCTCTCCATCACGGCGGTAGGAATTTTATAGGGCGCATAATCCTTATGCGGGTCGTTGCGCACCGACACCAAAAGGGGCGTCCTCATTCCCAGCATGGCAAAGGCGCATCTGAAATTCGCCTTATTACAGAAGGAGACGACAATATCCGGCCTCTCTTTTTTGATACAGCGGCGCAGCCTTACAAACCGGAGCCACGCCTTATAAATCCTGCCCCGGCGTTCCTCGTCCGCCGCAAGGCCGACCGAAATCCGCCGCACGCGCGCGTCCGTCTGATATTCCTTCTCGGAATACCACTGCGTCGCAAGCACTACCGTATGCCCCTTTTCGACAAAGGCGCGGCTTAATATGCTCACCACATGCTCTGCGCCGCCCCGTCCCATACTGTTTAAATGAAACAAAATTTTCATATGGCTTCCCCGGCCGCCCTGCGGTAAAAATCACTCAGGTTCTCCGCCTGACGCTTTACATCATATCCCGCAGCGCGCACTTCATCGACTCTCGATTTCCTGTTTCCCGTATCCGCGGCCAGTATCTCCCGCGCCCACTCCTGCGGCGGCGCGTCGATGCTTTTCATCCGCATCAAATCCGTCACCAGCGCCTCCGTCGTTATTCTGTCCGACAAAAGCCCCTTTAATCCGCTTACCTGCGCCTCAATCGCGGTTCCCGGAAGCCCCTCGTAAAAGGACGGCAGGATGAAAAAGTCAAACGCCTGATAATAATCCTGTACGTTTTTTTGGCTGCCCGCAAAAATCACATGCGCCGCAATACCCATACGCTCTGCCTGCTGCCCGATACGGGCCCGCAGGCTGCCGTCCCCTACCAGAAGCAGCTTCACCGACGCGCGCGCTTTCAGGCACGCGGCCAGTATTTCCAGCATATACGCATGATTTTTTACCATGTCAAAACGGCCCACATGGCCGATCACAAGCTCATCGTCGTTTATACCAAGCGCCGTCCGCAGCCGCGCGCGGGTGTCGGCGTTATAGGCAAACCGCTCCACCTCCACCGCATTGGGTATAATCTTTACCTGATCCTTGTTTTTTCTGCCGAAAACGGCCTCTGCCGCAAGCAGCGAGCAGCTGAAGCACTGATCGCAGCGTTTTGCCAGATTTTTCCGCAAAAGCTTTGTGATACAGCCCTTGATTCCCGAATCCACCCCTGCGCTCCTTGCATGGGCAATCGTATACGCGCCCGCATACTTCTTCGCTATGGGCAGGTACACTGCCGCCGTGCTGGTCATATGCCCGTGTACAATGTCGATCTCCGGGTGCTCCAGAAAGAAGCGCTTCCAGCTTTTTTTATACTGAAAATAGTTCAGGCCGCGGAAACGGGGCACATGATACACATGGCCGCCCAGCGCCTCGGCCTCGGCCTGATATGCACCTTCTGCTTCCATATGCTGGACAAAATCAAACTGAATCTGCTCTCTGTCGATGTTGCGGTACAAATCCATGATTCTGCTCTCCGCGCCGCCCCTGTTTAATTTGCCTACAACATGCAGGACACGAATGGGTCTTTGCATACCGCCCTCCTATATCGCGGCGGAAGCGCTCCCGCCAAGCGTCTTTATCACATACTGCTCATACCATTTCGCCAGCATCTCTATATCGTATCCCGCTGCCGCTATCCGCTCATACTGACAGCCTCTGTCCGCGTCAAGCCCCATACGCACCGCCGCCTGCGCCCATACCCCGGGCGGCTTTTCTATGGATTCAAAACGCACCAGATTTTCGGTTACCACCACGTCCCCTGTGATCGTATCGGAAATCAGGCAGGGAAGCCCCGCCGCCTGCGCCTCAATCAGCGTCAGCGGAAGCCCCTCAAAAATGGACGGAAAGACAAGCACGTCAAAGCAGGACATAAAATCTGCCGCGTCCTTTCGCACGCCTGTCAAAATGACCTTATCCTCCAGCCCCAGGCGCCTGATTTCCGCCTCAATCTCCGCTCGAAGCGAGCCGTCCCCCAGGCAGAAAAACCGCGCGTCCCTGTCCAGCCCGGCAATTTCTTTATAAATCTTCAACAGATACAGGTGGTTTTTCGACGAAATAAAATTCGCGATATGCCCGTATACCCGCGCACCGCCCAAATGAAACTCATCCCGGATGCGCCTTGCCGCTTCCGGTCTGTACGCGAATTTCCGGATATCAATCGCGTTGTGAATAACCTGAAAGCTCTGCCTGCCGTACATCCATCGGCCGGCCTTCTCAGAGCATGCCAGGCGCTCCATGGCGGCCGCCTTCATCAGCAGCTTCCCTATGCCGTGCAAAAGCTTTTGCGGATCCGTCTCATTGTGCGAATGGCATACCGTATGCGCCCCCGCCAGCCTGGCCGCCAGCAGCTGGGGCGCCGCCAACGCGTTGGACGTATGCCGGATGACCAGCCGGTACCGGTTGCGCCGTACGATACGGAAAAGCCCGACAAGGTTTTGAACCGGCCTTTTGGTGAGCCTTGGCAGCTCATACACCCTGCCGCCCAGCTGCCGGATGCGCTCCACATAGTCGTCCTTTTTTCTCATGTGAACCACGACGTCAAACTGGAATCGATTCCTGTCGATTTTCTCGTAAAGGTTCATAATGAAGTTTTCCATTCCCCCGGGATACATTGCCCCCACAATATGAAGTATCCTTATCGGCTCTGACATATGCGTTACCCTCTCATACGGACCAGAATACGCTTCGCCCCCGCCATGCAGTATTCCGCCATTCTTCCTGTTTTGCCCCGGCGAACCGGCGTCGTCCGCAGATACTCGGCATAAGAGATGAATTTATCCCTGTTGTCGCAAAGCATGCGCACATAGCGCTCCCTCTCCGATTCCCGGACCGTATTGGCATGTATGACAAGCGTGCTGCAGCCCTCCGGCTGCCTGAGGCTGTCTTCAAGCCGGAAGGAAATCGGATAAAAGATCATGCCGCCGTACTCATAGGGAACCCGCCCGAAGCCGTCCGTAATCCTTCGAAAGCCCGCAGCCCGCAGCGCCCGCAACGTATTCCTGTCATATGAATGCGCCGGCGCCATAAACATATCCGTCTCAATACCGTTTTCGGACAGAATCCGCCTGCCCTCCTCCAGCATCCGCAGCTGCCGCTCATAGGGCACCCCCGCAAACTCCGAGAAATTGTTCAGCGGGAACAGCCCGCCCTTCCTTGTCGTATACAAATGCTGATAGCCGTGCATGGCAAAGCAGTAACCCTGCTTTTTCAACGCCTGCATATACGGATAAAAATCCGCCCGCTTTTCCTCTATCTGAAGCTTTGGGTCCCGACAGTCCGGCACGATGCCCAGAAGCGGCCTGATACCCGTCTTCTCAAACAATTCCTGAAAAAAGCGAAAGCTCTCCCAATCCATATCCGGCGTAATATCATCCATTCTCACCGCTATTTTCATAGATTTTCCTTGTACCAGTCAATCGCAAGCGCAATTCCCTGCTCAAAATCATACGCCGGCGCGTATCCCAGCAGCTCCTTTGCCTTTGTAATATCCGCATTGGAGTGCTTAATATCCCCCGCGCGGTCCGGCCCGAACTTCGGCTCGATTTCCCTGCCAAGCGCCTTGCACAGGTCATAATAAATATCAATCAGATATTCCCTTCCGCCGTACGCGATATTAAACGCCTGTCCCGCCGCGTCCGAGGAAGCCAGACATGCCTTCAGATTCGCTTCGATGACATTGTCAATATACGTGAAATCCCGCGACTGTCTCCCGTCGCCGTTGATGGTAGGCGCCTCGCCCGCAAGAAGCTGGCGGATAAACTTCGGAATCACCGCCGCATACGCGCCATCGGGATCCTGCCGGCGCCCGAATACATTGAAGTAGCGCATACCGTACGTATCGAGGCCGTATAAGCGTTTGTAGAGCTTTCCGTATTCCTCGTCCGTGCGCTTTGTCAGCGCATAGGGCGACAGCAGATTGCCCTCCTGCCCTTCTTTCTTGGGCAGCACCGGATGATCCCCGTAAACCGACGAGCTGGACGCATAGACAAACTTCTTTACACCGCACTGTCTTGCCGCCTCCATCATATTCAGCGTTCCCATGATATTATTCTGCTCATAAAAAAGCGGCATCTCAATACTTCTGGGAACGGAGCCCCACGCCGCCTGATGCAGGACATAGTCAACGCCCTCGCACGCCTTCATACAGGTATCGAGATCCTTGATATCGCCTTTGATAAAGGTGTAGCCCGGCCTGTCCATAAACATTTTTACATTGGCTTCCTTTCCCGTGGAAAGGTCGTCCAGACACCGTACCGCATATCCCATATCCGTCAGCGCCTCGCAGAGGTTGGAGCCGATAAACCCTGCGCCGCCCGTTACAAGGAATACGCTGCCCTCCTCAAATTTTAACTCTTTATAGCCCATAGCTCTCCTTTCTGCCCAAGACACACGCCCGCATTACAACCGCCAGTAAAGGTATCCCGCATCGGTATACTCTTCCTTGTCCAGAATGCCCTTCAAATCCGTAAGCACCTTTCTCCTGCCGTTGTCCGCATACAGCGCGTCCAGATCCTCTCTGCGCAGCGAGCGGTACGCTTCGTGCGCAACCGCAAGAATCACCGCGTCACACTCCCGAATATCCTTCATCGGGACAAACGTTATTCCGTACAGCCGCTGCGCTTCCTGAGCGTCGGCATTATCGTCCGTTACCTGCGCCGTAATTCCGTATTCCTTCAGTTCCTTATAAATGTCGATAATCTTTGTATTTCTGGTATCCGGACAGTTTTCCTTGAAGGTAAAGCCCAGGATAGCCACCTTTGCGCTCTTTACGGGAATATCCGCCTTAATCAGGTTCTTGACCAGGTTCTCCGCCACGTACTTTCCCATATCGTCGTTGATGCGCCGCCCCGACAGAATAATCTGCGAGTGATAGCCCAGCTGCTCCGCCTTATAGGTCAGATAATAGGGGTCTACGCCGATACAGTGGCCGCCGACAAGCCCCGGCTGGAAGTTCAGGAAATTCCATTTGGTGCCCGCAGCCGCCAGAACCGCCTTCGTGTCGATTCCCATTTTGTTAAAAATAATCGAAAGCTCGTTCATAAACGCGATATTGATGTCACGCTGGCTGTTCTCAATGACCTTGGCTGCCTCCGCGACCTTAATCGATTCCGCCCGGTACACGCCCGCCGCAACGACAAGCTCATATACCTGTGCAATTTCGTCCAGTGTCTCCGCATCCATACCGGATACGATCTTTGTAATCGTCTCCAGACGGTGCACCTTGTCCCCCGGATTGATGCGCTCCGGCGAATACCCGATTTTAAAGTCAACGCCGCATTTCAGTCCGGATTCCTTCTCCAGTATCGGCACACAGACGTCCTCCGTGACCCCCGGATAAACCGTCGACTCAAACACGACAATCGATCCTCTGGTCAGGTTCTGTCCCAAAATCCGGCTCGCTCCCTCTACCGGCGACAAATCCGGCGTATGGTCGTCGTTTACCGGCGTGGGCACCGCGACAATATGGAATTTCGCCTCCTTCAATCTGGACGGATCCGCCGTAAATTCCACCGACGTATTTTTGATCACATCGTCGCCCACCTCGTTCGTGGGGTCTACGCCGGACCTGTAGAGATCAATCTTTGCCGCGTTCAAGTCAAAGCCCACCACCCGGACCTTTCTGGCAAACGCCACGGCAATCGGCATGCCGACATACCCCAGCCCCACCAGGGACAGCTTTTCTTTTCCGTTTACAATGTCCTCATATAAGCTCATCTTTATAACCATGCTCCTTTCATAACCTGCAGGTTTGGGCTGTAAAGCACTATCCCCGCGCATCATTTTTCACCCTGCTCAAGCTCAAAAGCTGCTCTCTATATGTCTGTATCACAATCGCCCTGTCAAAGCGCTTCTCCACCCATGCCCTTCCGGATATCCCCATGTCCCTGCGCTCCTCATGGGACATGGCAAGTATTTTCTCCATCGCCGCAACAAGCGCATCCGTGCTCTTTGCCGCAAAAGCAAATCCGCTCTCCCCCTCAATAAAGGTTTCTACGCATCCGCTGACATTACTTGCAAGCACCGGCCTGCCACAGGCGGCAGCCTCCAATAGCACATTCGAAAGTCCCTCGTGGTAGGACGGATGCACAATCACATGACTTTGCGCCATCACCGCTCCGACGTCCTCTATATGTCCCAAATATTGCAAAATATCCTTTTGCGTCAATTCCTTAAGCTGTGGCTCATAATATTCCCTTGTCTCCTCCTCATATTCGCCGACAAGCTTAAAACGCACATTTTCATATCTGTCCCGCATAATCCGCGCAGCCTCCAGATATTCGGCAACGCCCTTATCCTTCATAATACGGATAACCGCCAGAAAAACGATGCCCTTCTCCTCCGAAGGATACTCCTCTAAGGGGTGTTCCTTGAGATTGACGCCCGATCCCGGCAGCATTTTATGATTATGCGCCGCAATTCCATGCTGTACCATGAACTCCTTGTTTTTTAGATTTTGGAAAAACACGCAGCGCGCTTTTTTCATGGATATTTTGTAAAAGCGCAGCAACAACCTGCTCAATACTCCTCCGTCTTCTATTGCCGTCCCAAGTCCCGTGATATTACAAAGATACGGAATCCGCTTAAGGCGGCATGCCAACCCGCCATACAGATTCGGCTTGATTGTATAAGTCAGCACTACATCCGGCCGCTCCTGCTTTAAAAGCCGAAGATACGTCATAAACAACCCCAAATCCTTTACCGGATTACTGCCCCTGCGCTCAAAAGGCGTCTCGATCAGATTTATTTTTTTATTCTGACAGCTCAGCGCCCGCAGCTTGTCCGCATTCTCATCCGGCGGAAGGGAAACGCTCACCTCATGTCCATCCTCCATAAATGCCAGCAGCAGTTCCTTTCTGAACAGCCAGAGCCCGTTTGCATAATTCGTCAGCAGCAGAATTCTCATAATTTCATCACACTATTCTCAATGTCTGAAAGCTTTTTGATAACAACGCTGTCATACATCATCATTACAACGTCCTCCTCATAAGCTCCGATGCAAGGCACGTTTGCTTCTCCATTATTCACATTATGGTAAATAAAGGAAGAAAAGTCAACCCCCGCGCCGTACGCATGAAGATATGCGCCGCCAAACCGCGGATTAATCTCTGAAAGGTAATACTGTCCATCCTGGTAAAATAAATCCATATCCAGCGGCCCGTTAAAGGAAAATGCCGCCAATACCTTTTCCACAAACGAAAAAAGCTTTTCATCCTTAAAGGAAATTGTCTTGTTCGCGCCGCCGATGGTGGTCGATATCTTCTTCTTTGAAAATATCGCTATCGGCTGATGACTGACTGTATCCACATAAACATCCGCATCCATATCCATTCCGGTCATCAGCTCCTGAATAATCAAAGACGCGTCTGCTGCGGTTACCTCCTCAAGCATTTCATACGTATCGATTCTTCTTGCTCCTACGCTGCCGCTCCCCGTCCTCGGCTTTACAAAAACCGGAAACGATATTTCTCCCCTGCTGTATGCCTCCTTAAACTCCATAAGACAGCCAAAGGTTTTTATGGTAGGAATCCCCTTTTGTACCAAATATTTCGCCATCTCATATTTATCAAAACAAAGCCTGGCCGTCTCCCGATAAGGAGCCAGCACCGTGATTCCCAAACGTTCAAATTCTTCCCGATGCTCCGCAAGAATGGCAATCTCCGGATCTATCAGGGTCGTAACAGCATGAATCTCTTCCTTCTTACATATATCCAAAATCATGGGAATATATGCTTTGTCACGAATCAACGGTACCTGATAGCCTGCATCCGCAAACGCCAGAGCCGGCGCATAGGGGCTGTTATCCGTTACCACAAGCCTGACCTTATCCCCCAGCGTTTTTCGAAAATCCTTCAGCAGCTCACATCTTCTTCCCACACTGCAAAACAATATATTCATTTTCGTTCTTCCTTCTCCTTCTCATCCTGCTCCTCTTTGGGCTTGCTTCCCGTAAAAGCCTCCATCGTCGCATCCGTAGCACTGTTGATGTCACTATGCCGGAACACCACAGCTACTGTCTGAAGCAATATCTTTAAATCCATTAGAAAGGATATATGCTCTACATAATAAACGTCGAGTTCAAAGCGCTGCTCCCAGCTTATCGCGTTTCTTCCGTTTACCTGCGCCCATCCCGTAAGTCCGGGTTTCACGCTATGCCGCCGCCTCTGCGCATCATTATACAGCGGCAGATATTTGACAAGCAGCGGGCGCGGCCCGATCAGGCTCATATCGCCCTTCAAGATATTCCAAAGCTCCGGAAGCTCGTCAAGGCTCGTCGCGCGCAGCGCCTTCCCAAACCGCGTAAGCCGCGCCTCGTCCGGCAGAAGCGCTCCGTTCTCATCCCGCGCATCCGTCATGGAACGGAATTTGTACAGCTTAAAAATACGCTCCCCATACCCCGGCCGCTCCTGATGAAAGATAACGGGACTGCCAAGCTTTACCCGCACCAGAACCGCCACAATCAACAGCACCGGGCTTAAAACCACCAATGCGGTAAACGATATGATAATGTCCAGCGCGCGCTTGATGTACCTTGGATACATACAAGCCTCCTTTCCGTGTTTACACCTAAAACAGGCCTCTGATAATGCCGATAATCCGCTCCATATCCGCATCCGTATTCTTAATGTCGCTTGGCAGGCACAGCCCTCTGTTAAAGATGTCCTCGCCCACGCTGATTCCGTCCGCGTTATGGTTGAAAAAGTCACAGTCCGCAAATACCGGCTGCAAATTCATCGGCTTCCAGATCGGGCGCGACTCGATATTCTCCGCCTCAAGCGCATCCATCACCGCCGTGGGTGTCACGCGGCAGCCCTCCTTAAGCGTTATGCACGAAAGCCAGTTGTTCGCATCCCCGTCAGGGTTCATGGGATTCATGGAAATCTCGTCCATGTCCGCAAACGCTTCTTTATACCTATAATATATTTTGTTTTTCAGGGCCTTATGCGCATCCATGTGCAAAAGCTGCCCTCTGCCGATGCCCGCGACGACATTGCTCATCCTGTAATTGTATCCGATTTTGGAATGCTGATAGTGCCTTGCCGCGTCACGCGCCTGTGTGGAAAGCACCCGCGCCTCCTGTACGAGCGCCTCCTCCTTCGACACCAGCATGCCGCCGCCGGAGGTCGTAATGATTTTGTTTCCGTTAAAGGAGTAGACGCCGATGCGGCCAAAGGTGCCTGTATACACGCCCTTGTATGTAGATCCAAGGGACTCCGCCGCGTCCTCAAGCACCGGTACCTGATGCCGGCTGCAGATTTCCATAATCTCATCCAGCTTTGCGGGCGTTCCGTACAGATGCACCACCACTACCGCCTTCGGATTCGGATATTTCTCAAAGGCGCGCTCAAGCGCCCCGGGGGACATATTCCAGGTATCCGGCTCCGCGTCGATAAACACCGGCTTTGCGCCCTCATACACAATCGGATTACAGCTTGCGGAAAAGGTCAGGGAGGACACGAAAACAACGTCGCCCCGCTGTACCCCCAGCAGCTTCAGGCCCAGATGAATTGCAGCCGTCCCCGCGCTGAGCGCCGCCGCATAGCCGCAGCCCGTATATGCCGCCATCTCCGTCTCAAAGCCGTTCACATTCGGCCCGAGCGGCGCGACCCAGTTCGTATCGAATGCCTCCGCCACAAAACGCTGCTCCTCACCGTGCATCGTCGGTGAAGACAGATAAATCCGCCTGCTTTTCTCATTCTCTGACATTGCAAAACCTCCCTTTTAATCCTCTGTCCTCTTCTTCGGTATATAAGTCGGCACAATCTCCTGAATCAGGGGACGCACATCCGCACACTCGTTTTCCACTGCCTGCTTCAGATTATTCAGCTGCACATAGAATTTAGACTCGTCAAATTCTATCGGCTTCCCGATATGAATCAGCTTGTTCGCCGTGTCGGTCAGCCCCTCCTCGTTCATCAGAAGCTCCTCATAGAGCTTTTCTCCCGGACGCAGCCCCGTAAATTCTATCCGGATATCCTCATCCAGCTTATAGCCCGACAGGCGTATCAGATTTTTCGCCAGATCCAGGATTTTGACCGGCTCTCCCATATCCAGAACAAAGATTTCTCCGCCCCTGGCGTAAACGCCTGCCTGCAGCACCAGAGAAACCGCCTCCGGAATCGTCATAAAGTACCGGATAATGTCCGGATGCGTCACCGTCACCGGCCCGCCCGCGGCAATCTGCTTCTTAAACAGCGGTATAACACTGCCGTTGCTCCCCAGTACATTGCCAAAGCGCACCGCCACAAACTCCGTATCATAATGCCTGTTGTAGGTCTGGATAATCATTTCGCAGATGCGCTTGCTGGCGCCCATAATGTTCGTGGGATTTACCGCCTTATCCGTCGAAATCAGCACGAACTTCTTCACGCCGTTCTGCACCGCGGCCTGCGCCGTCTTCCAGGTGCCAAAGACATTGTTCTTAATCGCCTCGTTCGGGCTTTCCTCCATCAGGGGCACATGCTTGTGCGCCGCCGCGTGATAGATTACATCCGGACGGTACTCCTGCATAATACGGTTCATGCGGTTGGTATTGCGCACAGACGCAATCAGGACAATCAAATCCAGCCTTGGATATTTGGACTTCAGCTCCTGCTGTATCTCATAGGTGCTGTTTTCATAAATATCCACAATCACCAGCCGCGCGGGCTGATGCCCGGCAATCTGCCGGCAGAGCTCGCTGCCAATCGACCCGCCGCCGCCGGTCACCATAATGGTCTTGCCCCGCACCTCGTTCAGAATGGACTCCAAATCCACCTTGATCGGATCTCGGCCCAGCAAATCCTCCACATCCACATTCCGCAGCTTGCTGACCTTAACCTCGCCGTTCACAAGCTGATAAATCCCCGGCAGGGTACGCAGCTTGCAGCTCGTCTCTTTACAGATCTCTACAATTGCGCGCATGGTAGGACGGCTCGCGGAGGGAATCGCGATAATGATCTCATCGATTCCGTAGAGGGCCGCGTACTCGACAATCCTGTCCCTGCCGCCGACAATCTTAATGCCCTGTATAAACCTTCCCCATTTGTTCTCATTGTCGTCGATAATGCACTTGATTGTCATCGTGCTGTAATTGCTGTTGGCGATTTCTTTAATCACCGTATTGCCCGCGTCCCCGGCGCCGATAATCATCACTCGGGTGCCGTTTTTGCGATTCTGCCGCTTATGCTTCATTCCCCGCATAATCCTGTAGGAGAACCTGCCGCCTGTGGTAATCACGGTAAGCACCATCGCATACATAAAATAATAGCTTCTCGGTATCGGATACGCCAGCAGACGCATTCCGACAAAGTTCAGAACCGCACACAAAAAACACGCAGCCACAATATTCTGCGCCTCCGTAGGACCCGCGAACGCCCATAAGCTGTGATACAGCCGGAACAAATAAAACACGATCAGCGTAATGACCACATTGATCAGCATAAAATCCCATGCCGACGTCAGATACATCTCGGGAATATCCGAATATTTCAGCTCAAAGCGTATCCACAAGGGTATGATGCTTGACACGCATACCGTCATAATATCGATTAGTACCAGCACAACCTTTCTCTGTAAAAGCTGGATATTCACACGGTTCAACAGCTTCATAACTTCAACTTGCCTTCCTTCTGCCTGTCCGGCATTACTATTGGCGCATCAGAACCACCTGCAAAATCAAAAAGCAAAAGCCGGCCGGAATACAGGGATGAAACGCCCATTCCGTAAGACTGACGGCCCCGAAGACAACCACCAGCGCATACGGCACCATATAAATACTGTACTGCCTGCCCTGTGTCACGACAAGCCGCGCAGCGCTCCACAGCGCCAGCGCGCATATGGATAAAAATACCACCCCTGCTATCATACCAAAATTATACGCCACCTGCAAATACGAATTATGCGCATGCGCAAGATCCTCCCCTCTGCTGTCGGGCGGTCCCATACCCGGATGCCCCTTCAGCTCCAGCGCCCTGAAGTAAGTCTTATATATCTCAAAACGCCCGTTGGAGATGTCTCTGCCCGCGCCCGTCGACACGGTTCCGTCTTCATCCTCCGCGGCCCGGTATATCTCCATGCCGGCAAAATCATTGCCCGTATACGCCAGCAGCCCTTCTCCCTGAACGGCCTGATCCGTACGATTCGACGCCTCCCCGTCGTCCGGTTCATGGGCAAATCTGCCAAAGAATACGGCAAAAAAACGTTCTATCGTCATGTACTGCTCGGAATCAATCGGGTCTCCCCGCTGTATCATAAGGCTGTCGTCCTGAAATTCAATATCATACCGGACAGGATCATCCGCTGCCGCCGGCACCATCCTTACCGCCGTAAATACCACCGGAAAACACACCGCTGCCGCACCTGCCAGCAGCGCCAGCTCCTGCACGACTCTCGCAGGCGTCTTCCGATATGTAACGGCAGCCAGCGCCGCTACCATAATCACTGTAAGCGCCAGCGTGACGAAGGCTGTCCTTGCCATGGTAAGGATAATAAACCCGATAACGCATGCCGACAGCGAAAGCTCATAAAAGCACCTGCGTAACATATATCCGTTATCCCTGAGCCTGCCGTAAAGCTTCCCCACGGCAGCGCCCAGCACCACCGCCAGATACATGCCGTTGCAGGCAACGGTATGAAACAGCCCGCCGTAGCGCATCCAATAGTGATACGGCCTGTGATGCAGGCAGAACAGGACCACAAGGCCAAAGCTCAGCAGAATTCCGTTTGTAAAATTCTTCAGAAACCGGCTTTTGGCCGCCGGCGTAAACCGGAAAAAGACCATCGAAAGAAACGGCAAAACAGCCGTAAACACCCAAACCTTTTCATAACGGTAGCCCCACATCAGCAGCGTAAAAACCACCCACAGCGCAGCATACACTGCCTGCGGCCTGTGCGTCAAAACCGCCTCCCGCACCGACGCCCGGTCGTTTCTTTTTATCCGCAGCTGCAGCAGGATATTGAGAATCAAAAGTCCCCACGCGATCACAGCCCCGCAGGTAAGCCGCGCAATCGCAAGCGCGTCTTCTCCCCCCGTAATGCTGCCGCAGTACACCGCCGCGCAGACTGCGCCCACGACAAGCCACACCGCGCTCAGCAGATTGAAAAACTGCTTCTCACTGAACATCATCAAAAACGCAATCGCAAGAAAAATCAGCATCCAGCGCGTATTTACAATATGATAGTATTCCCTGTCCGCATTCACATACCCGCACAGCGCATAAAATAAAAATCCAAAGCTTACAGTCTGTATATAATTGCGCCAGAGAAAGGAAAACCGCCGCTCTGCCGGAGCAGGCGCTCTCTTTTGCTTTTTCGGATACCAGAACGGCAGCCACAGCGCGCCCGCCGTCCACAGAAGCCCTACGACAATCGCCGCCGTGTAAAACAGCCTGTCCCACGCCGCTCCACCGAATTTATTTTGCACCACGCAGAACCAAAACAGGAAAACCGCCGCGGCGCTCGCGAATACGCTTGCCAGCGCTCTTGCGCATTTATCCAGCATGCCCGAGCAGGCGCCAAACCGCCAGTCCCAATAGCCGATTCCCAGCATAATAAGCACATACAGCGCCGCCGATACCGCGATAATCACCGCGTCGTAAAGCAGAATGCCCCATACCGGCAAAGGACTGGTATAGTCAAAATCCGCAATCAGGCAGACCTCGTCATTGATAACGCCGTCAATATACAGCGTGCTGTTCTCCGGCTGGTCCAGCGCGCCTCTGTCCGCGGTCGGCAGCTCAAGATACACGCCGCAGTCCTCCGGGATCAAAAGCTCATAATAATACGCCTGCTGCGTGTCCACATCCATATCGACGGATACGCTCATATATCCGTCCCGCGCAATCCTCCTGCAGCTGTATTTCTCTTCATAAATACAGGAAAAATCGTCGTTGTAGAGCCGGAATACCACCGCCTGCCGAAGCAGCACCCGCTCCTCGTCATCCTGCACCTCCTTGGCTATAATCGGCTCCCGCTCCGGTATCGTGCAGTTCAGGTACAGCACAATCCGGTACAAATGCTCCTGCGAAAAGTATACCGTCTGGAGCTTCTTATCCTGCGCGGTAAAGGCGTCCCCGGTTAAGGCACTGACCTCTGCGGGCCGGACAGCCTGCTGCCTTGATATTTCATGGTTTTGCACGATTTGCAGGGGATAAGCCCTGATAAGCAGCATAAAGGTAAGGGTCGCCATCAGTATCTGTATCCCCGCGTTTCTTTTCACATGCTTTTGATCTGACAATACACTCCTTAAAAACTCCAACCCTGTTCCCTGCTCCTTTTAACATAATTGCAGCCGCTCTATTCTTTCCCGGAGCCGTCCCGTGTCTCCTCCGGCCTGCTGCCGCCCGCGTCAATCACTTCCCGAATCACATACTGCGGGGAATGATTGATGCTGATATAAATCCGTCCGATATACTCTCCGATCAGCCCCAGCATAATCATAAGCATCCCGCCGATAAACACAAGCGCAGCCATCAGCGAGCTGAAACCAAGCGGCACATCCGGCCGCACAAATTTCTTGATAATCGTATAGATGCCATATATAAAGCCGCTTGCCGCAAATATACATCCCGCCACGGTCGCGATGCGCAGCGGCAGGATAGAAAACGCCGTAAATCCGTTAAACCAGAGCCCTAACAGCTTCTTCAGCGTATATCCCGAGGTACCGATCTCGCGGCTGCGGTGCTTTACGGGTACGTTTGAAATATTTTTGGTCGCACGCAGCACAAGGCCGATAATATAGGGATAGCAGTTCTCGTATTCCAGCATGCTGTCCACCACAAAGCGCCTTGCCGCGAAATAGCTGGTAATATGCAGCTCCCGGGGCTTACCCAGCATGACCCGCGTCATCAGGTCATTCATCCAGGTCCCGAAATTCCGGAATGCATTGTGCTTTTTGGCTGTGTAGCTTGCATAGACGACATCCCGCCCGTTTTCTATCTCCTCCAGCAGCTTCCCAACCTCGTCGGCAGGCGTCTGCCCGTCGTCGTCCAGACACACCACGATATCCCCGTCCGACCGCCGCAGTCCCGCCATCAACGCCGCATGCTGTCCGAAATTTTTCGCCAGATGAATCCCCGTAATATTATCGTATTCCTCACAGAGCCTGCGAATCACCGCAAAGGTATCGTCCGGCGAGCAGTCGTTCACCAGAATAATATCATATTCATAAGCCGTTATTCCCCGCATTGTGTCCCGGATTTCCTGCACCACCGGCTCCAGCGTCTGCTCGCTTCTGTAACACGGAATGACAAAACTGACCTTGTCCATCTCTTCCTCCATTCCGAGGCGTCTCCCTATCTTTCAGGATTTATCGCACCGAATAAAATCAAATCCTCGTACTTTCCGTTCAGGAACAGTTCTTCCTTTAAGTATGCCTCCTGTGTGTAGCCCGCCTTCTCATGCATGCGGATACTGGAGCGGTTAAACGCCAGCACCCTTGCCACAAGCTTATGAAGCCCCAATGTATCAAAGGCATAGGACAGCATCAGCTTCGCCGCCTCCGTGCCGATACCGCTTCCGCACAGCCCGCGCTCTCCCAGGAAAATTCCCTCCTCGGCCTTTCTGTTGGTCTCCTCAAAGTTCTGCAGATAAACGCACCCCAGCGGCGCGTCATCCTCATTACGGCAGACAATCAACTGATGCACAAGCCCTGTCTCCACCTTGCTTTTGAGCCATTCCCGATGCTCCGCCTCGGATATCGGCTTTCTGTATATAAAATTTTCCACTACCGATTTCTCGTTTCTCCATCGCACCACCCGCGCAGTATCCTCCTCCGTAATAGGCCGGAGGTAAATCCTCTGTCCGCGGAGCTTCAAATCCTTTTTCACTGGTTCCATATCTGTCATGCCTCTCTCATCTTATTCCACAGCCCTCACTCAGGAGTCCGCCGCCCTCAGCTCATACACCGAAAACGCAGGCGTCCCCGCCGATGTATATATGGTATCTACACAGACAGGCGCCGCCGCAATCCCACGCTTTTCGTAATAAGCGCCAAGCCACGACAAATCCTTGTCGAACGACGCAACAAAATAAGCCTTCGCACCCGCGCCTGTTTTCCTGGCGCAGAGGGCATTTTGAACATCCCGAAAGCCGGCCCGGGCAAGCTTCGACCTGTACAGAGGGCTCTTTGCCGCCCATCCGCCGCAAATGTCAAAATTCCGGTAAGAATTATCCACATTCTTAAAAATCTTTTCCGAATACGGCGCCCCGTTATAAGACGTTGAGGAATATACGTCAATCACATAAAAGCAGTCCTCATTTGCGGCACAGTAGCCCTTCAGCGCGTCCCAGCGCTCATCTGCCAGCGCCCTTGCCTGATACTCGTTTGCAGTCCGGTTAAAACCGTTCCAAAAGGCTGCCGCCAGGAACAAAATCCCCAGTATACAGATTACCGTATTCGTCATACCGCCAAGAAAATCCGCTTCCTTGCCGTGCGCCTTATGTGTATCACGCGGGCAATCCGCAAGTATCAGCCCCGACAGCACCGAAAGCTCGGCCATCAGCAGCGGAATCGTCACACGGGAAAGCGCCCTGTCTACCATATATAAATATAACCACAAAACACTGCGGATAACCGCAAGCGCAAGAATTTTAACGACATTCCTCCATTTTTTCCCACGGGACGCCGGCAGCACGCACACCAGCACATAGATTGCATATGCGCCAAGCACCGCATAACCGCCCACCGCCTCGCCCGACAGCGCCCCGGTTTCCCCCGCGGCTGGGCTTCCCTTAAGAAATCCCCTGCCAAGACTGCCGATTCCCGACAGCAGATGTGCCCGATAGAGCCACAGCGCCTCCCCGGGGCTGTTCTTTGTCACATAGCCCAGCGTGGCATGAAGCCCTTTTCCCTCATATGCGCGCTGCCGCTGATATGCCGCTATGGACTCCAGCATCCACGCGTCAATGGATTCGTCCAGCGCAAAGTTATAATTCTCAAGCAGTGTAAACGATTCCCGCGACAAACCGATGGATGCGTAAAATTCCTCATTTTCCGCATCATAGGGCGGCAGATCATAAAAATCATACAGCTTCGTGCGTGCATCGAAAAAGCGCCTGAAGCTCTGCCATTCGCTTCCGCTGTACGCCAGACTGTCAAGCGAAAATGCCGCCAGTATGCCAATCATCGCGCCCGCAAACAAAAACAGGTATTTTCTGAAATTCGCGGCTGTAAATATCCGCTCCTCGCCGCCCCATTTCACCAGTCCCGCAAAGGCCAGAAACGGCATCAGCATCATGCACATCTCTGTCCGAATCATAAAAGACAGCACCACCAGCAGCGCCGGCACTGCATTGCGCCGGAAAAACGCGGAGGGCTTATCCGTCCTGTCCCCGGTAAGGAACAAAAACACCGCGCACGCCATGCAGAGACCGGAGGTGACGCTGTACTGTATCATCGTCAGCTCCCGCAGAAAAAGTCCAAGCGCCGCAAGCCCGAGCACGCAAAGCGCCGCAAACCGGGTTATGTTCCTTTTCATCAGTCCCACAAGCCGCCATGCCATCAGCGAAAACACGCCAAACTGACACACGCACAGAAACAGGCCGTACCACGGAACCGCCGGAAGGACCCTGTAGGCAGCGGCAATCACCCACGACAGCGGAAACAGCATTTGTATACTGTACCCGCTCGGCGCTCCTGTATACGTTCCTGACAAAATGTCCTTGATTGCCGTATCGTCATTTAAATCGTAATAAAAATCAAAAAATACCGCGGGAACAAGCACAAGCGCCAGCGTGAAGCACGACACCGCACACCATCTGCCCACCGTTCCCTTTGTGCGCCTGTCCGTCATACGTGATAGAACTCCTTCACCCTGCTTACAATATAATCAACCTCTGATTCCTTTAACGAATAAAACATCGGAAGGCGGACAAGACGCTCGCTCTCCCTTGTCGTATAGACGTCCTCCCCGACAAAGACGCCGAATTTGCGGCCGGCGGGCGCCGTGTGAAGCGGTACATAGTGAAATACCGCCATAACGCCGTTCTCCTTCATAAACTGAATGAACCTGCCCCGCTCCTCGATATCCCTTGTCTTTATATAAAACATATGCCCGTTGTGCGCGCATCCCTCCGGCACTGTCGGAAGACCGATCAGCCCCCGCTGCGCCAGCGGCTCCAGCAGCGTATAATACTGATTCCACCGCGCAAGCCGTGCCTGCGTTATCTCCTGCGCCAGCTCAAGCTGTGCCCAGAGATATGCGGCGTTCATATCGCTTGGCAGATAAGACGAGCCGTAATTGATCCATGTGTATTTATCAACCTGGCCTCTGTAATACTTGCTGCGGTTTGTCCCCTTCTCCCGGATGATTTCCGCATCCTCCACGTACCGCTCATTCTGAATCAAAAGGGCACCGCCCTCTCCCATACTGAGGTTCTTCGTCTCATGGAAGGAGAAGCATCCGAAGTCTCCGATTGCGCCAAGCGCCCTTCCTTTATAAGAAGCCATAATCCCCTGCGCCGCATCCTCTACCACCGCCAGATGATATTTGCGCGCAAGCGCCATGATGGCATCCATCTCGCAGGCAACCCCTGCGTAATGTACCGGCGCAATAGCCTTTGTCTGCGGCGTAATGGCCGCTTCGATCTTCTTCTCATCAATGTTCATTGTATCCGGACGGATATCGACAAATACCGCCTTCGCACCGCGCAGTACAAAAGAGTCCGCCGTCGACACAAAGGTAAAGGCCGGCATAATGACCTCGTCGCCCTCCTTAATGTCGAGCAAAAGCGCGGCAAGCTCGTTGGCATGCGTACAGGAGGGGGTCAGCAGGCACTTCGCCGCCCCTGTTTTTTCCTCGATCCATTCACTGCACTTTTTCGTATACGGGCCGTCGCCGCAGATTTTCTGATTCTCGACTGCCTGCCTGATATATTCAAGCTCTCTTCCGGTAAACGGCGGTACGTTAAAATTAATCATAAAACGCTCCCTTCGCACAGCTGCATTATTTTTTATCTTACACACTTTATCCATATTTTGCAAGATAATTGAAAGGCTTATCGGAATGTTAAAAGGTGTTTTCATACATGCTGCCGTTTGGTCCGCCGCACTGCTGTACACCCGATACGCGTCGTTCGTATACACCTCCGCATAACCATTCTCCTGCATAAAAGACCGGATTGCGCACAGCTTCTCGTATGCCGCGCCGGACTGCCCGGTCAGCCGGTCAACCGCCTCCGCCCCAAGGATAACCACAGGCCAGTCGCCGTCTATCGCCTCCAGATCCGCCTCCAGCCACGCAAGCGCGTTGGAGTCCAGATCCGGCCACGTGGAGAACACCGCAGGCTCCATACCGAAGATATAAGCCAGCGCAGGAATGTCTCCGTACAGAATAACGCGGCTTGAAATCAGGCCGCTTTCCGTCAGGAAGCGGTCGAGCGTCTGCAGCTGCGCCGCCTTTTCGTCGGTCGTGCGCATTCCGTCCGCAGCCGCGCCGCTCTGCAGCCGCAAGGGAACGCGCTTACTGCCTGCGTCGTGGAATATAAAGCCGATTCCGAACAGGAAGCTCTGTATCGCGGTACAGAGCACGATAAAGCCAAGCGCCGCTCTGGCCGCAAACGCCAAATCCCCATTACAAGGGCGGGCCGCAGTCCGGTTCAACGCGCGGCACGCCTCCGCCAAGAGCAGCACCGACACCGGCGCCACAAGAAACAGGTTATTGATAATCGGATAAAGGCCGTTGTTGCTGCCAAGCGGCGTGATAAAAATCGTGACAAGCACAAATACGGACCACAGCTTCAGGGTATCATCCCCGTTTTTGCGCAGCAGCATCCAGATACAAAGCAGGATGATCGCCAGCAGATAAACGACCGCCCATTTATACATGGAGAAGTAGGCCGTATAATCAAAATCAAACATGCCCCTGCCGTAGCAAAGCCGCAGAAGGACCAGAAAGCCGGCCAGATACAATCCCCGGAACAGCCGGGCTCCCCCAGCCGTCCTCCTGCCCCCTGCCATCCGGCCTTTTACGGCAAAAAAGAGCATGCCCGCCGCCATATAGGCCAGAAACAGGAGCAGCCACAGGCTGTAACGGATGTAGTCCCCAAGCATTGCCCAAAGCATTGAAGAGGGCTTATAGTCCGTCGCCGTCTCCGTCATTCCAAACAGATTCCCGATCATCTCCGGATATGCCCCTGCGCCGTAGCGCAGCGCAATCACGCCAAGCGGTATCAAAAGCCCCGCAAGATACCCCGCGATACAGAGCAGCGTGCGCTGCAGCGCCCTTTTAAGGCTTCCCTCATAGCTTCTGCGTTTCAAAAAGAAAAAATACCATACCGGCACGATAAACGCCATGTATGTGATATTCGGCATCCGAACCGCCACGCACAGCCCCAGCAGGATTCCGGCGACAGCATATTTCACGCGGCAGTCCTCCGTAACCGCGCAAAATAGGACAAGCGCAGCCGCAGTCATTATCAGATACCCCAGATATTGATACAGGATAACCGCAGGCGCCCAGCAAAGGGAAAGCGCTACAAGCTCTGCCGCAAAAAACATAAGCCTGTATCCGCGCTGCCGCCCATACCGTTTTGCCATAAACACATACACCGCAGCGGCCGTCCCGCCTGCCAGCAGCCCGGTATAAGCGTTCATCCCGCTCCACGTACCGCCAAACGGCAGACAGGACAACGCGCTTCCCAGCACATTCGCAAGGTATGTCGCAAGCTTCCACATCTGCCCCATGCTGTCAAAAAAACGGTAATTCCCCAATGCGTAGCCCGCATCCATCAAATCGATTCCCGTCAGGACATGGCGCAGCGGATAAAACAGGAGCGCCACAGCCGGCAGATACAGCGTCCATATTCTGTTGCTTCGGATTTCTGATTGTCTTTCCGTATCAGCTGCGCTCCTTTCTTTTATTCCCCGGCCGCACAAGCAGCGCAAGCTTCATCCGCAGGATTTCGACTGCCGAGCAGGCCAGATACATGGCAGGCACCACAAGAAGCATACGGAGCAGAAAGCCCGCAATCGAACCGCCCGGCGCCGCGCCGTCCCCAAACCAGCCCGTCCACCGCTCCCGGATATCGATATGCTCATGCAGCAGATATACGCCAAAGGTCGCGCCCGAAAAAAGCTCTATGGGCCTGCGGAAGCGCTCCAGCCGCTCTCCGCCGCCCGCGCGCTGTGAGAAAGCCATAAACAACCCGATCGCGCCCGTATAACAGAACAGGTGGTTGTAGGTATAGGCATACGATATCATGCTCTCCAAATGTCCGGTCTTCAAATATACCGCCCTTATTCCGATAAAGCTTGCAAAAATCAGCAAAATGCTCGCCAGATACACCGCAAGCGCCCGTCCTCTTTTTTGAAGAATGGGCATCCCGTACCTTTTCAGCGCCGCACCGGTCAGATACAGCGTGATAAACCAGAAGGCGTCATAACCGTACTTATCCCACGGAAGCTTCATCGGCAGCACGGTCTTGGCAATGCAGAAGAGCAAAAGCATGCCAAAAATCAGCGCGTACATCCCTCTTCTGCAAAGCATCGCTGTCCCCGCGTTCAGAAACGGCATCAGCAGACAGAGAATAATATACGCGGTTACAAACCAGTAATGCTCCGTCACAACGGGAAATATATACGTAAAGAGACGGTATATGTCAAATTCTCCCGCGCCCGCAAGAAACGCCAAAAGCCCGATTCCCAACGAATAAAAAAAAGCAACGCGCCAGATTCGCAGAGGCCTTTTTACGACCGATTCTGCCGTAAGAAGCGTCGTTTTCCCTGCCTCGCCCCCGCCGAAATATCCGCTGATCAGCATATACACATTGACCGCGACAATGCAGAGGGCCTCTGTCAGCCATGCCGCATAGTCCGCCGTTGTCATGTCGGCGCGCGCGGGGTCGCCAAGCAGTCCGCTCCTGCTCAGATAGTGCAGACAGACAATCATCAGCATCGCAAGGATTCTGAGTATCTCGTAATTTAACTGCCGCTTTTTCTTCTCCGCCATCCTATTCGCATCCTTCCCGGCCCTGTCGTTTTACAAGCCTCCGCGCGCCGCACCCTTCACCGCATATCGCTTCGCAGTCCGCAATGCCTCTGCTCAGAGCCTCCTGCTGCAGCCCAGCACTGCAGCCGCAATCCGGCCGGCGCCCGCGCCGTCCACAAGCTGCCGCTCCTGCCGGTACAGCGTCTGCCGGTACGCCCTGTCGCCGATGCAGCGCAAAAGCGCCCGCAAAACAGCGTCAACCGTCTCCTCCCGGCGCGCCGCAAAGCAGCCCGCGTTTACAATATCCGTAAGCCTTGCAATCGCCTCCGCCCCCTGCCGCTGATTCTCCGCAAAATAAAAGCAGATCATCGGCACGCCCAGCGCGCTTATCTCGTAGAGCGTGCTTCCCGTGGCCGTAATAACGACGTCGCAGGAGCGCATCAGCGCCTTCATATCCTTCACATTCTCATAGAGGCGCACCGCACCGTGCGCACCGTATCGCTGTCTTAACGTCCCGGCAAAGCGGTTAAACGGGCCGATAACAACATGACAGCGGATTCCCGCCGCCGCATCGCAGCCTGTCAGGCATTCCAGCAGCGCGCCGGCCGCAAAACACGGATCACTTCCCCCCGTTGTTATCATAACATCCGTTACCTGTTCCCGCACCGTATACGCAGTGTCCGTTCGAAAATCCGCCCGCAGCGGCATATACGCAGCGCCCAGAAGAAGCCTGTCCGGCAGCATATCCGGCGCCCCCTGCCTATATTGTCCCTCTAACGCCGGTGCGTATAGATTGTAATTAATCAGCAAATCCACCGGATAAGGCGTTCCCATGTCCTCCAGACAGGCCACCGCGCAGTTTGCCCGCAGCTTCTGATAATAGGCGAGGACCGCCTGATAGCTGTCCACCAGAATCACGTCCTGCGGCTGCAAAACTCGTGATAGCGCCGGCAGCTCCGTCTCCATCGCCCGGTAATCCGTCCCCAGCACCCGCGCGGCAAAGCCCCTGTCCGCCAGCATCGGGACACAGGCGTCCTCCGCAACAATAAATACCGGTCTCTCCCCCGTCCTGTCGTATACCGCTTCCGCAATCGACATGCACCGCATGATATGTCCCATTCCGATTGCCGCATTACCGTCCGCACGAATATAAAGCATCGCTCTTTCCTTTCTGGACGCCCAGCGCCCGCAGGCAGTATGTCAGTCCGCGCGGACGGTTTTGCGTATCAGCATAAAAGCCTCCGCACGCGCCATCCCCGCCGTCATGCCGCGCGTTTTTGAGAGCGCGTCCATGCCCTCAAGGCTCCTTGGATGCGGAGATGCGCAAAGCTCCGACACATAGCATCGCATCGCCTGTTCCTTCCGGTCATAATAATCCGTAATATCCACAAACACGTTGGGGCAAAACGCCGGCTGTCCGCTGTAATCAAATGCCCATTCCGTAGAGGAGAGCGTCTCAAACGCATAGAGCTCCTCCACGCAGTATGCCCCTATCGGCCGCGTCGCCGTAAGCACCGCACGCGCCGTACACTGGTGGTCAATATTCAAATCACCGCTGTAATGCGTATAGATAATCTGCGGCCGCAGCTCCTCCACCACCTTTTCCACCGCCTTCACAATGTCGAGCAGATCCACGCCGTCAAAGCGGTTGTCCGGAAAATCGGCAAAAAATACCTTTCGAAACCCCACTTTATCGGCGCTCTCCTGCGTATTCCGGTGCAGGCTGTCCACAACCGCGCTGTCCGTATCCTCTCTGCGCGCCCCGCGGGAGGTCTGTCCCTCTCCCAAAATAAGCGCGTAGACCGCATCGCCTGCAGCCGCATGACGCGCCACCGTGCCGCCCACGCCGAGGATCTCATCATCCGGGTGCGCCGCCACTACCAAAACCGTCTTCATACGTCCTCCTCTTCCCTTTTCCGAAAAACCACCCGTGCCGCCAGCGTATTGCCGGCTTCGTCAAGCGACGCCGCCTCGAAGCGCAGCCGGTATCCTCCATAATCAATAAACGCCCGCGGATATCCCTCCGCATCCAGCATACGGATATAGTCGTAAATCTTATCTATATCCATATCGGGTGTTATCTCGCTTTCCTCCGGCTTACGCCGCTTAAATATCACCGGCTCCCCCACCTGCGGGCTGGCCTGGGGCCTCCCCCCGGGAGCTTCCTCCAGGAAACAGGGAAGCATCTCGTTAAAGACCACATCCGCACAGCGCTCAAAAATTTCCGTGGCAGAGCCGTCCAGCGATAACGGCCGTTTCATATATACCGGGCCTTCATCAAACGCCGCAGTCACCCTGATTGCGGACACCTTCGTCTCCCGATGCCCGCGCACAATCAGATTTTGCAGCGGACTCCCGCCTCTTCCGTACGGCAGATCCGTCATGTGAAACACAACGCATTCCCACGCATCTGTTATTTTATCTGGAATATAGTAGGACCAGTGCGGCAAAAAGATATAGTCTGGGTTAAAGTTACATATGTTATCATATGTGAATTCCTCTTTTTGCGTAATCAGACGTATCTCGTGCTGCCTGTACCGCTCCTGCAGCTGCAGCGCACGCCTGATATTCCACTCCTTTATGGTTGCGATAATAATCCTCACCCGGTTCCTCCTTCTTCACAATTCAAAAACAAACGTTATATAATCCTCGCCCTTCATTCTCACATAGCCGCACTGTTCAAATGCCTTTATGGACGCGCTGTTTTCGGGTTTTACCTGCCCCACAAGTTTTTTGACGCCTGTTATCTCCATGGCTTTCTCCTTTATCAGCATCAGCAGCGCCCTGCCAAAGCCCCTGCCCCGGTACCCGGGCGCAACGCTGTAATCAATCACCGCCACACTGTCCTCAATATCCAGCCGTATCTGTCCGACCGCTTCCTCTGCACGGCATAAAATATACAGATACGCCGCCTCATTCTCCATCATCCGGTGAAACCATTTTACATGAGTTTCGTAGGGTATCGCCTCCGTATGAAACGCGCTGCGGCGCACATCAGGGTCGTTTGCCCATCGAAAGAGCAAGTCCATGTCCGCCTCTTCCACCTCGCGCAAATACAATTCCATAGCCTTCTCCTAATCCGCAATATCCTCAAAGGTAAGCGGCGTACCGCGCTTTAACGCGCGGGCAGCCCGTTTTCCAAGAACCTCTTTATAATGCCTGGGCTTCAGCCCGTACGCGGGACGGATGCTTCGGATATTTTCCGGCGTCAGCTGCTCTCCCGCCGCAATGTCCTGCACCACAAAAAGCGAACGCCGAAAGCAGGTATTGGACTCCTCCTGCTCGGAAACGCCGTAAAATACGCTGCCAAACGCCTTCTCCACCTCGCGCACCTGTTCCACCATCTCCCGGAACTCCTGCGGCTCCATGGAAAACGCCGAATCGGGATTCTTGATTGCCCTGCTGACGCAGAAGTGTTTTTCGATAATATTGGCGCCCATGGCAACTGCCGTCGCCGCACTGAACGCCCCCATGGAATGATCCGAAAGCCCCACCGGAATCCCGAAACGCTTTTTCATATCGGGAATCGTTTTTAAATTCATCTCCTCGCGTCTGGCAGGGTAAGCGCTGGAGCATTTCATCAACGCAAGCTGCCGGTTGCCGGCCGCGTAGATGGCGTCAACAGCCTCCGTAATCTCCTCCAGGGAGCCCATCCCCGTCGACATGATGATCGGCTTATTCTTGGATGCGATATATTCCAGCAGGGGAATATCCACCATCTCAAAGGACGCAATCTTATAAAACTGTACGCCCAGCTCCTCCAGAAAGTCCACGGAGGTCGCATCAAACGGCGTGGAGAGAAAATCAATGCCTGCCTTCGCCGCCTCGTCCCGCAGCTTATCCTGCCATTCCCACGGCGTATAAGCCTTTTGATAAAGCGCGTACAGGTTTTCACCCTTCCAGGTTCCCCCCTCAATATGAAAGTATTGATTATGACAGTCAATTGTCATTGTATCCGGCGTGTAGGTCTGTATCTTCACACAGTCCGCACCGGCCTCCTTCGCCACATGAATCATCTCCAGCGCGCGGCCCATGTCCCCTGCATGATTTCCCGACATTTCGGCGATAATGTACGCCGGCGCACCGTCCCCGATTCTTCTTCCGTTAATATTGATACCGTCCATCTTCTCCACCATTTCCCTTTCCAAAGCGCCCCGCGGTTCTCACCGGGGCTGCCGTCCGCGCAGGACCTGATACTTCAGCTCCGCGATTTCCCAGTCCTGTTCCGTATCAATATCCTGCACATTGATCTCCTCCTGCACAAACGGAACGACATTCTCCATCCATATCGCCTTCTGCCTGATAAAGCTGGGCACATTCAGGCAGTAAAACTGCCCGCAGTCGTGATAGAGCGGCTCCAAATCCTGCGAACGCTTCGCCATATTCTCCGGCCACCTGGGCACAAGCCGCCCGTCCTTAATCACAACGCCGCGCTGCGGCGGAAAGGAAAAGCGCACGACCGGAATCACCGCGTCCGCCTCCTCCTGATTCAGAAGCCGCATCGCCGTCCGAAGCGCATCCGCCGTCACAAACGGCGCCGTCGGATAGATACAACACGCCGTGTCAAACACCGTTCCCATGCGCTCATAGGACGCTAGGACCTCCTCAACCACCTCCGCGGTGGTCGCAAAATCGTTCGCCGTCTTCGCGCTCCGCAAAAAGGGCACTGCCGCCCCGGCCGCCTTCGCCGCCTGGGCAATCTCCTCGTCGTCGGTCGAAACCATGACCTCCTCAAAAATACCAGCCTGCAGAGCCGCCTCAATGCTGTATGTCAGTATAGGACGTCCCAGGAACGGCTTTATATTCTTGCGCGGTATGCGCTTGCTCCCGCCCCGCGCCGTAATCATCGCAACGCTTCTCACTCTTATCCGCCTCCAACACTGCCTTCAATTTCGAAAAGCCCGGTTCACCGACCGGGCTCATCGCTCTTATTTTTTATAATATGCCACGATTTTGGCGACTGCCCGGATAACGTCCGCAACATCCTGATCAGTGAGCGCATAGTACAGCGGCAGACTCAGGATCTCCTTGTAGAGCTTCTCCGCGTTCGGGCACAGACCCTCCTTATAGCCGAGCTTCTCATAATAGGGATGACGGTAAACCGGAATGTAATGCACATTACAGCAGATATTCTCCGCGGCCAGCGCCTCAAAAAAGCCCTTGCGGTCAATCCGCAGACGCTCCGGCACAAGCCGCAGGATATACAGATGCCTTGTCGTGTCCGATTCCGGAATCTCCTCCTGCACAAACAGCTCCGGCATTTTCGAAAACGCCTCATTGTACTGCGCCACGATCTCCCTGCGCCTGCCGGAAAACTGCTCCAGCTTGTCTATCTGGCTCAAAATCAACGCGCACTGAATATCCGTCAGCCTGTAATTCCAGCCCAAATCAATCTGCTCGTAATACCATGCGCCATGCGAAGGGCGCTCCAGCAGCCCGGCGTCCCTTGTAATGCCGTGAGCGCGTGCCAGCAGCAGCTTCTGATAGTATTCCGGACTGTTTGTCAGCACCGCGCCGCCCTCCCCGCCCGTAACCGTCTTTACCGGATGAAAGCTGAAGGTCGTCATATCGGCAATACTCCCGACGGGTTTCCCCTTGTATTTGGTGCCGATCGAATGCGCCGCATCTTCAATCAGCACGATTCCCCGCTCCCGGCACAGGGCAAGCAGAGGGTCAAGCTCCGCGGCCTGCCCCGTAAAATCAACCGCCACGACAGCCTTTGTCCGCTCCGTAAGCTTTGCGCGCACGCTCTCGGGGTCAATGTTGTAGGTTCTGGGATTAATGTCCGCGAAAACAGGCGACGCACCGCAGTACAAGCCGCAATTGGCGGACGCCGCAAAGGTTATGGGCGTCGTTATCAGCTCGTCCCCGGCTCCTACACCCGCCGCAAGCGCGGCCATATGTAGAGCCGCGGTGCCGTTGCTGCACGCAACCGCATATCCGGCCCCCGTAATCTCGCAAAGCTTTGCCTCCAGCGCGGCTACCTTCGGCCCGCAGGTAAGGTAATCGCTTCGCAGCACCTCGCACACGGCCTGTATGTCCGCATCGTCAATATATTGATGTCCATAGAACAGCTTTGTATCACGAACCGGCTCTCCACCGGCAATTGCTGGCTTCTCCATTTCCTTCTCCTCCGCCTTTCCGGGCCGTCCTTTTATCGCGCGGTCATTATTCATAAAGGTCTGTCTTTAACAGCTCCCGAATCTGCTCTACGTCAAGCCACTCCGTATTCGCTCCGGAGGAATAGCAGAAGCCGTCCTCTACCTTTTTCCCGCTGGGCATGGGACGCTTGGACTCCTGCCAGAACATCTGCGGATAAATGATAAAATGCTTGTCATACTCGTAGGTGGTCATGGAATCCTCCGCCGTTACCATCACCTCATGGAGCTTTTCTCCCGGACGGATGCCGACCTCCCTGGTCTTCATGCCCGGCGCCATCGCTTCCGCCAAATCGGTCACCTTGAAGGAAGGAATCTTGCTGATAAAGGTCTCGCCGCCCTTTGCCTCCTCAAGCGCTTTAATGACAAGCTCAATCCCCTCCGTAAGGCTGATCCAGAAGCGCGTCATCCGGTAGTCCGTGATGGGAAGCTCGGTGCGCCCTTCCTTGATAAACTGATAAAACAGCGGGATAATCGACCCCCTGCTGCCCGCGACATTCCCATACCGTACAATCGAAAAATTCAGGTCCTTATTGCCGCAGTACGCATTGGCCGCAATAAAAAGCTTGTCCGAAACCAGCTTTGTCCCACCGTAAAGATTTACCGGATTAACGGCCTTATCCGTCGAAAGCGCCACCACCTTTTTCACGCCCGTGTTCAGCGAAGCCTCGATAACGTTCTGCGCGCCCATAATATTGGTCTTGATCGCCTCGTTGGGATTGTACTCGCATGCCGGCACCTGCTTGAGCGCCGCGGCATGAATCACATAATCCACGCCCTCAAGCGCGCGCTTCATCCGCTCATAATCGCGCACATCGCCGATAAAAAAGCGGAGCCTCTCTTTATATTCCGCAAACTCGTTCTCCATCATCAGCTGTTTGAATTCGTCTCTTGAATAAATGATGATTTTCCTGGGGTTGTAATGCGTGAACACATACCTTGTAAAGCACCTGCCAAAGGAACCCGTACCACCCGTAATCAATATTGTCTTGTCATCTAATAACATATAGCGCCTCCATCCGCGAATCGCATTCTATTCATTCCTATATTCTACCATATAATGGTAAAAACGTCAAAACCCTCTGATTTTATTATGCCGTATTTGCCCGGGGCTATTCCTCAAAGTACAGATTCGCGGTAATCTCCTCCGTAATCCTGTCATACACGATGATATTCCAGCTGCTCCCCGCCTGGTACTGCTCCACGCCGTCAATCAGAATCTGGCAGACCTTGCCCGATCTTATCAGCACCAGCTCGCCGCTCTTCCCCAGCCGTCGGTGCACCATGCCGTTTTCCTGCCACAGCCGGTGAAACGCAACTGCCCTGTCCTCATACACCCATTGCTCCGTCCGCCCCGTTTTCCCCGCGCCCGCATACGTCACAATCAGAATATAGTTTTCGTCATCCTGGAGCAGCTCCAGACATTCCTTCGCGCTCTGCGCCGCCATAAATTCCTGCCAGCCGCGCCGCTGTCTGTATGCAAGGGCCTCGTCCCAGGAATTTGCCTGCGCCTCTCCGCGCCTGTCCGCAAGCGCGTAACGCTCCTTTATGTAATTGCCAAAGTGCAGCGATACCTTCTGCGCGCCAAAATCATTCAAGTGCTCTTCATCCCTGAAATCCTGCGCCGTATCCAATGCCACCAGCTCCTGATGATACAGCTCATTGTAATCGATAAAATCAATCCCCCGCTCCGACGCAAGCGCCCGCACCGCTTCCGTCTCATAGCGGTACCAGCCAGCCCGCGGCGATTTGAAGAGCAGCAGCGCTATGCCGTTCTCCCTGCAAATCTGCACCATCTCATCCAGATATTCGATATTCTCCTGCGCAAACCATGCCTCGCCCTCGCTGTCATAATCGTCCAGATTAACCGGGAGCGCCGATACCGCCTGCGTTTCAAGATACCCCTTGGTATAGTTGGTCTTATCCTTGAGAAAATAAGTGTAGTCTGTCTTACTCAATTCCTTCCACCTGCCGTGATAACGGAAAACAGGAAAGACATATGAGAAATATTCCGCGTCAAGCTTTCCCACAGACTGATAAATACACCTTAGCTTATCCGCGGAAAGCGGCATGTCCGTAAGGCCCCACCGCAGCGCCTGTTCCCGCCTGCTGCTGATCGGGTCGCTCGTCAGCATTGTGATCTCAAGCGCAACCACCGCAGGCTTCTGGCACTTCAACGCCTCCTTCAGATAGAGCACGGATATCTGCATCGGCTGTGAAGAGCTGCCAAAATCATACGCCGCTATCCCATAATGCTCATACAGCACCAGCGGATTCACCGTACAGAAGCTGTTGCTGCTGCCAAGCACCAGCAAATCAATATCGTCCTTCTTTTCCGCATAAAAGCCGTCTATGATCGTGGTCGAATCCCCGATAAATTTCGCACGTAAAATATTGTCGGCAAGCCACAGCGCCGCCGCTGCCAGCACCAGAAAGACGGCTGCCGCCGCCAGCCTTTTTGTCCCTTTGGTGTTAAAACTGAAAGTAAATGAACTGTGTCGCATCATATCCCTCTCCATATACGCCAAACACGATAATCATTACCAAAAGCACCGTTGTCACCACGTACTGCACGACAAGGCACTGCTCTCTGACGAGCGTATCAAAAAAGGCCCTTTTCACCGCATAATACGCGTCCACGCCTGTCAAAATCAGGATACCCAGCACCAGCACGCCCATATCCTTCCTGTCAAGCCCAAGGTAATATACGGAGCCGTCAAAAAGCGACCATACATCGAAGCGCGCAAGCAGCCGCTGTATGTAGTAAACGCCGTCTCTTACCGTATCCGTCCGGAAAAACACAAACGAAAGCATAAACAGGATAAATGTACAGCCGCCCTGAAGAAGCGCATAGCCAAAGGTATGCACGCGCATGTGAAATCGCTCCTGCACGCGCGCCTTAAGCGGCCTTAAAGCATCTCCAATCACGATAAAGGCGCCCTGCAGCGCTCCCCAAAACACAAAATGCCAGCTGGCCCCGTGCCAAAGCCCGCTGAGCAGGAAGGTTATCATCGTATTAAAATATTTCCTGATTCGCGGACACCGGTTCCCGCCAAGCGGAATATAGACATAGTCGCGAAACCACGAGCTCAGGGAAATATGCCAGCGCCGCCAGACCTCGGCAATGCTCCGTGAAAAGAACGGCGCCTCAAAGTTTGCCGTCAGCTCTATCCCCAGGACCCCCGCCGCACCCATGGCAATCATGGAATAGCTTGCAAAATCACAATAAATCTGCAC
Organism: uncultured Lachnospiraceae bacterium; assembly: GCA_949948735.1. GTDB lineage: Bacteria > Bacillota > Clostridia > Lachnospirales > Lachnospiraceae > COE1. The sequence goes on along the minus strand of CATLGV010000009.1, from coordinate 11,617 downwards.
CGTAAACAGAAACGCCGCAAGCAGCAACGCCGCGCCGTCGAACATATAATAAATCGGAAATACCTGATTCACCACGATGGCCGCCCTGTCCGCAATCACCAGCTTCATAAAAAAGCCCCACAGCATCATTAACAGCCCGCGCGCGACCTTATCAAAATCCCATGACCTTTTGCGGGAAATCTCCTCAAGCTGCCCCAGCAGATGACCGCTGCGCTCAATCGGCCCTGCGACCAGCTGCGGAAAAAACGAGACGAACAGCGCGTATCGGATAAAATTCTTCTCCGCGCGGACGGTTCCCCGGTATACGTCGATGGTATAGCCGACCGCCTGAAAGGTGTAGAAGGAAATCCCCACCGGCAGCAGGATATCCAGAGGGCTCTCCCCGATTTCAAGCCCAAAGACCCCTGCCGCAGCCGCAGCAATATCATGGAAAAAGTAGAAATACTTAAAGAACGCCAAAATCCCCAGATTGATGACCAGACTGGCGATAAGCGCCGCCATCCGCTTTCTCCGCTGCCGGCGCTCCTCTCTGTCCCTGATTCTTTCCAGCGCCAGCCCGCACACATAGGTCACTATGGTAGACGTCAATATCAGAAGCGCGTATTTGGCGTTCCACCCCATATAAAAGAAATAGCTTGCAAGTAAGAGCCACAGCTGCCGGAATTTTTTCGGCATAACGTAAAATAAAAGCACTACCACCGGAAAAAACACGGCAAACGCAAAGGATGTAAACTGCATCTGAAATCTCCTGCCTTATCGTTTTATTTTTCTGTATAGGTACAGCAGCTTAAAGTAAATCAGGAAGCGCAGGGGCGATTTCATATGCATCGCCGCAAGCTTCTTCTGTTCCGCGTCAAATTCCTTCTGATAATACGCGTTTTTCTGGAAATCCGGAAACTCCTCCAGCATGCCCGCCCGTATCTTTTTTAAGAATGCCAGTCTGGGCCGCCGCACGCCGAGCATATAGGTAAACAGCGTATTCATATAATATATCTTGGAAAAGGCAAACTCCAGCTGGCCGCGGAACGTCTGATAAAAGCCGCATCTGCGGCTCTCCGCAAGCAGCCGCCGCCCCATCGCAAGCCTGTCCTCGCATTTCTCCATGCTGATCTCGTGCACGGTGGACGCGTCGTGCTGATAATAGTAATAAAGCGGCTCCTCCACCCGCTCAAAATGCGTAAAATGAAGCATCCAAACCGGGGAAGCGCAGTTGTCCTCATAGAAGGTTTTCTCCGGAAAGCGCAGCGCATGCTCATCAATAACCGCCTTTAAATAGACCTTGATTACCATACTGCCCGGATTCATCACCAGCAGCCCGTACCTGTCCTCGTCGAGAAGTCCTGTCTGCTCCGGCGTATTGTTGGGCATCACCCGGCCAATCTGCATGCTCTGCGTCTCGGCCACGCAGTAGTCGCAGCCCACCACATCAGCGCCGGTCTCCTCGGCCTTTTTTATCAGCTTCTCGTACATATCCGGCGCAACCCAGTCGTCCGAATCGACAAATCCCAGCCAGACGCCGCGCGCCGCCTCAATTCCCCGGTTGCGGGCGCCGCCCTGGCGCAGGTTCTCATAACACTGTATCACGCGGAACTTCCACGGATACCGCGACTCGTACTCCCGCAGGATGTTCAGGGAATCGTCCGTCGACGCGTCGTCGACCGCTATAATCTCATAATCCGCAATCGTCTGATGTACCAGCGACTCCAGACAGTAGCGGAGCTTATTGCCCTCTGCCATATTATACACCGGCACTACAATGCTCAGCTTCATAGAACCTCCCTTCCCGTCTCGTCAAAGAAACGCCCTTCAGGACACACTGCGCACCTTTCCGTCTTCTACCCGGAATACCATGTCGCACTTCTCAATCGTCTGTAACCGGTGCGCAATAATAATCAGGGTTTTCCTGCCGTGGAGCCGGTTAATGGAATCCATAATCGCCGCCTCCGTATCGTTGTCGAGCGCCGAGGTCGCCTCATCCAGAATCAGCACCTCAGGATCGTTATAGAGCGCTCTGGCAATACCGATGCGCTGCCGCTGCCCGCCGGAAAGGCGGATTCCACGTTCTCCGATTCCCGTGTGTATGCCCTCCGGCAGGCCTTTCACAAAGCTGTCCAGCTGCGCCTCCTCCAGCGCATGCCACAGCCTGCCATCATCGATTTCCTCCTCCGGGACACCAAACGCCACGTTTTTGCGGATATCCGCATCCAGCAGGAAAATCATCTGCGGGATATAACCGACATTGGCAAGCCACTCCCGGTAATGCTCCTGAATATCGGTATCGTCCGCCAGCACCTTTCCGCCCTGAAGCTTTAACAGGCCCAGCAGAATATCGATAATCGTCGTCTTGCCTGCGCCGCTCGTGCCCACAATACCGATGGACTTCCCTATCGGAAAGCAGACGCTTGCATGGTCAAAAATAAGTCTGTCGGAATTCGGATAGTGGTAGGTGATGTCACACAGCTGCACCTGTCTTGTCACCGGCAGCTTTTCCTTGGCCGCCACGGCGTAAGATATATCGGTATTTTCCGCGCTCGTCTCCTCCACCAGATTGTCGCTCACATTAAAGAAAAACGGCTCGTTAAAGGCCATGCTGGTCATCTGGTTGTTGATGCGGCTTGCCGCCGGCAGCAGACGCTGCGCCGCGATCACAAACGCCGCAAACAGGGAAACCATGCCCGTCACATCGGCGCCCGTCACAATCAGCACCAGGATATAACCCAGAATCCCCGCGATGCTCACCGTCTCAATCAGCAGCTTCGGCGTATTGTTAAAGAGGCTGAAGCGCTCCATCGCCTTGACATAGCCCCTGCCGACCTTGCAGTATTCCCCGATAAAATACTGCTCCCTGCCTGCCACCTTGATTTCCTTAATCCCCTGTATCGTCTGCGCTATCCACGCAAACATCGAAGCGCCGTAATCCTGATTCTCTTTTCCGGTACGGTTCATAATCGGCTTGATAATCTTTTTGATCACAACAAGCGTGACGACCAGAATTACGGCGATTACGACCGTCATCACAATATCCTGTACCGCAAGCGCGGCCACCAGAAACACTGCTACGATAGATTCGGAGGCAATCTGCAGCACGGCCATGATCAGCGCGTACATGTTGCTGACGTCCGCGGTAATACTGCGCTGAATCACCGCCGTCTCCGCGTTCAGATAATACTCGTAATCCCGCCGTACGAAATTTTTCATCAGATTAGAAGCGGTCTGAAACTGGTTGGTATATACAAAGCGGTAGAGGCTGCGCTGCAGGATAAACTGAAAGCTGTTTTTTGCGATATACAGTACTATCAGAAACAAAATAGCGAGCACGGAAAACTGCACGGTATTCTGTAAGTGCAGCATACGGCAAATCGACTGATATGTCTCTCCCTGCGCCAGCTGCTCCGGCGTCAGTATCAGCTGCACCACCGCCATAACCATCATTACGGCGCCGGTCTCGAGTCCCGCCGAGATCAGCATCATCACCAGCAGCCTTGCCATCGCCGCCTTCTGCTTTCTATCCATCAATATATTGATCTTCTTTAATATTCTGAGCATCTTACGCCTCTTTTCCGCGCGCGTCCCCGCGCGCTCTATACAGCCGTGTTCCTACCGGTCGGCGAGCTGCAGCCCTGCCTTCCTGTTATACGCATGCTTTTCGGGATCCTCATACTTGTCCCAAAAAGAAGCGCCGAGATTAAGCTTCTCCTCCACAAAGTCCATATTGTTCATGGCCGTTGTCAGGATGGACACCGCCCGCTTAATATGAAGGCCTTCAAAAAAATTCAGAACCTCAACCGGAAAGCGCCCTTTCAGCACCACCGCGCCCGGGCAGAGCGCCTCGTAATCAATCAAATCCCGCGGATGCGGCTTAATCATCACGCGGTACCCCTTACAGTATTGCGCAATCACGTCAAGACATACGCGCTTACGCGCCTCCTCGTCCACCGGATGCGGCTCCGTCAGAAAGCACGCAAACTCCTCCCCCGCATACGAGGGCCGCAGCTGCGCCGTCAGCCTGTCCGCATCCTCAATAAATGCCTGTATCATCCGCTTTTTCTGTTCAGGAGTCAGATCCCTTTCCAGAGGCTTGCGCGGCTCTTCCTTCAGCCGCGGACAGGGTGTCGGAACCTTGCTGATGTCATTCACTTCCATATCCAGACAGTATTTGCCCCAGCCGTTCATAATAAATATCAGGTTGTGCAGGGAAAACCATGTCTTAAGCCGGAAATGGCTGTGGTTTGCCACATAGGCGTCGTCAAGGTTTTTGAGGCAGTCCAGCCCGTCCTCCACCGCGTGATAATAAATGTGCCGTTCATTCAGATAATAGCCGATCGGATCGCTGTCACAAAATACATAAATATCCTCATAGGCTTTAAAATCAATATTCCGCATATACGGCGCCTCGCACCGCGCAAGCTTTTTCGTGAAAATCATGCGGTTGACCATGTTGCGCAGCAGATTGCCGTAATCGCGGCGGTACCTGGCAAGCTGCGGGAAACATTCCTCCCGCTTCTCGTCCAACGCAAAAACCGCATGGAAAATACCCGCCCGCTCCAGCCGCTCCCCGAGCCGCTCAAAATCCGTGGATATCCCGCTCAGCGCAATATCCCCCCGCCGGTACGCATCCCGCGGCGTTTCACGCTCCAGCTTCATTTCCTTTAATATCGACACATAGACATGATAAAAGGTATGGCATACATAAATCCTGCTCTTCGTCTCTGCTCTTCCCATCTGAGCGTCTGTTCCTCCGGTATTGTCCGTTTTAAGGGAACCAAAAGCTCCCCGATACACTCTTAGTATATGCCATATTTTAGATAATCACAATACGAATTTATACGAGCCTCCCGCCGCCTGTAAAATTTCCCGGCATGGTTTCGTATATACAGAACAAACGTTACTGTTTCTACGCGCCGGCAATTATGGTATAATTTAGTTAGGGAGGCTCTGAGGAAGCGATGATTTAATCAGCGCTTCCTCGGAGCAAACCATTTTTGAGCCATGTAAAGCCATTTTGACAAGAAAAGAGGGCAATGTCAATGGCTTTTGACAGACGAAACGCATATATTCATTTATAATAAAGGAGAAGATGCAGGATGGATATCGGATTACAAATCAGGAAATACAGAGAACAGCAAAAAATTTCTCAGGAAGAACTGGCGCTTAAAATATTTGTTTCAAGGCAGACCATTTCGAACTGGGAAACAAATAAAAGCTGTCCGGATGTGAAAAGCCTGATCGCTTTATCGAATATCTTCAACGTATCTTTGGACAATTTTGTAAAAGAAGATATAAAGGAGATGAGGGATACTGTAGAGAAAACAACAATCAAAAGGTTTCATGTGATAAGTATTGTTTTCCTGATTGAATTTATCATTTTAGCCATAAGTGCTTATCCTTTATTTCGTTTGGATGGGTATATAGGGCTTATTATTTGGTTATGCCTGTTTGCCATAGCGCTGTATACCGCAGGTAAGATTGAAAAAACCAAAAAGAACCATAATATTCAGACTTATAAAGAAATTCTGGCATTTATTGACGGAAAACAATTAACTCACGATGAAACACAACAAGAAATAGGAAAAAGAAATTACCAAAAAATCATATTTGCATTTGCAGCAGGCGTAATCGCACTTATGATATGCTTCGTTGTAATTTCTATTTGTCAACGGTTATCAATATAAGAGGAGGAAGACACATGGAATTCTGGATTATAATGATTGCTTTTGTAGCGATGGGCGGAACCTGCTCACTGGCAGGCACCTGGTGGGATAGAACCTGGTGGGATAGAAAGAAGAAAAAAGAGAAAAAGGAACAATAAATCAGAGCGGTCTGTATAATGCAAAAACAGGGGGGCGAACCCGGCGTCCGTCCCCCTTTGCAGCTTCAAGTCACTCGTCCGCTTTTTCATATCCTTGTAAAACTCAGCTCTGCCGCGTATACGCGTACCCCTGCCGCGGCGCAATCAGCGGCGCGGGGCTCAGCGGCCCGTGCTCCTGTATCACCGTTTTTCCCTGTAAAAGCCCTTCACAAAAGGCGTAAAGCCTTGCCGCCGCTTCCCGGGGATTCCATTCGGTGGTTATCGTCCGATATGCCGCCTCCCCCAGCCGTCTGCGCAGCACCGAATCCAAGCAGAGCCGCCGCACCTGCGCATAAAACTCCCCAAAATGCCCTGTTTTATAGACGAGTCCGTTCTTCTCATGCGCCAGCAAAAAGGGCACCGCACCGATTCCATGGCCTGCCGTCACCGCGCAGGCACTGTTCATCGCCTCGTTGAGCACTGCCCCCCAGCCTTCAAGATAATCGCTGGTAAAGAGAAACAGATCCGCCTCCTCCATAAACCGCCGCACCGCCGCGGGCGGCTGAAAGCCGTGAAATACCACTTCATCCGAAAGCCCGTATGCCTGCACCAGCTCCTTCAGCGAAGCCTCCAAATCGCCGCCGCCCACCATATCCAGCCGGAAGGATATACCCTCTTCCCTGAGGCGTCTTGCCGCCTTTACAGCGTACTCGGGATGCTTGAGCTTCATATACCTGCCTGCCCAGAGCAGCCGTACCTGCGCCCGTCCCTGCGCGTCCTGATGGCGCTTGCGCGCAAACAGGTCGTCAAGCGCATAGGTATACACCTCAGGAAAATAGCCCCACACATATTTCTTATCCGGATAGGCCCTTACAAGCTGAAAATCCGACGCCACATACGCCCCGTGGCACAGGAGATAGACCGGCGCATCCGCGTACCGCGTATGGTCCTCATACTTCTTTTTTCTGCCGCGCGGCGATATGGACTTCCACTGTCCCTCACGGTACAGCCGTTCGCTTGCGCGAATCACGATTTTCCCGGCATTCAGCCGCGGCTTGATATAACGCTCGTCCTCCACGCCGCCGAAGATCACAATATCGCTGTCCAGAATCAGCGCAGCACACCCCGCCGCGTCCTCATAATAGCGCCTTAAATACGGAATATCCCGAAGCTCTGCGCCCCAGCCCATCGCGACCCTTTCTTCCTCCATCCGCTGCGTCTGTATAAAGGAAAACCGGCTGCCCAGCCGCTCATACAGCGCGTTGGACAGCGGTATCTGGTGATGGTTGATATAATTAGAAACAATTGTTATTTCAGGAATATCAGGTATCGATTTCATTGTAAATCTCCAAAAGCCGATGATAATTCTTTTCCGGATCGTGTGTCTGCAGCGCGTGCGCCCGCGCATTGGAGGACATGGACATTGCCAGCTTATCATCGGAAAAGATGCTGCATATGGCGTCCTTCAGCTGCTGCGGCTCCTCCCTGTCGTAAAGGAGTCCGTCCTTTCCGTCCCGAAGCAGGTTGTGAATGCCGCCCACATCGGACGCTACCACGGGCACTCCCAGAAGCATTGCCTCCCCTACGGAATTGGGAGAGTTTTCTATCGCCGACGGGCATAAAAAAACATGTGTCTTTAAAAGACGCGCACACATCTTGTCGGAATTGAGCCTGCCGACAAACTTTACATGGTCCTCCAGCCGCTTCTGCTTAATCTGCTTCAATAAGTATTTGCCGTAACCGGAAAGCTTTATCTTATCCCTCAGGCTGCTGTTCGCCGTAATGACGTCTCCCGCCACATACAGGACGGCGTCCTTATATTTTTCCACAATATCCGGCAGGATATCCAGCACATAGTGCAAGCCCTTGATCGGATAATTCCCCTGGCTGATAAACAGCGAATGAAATTCAATTCTGTCAATATTCCATACGTCATTGTAGAACACGCTGCGAAGCGTCTCGTTCATAAAATGGTAGACGGCGTTGGGGGAGAGCTTCTTCGTCAGCTCCTTATCAAAATCCGTTCTGCCCGTCACATGCTCCGCAAGGGCGAGCGCCTCCTTCTCGTGTGCTCCGCGCATTTCAAACTTCATCTGCTGCTGCGCCAGGCTGTCCTTGCGCAGTCTGTCCCGAAACGTCTTTTTCTTCTGCACGGAATACGGCAAATCGGCCATATAGACCTCTGCTATCGCGCAGCAAAGCCCCTGTATACCGATCAGCGTCCGCTCCGGACGGTCAAAGGCGCGCATGCATGCCAGCGTATGCGGATATTCCGTACCAAAAATGTGGACGAGATCCGGCTCAAAATCTGCCAGCACGGCGCGAAGGCTCTCCTCCACCGCCTCATCATAAATCTCGGGATGCACCGTATCCTCCTGAAAGACATAATAGTCAATCCCCTCCGCCTTGCCCTTGACAAACAGCGAGGCGTCCTCCTCCAGAATACGCAGGTCCTCCGACGTCGGGAAGCATATTGCAAGCGTTATATTATTCCGGTCTCTGTCGGCAAGAAGCTTATCGGCAAGCCCCGAAAGCCAGCCTTCCTTCACGACAATCTTATGTCCCAGACTCTTTGCGATAAACGGAAGCATGATATTGCACAACCATAACACCTTCAAAATGAATCCATCCCCTTTGAATTGTTTTTCAGCCTGTAGACGGCTGTCTTTATACCATTATAAAGCCCGGAAAAGCGTTTGCTCTGCGCCAGTGCGCTGCGAAGCGGCGCCAGCGTCAGCAGCAATATCAGACGATACCGGTCTGCCTTTCCCCTTCGCATATATTTTACAACAATTTCCCGGTGTTGTCTCGCGGAAAGTTTTCTGTTTTCCTTTGTCTCGGAATATCCGCCGCCCTCGTACGCCGCGACAATCACCGGCACGTAATGGATATCAGCCTTTTTCTCATAGCAGCACCAGAGGAAATGTTCATAATCCGCCCGCACGTTGTACCGGAGATCATAGCCACGCTCCGCAAACAGCGATCGGTGATAAAAGCAGCTTTGATGGCACGGGACATTTCTATAACAGGTGAAATCATTTATCTGCGGCGATGCGTGTATCACCGTATCCAGCGCCTTGTGGTAAAGGTTGCCGTATACGATATCCGGCATGCGGTTCCCGATGCTGTTTTTTGTTTGAATAGCAATCGCTATTTCTTCTAAAACCTTGTCGTTATAAAGACTGTCCCCCGTATTCAGAAAAAGCAGATAGCTTCCGCGCGCCTCTGCGACCGCCTGGTTCATCGCGTCGTAGATGCCGCTGTCCTTCTTACAAAAAACACGTGTTTTTTCATCCTGCGGCAGCCGCTTCAGCGATTCGTCCGTCGAACCGCCGTCCTTTATGATAATCTCATAATCCGTACAGGTCTGCGCGCGCACGCTCGCCACCGTATCCGCAAGCCGGCCGCCCGAATTCAGGCATACGACAATAATACTGTAAAATGGCATTTCTTCCATATCTCCCCCGTTTATTTGTACAGATACCGCTGCGCCGTAAAAAGCCAGCTTTTATACGGCAACAGCCCGACGCCCTCCTGATGCGCCTGCAGCAGGAACACCCCGAAAAATATTATGCACGCAAGAAAAACAAACGCCTGCACGCGCTTTCTTATCCGCGCATCCTCTATCATCCCAAGCATCAGCGGTATCATCAAAAGCTGTGTCACGCTGAAATAATACGTGATTCGCGTCACTACCGGCAGAAACGAAAAAAAGGTACAGGATACAAACGCCAACAGCTGCAGCTGCATATAGAACCGCAGCTCCCCGTACGCGCGCTGTTCGCGAAACCGCTCCGAACCCATATAACGGACAAGCCCTGCGTATAGCGCAAGAAGCAGCAGGATTCTGACCGCGCTGCTGATGCTGACGGCGCTGTCCTCCAGATAAACCGTATTCCTGTAGGAGGGATAAAGCACCAGCGCAGCCTTGAGCACGATGCCGCGTCCCAGATAGCACAGTCCGCTCAGCGCCAGCCCGCACACAATATGCCACCGCCTCCATTCCGGCAGCGCAAGCCCGTATGCCGGTATGACCAGCAGCACGGACTTATGGAACAACGCCGCAATCAGAATCCAGAAAATGAATTTCAGCCAGTCCCTCTCCAGCACATAGCGCATCGCATACAGGGTCAGCGCAAGCGCCAGATAATAACGCATGGTATTATAAGTTTGAAAGTACAGTCCCAGCGTCATAAAGAGAAAAAAGGACTGCGCAAAATCGACGCTTTGACGGTACAGCGCCTTTAAAAACAAATATATCGTGGCAAAAGAGAAGACTGCAAACACCGCTTCATAGTATTCTCCGCCGAGCATCCCGTATATCAGCCGCACAAGCCCGTTAAATCCCGGCTCGGTGACCACATAGCCACCCACACAGGCCTCATGCATCGTCTCCGTGTACTGCCCGTAATCGTTGCCCACGTCAAACCGCAGCGCGGCGCACAAAAACAATATCGCAAATATCCCCGACAGAAACAGTCTGTTTCGAAAGCATTCCCGCGTCCTGCCGCCGTTTACGAATACCGGCGCAGTCCTTCCCACCGCCCTTACCTGCGACGCCATCAGGCACGTCGCGGCGGCGATTGTCAGATAAAATATGATAGAACACGCCCTGTTCAATGCCATCCCAATCTCCTAAGCATTTCCTGCAGCTCTGAAACATCACCAGCGCTTTACCGAGGCAATTCCCCGCCTCATCAGGGCCAGCGCTTCCCTTTTCGGTATTTCCCTGCACATAGTACCACCGTGCGCCCAGATAAAGCGCACCGCCATCGGATATGCCAGCCGCCCGTACAAAAAATGATACAGGACGCCCCTGTCCGTGAAAAACTTTTCCGTATACCCCTGAAACCAGGTGGATTCTCGCTCCCGCTCCGCGCCAAGCTCCACCGGAACCGCAAAAACCTTCATGCCGTACGACAGGCAGTCCCTGAGAAACAGGCTGTCCTCCCCGTTGCTGTACGCCGCTCCGCCCCCGAAAAGCAGCGAAAACGTTATATTGGCCGCATGCAGCTTCTCCCTTCTTACCGCAAAGGAATAGGTCGGGTACCGCCCCGCGTTCCAGATATGCACCCGGTGAAACCGCTCGGTATGGTAAGTTGCACGCGATGCGCCCACCCGCATATTAAACAGCAGAAAGTCCGCCTCCGGATGCGCTGCGAACTGCTCCAGCACCTTCTGCTCATAACCGCTGTCATACACAATATCCTCATCCGAAAACAGCAGAATATCCGCATGCGCCCGAAGCAGCGCGTTATTCCGGCTCAGCCCCACGCCCTTCTCACAAAAGCTGTAACACTGTATCCGTTTCTTCCCGCCGGCGCAGCACCGCTCGTATTCCTCATAGGCAAAGCCGTCCGTCTGATTAATAATAATCGCGTCGCTCTCCAACCGCATACGCTCCGCCAGCGTGGAGACCTCCTCGCCCACTGCCGACACCAATACCTGTAGCTCCATTTCCGCCTCCATTTGACCGCAGCCGGTAAAGCCGCTCACCTTTGCGTTTCCCCTGCCGCAGCGGATTTACGCCTGCTCCCTGCGCGGGCGCACCGCTTCGTTCATATACAGATCCATCCACCGCTTATCCACGTCTGCCAGCACGGCGCCCGCAATCTCATATCCCTGCAGCCGCAGGTAATTAATTTCATCCGCTGCCCTTTGCCTGCACGGTGTGCCAAACGGTATCACGGCAAGAACCGCCGGCGCGCTATCCGGCAAACAGCCGTTTCCGGTCACTTGGCCTGCAGCATCCCGCATGCATGCATCGCCCTGTATGCATGCATCGCCCTGTATGCATGCATCGCCCTGTATGCATGCATCGCCCTGTAT
>CATLGV010000008.1 GCA_949948735.1 uncultured Lachnospiraceae bacterium | reverse complement strand
GCAGCTTACGATCTATAACCGCAGGGACTATAACAACTTCCCCATGCGGCCGCTCGGCTGGAAGACTCCCAATCAGGTACTCAGAGGTTATCCTGCATCGGTGTAACATATGTTTGACAAACCTACAAATCCTCTCAAAATTGAATTAAAATCTTGCCACGCTGTTTATAAGGGTGGCGTCACTGCCTTGCGCACGCCTCAAGCTGCTCTGCCAAATTCTTGATATTTGCCAGTACCCGGCTGCATTCCTCCATTCTGCCGACTGTATCGGAGGCCGTCTTAACACTTTCACCGGAGGCCGCCGCCACCTCCTGGCTGGTTGCCGACAGATGGGAAATGCTGTTTGAGATAACGCCTGTTGCCTGTAAAATGTCTGCTATCGTCTTGTCAGTATGACGGATACTGCTTGACAGCTCCGCCACCTCCCGGTCAATGCTCTCGAACTTTTCTTTTGCAACCTCAATCTTCTCCGTCTGACGTTTGATGTATTCGACAGAATTATCCAGGCTGTCCGAAGCGCTCCTTGCATCATCAGTCAATTCGTTGATAATCCCTGTAATGCGGTTTGTCGCTTCCTTGGTCTGCTCCGAAAGCTGCCTGATCTCATCGGCAACCACCGCAAAGCCCTTGCCGGCCTCTCCCGCTCTCGCCGCCTCAATGGACGCGTTCAACGCCAGAAGGTTTGTCTGGGAAGATATGTTCAAAATATCGCCCACAATGCTTTCTACACTGTTGACACGGGTTAAAAGCCTTGACGTCGCCTCCACGGTCTCCCGGCTTGCCGTCTCAACCCCCTCCGCCTGCTGCTTCAGCTCGTGCACAAGCGCCGCGCCCTCCGCCACATTCTTCGAGGTATTCCTGGCCGCAGTCTCTACTCTTGTCGTATCCTTCTCTACCTCGTCTGAGCTTTCCTGTATCGCAGTGCACATCTGCGCCTGCTCCTGTATCGCCTGCGCCGTGCTTTCAGTACTCTCCGCAATATTGCTCATTGCAAAATTGTTCGCGTCAATCCCTGCCTTTAATTCTGTAAGCATCTCGCTGGCACTGGCAAAGTTCCTGCTGATTTCGTCCGCAATCTCCACCATCTGCCGGGATATCTCCGCCTGCCGGCCTGCAGACGCCTGAATGCTGGCCACATTGTCCTCATTAAACCGCTGTATCACCTGCATCACGACGTACGCCGCCACGCATATCAAAATCGTCATCACCCAGCGAATCATCGCGAATCCGACATTCATACTGCCGGAGGTAATGTCCCTTATCGTCCGGACAACATTTGCAATAATAATCACTGCTGATCCCGCCATCGCATAGTTCTTATTCAGATACATGATGGATGCTATCAATATCGGAAACGCATACACATATGTAAGCTCCTCGGAGCTAAGGCACATCAGAACCAGATATGCCAATGCACCGGATCCGGTTATCGCTCTCCCGCAGGCCCTGGTGCCCTTTAATACCGCAAAGCCGCCCACGCTCACCGCAAGCAGTACCGCAAAAATTCCCAGCTGAATATATGTCCCTGTCCCCGCCGTCCCCTGAAGGAACGCATATACCATGGAAAGAATCATATATGCCTCTGTCACGCCTATCAGGGCCAATACTCTCTTATCACTTCGTAAATACTGCTCTTTTGTCATCTTACAACCATACTCCTTTCATAGCCTGCAGGTTTGGGCCGCAAAGCACAAACCTGTAAGATTGAATTTATGATTTTCAATCTTAGCCGTCTTCAAAATGAAGGTTCTGAAATCAATATATCATATTTCTTTTTGGAATAAAAGTATGGAACGTCAATATTTATGACGGCTCTGGAAAAAGCATCACTCAGATTTGCGCCGGTAACGCGCAAGCACCGCCGTCCATATTTTTGTTGCGACTATAGTCAGAAAAAAGACAGCTATTACCTGAGGCAGCGGCCTCGCGTATTTGCTGAAAATTTTATAATATACTGCCTGAAACCAGTACAAAACCGCCTGATGAATCAAAAAGGCATATCCGCTGATATCGCCCAGCCGCACCAATGCTTTATTGCTCAAAAGCCTTGTTATCCGCCCCCGTCCGCAGGCAAATACATATATCAGTACGCAGGCTGAAGGCACATATAGCAGGGAATTGTTTATCCATGCCATACCGTCTGTTATATGCCACTCCGTGTAAATCGTCACCACCGCAAACAAAATTCCTGCAGCTTCATATAAAGTATATCTCACGCCGCCGGCAATCGGCATATTGTCATATCCGACTGACACACACCGCTCATCGCAGGCTTTCTTACCGCAATAGTACAAATATCCCACATTGCAGCCCACAAAAAAGTCAAAGCATCTGTATGGCGGAAAAAAATAAGTGAAATAATAGACATCCGTACCACATATTAAAATGAAAACCGTAATCAGGATTTGTATAAGCAGCGTAGCGCAGAGCGCAAACAATCCGCTTTTGCGGGACTTATATTTTTTTATTAAAGCAAGAAGGAACGGAAATGTAAAATATAGAAATGTCATCGCCGACAAATACCATGCTACGCCATTGAGCGAACATCTAATCTCTTCTGCGCGAAACCAGTCCTGCACCAGCAGCAGATTTGCCGTCAAATAAAACGCCTGTCTGGGCCATTGGTCTAAAATACCCTCAATATACATCGAATATAACGTCAGAAGCAATACCGCAAGCGCTGTCGCTACATGCGTCGCATACAATTTTTTAGTCTTAGAAGCAGAAAATAATACCCCCCCCCGAGTATTTGCAAGGAATGCTTTTCCTCTCTGCAAGGACGTAAAAGTAAGAATAAATCCCGATAACACAAAGAAAACGGACACTCCCCATGTTCCCAATCGCGCCACGCTGCAGTGCTGGCATAAAATCCCGATAAATGCCAGCGCGCGCAATGACTGTACCGACGAAAGCTTTTTTTCTTTTTCCATCTTTCTCCTTTCCGCAATGTAAACAATGTTTACACTCGCTTTAACGGCTCTGCTTTGCAGAGCTTATGCGCATTCGTTTGTCCATTCACTCGAACTCCATCGCCTTGCAGATCTTATCCATGGAAAATCCCCTGCGGTACAAAAAACCAATCATTTTCTGCCGTTCCTCATATGTCGCATACCGGCTGTCATAACGTCTTTTTTTCAGAAGCCTCTCGATAGCGGCGCTCTCGTCCGGCAGCATCTCCTGCCGGGCACATTGCTCCCAGGCCTGCCGTATGTCCTCTTTTGACACGCCCTTCTCCATCAGATAATTTTCTATCTGCTTCCTGCTCTTCACCGCAGACGCCTGATTCATATATGCGCCGGCATACCGGACGTCGTCCACATATCCGTACCCTTTCACATACGCCAGCGCCTCCTCTATAATCTTGTCCGGATAGAATCCCTGCTTTAATTTCGTCCGAAGCCGATATTCCGTATAATCCCTGCTTTTGAGAAGATTCATGCATCGAAGCTTCGCCCGCTTTTGCAATACCTCATCCATAATATAATGAAAAAGGGCGTCCGATATTTCCCCGCCCTTTTCAATCTGGAGCTTCCCAAGCTCACCCTTATAAAGGGCAAAGGCCCCGCCGTCATCCGTAAGGACCTTCACCTTTGTCTTTGACAATGCCTCTATATCCGTTACCGTCATTATGCTCCGACTCCCCTACTGTCTTTGCGGCCTGCTGTACGCACGCCGCAATCCTGCCGCACAGCGGGACAGGCTCTATTCTGCCACTGCCGCTTCTTCGGCCTTCGCTGCTTTTGCTGGCTTTGCCTTTTCCTTACCGCCTGCCTTTTCCTCCTCCACAGGCTCCGGCGCGGCGCCCTGCAGACCGAAATGAGCGCGCACCTTGTTCTCTATCTCGCTGCAAACCTCCGGATTATCCCGCAGATACTGCTTTGCATTCTCCCGTCCCTGCCCGATTTTATTGCCGTCGTACGCGTACCATGCACCGCTCTTGACAACAATATTGACACTGGCCGCCAGATCCAGAATATCTCCCTCGGACGAAATGCCTTCTCCAAACATAATGTCAAACTCTGCCTCCTTAAACGGCGGCGCAATCTTATTCTTAACGACCTTTACACGGGTTCTGTTCCCCATCACCTCACCGCTCTGCTTCAGGGATTCTATTCTCCTGACGTCAAGGCGCACCGACGAATAAAACTTAAGCGCACGCCCGCCTGTCGTCGTCTCCGGATTGCCAAACATCACCCCGACCTTCTCACGAAGCTGATTGATGAAAATCACCGTACAGTTGGATTTGCTGATGACAGCCGTAAGCTTACGGAGCGCCTGCGACATTAGCCTTGCCTGCAGACCGACATGGGAATCGCCCATCTCCCCGTCAATCTCCGCCTTCGGCACCAGCGCCGCCACGGAATCGACCACGACAATATCAATGGCGCCGGAGCGCACCATGGTCTCGGTAATCTCCAATGCCTGCTCGCCGTTGTCCGGCTGTGAAATGTACAGATTGTCCACGTCCACGCCGATATTCTTGGCGTATACGGGATCCAGCGCGTGCTCGGCGTCAATGAAGCCCGCAATGCCGCCCCTCTTCTGGACCTCGGCAATCATATGTAAGGTCACGGTTGTCTTACCGGAGGACTCCGGTCCGTAAATCTCCACAATCCTGCCCTTGGGAATACCGCCAAGCCCAAGCGCGATATCAAGGCTCAGCGAGCCTGTCGGTATCGTCTCGACATTCATCTGCGCACTGGGATCCCCCAGCTTCATCACGGCGCCCTTTCCGTACTGTCTCTCTATCTGGCTAAGCGCGGCATCCAGTGCCTTTAATTTTTCTTCTCTCTCCATGTCCTTACTCCTCTTCTTTTAGAACAAATGTTTTATCTGCTCTTACTATAAAACATTTGTTCGGTTTTGTCAACATTAAATTGTTATTTCCGGAAAAACGGGGATAATCCCAAGATCTTGAATTGCTTCTGCCTTTTCAGCTTATCACATTCATTCCGGCCGGACAAGGATTAATTTTTACATTTCGACCAAAACGGCAGCCTGTTTTTTACATTTCAAGCCTTCACCGGACGCCCTTTATCTTCCTCTTGCTACCTTCGCAGGGTACCATTTCTGGAACCACACGGTAAAAATCCCCATGAAAGCCGGCGCGACGGAGTTGACCGCGCCGATATAGGAGCCGACTGCGGTTCCCATAAGGATATAGGTCCAGACGGGCGTCACCAGATACAGGATCCCCCACATCAGCGTCAGAATGCGGTTTGTTTTGATAAAAAGCGGATTTTTAAGCGCCTCCTCCCCGTTATAATCCTTCATGGAATAATGCGCCGTAAGCGGTATTTTTCCGAAGCAGGTTACCGTCCACATGATGCCGAATGCCAGATAGGATAACGGTATGATCAGCCTTGCCGGCGCCCCTGCCAGCACCGCTATGGAAAATCCGCCGACCAGCGCGCCGCTGAGCATATCGTAAAGCGTCTTCTTATTCCGGTAAAGCAGCAGCGGCATCAGCACACAGGCCCCGATGCTGAGCATGCTGCCGACGCGGTTGTTTATCGCCGCGAATATCCAGAACGCCATCCACGGAAGCAGCAGCATGCCCATGTTCGCCGCCTTGTCCGGAACATGTAAGCCGCCTGTCCGTCCCGCACTCTGGCTGCCGCCTTCTCCCGCCGTATGGCTGCCGGCTCCGCCAAAATAATCGTCCCACCGCAGCATCAGATTAAAATCGCCCTTTACCTTATATAACTGCCGCATCAGCGCCTCATCCCCACGGATTTCGCCCGCCGCAATCGCACGCCACACCGACAGCGGCGTCTCGATTCGGGTGGTGGCCGTCACAGAGCCGTCCGTAACCACCCTGCTCCCCTCTTTGCCCATGACAATCTGATAGCATTCGTCGATGTCTGTATAATACATTTCCAGCACCTGCTCCCTGCCGGAATAGCTTTCCTTCCGGTATAGGACTGCCATCTGCCTGGTAAAAACCAGCGCGTCGGATTCCTTTTCCCCGCTTTCCTTATCGATTCCCCAGCTTAAATCCGCCCACTGCTCAAAAACATCCCGGGGATACAGCAGCTGCTCCAGACACTCCCTTGTTCCCGGCCGAATACCGCCTGCGGTATATTCCTGTCCCGCTTGCCTGACATATCTCAGATATTCGTCCGTCCTTTGGGATAAATCCGGCACCCGGAACAGCTCTCCCTGCCCGCAGAATATCGTCGTATAGCCGTCCTTCCCGCAGATATGATCAAACAGGCTGTAGACGCCGTCGTAATTGCCCTGCGCCGTATAAAACCCGCAGGTGGAAATCACTACAGTCTTTTTGCCGCTCATATCATACCTTGACGGATGGCTGCCGCTGCCGGTCGCCCCCCCGTCCTCCTCCATGAAGGGCAGCACCATCGGAAGCTGGCGGTCAATCAGGTTCTTTAGCCCGCCTGGAACCGTATAATAATACAGTGGAAAGCTCCATATGGTCACGTCCGCCCATAGCAGCTTTTGGATAACCGCCTGCATGTCGTCCTGTATGCAGCAGCTTCCGGGTGTTTTTTCCCAGCAGGAAAAGCAGCCCAGACAGGGGTGTATATCCAGCCGGTTTACCCAAAGCTCCTCGAGCGCAAACGCCTCTCCCGCCGTCTTGACGCCCTCCTGCATTCCTGTAAGAAAAGCCTTTGTCAGCTTATATGTATTGCTCTTTTGCCCCTTAGGGCTTGCGTTGATCGCCAGAATATTCATCTGTCTTCCTCTCCTTTCAACCGTTCAATACAGCTCTGCGCCCAGTCCATGCATGCCTGCGTATTCCTTCGCCCGTACTCCACCGTCATCTCCCAATACAGCGCTTTTTCCCTGTCGTCAAGATAAGCGCTGTAGGCTGCTATATGCTCCGGTACCATCTCAAGACTCTCAAGAAACATTCTGCAGTAGGTCTTTAGGTCCTCAAAATAGCGGATATTTTCCTCTCTGCTCTTTTCTCCCATAAAGAACACCTTCATCAGCATCGGCGTACGCGCGTCCACGCCCAGATTGCCGTCCGAGAGCCAGCGCAGCAGCTCCCCCCGGCCCTCCTGTGTGATGGCATAAACATTCTTATCGGGCCTGCCCTGCTGGGGCACCACTGTTTTGCTCACCCACCTTTTGTTCTCCAGCGTCTGCAGCTCCCTGTATATCTGGCTCGTCTGCGCTGTCCAGAAAAAGCTCAGGGAATCCCGAAACGCCTGCATAATCTCATATCCCGTCATCTCGCAATAATTTACGAGCCCCAATATGCCGTGCTTTAACATATGCGCCTCCTCTTACTATTTACCTTTCCTTTTCCCTTCGGCCTCATGTTCATCTTGCAGCATTTTATTCCACTTGTTGAATATTAGCTATATACAATATACTCCACAAGTGGAATATTGTCAACAAAATATATTCCACTTGTGGAGTATAATCTATAGCTGCGCCGCAGAAAAAAAGCACGCCCGCCGATACCCGGCAGGCATGCTCCGTTTTATTTCTATAAGATTATTAAATATTCCCGTTCAGCAGAACCGCTTTATTTTTCACCAGATAATCGACCAGGGAAACCACGGTCAGCACCACCGCAATCCACATAACAATCTGTGTCACAAGCGCTATCGCCTCAATATTGGCGATCATCAGGCAGACCATAATCATCTGAAAGGCCGTCTTAAACTTCCCCCAATAGCTCGCCGCAATCACGATTCGATTGTCGGCCGCCACCAGCCGCAGCCCGCTGATAATAAATTCCCTGCTGATAATGACAATCACAATCCACGCCGCAATCCTGTCCAGCTCCACCAGACAAATCAGCGCCGCGCACACCAGCAGCTTATCCGCAAGCGGATCCATAAATTTCCCAAAATTCGTAACAAGATTGTACTTGCGCGCGATCTTTCCGTCCAGCAGGTCCGTCAGGCTCGCTATGATAAAGACGGCCAGCGCGATATAATCCGTATATGCGCAAATACCGCCAAACAGCGCTTGAAACCAGCCCCATTGCGCATGGCCGCCCAGCATCAGCAGCACGAACGGGAAAATCAGTATTACCCTGAAAACCGTCAGTTTATTTGGTAAATTCATCGTCTATCTCTCCTATCAAATCGTATTCGTAAGCCTCTGTAATCCTTACCCGCACAAAATCGCCGGTCATAAGCTCCCGCGTCGTCCGGACAAACACAAAGCCGTCCACATTGGGCGCATCCTTATAGCTTCTGCCCACATATACCTGCCCGTCCGGGTCATGCTCCTCAGGAAGCTTTCCTTCTATCATCACGGCCAGCCGTGCACCTGTCATTTCCTCTGCCTTTTCAAACGCAATCTCCTGCTGCAGCTCCATGATGTCAGCCTGACGCGCAAGCTTGACCTCCTCGTCTGTCTGTTCCGCAAAAAGCGCCGCCGGCGTCCCCTCCTCCGGGGAATAGGGGAAAACGCCCAGCCTGTCAAATTCCATGTCATTGACAAACTGCATCAGCTCCTCATGGTCCGCCTGTGTCTCTCCCGGAAAGCCGGTAATCAGCGTTGTCCGAAGGCAGATGCCGGGAATGCGCTCCCTGAGCTTTGCCAACAGCTCCGTAAGCGCCTGCTTGTCCGTCCGCCGTCCCATACGCTTTAAAATGCGGTCCGAGGCATGCTGGATGGGAATGTCCAGATAATTGCATATCTTGTCCTCCCGTCGGATGGTCTCTATCAGCTCGTCCGTAATCTCCTCCGGATAGCAGTACAGAAGCCTTATCCAATACAGGCCCTCAATCCTGCACAGCCGTTCAAGCAGCTCCGGCAGAGCCTTGCGCCCGTACAAGTCAACCCCGTACAGCGTTGTTTCCTGCGCTACCAGAATCAGCTCCCGCACACCGCGCCCGGCAAGCTCTTCCGCCTCGCTGACAAGGCTCTCCATCGGAATGCTTCTGTAGCTTCCTCTTATCGTGGGAATAATGCAGTACGAGCAGCGCTTGTCGCAGCCCTCCGCAATCTTGAGGTAAGCATAATGCCCGCCTGTCGTAATCACCCGTTTCCCGCCGTATACGGGCACACGGTCAGCATCCTCAATATAACAGCCGCCGCCTCCCGCCAGCACCGCGTCGACGGCGGCGACAATCGCGTCAATCGCCGTCGTTCCCACCAGCGCGTCCACCTCGGGAATTTCCGCGCGAATCTCCTCCTGATAACGCTGCGCAAGGCAGCCTGCGGCTATCAAAGCCCTCAGCCTGCCTTCCTTTCGA
The DNA here is from genome assembly GCA_949948735.1 of uncultured Lachnospiraceae bacterium. Lineage (GTDB taxonomy): Bacteria > Bacillota > Clostridia > Lachnospirales > Lachnospiraceae > COE1. Next base: position 121,661 of record CATLGV010000008.1, on the reverse strand, counting down.
AGCTCTGCCATCTCCAGCAGCGTATTAATGCTCTCCTGCTTGGCATCATTAATAAAGCAGCATGTGTTGACCACAACGACATCCGCTTCCTGCTCGTCATTTGTCAGGAAATACCCCTTTTGCAGGAGCAGCCCCAGCATCCGTTCCGTATCTACCAAATTCTTATCGCAGCCCAGTGAAATAAATAAAATCTTCATAACCGATAAAGCTTTCTCTCTGATTAGTCCTCGGTCACAATCTTGATCTTACTGTCGTAAAGCTCTTCTATCGCAATAGAAAGCGGCTTGGTCTGTCTGGTATCCGTAAGCGGCTCCTCGCCTGCGATAAGCTGTCTTGCCCGCTTTGACGTCGCCATCACAATGGAATAACGGCTGTTCACAACCGGCGCATCGCCCTGCTCCACTTCGCCGTTTACAACCTTAATCAATTCTGTGTAAGATGGATGTAACATAATTATTTTCCTCACCTTTCATTTAATCATCACTATCAGGGCTGTCTGCGGCCGCCCTGCCTGCTATCGTCTCCGGCAGCAGCGCCGAGAGCACAATCTGGCTGCTCTCCATGACAAGCACCGCCTTCGTCTTTCTTCCCTGCGTCGCGTCAATCACAGTGCCGTTCTCCTTTGCCCGCTGCACCATGCGCTTTACCGGCGCGGAATCCGGGCTTACAATCGCGATAATTTTGGCCGTGTTGACAATATTGCCAAACCCAATATGAATAAGCTTATCCAATCCGCACCTCGTATCACTCAATATTCTGTATCTGTTCCCGCACCTTCTCGATCTCCGTCTTCAGCTCAATGCCTCTGTTTGAGATTGCAAGGTCATTTGTTTTTGACAGGATGGTATTGGCCTCCCGGTTCATTTCCTGCGCGATAAAATCCAGCTTGCGCCCGATGCTGCCTCCCTCAATAAGCACCTGCTTCATGGTCTCGATATGGCTTCGCAGGCGCACCAGCTCCTCGTCGATGCAGACCTTATCCGCAAACAGCGTAACCTCCGTCAAAAGCCTTACCTCGTCAACCGCCGCATCCCCCAGAAGCTCCTTTACCCGCTCCTGAAGCTTTGTACGGTATTCCTCGATAATCTGCGGAGAGCGCTCCTCGATATACGTCACGTGCTCCAGCATACCGTCCAGCTTTTCGATGAGATTTTCCGAAAGGTTCTGCCCCTCGCTAATCCGGGCCGCTACAAACTCCTGTGCCGCACCCGCTATCGCTCCGGAAAGCAGCTTCCAGATTTTCTCTTCATCGACAGTGCGCTCCTCCATGGAAAATACTTCGGGGTACCGCGAAAGGGTCGACACCCGGATATCATTGTCCAGCTGGAAGGTCTCCGCCATATCCTTCAGATACCCCAGATACTCCTCCGCAATATCCTTGTTGTATTTTATGCACACGTTGTTTTCGGAAAAGTCTTCATAGGTGATAAAAATATCAAGCTTTCCGCGCTGGACGTAATTCTTCAGCTCATTGCGGATTGCGCTTTCAAAGAAATTCAGCTTCTTGGGCATCTTGATATTGACATCCAGATACCTGTGATTCACGGATTTCATTTCAACCGTAAATTTCTGTTCGCCCTCCGCTGCCTCACACCTTCCGAAACCTGTCATACTTTTTATCATGCCAATCCCCCTGACTGCCGATTGAGATCTGTACCCTCCGATATATACCTCTTCCGTTACCTTTCTGTATTATAGAATAAACTGCCCCCCGCGTCAATCATTTTCCGCAGAAGGCCATACTGCAGGCCTGCCTTTGCCCATCCGCGGCCGGCAAAATTTCTGTTTCGGATTTCTTTCATCCTCCGTTTCCCACACAACGCTTGAAAATCCCCTCAAAAGGTGCTATTGTTTATACTTGTTACAATGCATTCGGAATCAGCGGAAAGGAGCCGGCGTATGAAGAGATTCTTCCAGAACAATCACAAAACGATATGGTATCTGCGGAATTTTATTCCTATGATACTTTTTCCGGCTGCCAACTTTTATCTTCTTCAGGCATACATCTGCAATCCGTGGGAGAGCATGAAGGTCCCGATACAGTTTTTAAACATCTACCTCTTTGAGCTGCTGATGCTCGTTTTCTTCTTTCTGTTCGGCCGCCTGAAATGGTCGCTGCGCCTGCAAAGCATCTTTTTCATGCTGTCCGGGCTTGCCGATTATTATGTTATATCCTTCCGCTCAGCGCCTATTATGCCATGGGACATTTATTCTGTGGGAACCGCACTGAGCGTGGCGGACAATTTCCAGTATACCGTCGAGAGAAAGACCGTGCTTGTGACGCTCGGATTTCTTGCGCTCATTTTTGCGGAATCCATCGTAACGCTTGACATCCGTTCCGGCCGGAGATTCCCGGACCGCTTCAGGCTGCGCCCCGGCACGGCGGCAGCTTCCCGCAGCGGCAGAAAGCGTGCGGCGATATTGCGCGTCATTGGACTTGCTGCCTCCATCGGGCTACTGTGCAGCTTCACGCACACGCTCCATCTGGACAGCACCATCCGGCGCTACGGTATCTACGACAAGCTGTTCACGCCGACCGTTATGAGCAGGCGCGACGGTATCCCTGTCGCTTTCCTGATCGAATTAAAATATATCGCCGTCCAGAAGCCGGAGCGCTACAGCGCCAGAGCCGCGCAGGAGCTTTTGTCTCCTTATCAGCAGCCTGTCGGCGATACCGGGCGCAGGCCCAATATCATTGTTATTATGAACGAAGCGTACGCCGATTTATCCGTGCTGGACGATTTTACCACCAACGAGGATTATATGCCGTTTATTCGTTCCCTAATGCAGGACGATCCCAATACCATTTCCGGTTACCTGAATGTCTCCGTCCTTGGCGGGAATACTGCTAATACGGAATTTGAATTTCTGACCGGAAATACAATGGCCTTCCTGCCGCAGGGAAGCGTCCCGTATCAGCAGTATGTCAAGCAGGCGCTTCCGTCGCTTGCCTCTTACCTGAAGGAGCTTGGCTATGAGACAATCGCGATGCACCCGTATAACAGCACCGGCTGGGACCGCAACAAGGTCTATCCGCTGCTGGGCTTTGACGCCGCCTATTTTATACGGGATTACGGGAAGCCGGAAAAAATCAGAAAATATGTCAGCGACAAGGCATGCTATGATAAAATTATAGCATTGTATGAGCAAAAGGCAGCAGGCGGCCCGCTCTTCATATTTAATGTAACGATGCAGAACCACTCCTCCTACACAGAGGACTTTGATAACTTTCATCCCGGCATATCCGTGGAAGGCAGCTCCTCCAAGGCATTGAACAACTATCTGTCCCTGATAAGGCTTTCCGACGAAGCGCTCGCCGGACTTATCGAATATTTCTCGGAAGCCGGAGAGGATACGGTCATTGTCTTTTTCGGCGATCACCAGCCCACGGATTCCGTGGTATCCGCCATCTGGAAGCAAAACGGCAAAAGCGGCAGCGCGCTCTCGCGGGAGGACGCGGACAACCGCTACAAGGTTCCGTTTTTTATCTGGTGCAATTTTGATATTGAAGGCGCGCATGATATTGAGACAAGCGCCAACTATCTCGGCGCAAGGGTGCTGGAGGCCGGCGGGCTTCCGCTGCGCGGCTACGCGCGGTACCTGCTGGAGCTTTCCGAAGCTTATCCGGTTATCACCGCCATCCGCGCGGAGGATGCGGCCGGTGAAAGCACGGACATAAGCGATGCCATGGACGCGCTGAACGATTACGCGATTCTGCAGTACAACCGCCTGTTTGACTAACCCGAATCAGGAAGGAGCCTTTGAGATGAATGCAATAAAAACAAAGCAATTTTTAAAGAGAAACCGGCTTTATCTTTTGTCTTTTTGTATCCCCGCAGCTGTCATGCTTATTATTTTTATGGTCAATCAGATTTATCCCTTTGGAAACGGAAGCCGCTCGTTTCTTCATATTGATATGTACCATCAGTATTTTCCTTTTTTAACGGAGTTTTATCACAAGCTCAAAAATGGGGAAAGCCTGCTGTACTCATGGAATACCGGCATCGGCTCCAACTTTCTTGCCCTGTATGTATACTATCTGGCAAGTCCCTTCAACTGGCTGTGCGTTCTGGTTCCCGAAGCGCTGCTGATGGAATTCCTCTCCTATATGGTCGTATTCAAAATCGGGCTGTGCGGAGCGGCCTTTACCTGTTATCTGAAAAACCACTTTGGCACCAACACATGGGTTATCCTGTGCTTTTCGTTGTTTTACGCGCTGTCGGGCTTTATGGCCGCCTACAACTGGAACGTCATGTGGCTTGACGTCATTGCCCTTGCGCCGGTGGTTATTCTCGGACTTGAACGCCTTGTCCATGAGGGAAAGTGCCGGCTTTACTGCATTGCGCTGGGCCTGTCCATTCTGTCCAACTATTATTTGTCCATTATGCTCTGCATCTTCCTGGTGCTCTATTTTATTGTGCTTTTGGCGTCAAAATCCCCGGCCTCGGAAAATGCCTCCGCGCCGCTGGCTTTTCCCGGACTTGGACGGGTGCGGAATTTCTATTTGAAGGCCGTAATCCGTTTTGCCGTTTATTCGCTGCTTTCCGGCGGTATGGCCGCCGTGCTGCTGTTTCCCGAGCTTGTGGCGCTGATGCTAACCGAATTCAGCGAAATCAATTTCCCGGAAACCGCCAAGACGTACTTTTCCATGATGGATATGCTGGCACGCCACTGCTTCAATGTCACGGTGGAGACCGGGCTTGATCACTGGCCGAATTTGTATTGCGGCGCTGCTGTGTTTCTGCTGTTGCCACTTTATGTGCTGCAGAGCAATATCCCACTGCGTGAGCGCGCGCCAAAGCTGATTTTGCTGGCATTTATCCTGATCAGCTTTTCAACCAATGTGCTTAATTTCATATGGCACGGCCTGAATTATCCCGATTCCCTGCCTGCAAGGCAATCGTTTCTGTATATTTTTCTGCTGCTGGCCCTGTGCTTTGAAGCGCTCCTGCACATTCGGGAGCATTCGGGACGACTGCTTGCAGGCATTTTTGCCGGTGTGCTTCTGTTCCTGATGCTTTGCGAAAAGCTTGTGACGGACGACGCGTTCACAGGTATCTGCTTCCTGTCCACGGGCATTTTCCTTTTATTTTATGCGGGCTTCATCCATATCCTGCGCATGCGTCCCGCCGCTCCGGGCTGGTTCTGCATCCTTGTCCCGATCCTTGCCATTACGGAAGCGGGCCTCAACACCTACCTGACCAGCGTTCCGACCGTGTCGCGCACCACATACCTGTCCAATTACGCCTCCTATCAGGAATTAACGGAAGAACTCACCAAGCAGGAGGACGGCGATTTCTTTCGCTTCGACAAGTTTGCGCGCCGGACCCAGAATGACGCGATGCTGATCGGCTTTCACGGCTGCTCCTACTTCTCGTCGACACAGAATGCGCTGGTTTCCGATTTCTATGAAGCCTACGGCATGAAAGGAAGCCGCGTAAACTACTGCTTTGACGGCGCTACGCCGGTAACGGCCGCCATGCTTGCAAACCGCTATATGCTTTATACGCTCGACCGCGGCTATGATACCCTGTTTGAGCTTGCCGGCATCAACGGAAAAGTATACGCATACCGGAACAGGTACGCGCTTCCCCTTGGCTACATGGTATCCTCATACAGGGAAGCGGATACTGCGGAGAAAAACCTCAACCCTATCCAACGGCAGAATCATCTTGCACGGCGCCTGGGCATACAGGGAAGCGTCTTCCTCCCGGTAAGCGTTGGCTCCTACGGGGACACCGCGGATATCCAGGTCTCGGAATCCGCGCACTATTACGCATACACCGCCAATACCAAAATCGATACCGTCAAATTAACCTCCGAAGCCGGCGCAGAAAATGGCGAAGCTTCACCCGGCAGCAAGAGCTTCACGCAGATTAAGAAAAAATACATTCTCGACCTTGGCTACTACAAAGCCGGCGATACCATAACCCTGCGCGCAGAGAACGGGCAGCCGCTGGAGCTGACAGCCTACCGCGTGGATGAGGCGGCGCTTCGCGAATTGATAGACTTATTAAGTCAGCAAACCATGACCGTAGATGCATATGACACCACGCATATTAGCGGGCACATCGACGTCGTCTCTCCCGGTCAGCTTGTCCTCTCCGTAGCCTATGAGCCCGGATGGACCCTGCGGGTAGACGGCAAAAAGACGGATATAACACGCTTTGAGAATACCTTTATCAGCGTTCCCCTTACAGAGGGCACACACACGATCACCCTCTCCTATTTCCCCAAAGGGCTGATACCCGGCAGCATTGTCTCCGCGCTGAGTGTGCTCCTCTTTATCCTGCTGTGGCTTTTGGGAAAAAGATGCGCGCAAAAAACGCAGGCCTGACAACAAACGCAGGCTTCGCAGCCTGCGTTCAAAAATTTGTATATGCTTTGTATGTTATAGAAGCTGAAGGCCCGAAATATCCGAGTCAATCACCAGCGAATAGTTGGTATAATAAACCACAAAGCCCGGCTTTGACCCGTTTGGCTTCTTTACGTTCTTTTTCTGCGTGTAGTCTATCTCCACCTTCTCCTGTCCGCGGGCCTGTGAATAATGCGCCGCAAGCCTGCCCGCCTCCTCGAATACCCTGTCGGGCAGCTCCTCTCCGCCGGACTTCACAATGACATGCGAGCCGGGAAGTCCCTTCGCGTGGAACCACCAGTCGTTTCCAACGGCAAACTTAAAGGTCAGCTCCTCATTCTGATAATTGTTCTTCCCGACATAAATATGATAACCGTCGCTGCTGATATAATGGAACGGACTGCTCGTAATCTTCTCGCGCCTGGCGCCGCCCTTTCTCCGGATATAGCCGCTTTCAATCAGCTCCTCCTTAATCTGCACCAGATCCTCCTCCTTCAACGCGATCTCAAGCGACATGTTAATTGAGGAGAGATGACCAATCTCCGCCGCGGTTTCTTTGATCAGTGTAGTCAACGCCTCGTCCGTCCGTTTGAGCTTTTGGTATTTCTCAAAATACTTCTTCGCATTTTCCCCTGCGGTCAATGTCGGATCCAGCGGAATCGTAATCATTTGGTTATCGTAATAATTGAGCGCCTCCATGGATTTGGCCCCTTCCGGCGCCTCATATCCGTATGCGTTGAGAAGCTCTCCGTAAATCCGGTATTTCTCCCGCTTCTGCGTGTCCGCCAGCTGCTTTGTCTGCAAATCATATTTCTTGATATTGCGCTCCAGCGCCGTCTGGACGATTCTTCGCAAATCCACGGAACGCTGCCGGATTCTCGTAATGGCGTTCTTCTCGGCATAGTAATACTCCAAAAGCTCCGAGATATTCGCAAACGGCTTTACCGAAGCCTCCGCGTACGAGGTCAGCCTTATCGCCGCGTATTCCGCCGGCTGGCAATTCTCATATACCACATTGGGCCAAAAGCATCCGTCGTTGATATCCTGCGCCAACGCAAGAAGCGCTCCCGCAACCGAGGAAAGCTCCTCCGCGGAAAGCGTCCCCGTCGGCTTCTCCGAATCCACGCCGGCCCGGTAACATATCTCATGCGCTATGCACGGCGAAATCCCCGTAAATCCGGTATATACTGCCTTATATACGTGCATGCTCCGCGCGCTCAGGGTCTGTTCTGCCTCCTGGCGGGAAGCGGTCAGCAGCTCCGCCTTCTCCTGTGTCCGCGGGATAAAATATTCACGTCCCGGCAGCACCTCCCGCACGGAGCTTACCATCCCCGAAATATGTTTGATGCTGTCGATAATCCTGTCCTGATCATCACAGAAAATAATGTTGCTGTGCTTCCCCATAAGCTCTATCAGCAGATATTTCCGGCACACGTCGCCAAGCTCGTTGAGATGCTCCAGCTCCAGCCTGACAATCCGCTCCAGCCCCGGCTGTGTCACGGATATAATACGCGCATTCTGCAGGTGCTTTCTGAGCAGCATGCAGAAATTCGGCGCCGTCATCGGACTTGTTTTATTTTTCTCGGTCAAATAAATCAGCGGCAGGGAAGCGTCGGCAGACATCAGCAGCTTTACCTGCCCGCAGCCGCCCTTTATCGTCAAAAGGAGCTCATCCCTCTCAGGCTGTGCAATCTTGTAAATCCTGCTGCCCGCCAGCTTCTCCTGCAGCTCTTTAACAATACATGCGATTGTCACTCCGTCAAAAGCCATTTCTTCCTCATTTCTACGCTGCCCGGCGGACCTTATCCAATCAGCCAGTCATACATTGCCTGGTACTTCAGCGCAGACACGCTCCATGAATAATCCGTTGCCATCGCTCTCTCGATAATCTTATTCCAATCGCGCTTTCTGTCGTAATAAATGCGCTCCGCATACCGAATCGTACGCAGCATCTCATGCGCGTTATAGTTCGTAAAGCTAAATCCTGTACCCCGGTTCTCGAATTCATTATAAGGCTCTACCGTATCCTTCAACCCGCCGGTCTCCCGCACGATGGGCACCGTACCGTAACGAAGCGCCATCAGCTGGCTCAGACCGCACGGCTCGAACAGGGAAGGCATCAGAAAGGCATCGCAGCCTGCGTAAATTCTATGAGAAAGCTCCTCCGAATAATAGATATTCGCGGAAACCTTGCCATGATACTTCCAGTCGAAATGACGGAACATATTCTCATACTGCTCCTCACCCGTACCCAGCACTACCAGCTGGACGCTGTCCGTACCGCACATCTCATCCATAATATACGCAACTAAATCCATACCCTTCTGGTCGGTCAGTCTCGACACGATGCCGAGCATCATCAGCTTGTCGTTCTCCTCCATGCCAAGCTGGCGCTGCAGCTCTCTCTTGTTCTTAATCTTCTCTCTCCGGAAGTTCTCTGCATTGTAACGGTGTACAATGTATCCGTCCGTCTGCGGGTTGTACTGATCGTAATCGATGCCGTTTACGATACCGCGCAGATCATTGCTCCTGGCCGCAAGCAGGCCGTTGAGCTTCTCTCCGTAGAAATCCGTCTTTATCTCCTCCGCATAGGTTTCGCTCACGGTTGTGATCGCATCCGCATACGTAAGGCCGCCCTTTAAAAGGTTCCCGTCCTTAAAATATCCCAGCTTATCCGGCGCGAAATAAGAGCTGTCCAGGCCTGTAATCCGCTGAACGGTCTTAATATCGTAGATGCCCTGGAATTTGAGGTTGTGAATCGTCATAACGGATTTGATTCCCTTATAAAAATCCCCCTGAGAAAATCTTTCCTTCAGATACACGGGAATGATTCCTGTCTGCCAGTCATGGCAGTGAATCAGCTCCGGTCTGAAGCCTACAACCGGCAGTATCGACAGCGCCGCCTTCGAAAAGAATACAAACTTTGTAATCTCTCCGACAGCATCGTCGCTATAGGGCTTGAAACCGCCAAACATCTTCTCGTTATCGATGAAATAATAAGTGATGCCGTCATACTGAGCCTCCAGCACGCCCACATATTCGTTCTGTCCCATAAAATCCATATAGAAATGCGTTCTGTACTGCAACAGTGACTTCATGTTTTCCGACATACACATATACTTCGGAAGTATTACCCTTGCATCAAAATATCTCTTGTCATAGTATTTAGGTAACGAGCCTACTACATCCGCGAGTCCGCCTGTCTTAATAAATGGCACGCCTTCTGAGGCTATAAACAAAATGTTTTTCATACCAACAGTCCTTTCCTCATTTATTATTCCATAGAAAGTATAATCTATCTTTTAAATTATACAACAGACACCCTTGGGATGTAAAGAAATTCGTGATTTTTCTAGCTTTTTTCTAGCTTCTGTAATGTAATCTTATCTTATCGGCAATCAGCGCTATGAATTCCGAATTGGTGGGCTTGCCTTTGCCGATATTAATCGTGTAGCCAAAGAATGCATCCAGAGTCTCCATTTTGCCTCTGCTCCATGCAACCTCGATCGCATGGCGGATTGCCCGTTCCACCCGGCTTGAGGTCGTCTGGTATTTCTTCGCGATAGAGGGATACAGAATTTTTGTGATGGAATTGAGCATTTCCACATCCTCCACCGACATCATAATCGCTTCCCTCAGATACTGGTATCCCTTAATATGCGCCGGAACGCCAATCTCGTGTATCATATCCGTTACGTCCTTCTCAAGGTCATGCGTATTCTTCTGTCCGGTATTTACCGCTTTGCTATCGGTTCCGCTGCCAAGAAGGGATTCGTTCTCCTGCCGCAGACTTTTCGTGCTTGTTGGCACCGTTATCATAATCTGAAATTCCTTATCCTTCGTCAGCAAATCGCTAAGTATTCTGAAAATTCTCTCGTTATCTTCCGATGTCGTTACGTTGAGCTGTTCCATAAACCCTACCTCCTTATACTTAAATCGCCAAAATCATATACTTAATTGTATAGAACTACAAAAACTACTAGAAATTGGCAAGCTCATTATATCGGAATATCAATTTATCTTGCAACTGTTACTTATCGCATATTTTTTGCGATAACCACATCTTCGGCCGATTTTCCCTAAATCTCGAACTATTATAACAAAAAAGGCTGTATTTTCCTGTCGAAAGAACTAAAAACTTTTTTTGAAAGAACTCGCTTTTTCTAATTTTACGCGATTTTTACGCATGTTTCTTCCGGGAGGCCCGATTCACATGCCGCATATAGTTCGCCCTCGAAACACAGGCAGAGCTTATGTATCCGTCCTTGCCCTGCATACACTCCCGGATAAACATCGCATGCTCCATAAGCGGCACGTCAAGGCGGCTGCAAATACGCCGACGCAGGCCTGGAAACGACAGCAATCCCCATTTCATGCCGGGTTTCATGCTGTTTCCACCGATTCCAAGTCCTCTTCCCCACGTAATATTCGCATGGCGGCAGAAGCTCTTGAGAATGCTCATCGCCGCGCCGGTCTGTTCCCCTTCATACAAATCCGTATACAGAATCGCGTAAAATTTGCCCGGTATGCATTCCCCGCCGATCACCTCCTGCTCCACCGCCTCGAGAAACCGCAGGACATGGGACGGTACGCCGTCCATGCAGACACCGCTCACCAGCACAATTGCCGCCGCTTCCTCCAGACAGCGGTTCGTCCACTCCCAGTCAATACCCTTGTCGAGCAAAATCGTCACCTGTTCCTCGGACGCCATATTTTCCTTAAGCTTATCCAGATACCGAAAGCCGTCCTTCCCGATATCCACACCGCCGTTCAGTAATAATATCATTTCTTCTTCCCTCTTACTATATCAAAATACCGCTTATAACCTGAACCTTCTCCGGCCGGTCGCAAAACAGGACCTGCACGCCTGCGGCCTGCAGCGATATGCCGTTGGACACACACAGCAGCCGCGCGGATTCCTCCTCCTCGGCCGTGATACCGTCTCCGTAAAAGCAGCACACCATTCCAAACAGGTTCTTACTTACGGGATTCATCCGATAGCGCGTCCGTCCGTACCGAACCTCAAGCAGCGGCTCGAACCGCGCCCTGCACCGCTCGAGAACCCCCTGTATAAACGGGCTGAAGCCGCCGTAAACGCATCTGCTGATCAGCACAAGCTGACGGCATTCTCCGATAAACTCATCGATGTCGCGCTTCTCCCGCTCACAAATCACCCGGTCGCGCTCTTTTACATGTATGTTCAGACCCTGCCACAGCTCTTCGCACAGGTCATGCACTATCAGCTTCATCCGTTCATTCCTTTCATAACCGCCCCACCGGAGCTTATTCGACAAAAAGCGGGCGATTGTTACAAAACCCTTTCAAGTGTAACACAAAAATCAAAATAGATAAAGTCTTTAACAAATCCATAAAAACTGTTGACTTTTTCCAAAATAATTAGTATAGTATAAAAGTAGCCGCAAGACGGCGCATTCTATATCAAGATTTGGGGTCTTAGCTCAGCTGGGAGAGCATCTGCCTTACAAGCAGAGGGTCATAGGTTCGAGCCCTATAGGCCCCATTTTCTTACCTGTTTATCTATAATATAAGATTGTCAAAGCCTTATGCGCCGTCCAAACAGCCGTATAAGGCTTTTTCTCTCCCCTGCCGCAGGGGCAATGCATTTTTCTTTACAATCAGGAAATACTGACACTATATATTCCAGTAAATAAACCTTTTTGAAAGGAAGGAAGCTCGCTATGAACCAAAAAGGAACATTAAATATGAAATTATTAAGGCAGCTGTTCTGCAGTATGTTCGCACTCAGCGCCTGTACCTTCGGCGGGGGCTTTGTCATTGTCTCCCTGATGAAGAAAAAGGTCGTGGAGGAGCGCCGCTGGCTCGAGGAGGACGAAATGCTCGACATCACCGCCATCGCGCAGTCCGCCCCCGGCCCGATTCCCGTAAATGCCTCCGTCCTCCTGGGCTTTCGCCTGCATGGCATTATCGGTTCACTGGTTGCCGTTGCAGGCACGATTCTCCCGCCCATGATACTGCTTTCCCTGATTGCCGTATTCTATGACCAGTTTCGCAGCAACCCTGTCATCACAACGGCACTGACGGTTATGCGCGCAGGCGTCGCCGCCGTCATTTTCGACGTTGTGATTAATCTGGCCAAAAACGTACTTGCCACCAGACGCATCCTCTACGTCGTTCTCATGGTGGTCACCTTTATTATGGGATATTTCCTTGACATCAGCGCAATGCTCATCATACTACTATGCTTAGCTGCCGGTATTATATGCGTAATCCTGGAAAAAGTATCCCCGTCGGATAGGAGGGAACAGTAAAATGCCTGTTATTTTAAAATTATTTTTCAGCTTTCTGCAGGTCGGCATGTTCAGCGTCGGCGGAGGCTATGCCGCCATTCCGCTGATTCAGAACCAAATCGTAAACGTATGGGGCCTGATGACGATTGAGGAGTTTGCCGACCTGATTACCATCGCGGAAATGACGCCCGGGCCGATTTCCATCAACTCCGCGACCTTTGTCGGGATGCGCCTTGCCGGGATCCCCGGCGCCGTCATCTGTACGCTTGGCTGTATCCTCATGCCTTTTACAATCTGTCTGATACTGGCCTACTATTACTACAAATACCGCAATTTTTCAGGCGTCCAGACAGTGCTGGGCTGTCTGCGGCCCGCTGTCGTATCCCTGATTTCCTGTGCGGGGCTGTCGATTCTGACCCTCGCCGTTTTCAAAAACGAACAGGTTGATTTCCACCCGGACAACCTCAAGGCCATCGAAATCGGGCTGTTTTTCATCTGCCTCTTCCTGCTGCGCAAATTTAAGCTGGGCGCAATTAAGATTATCTTAGGCTCCGGCGTTGTCGGAACCCTGCTGTACCTGATTGTGTAGCGCAGTCAATGGCGTCTGCCGTAAAGCTGCTGCCAGCATCGGAACAGGCAAAGCCACTGGATATACAGCGTGACGCCGTCCCGATGCCCGTGCGGCAGTCCCGCCCGCCCAAGCGCTGCGGCCGCCTGCCGTTTCGTGAGCATCCCTGCCCGTCCGCAGATGCCGTATTTCATTGCCTTTTCTACAAATCCCCGGAATGCCGCATATTCTTTTGGCGTCAAATCGGGCGTCTCCTTCCGCGAAAAGTGTACCAGCACCGAATCCACCGCCGGCATCGGATGAAAGTCCTCCCGCCGGAAATAATATCGTATTTCCATCTCCCAGCGCACCTTGAGCAGCAGGGATTTTTCCGTCTCCCTTCCTATACCGAGAAACCGCTTTGCCGCGCCTTTCTCCATGATCAGCCAGATATCCGACGCCGGGTTGGGCGCACCCGTCAGCTTGTCGACAATCTGCGTCGTGATAAAATACGGGATATTGGCAAACACCTTGTAATTACCTCTTTGAGGCAGCGCATACCGCAGGAAATCCCCGCAGATCAGCTTCAGATTCGAAATCCCGGCCAGCCGTCTGCCCGCATGCTCATACAGCCGTCTGTCAAGCTCGACGGAATAAACATACCCGCTCCTGCGGCACAGCTCCCCGGTCAGCTGCCCCTTTCCCGTCCCGATTTCAATCACGGTATCTGTCTTATCGATACCGCCCAACCGTACAATCCGTTCAATCAATTTCCTGTCCGTTATAAAATTCTGCGCGTTGGCCAACGGCGTCCTGTCTGCTATTTTGAACTGTTTTTTGTCTTTTTGCATGATAATCCTCCTGTTTTATTCCTTGAAAACGGTACCCTTAATTGACAAGGTATGCAAAAGTTTTATCCGGCAAATTACACAAAATATTGCGCGCTACTGACTGCGGCAAATGGATTTACTAAATATTCCGGCCCAAATGACGCCATCGACCGCAACCGCCCTCTATGCGTCATCCATGACGCATTGCGGGCTTTGTGTGACATCCATGTCACACAATTGCTGATTGTCGAACGGAATATTAAGAAAATCTCATTTGCCTCCGCAATTGTAGCTCTACAATATTTTGTGTAATATGCCTCATTGAAAATAATAGTATACCTTTTGACCTCTCAATCCTGTAACATGCAAAAAAGCAGAGACCTCCCTGAAACGGAAAATCCCTGCTAAATCCATACAGCAAGCAGACAGAAACAGAATATGAAGCTCATATTCTGCCTGTCAACATATAAGAATCTGTATTCGCACGCAAAAAAAATCCCATTTCCATGAGACTATTCATCTGCTTTTCTACCGCCGCTTATTTGCGGATGCGTGCAACGCGAATACAAATTCCCATATGTCTAAAGCCACCCTTCTGTTTATATTTTGTATATCTCAACTATATCAGCTTATCCGCCGCTTGTCTATAGTTTCTTCTTTGTACGGCGGTTTTACCCTCAATTGAGGATACTATTTTAATTCTCTATCTATGTCCTTTTCTGTTTGTTGACTGATTTTGTCTAAGCTTTCCAACCAATTATCCAAATTATCTATAGATATTATTTCTTCATCCTGATATACAGAAACCTTTGCTCCTGCCTGACAAAGCCCTTCAATCATTTCACGAAAAAGTTTTTTTCTGTCATTTTCGTTTATATCCTCTAAAGCATCATAATACTCTAAGTCAAATTCTATCACAAAATCATTATTGTCAATCCGCTGTTTTATAGCACCAACTGACAATGAACTATCAAATTTTCTGATGATTTTTATATATTTTACCGCATTATTATCTTTTTCAATCTTTAACTGGATTAAATCCGTCTTCATAATCCTATTCCCCGTCAAAATCTCCTCCGTCATTTCCCCCGGAAAGCTTAAGAAAGCACCGATTAAACCACCGCTTCCATAGATTTCTCACTCTTCCGCCCAGACAAAGCTGTCCGCAAGCGCCTGCGCCGCTTCACAGGCGCCCTCTGCCTCCGAAAAATTCGTCAGATGAATCAGGCAGTACCGGTAATCGTCTACAATATAATACTGTACGGTCGTTATATCGCTTCCTTTTATGGTAAACGTATAAAGGACATACCCCTGATCCGTATAGGAGCCGCTCCCGGTCAGTTCCGCGGAAAGGCCCTGCGTCTGCATGAGAAGCTGCCGCAGAATCGCTTCCCGGAACTGCTCGTGCTCGTCCACTTTATAGCGGTTCTTTCCTACCTCAATGGAAATATTGTCCGGTCGCAAATCGTTCTCATGCCCTTCCTCGGTGAAAAAAATCTTCTCCGCCGTGGAATGCGCCTCGGCCTCCACCCAGCCCTCCGGCACGGTATAGCTTCCGGGGAAAGCCGCTTCCTCCTCCGTCTCCTGTATCTGAGCGCTCTCCGCCGCAGACGACGCGTCCTCCGGCCGCTCCTTATTCTTCCCGTCATCCGCTGCCGGCGCAGCATCCTTCCCGTCATCCGCTGCCGGCGCAGCCTGTCAAAATGCAGGCCGTCATTAATAAAATCACAAATTCTTTTTTCATGTGTCCATCCTTCTGCCTTTGCCAATTGAGTGTAATCTTTTTTATTGTAACGAATATGACAGATTTTTTCAACAGAAATTGTTCTGCGCCGCCGCGATAAGCCGTCCTTCCTGCAAGTTGTTTCAATACAGGCTTTCCCTGTCTGCGGTTTTCTGCTATGATAAAGGAGGTCCGTATGATAAGTTTCTCAAAGGAAGGGTTTGCGCGCTATGTATCACTCAAAAAAAATCGGTATCTTTATTTCTCATATATTTGGCAGCTTTCAGAGCAGCCTTTGTCAGGGTATCATCGATAAAGCCACGGAATTCGGCTATATCACAGAAATCTTTTCGTCCACGGACGGCGAGGACGTCGGCAGCTACGGGCTTGGCGAAGCCAGCATTCTGCGCATTCCCAATTATGACGAATTCTCCGGTATCTGCTTTGCCTCCGGCACCTATCCGCTCCCTTCCCTGAAGGAGCAAATCGCCGCGGCTTTGCGCCAAAAGTGCACCTGTCCCATTATCGACGTCACGCAGACCGATTCCGCTTTTTCGCACCTGCTTGTTTTAGACAATGACAAAGCGGCGGCACAATTGACCGAACACATGATTGTATCGCATCACCATCGCCGCATCTGCTATCTGGGCTGCCGTCCGGAAAATCAATTTTCGGAAAAGCGCCTCCGCTATTATCGGGACACGCTGCAAAAACACGGGCTCCCCGTCAGGGATAGCGATTATTACTGCTGCGACTATGCTTATGAATCCATTGACGCCGCGCTGGACTTTTTCCTGCAGTCAACGCCAAAACCGGATTCTATCATTTGTTACAATGACAGAATGGCCATTTCCTTAATGGAAGCTTTATGCAGCCGCGGCCTGCGGATCCCGGAGGACATCGCGGTTGCCGGATTCGACAATCTGGAGATTGGACAGAATATCACGCCTTCGCTTACCACAGTCGACTTTCCGATTTATGAGATGGGGCAAAAAGCAATGGAGCTGCTTTTGGACGCTATGCAAAAGCTTCCGGTCGCCGGGCGCACCGTCATCACCGCAGAGCCTTTATATCACGGCTCCTGCGGATGCGCCAAAAAGAAAAGCGCTCTTCCGTCTCTTTATGAATACCGTTTGATGGAACACATCAATACCCTGGAGGCTTCCATGTTCAATGATATTAAAATGTCTTCCGCACTGGGCAGCATCCGCGACCTGGACGAAGGTATGGAGGTATTGGAAAAGTTTCTCCCGAGAATTTACAATTGCAGAGAGCTGTATATCTGTCTTTATCAAAACTGGGATGCCGTTTCCCCCCACATACGCGAAATTACCGCGACGCGGGCAGAGGAAGAGGATACGGATATCCTGACTATGCATTTTGCCTGTAAGGACGGCAGAATGCTGCCGCAATGCAGCTTTACCAAGAAGAGCATCCTGCCCGATTACATTTACGCGGATTCTCTTTCTTCCTATATTTACTCTCCGCTTTTCTTTGAAGACAGGGAATTCGGATATGTCGCGCTGGCATTCAAGGATAATATCCTTTCTTACCGGTTTAATTTCCTTACATGGATTGCGAACGTCAGCAGAATGCTTATGAATATATGCGAATCCCGGCAGACCGCCCTTTTAATCAACCGGCTGGAGGATCTTTACATGAAGGATGATCTGACAGGCCTGTACAATCATCAGGGCTTCCAAATACTTGCAAAGCCCCTTTGGGAACGCGCCAGACAGCGGCAGGAGCTCCTGCTTGCCATCGTATTTAATCTGGACGGCTTATCAACGATCAACAGTACCTTCGGACATTCGGAGGGTGATTTCGCCATTCAGGTGCTGGGCCACGCCCTGGAGCATACCGGCAGGGACGACCTGCTCATCGCCCGGTCACGGGACGACGAGTTCTGGGCATTGGCCGCCGGTCTTTCGGAGACGGACGCCAGGGAAATCACCTTGAATATTTACAAATACCTTGAAAATTATAACCGGCTTCACACCAAAAAATATTACATCCGCGCCAGCAGCGGCTGCGCATTTGAGGAGGCCGGCGCCACTGTGGACCTGCGGCAGATTTTTGACGCCGCCGGCCTGAAAATGCGGCAGGAAAAAAGCACAAAAAGCGAAACAATATTAAAGTAAGGTATCACCGGAACTGCATGTTTTTTCTGTACTCCGTGGGCGAAACGCCGCATTCCTTTTTAAAAACCTTCATAAAATGCTTTTCGTTTTCGTACCCGATTTGCTGGCTGATTTCTATGACACGCATGTCAGTTTCGGTAAGAAGGCGTTTTGCCTCGCTCATTCTGATTTCCTTTAGATAGTTTACAAAATTCTTTCCCGTATACTGTTTAAAGGCGTACGAGAACAATGAATAGTTCATCGACACGTGATTTGACACTACCGCCATGTTCAAATCGTCATCGTAATGGTCCCGAATGTAGGCGACGGCCTCCTCCATTCGGGATTTATTTTTAAAATCGCCGAATTCCGAATGCAGCTTCTCGTAGAAGCCGATCATCCATCCCGTCAGCTCCTCCATCAGCTCATTAATCTGGGCAAATCGGTAAATATTTTTAAACCGCCGCACTTCCTTCTCCTCTTCCTGCAGGGCGTTCCGATAGACATACAAAATATCGTCAATCAGCGTGCGGACACTCTGCTCGAGCGCATCGGCACCGTATTTCCCTTTTTGGACTTCCCCAAAATACTGCTCGGTCATCTTCAGCGCCTCGGATAGCCTGTCGGTACCGATCATCTGCGCAATCTGGTGCATCTTCTCCGTCTGTACCGTTGCGTCCGCTACAGGCAGCGCCTCCCCATATTCCACCTCGTGCTTCATCCTCAGAAATGCCTCTGTCCGTGCGGTCTTTGCCTCCCTATACGCATCCCGGAGCGCCGCCACGCCGATATGCAGCCTGCTTAAGCCCACATAAGAATCCCTAAGCTCATTTTTGAGCAGGAACTCTTTATTTTCCTGCCCTGCAATAAAAACGCAGTTGTCTTCAAGCTCTCCCAGGCAGATCCAGCCCTTCCCCTCTCCTGCCTCTTCCCCCGTATTTTCCAGACAGCACACAAAATATTCTTTATCCAGAAGCCCCTTTTCAAAGCCCTGCGCCACTGCCTGCACTTCACTCTCGGTAATATTGGCGTTCAGTATCATATATTTGAGCTGCTGGCAGCCAATCTTTCTGCTCTCCCTGTCGCTCCGGGTTCTTTCCTGTATCTCCATATCCAGCCTTTTGAGAATCGCCACAATCTGTTCTCTCTCTACAGGCTTCAGTATATATTCCCTGACTCCCATGCGCATCATCTGTACCGCATAGGAAAAATCATCGTATCCGCTGACCACGACCGTAAGCGGCTTATGCGCGAACCGCTGCATCGCCTCCACCAGCTCGATACCGCTCATTTTAGGCATCCTGATATCGGTAAACATAACGTCTACCTGCTGGCTTTCCAATATTTCCAGCGCAAGCCTGCCGTTATTGCACTCTATAATATTCTGCACCGGAACCCCGGACCGTTGTATAATCGCCTTGATTCCCTGTCGTATCATTTTCTCATCTTCCACGATTAGCAGCGTATTCATGTCCTGCCGTCTCCTCCTGCTTCCCCGTTTCCTGAAAGGGCACCTGTATCGTGACCTTCGTATAACAGCCCTTCCTGGATGCGATCTCCAGGCCATACGCGGCGCCAAAGCTCATCTGAAGTCTGTCCTGCACGTTTTTCAATCCGATTCCGTTGCCTTTGCCCTCGCCGGACGAAGGCTCGCCGGATATTTTTTTGTATAGCTGTCTTACCTCGTCCTCACTCATGCCTTTTCCGGCGTCCGTAACCTCTATCAGGCAGCGCTCCCCTGCCACAATACCCTTGATATAGATGTTCGTATCCTCCGCCATCTGCTCTATCCCATGATAAATCGCGTTTTCCACAATCGGCTGCAGCGACATTTTGGGTATCTGCTGCTCATACACGGCGTCCGGAATATTCAGTGACAAATAGATCTCATAATCAAAGCGCAGATTAATCAGCTTCAAATAATTCTTAATGTATTCGATCTCCTCCCGCACCGTTACATTTGGCGTTTTCCAGCGCATGCTGTATCGGAGCAGCCTGCCAAGCGCCGTAACGGCATCCGAGATTTCGTACTCCTCCGCAATCTCCGCCATCATTTTGATCGTTTCCAATACATTATATATAAAATGCGCGTTAATCTGATTCTGCAGTGCTTTAATCTGTGAATTTTTGACAAGCAGCTCTCTGTTGAGGTTTACCTCCATAAGCCGCTGAATCTCCGCCAGCATTTTATTGAGCTGATTGCCCAGCTCCCCCATTTCATCCGTTCCACAGTTCTCTACCACAACATCCAGATTTCCCTCCTGTACCTCCTGAATCGCCGCCAGTATCTGATAAAACTGCCCCAGCACCGCTTTTACGACGGCATTTACGACAGCCGCCAGAAAAGGAATCAGCAGAATCATAATAAAAACAAACCAGTTCCGGATATTTCTGATTCTGCCCACTTCCTTCGAGATATCCCGTATAAATACCAGCCTTCCCGACAGCTCCCGAATCTCAAGACTGCCGACAATCAGGCCGGCCCCTTCCACCGTATCATAATAAAGCGCATCTGCGTCCGTCTCCCCGATACGGTCTAACGCACGCTGCATGCGGGCGTTGTCCCAGCCATCCTTCAGCCCGTAATGAATTCCGCCGTCTTCGTCAAAAAAACAGCCCGCCATATCGCTGTTTTCATCATAAAGCGCCTCAAACATGGTCTCCATAAAAACCGAAACCTCCAGCACGCCAAGCGCTCCATTGTCATAGTCCGCAATCGGCGTCACCAGCGACATGATTTTATCGTTCTGCGTCAGAGCATACGAATCAAAAATAGTATCCGCATAGTCAAATTTCCAGCCTGCCGTTTCCCCGTCTCCAAACCACGCCAAACGCTCCATCCGCTCCTGTCTGTATAAAACGGGCATCATTTCCTGCAGATTTTCATCGTCCACATATACCCGTATCTGATAAAGGTACGGATTGCTGTTAATCATTCTTTCCATCATTGCGATATTCTTGTGATAAAACGTATTCAGCGCTTCCCGCGTTATCGCCTTTCCCTGTTTGACGTCCACTAAAAACGCATGCAGCTCCTGATCGTTTAAAAAGAACTGCGTAGACATATTGATCGAATCCACATTTTTGCGAATCTGCCCATACTGCCTGTCCATTTCGTATTCCATCTCGCTTATTTTTTTCTGTACCGTGTCCTTTTCCATATAATAAAACAGAATACCGGAAAAAATCCCGACTGTCGTTTCAATAAAAAGAATGATCAAAAGCATAAATTTTATATTCAGCTTCAGTCCTTTAAAGCCTGTTTTAATCCGTTTAAGATATTGACCTCCCTTATTCCAGCCCCAGCTTTTGTTTTGCTTCATTGACCTGCCTGGTCGCCTCCTTTTCCACCGCCTCATAGCCAAGCGCCTCACGCGCTGCAACATAGTCCGCCAATATCCTGTCAAACTCCTCTTCGCTTGGCGCCAGCAAAAGAGCCGGTAATACCTCGCTCCAAAGCTTTTTAATTTTTTTGTAGCAGTTTCCTGCCTCCGTGTCCTCCTGATATGTTACCTCGTACTGCCCTAAATAATGCGTATAAGGATACGTCCATTCTTCAGGCTGCAGCAGGTATTCCTCCGACGTATCCCTCCACTTTAACTGCATCGCCGTATTCTGAAGCATCCAGTAGGTGTTATCCGCTCCATAGAGCATATCGTAACGGATGCGGTCCGTGTTTAACACTTCCCTGACCCCGGGCTTTACCACGCACCTTCCGTCCACCACGTCATATGTAACGCCCTCTATGCCCAGATAAATAAGCTTCTGTCCCTTTTCACTGAGCAAATAGGACAAAAATTCTATCGCCCTGTCCGGCCGGTCACAATTCCTGGAAATAAGGGTAACCGTCCATCCGTTTATCCCCGCTCCGGGCAGTACCGGATCCTCGCCCTTTGAATTTTTGGGGCCGTCCACCGCAATATATACGCTGTCCGGATTTTTGCTGTAAAGAATCTTCTGCTGCGTCTGCATGTCCGTCCTTTGGTACAGCATGCAGAAATATCTGCCCTGCGCCAGCTTTTCCTCCATCTGCGTTCTCTTATCAATGAAAATATCGTCCTTGAGACAGCCCAGCTCTCTCAGCTCCCGAAACGTTTTCAGCCAGCGAATATATTCCGGGTCGGTATCCCTGTCATAATATTTCCCGTCCTTTTCATAGGGAATGGCGAGAAAATTCTGCAGATACTGGTCAAAAGAAGCGCAGCCCGTATCGTCAAACACATGAGCGCCTATCGGAATCAATTCCCTGCCGTCTATCTCGGGAAACGCCTCCACCGCTCTTTGTACCGCATCCTTAAAGCCCTCCAGCGTCGTCATATCCGGACATCCCAGCGCTTCATAAATATCCTTTCTTACAAGGAAGGTCTGATTCGACCCGATATTCTGATTCTCCTCATAGTCGCCGGGCTGATATGTGGAATTGGGATAGCAGTATATATTGCCGTCTTCCCTGGTGTACCAGCTGCACACCGCTTCCTCCGACACCTCCCAGAAATAAGCGTCGTACTCGTCCGCCAGCTCATTCAGCGCGTACACCATGTCTTTGTCGATCATTCTGTCTACCTGCGGCTCCCACCAGCCAAGCGTCACAATATCCGGCAGGGAATCCGCAGATATCATTGCATCCAGTTTTTCCTTTTCATTGCCCTTGGGCGCGACAAAACGAACCGTGATTCCCGTATCCTCCGTGATCTTTTTCGACACGGCGTTCTCTCCCCACGGCGTGGCAAACCATGAATAGTTGATATACCATTCCAGCGTCGTCTTATCCTCCGCATGCTGTTCGCATAAGGTCAGCGCCTCTTCCTGCGCCGTCCCTGCCTCCCGTGCCCCGTTTCCGCAGCTGCATAACAGGAGCATTACTATAAAAACCCACCACAATTTTTTCATAAAAACAGCCCTCTCCACTACTTATGCTTAATATAACAAACACCGCATAAATAATCAAGAAGGCTGCCGGAAACGTTTCATTTTTATTCTTTTACGCTGCCCGCCGAAATACTGCTGATAATGTACTTGGAGCAGAAGCAGAACATAATGATAATCGGTACGACGGAAATGGCGACTGTCACATAAGTAGCGCCGATATTCGTCGAAATATCCTTTACGGAATTGAGGGATGCCACCATTACCGGCAGCGTCCATTTCTTTGAGTTATTCAATAAAATCAACGGCATCAGATAGCTGTTCCATGAACCGATAAACGCGCCGATTGCCATGGTCGCGATTCCCGGCGCCATAATCGGGAGGACGATTTTGTGAAAGATATAAAATTCGCCCGCCCCGTCAATTCTGGGCGCCTCCAGTACGGATCTTGGCATCACGGACAGCACATACTGCCTCAAAAAGAACACCGTGCCCGGCGCCGCAATGGACGGCACAATCAGCGGAATATAGCTGTCGATCAGCTTCATTTTTGTCATCAAATCGTAAAAGCCGAGCATGCCAAGCTGCGACGGAATCATCATAAAGATCAATATTATCGTAAAGATGATTTTATTCCCTTTAAACTTGTAAAAGGCAAAGCCGTAAGCTGTAAGCGCGGAAAAATACGACGTCAGGGCCGTGCTCAAAATCGCGACAAACAAGCTGTTTGCAAATCCCCTTGCAATATCCAGATTGTCCATGACGACCTTCCAGTTTGACGCCAGCGATTTCCCCGGCAGTATGGAAAAGCTTGTCATAATTTCATTCCCGCTTCTTGTCGCGTTGACGAGCATCAGTAAGAAGGGAAACAGGCAGAGAACGGCCAGCGCTGTCAGCATAATATAAAGGATTGATTTTTTAATTGTATAAGCCATCACTCTTCCTCCTTCTTTGAATACATCAGACGGTAAACCGCTACGGAGCATCCGGCAATGATAAAGAACAGAATAAAGGCCAGCGCGCCCGCATATCCGATCTGCCGGTTCTTAAACGCCATATTGTACAGATGCATAACGGCCGTATTCACGGAACGCGTCATCTTCTGCTGCCCCAGCGATACCAGATACGGAATATCAAATATCTGTAATCCGCCAATCAGCGAGGTAATCGCCACATAGAGCAGAATCGGCTTCAGCAGCGGCAGGGTGATGCTGTAAAAAATTTTCCACCTGCCCGCGCCGTCAATGGACGCCGCTTCAAAATAATCGCCGTTAATGCCCTGAACGCCCGCCATAAGCATAATAAACGAATTGCCAAACCACATCCACGCGCCGATCACGCCGACTACCGTTCTCAAGAGCACCGGCGTCCCCAGCCAGTCGATTGCCGTCTCCGTAATCCCAAGTCCCGTCAGAATCTGATTGACCGAGCCGAACTTCCAGTCCAGCAGCGTCTTGAACAGAAAGGCCACCGACGTTGCCGCAATCAGATTGGGCAGATAAAACAATGCCCGGAAAATGCCAAGCCCCTTCATCTTGTATTTGATATCGCTGAATACGATTGTAAGCAGAAACGCGATACCAAGCTGCAGTACAATATTGACGCCCCATATCTTGAGCGTATTTCCGAATGCCTCCCAAAATAATTTATCTTTTAGCACTCTCGAATAATTGGACAGCCCGACCCAGGTCGGTATGTTAAAGCCGCTGTAATCCGTAAAGCTCAAATACAGCGTCCGGATTACAGGATATATGCTGAATGTGAGAAATACGATCAGAAACGGCGCAATAAAAAGCCAGCCCATGTTATCCCTGTTTTTGATACCCTTTGCTTTTTTCTTTTCCACTCTGCTCACCTGTCTTTCTTAAAGGCGTAAGCCGGTCAGAGCAGTCCTGCGGACTGCTCTGACATTTCTTACTTCAACCGCTCCTATCTGTTTACGGTAATCTCCGGGAACGTTACTTCTACCTGCATGTAGAAATCCTCAATTGCCTCTTCCCTTGTCATTTCCCCCTTCTGAATTGCTTCAATCGAAGAACCCCAGAAGTTGCCGATTGCATCGTCATATTTTGTTACAACGGAATAGTCAATATTTTCTGCTTCCTTCAGATAGAACGCATATGTTTTCTGATTACCGAAAGATTCATTTTCAAAATCCTGATTCGCCGCCAGTACTGCCTTGTTGGATACAACGTCGCCGTTTGAGGTCTCCAGCCACCACTGCGCCGTTTCCTCATTGAGCGTACAGAACTTTACAAAGTCTGCCGCCAGGTCCTGATTCTTGCTGTAGGAGTTCACACCGATAAACGTACCACCGCCAAAGTATGAGCAGGGGCCGGAGCATACGCCGAACTTTCCTTTGTTATCGTTTGCGTTGTCGCGGACAATAAGCGCGCCCCATGAAGGCAGGGAATATGCAAAAATTTCTGTCATTTCAGCATTCTCCAGCTCTGACAGGTCAGACCATCCCGCATTCAACGGAAGCGGACCGCCCATAGACGCATACCATGCCGCCGACCATTCCGGTGCAAACGCTACCAGCTCATCCTGATATAATTTTACTGCCGCATCCATGTAGCCAAGCTTTGCATCCGATACCTGCAGCACCCCGTCAACAACCCATGCCGAGCCCGCGTTGGCGTACCATCTTAAATTTCCCGAGTCAGAAAAGATTCTGTAACCTGCTGCCTTCACCTCTTCCGCCGTCTGCAAAATCGTATCAAAATCCTTGAATTTCTCCGCCATTGCGTCCGGATCATCCGTACCGAAAATTGTCTGCGCCAGGTCGCGGCGGTAAATGATCGCTCCCGGTGTTACCTGATAGCTTAATGCCCTAAGTACGCCGGCCTCGTCTTTTCCGGCCTCATATACATAATCCACAATCTGGTCCTTTGCGTCTGCCTCCAGAGCGGACAGATCCGCGAAGAAGCCCGCCTCAAAGAAGTTGCCCAGCATCTGGGGCTCCCCTACGATGATATCTACTTCGTCAGATTTTGCGCCCAGCGCCGAGGTCAGCTTGGTGGAATAATCCGCCGGTGCAATAACCTCTACGGATATTTCCACGCCTGTCTGCTCCGTATAGCGCTGTGCAAACTGCTTTAAGTCGTCAGCCAGCGTCCATACCACCAGCTTTCCGCCTGAGGCAGCGTCCGCACCCGTCCCGGCATCATCGGTCTTCCCGCTGTCTGTCTTCACATCATTTGTACCGTTGTCGTTCCCCGTACTTTGACTCTTCCCATCACTTCCGCATGCTGTCATTGACAGTACCATTGCGCCTGCAAGCAGCGCGGCTGCTAACTTTTTAATTTTCATATTTTTCCTCCTTTTGGTGTAAGACGATATCGTCTTTCCTCTTGTTTATAATTACATTATAGAGGCCCGTTTTCGGCAAAAAAATGGTCTGTTTTTTAAAAAGGTGTCGTTTTTTTATATTGCCGTTTGTCTGTTTTGTATACCCTTACCCTTAATAAGGTATATACGGTCAGTTAAGAGTATACAAACGTCGTAATTGTGTGCGCCTCCAGTACCGTATTGACGCCCTGCCCGTCCTCACGCAGGGTAACCTCCACCGGCTCATCCGTCTTATTCAGGATGACCGCCACCCTTTCTCCGTCGGGATTCCGAAAGGCCGCCGTCTCCACCTTATCCGTATATGCCGACGACATCACCTGTACAGCTCCCCGCTTTATGTATCTGCTGAAATGACCTATATAATAGTAGGACAGCCGCTTTTCCAGCGTATTTTCTTTTGTATCGCACATCATAGGCGCGGCGCAGAAATTCCCCGCATGGTTTGGCCCTCCTTCTTTGTCCAGCAGCAGGTTCCAGTCCAATACAGCCTCGATTCCGGCGTTGAGGTTTCCCAGCATATCATGCGCGTACATTTCAGCCTTTTGCACCTCTCCCGAATCCGCGAACCGGGAATATTCCACGCAGCCCTCCGTAAAGAACAGCCGCTTCTCCGGATACATCCTTTTTACCGCCTCAATTGCGCCGAAATGGTCCCCTGTATACCAGTGCACTGCCACGCCGTCCACGCACGCTCTTGCCTTCTGATTTTGAAACACAGCCTTTACGCGGTTATAGACCTCCTCTTTATTGTGGTCCCAGACAAAGACCGACACATCGGAAAGTCCCGCCCCGCGAAGCGCAGGCACCAGGTAATCCGCAGCAAATTCCCCCTCCTCTTCCGGCGTATAAATACAGGAATCCCATGTCTGCACTGCCGCCGGCTCATTCTGCACCGTAACACAGTCTATCCGGATGCCCTCTTGCGCGTATGCCTCGATATATTTGACAAAATACGCGGCCCACGCTTCGTAATACTCTTTTTTCAGCTTTCCACCATGATTCATTTCTCCGTTTGTTTTCATAAAAGCCGGCGGCGACCAGGGAGACGCCAGAAAATAAATCGGCGTGCTGCTCGCTTTGACAGCTGCCTTTATCATCGGTATCATATTTTCGGTATCATGCCTGATGCTGAATGTGCGCAGCTTGCTGTCCCCGTCCTCTATGTAGGTATAATTTCCCCTTGCGAAATCACAGCTGTGGATATGCGTTCTGCCAAGGTTGTACCGAAGACCGCTTTCACCGAAATATCCCTCTATGACCTCCTCCTGCACAGCCGCATCCAGCAGGGAAAAATTATAGGTGCTGGCCTCCGTAAACGCGCCGCCAAATCCGTAAATCTGCTGTCCGGCCACATCCGGATAAATATTGACCACATGCGTGCAGTCCGTCACTTCCCCCATGGCAAGCTCTTCTTCTTTCCAATACTGCCGCTCTCTGTCGTTTGTAATAATACGTTTTATCTTTACAGCCATACTTCTTTTACAGCCTCCTTCCTAGCAAATCGTAACCCAAATCTTTTCCACCATGCCGTCGCGGACGTCCTGTGCGGGCTTTCCCACAATCTCACCGGCGCTTGTGCGCAGGGTGCTTCCATCCTTATATTGCAGCTCGTATCCGGTGATTCGGTACTCCCCGGGAATATAGTCCTTCTTCTCTCCGAAGCGGTAAATCACGGTCGTTTCTCCTAAAAATTCCGCTTCCACCCCGCCGTTTTCTTCCAGAAGATATGCCGGCAGCGCAGGCTGGAGCTGTAAAACGAGCTCTCCGTCCTTTCTTTCAAAAGGGCGCGCCCCGAACATCATTATTATCCACATATTCAAGAATTCCACGGTAGATCCGCTGAGCCTTGCCACAAAGCCTTTTCCATGGCAGCTGCTGTTTGGATTCTTACTGCTTGCAATAAAAGAAGAGTTTTCGTAAATACTTCTCCCGTATACCTCCGGATTCAGGAACGGTATGCCTGCCTTGTGAAAATCCTCAAAAAATTCTTTGTACATTCCCGACCGGAGCAGCTCCAGAAGATATTTATACTCCATATGAAGCCAGATGGACTCATTTTCAAGCCATCCCGGCGTAAACGCCGTTGCCCGGCCAAGCTCATAGGAGGCGTTTTCCAGAGAAGCGTTTACTTTATACATGGACAGCCCCTTATCGTACAAATCACTGCCCTTCACCCGCCTGTATAATTCCTTTTTTTCTGCTATCTTATTGTCCAGCTTCATATATCTTACCGGACCCTCGAGAAACAGCGGTACGGCGCCCGCTTCAAAATCGAGCGGCCGGATTCCCTCCTCGCATTCCTCATACCGGGTAACCTCAAAGGTAAAATACGTCGGGCAGATTCCGTTGCTGCGGGCGCAGGCCTTCTCGATTCCGATTCGCACCACGGTATACCATTCTTCCAGCGTCTTTGCCAGATACCCGGACGAAAGCTGTTTTCGTTCTCCCGTAACGCCCCCGTATACCTGCTCCCGATAAGCCTCCTTTGCGTCGTTTACCTTATTCCAGAAAGAGATTACCTTTTCCTCCTCCAACAGCGCCTGCTTCTCTTCCTTTACAATCTGTTCCACCTGCTTCACAAAATCGGCAAGCCCGGCGAGCAGCTCCACCTCCTTCGGATAACGTCTTAGCGCCCGGACGGTGTATTC
Organism: uncultured Lachnospiraceae bacterium; assembly: GCA_949948735.1. GTDB lineage: Bacteria > Bacillota > Clostridia > Lachnospirales > Lachnospiraceae > COE1. Next base: position 92,952 of record CATLGV010000008.1, on the reverse strand, counting down.
CAGATTCCTGGCAAGCTCACAGCTCTCCGCCACCGATGAGCCAAACAGCCCCGGCAGGCCGTTCAGGGCATCATACCATCCCGGTTTTCCGCCCTCCATCTCAACGCCCATGCCATAGGCGTCCAACGTTGCAAACTTCGTAACCGACAGCAGAATCAGCTTTTCCATCAATGTCACATAAATGACGTCCCCGGCCCCGCCGTTATCGCAAAGCACGCTCCCGTCCTCTACCTCCAGCGCTTCCGTTGCGGCATACTGACGTATTCCCTTCTCCGTTTTGACATAGCGCGAGAACCGTTTCCGCACCTTTGCCTGCGGCCTGTAATAGCTGTATTTTTTTGTATACAGCAGCGCTTCCTCCCGTTCCGGATAGATGGAAAGGTAGCTTTCCAGAAGATCCAGGTTATACGTCCAGTGATCCGACCAGTAGCCTTCCCCGAATTTTCCGTTTACAACGCCCTCCGCTTCCTGCAATACCGTTTGAAAATACGCTTCCTTTTCCGTTTCCGTCCCGCCTGCGCGCTCCAGCTCCCTGCAAAGCATACCGGGCGTAAACGGCTTCGCAAGCACCGCACTCAGGCGCTCTCCCTCGTCTCCGGGAAGCGCTTTGAAAATCTGCCGCGCTTTCCCGGGCGCAAGCCGGTAAGTAACCTTTTCCACGCCCAACGGATTATAGCCGTCCGGCTGTATCAGGCTGTAAAAGGTCTTCACATTTTCGTCTTCCACACAGGGCGCAAAAAAGGTGTCGCATCTCCGGTTCTGGTTCACATCCCGGAAGTTGCCGTTACCCTGGGAGTAAAATTCCGGCAGCATGCTGAAAAAGTTGTAATCCCGCTCCAAATCGCCGTGCTTTCTCGAATAAACATAATAAACCTTATCCTCTGCCAGCTTCATTGGATACCCGCCGCGCAGCACATTATCCATATAGGTATATTGGCAGTACGCGTCAAAATCTCTGTCCGCCGTCTTTGTCCGGATGTGCCGGCACAGCTCTCCTGTCAGGGCGTCTGCCCTCTCCCTTTTTGCTTCATAATAAGCCGCGTCAAACGTCTTCTCCGCAAATGCCAAAAGCTGCTCCTTGCTTTCCACCTGCCCGATTAACTGATACAGTACAAGCGTTTCTCCAGCCCCCAGGTCCGCCAAAGTCCCGTAAAAGCTGCAGGGGACAAGATTGTCGCACGCCTGCCGCTTTTGCAGCAATCCGTCCACGCTCTGCTCCCAAAAGGCCACCGGCTTCTCAAAGGACAGGTCGTAGGAGAATATAACCTCCGGATCCGTAATCGCTTTTAGCCTTGTTCCGTCCGCCAGACTCCCAATCGAAAAATTCCCGCCGTTGATTTCCGACACGGCAGCAGAATCGGCAGTGCTTGCGCGCACCTTCATATACGGGATTGCCCCCGCGTAATCCACCTGCATCCATGCCTTAATCGTCTGCCCCATCATTTTCATGCTTTCCTGGTCCACGCCATAGGGAATACACGCCGGCATTCCGTCCAGGATTTCCAGCCCTACCGCGTTCTCTGCGGTATTCGTAATACTTACCCTTCGCACCAACGCGCCTATTTTCTCTTCGGGCAGCGTAAAATAGGATACTCCGGTCAAAAGTCCCTCCTCTTTGTTATCTTCTTCTATCTCGAGTCCGTTCATCGCTACCGACATTCTGTGCGGGATATTCTCGTCGCGGAAGGGCTCCAATACCTTTCCGTCCTTTTTGATAAATGTCCGAAAGCCCGTTCTCTTTACATTCTGGTACGCCTGATGCGCCGGATAAAACTCCATAATGGCGTGATCCTTGTTCTCTACGCCAAAGCTGACGACTCCCTGTCCGCGATTCACATAAAAGCACCAGATTGGGATCCCCCGGATCCCGCTGATACCCGGCAAAAAGCTTGCAAAGGTCGATTTTTTGCCGTAATTCTCCATGATGTACACGGTCTCTTCTTTTTTCATATTCCATACCTCCTTTTTACAACTCCACAATCAACTCGTGAATCATTTCTTCGTCAAGCAGCTCTATTTCCGCCAACGGAATAACCGCCTCTTTCCCGCTGCATTCTCTTTTGCCGCCGTCCAGGTATACATTCTCTATCCGGTACCCGCCATACGTCTTTCCTGCCTCGTTCACATACACAATGTGCCATCTTCTTTTTCCGAAGCTCAGCCAGATTCCTGCCCTGCCCTCTCTAAACTGCTCCCTTTGCAGCTTGGGCTCCAATACCAGCGCGCCGCACCTTCCTTTTACCCCAAACATCTCTGTAATCACAGTCAGCATCATCCAGCTGGCCGCGCCTGTCAGATAATGGTACATCCCTCTGCCCCTGTCATTGAAGTATTCGGGGATTCCCGGATAAATCCTGCTGACTTCAAAATCAAACGCCTGCTCATATAAGCTGTGCAGGGCACGATACCCTTCCCCGGCAAACCCCCGTCTGTAAAGCGCATTGGCATACATAGTTGTCATGTGCGAAAAAACCGCGCCGTTTTCCTTGTGTCCGTATGCAAATCCAAACATTCTTCCCAAATCCGTTTTCAGCTCGCCAAAATCCGTATTCAGGCGGTACCCGCCAACCTCTTTCTGATACAGGTATCTGTCCGCGGCTTTGATAATCTTTGCCGTCTGCTCCTTTGTCGCCGTTCCTGACATAATCGTAAACACCTGTCCGGTCAGCATCATCCGGACTCCGCGCTCCGTTTTGCCCTCGCACGGCCGGCCGTGATTATCATAGTAGCTGTTAAACCATCCGCACTCCTCTCCCTCCGAAATCCATTCGGTCCTGCGGATGTGTTCTTTGAGCCATTGTGCCTTCTCCAGCAGGCTTTTTCTCACAAGCCCGCTGTCCGGAAATATCTTTCTGCCGGATACCTGATGCGCGCACGATTTACAATAGTCCGACAGCAGCCTCCTTTTCCGGTCGATATCTTCATAAAGCTCCTCTCCCGTCTCCAGCAGCGGCTCTATCTCAGCCAGCAGCTCCACGGAGCGCATTCCCTTTTCCTTCTCCAAAAGCCCAATCAACCCGGCCAGCAGCTCAAGGTTCTCCGCATAGGCCGCGGTAAATGCCACGCTTTCCCCCCTCTCCGGCGCCATATCCAAGGCGTCATTCCAATCAGCGCCCCGCAGCCGCATGTGATTATGCTCCCCTACTTCATAGAATACCGTAAGATTTTGCACCAATATATGCTCCAGGAGCGTACCGTAATAGGGCGCGCCGCTCCTGTCCGTCAAAACAGGCGGCAGGGATATGTCCCATGCCTCGTCAATGCCGGTTCCCCTGGCTTCCTGCTTATCCTTAAAATATGTATTTACCTTTAGCAGAATCGACAAATCCCCCGTCCGGTCGATATACATCTGGGTGGTCATCAACGGCCATAAACCGTGATCCATCCATACTCTCGTAATATTGTTCCTGTCCGCGACAAATTCTCCCTGCTTATTCCCGATAATGGTCGCATTGCTGCCGTCAATCCGCACTCCGCCGTAATTGTCCACCAGCATCTGCCTTACGCCGTCGGGGCTCATAATCAGCAGCGCCAGACAATCCTGCCACAAATCCCGCCAGCCCCTTCCGCCCTTTCCGTAATCATGGTGCGGCAAAAAAGAGCATCCGTAAATCCGCCTGAGTATCGGCTGGAGATGAACCCAGTACATAAAATTATCGAAATTCGAATCGGCTGTCTCGTACGAAACGTTCAGCTTATCCAGCCAGTATTTTTTTGTCTCCGCCAGCGCTTTCAAAACCAGACGCTCATTGGCGTAGCTCAAAAGCATGGAATCAACCGCCTCCCTGCTTTCCTCCGCACCGATAAACAGGGTGTAGCTTCTCTTTTCACCCGGCTGCAGCGTCATTTTGGCAAATCGAAGCGCACCCACTATCTCGTAGCCGTCGTATTGCCTGCCGCATGCGTCGTACGGCACATTGGAAATGACGCTTTCCGGTCTTGCAAAGCTCCCGCCCTCTCCGATGTAATCCTCCACAACCGGCATAAAGCCCTCCGGAGCCGTTCCGTCTGCCTCCATGCCGCATACGAAATAAGTAACGTGGTTTTCCTGGTGGCCTCTCTCGTCAAAGGAGAGCGTCGGCGTTACGAGTACGCCCTTGGGGACGGTAACCGCTCTGTGAAGCAGGGAGGTTACATGTCTGTGATCCCGGATGTTATCCGCGCTTCTTCCATATAAAGGAACCGCCGCCGTAGGGACTATCGTTATTTTCTCTTTTCCTTCATTCTTAATCTCTACATGCATAATCTCCACGTTATATTCCGATACGGGAACAAAAGAGATTATCTTTGACGACAGGGCGTCCTTTTCGAAGGTTCTCTCCACCTGATGCCACATAGGCCCTGCCGTCAATACGCTGTGCGACTGCTCTCCGGTAAATCTTCTCGCTTCCTCCTGTGCAGACGCTCCTGTCACGGACAGGCATCCGCCGTCTTCCATATAGCACCAGAAATTTCTCCCGGACTTATTGTTATGAAGGTCCTCCGCGCTGACCGGCTGCAGAATAAACTCGTTCTGATTCCGTTTTAAATCCCCGCCGAGCGTTGGCGTCACAGCCCCCTTGATTCCCTGCTCCCCGGCCACGGGAAAATATAAATAGCTTACGTTTTCCGGCTGCTCCAGCCGGAAGGTCCCCTTCTCGTCTACAAATTCATACCGTCCTGTCCGTGTGCTGCTCATAATTCCATCCCTTCCTTTTTATTCGTGTCTATTCCAGCCGAAAAGCCGCAATGGTTTTTTCTAACTGCTGCATATGCGCTTTTAATCCTTCCGCTTCCAGGCTGAGATTTTCTGCGCAGACAATTTGCCGTTTTAACGTTTCTTTTACCGAATCCACTGATTTTACGGACTCTTTCGAATAATTGTGAATGGTTTCCATGGCGGAAAGCGCATTTTTTCTTTCTGTATTCATATCCTCGATTCCTACTGCCACTTCCTCCATCTGATTTATGCATTCCGCAATAAATTCATTGATTCGGTCAAAGGCCTTCGCCGTATCCTGTACGGTCTTTTCCTGGATTCCCACGTACGCCTCCGCTTCCCGTACCTTATCAAAGGTGCGGGAGGCATGATTTTCCACTTCTCCTACTACTCTTCGAATCTCTTCCGCGGTCTTTCCCGAGCTTTCCGCCAGCTTGCGAATCTCCTCCGCGACAACGCTGAAGCCCTTTCCGCTTTCCCCGGCCCTCGCCGATTCAATGGAAGCATTTAAGGACAACAGATTTGTCTGATCCGCTATTTCCTTAATCGCATTTACAAACTGAACAATATCCTTAAGCTTGTCGCCAAGCGAGCTTACCTGTTCTTTCACTGCCTCCGTTGCCTGGCTTGTGGCTCCTGATTGCGTTGTCATCAGCTGTATCATGTCCTTACCGGATGATACGGTTTCCTGCGTTGTATCTATGTACGAGACCATCTCCCTTATATTCGCGTTTACCTGCTTTATCTTAGCGGATAATCCCTCCATCATCTGGCTGCACACAGTGATTTCTGCATCTTCACTTATAATATTGCGGCCGATTTCATCAATCTCCATGCGCATATCTCCGGTCATGCTGCTTACATCCGCACTCGCCTCATTCACCTGAAGCCCCGAAGCGAATACCAGTCCAATCACCCGTTTTACCGCGTCGATCAGTCCTCTCATTTTTCTGATTGTATTTTGAATTGCCGCGTGAAGCTTCGCAAATTCACGGTTGTTGGCTTTTAACCGCTTGGCGGTCAGATTTCCCTGCGCCACCTCGTCCAATGCACGAATGCTTTTCCCGATGTTTGCGCTGATTCCCGCGATAATAACCACGCTCAGTATCATTGCCGCCGCGCCTGCAAGTATCACCATAAGCAGCGTAATATTTCTTATGCTGTCGGCTTTTTGCGTGATGGAGGATTTGGGCACCATCACCACAAAGCTCCCCCCGGTCGTATCGCTTTTGCGCACCATATAAAAGTATTCCGTTCCGTTATAATTTACATACCGTGTGGTTTCCTCCTCCGTTTCATTGTAAAAATCCATATCGGAAATCCGGACGCCCTCCTCAAGATCCAGCTCCTTTCCGTCCGCGGTGATAAACGCAATATGACTTCCCTCGCCAAAATCCAGTTTTTCCATTAAATTACGGATTGCCCTGGCGCTGATGTCAATAATGACAAGTCCCCCTTTTTCCTCCGTACCGACACGGCAGCTGCAGTATAAGATATAGTCCTCCCCGGAAAGGCCCATTTTTTCATCCACAAAGGGATGGGCGCTTCCCCAGACAATTCCCGATTCCTTCAGCATAATGCTGTCCTCGGATTCCCGCAGCCTTTTCATAAATCCCTGCGCCTTTGTGTTGGAGGCATTTGACGTTGTCATTGTCAAAATATCCCCGGCAGGTATGATATGTATGTTTGCAATAAAATCATTTGTGGTCTGCTTTACTATGATATCTTTGCCTACCGACTGTCTTACAGTGCTTTGCGCGGAGCCGTCCGAATCGTATCCTCCCTGTACATAGGAGGAGACCATCGTATTGTTTGCAAGCTCCAGGGTATTGGCTATGCTTGGCGCAAACCCTCTTTCCATACATTCCATTGTCATATCCAGCGCGTTTACGGCCGAATTTTCATAGTTTTCAATCATGCCCGCAGATGCGTTGCGATAGGATATGATTCCCACTCCGATCAGAAACAGGATTGGTACGGCAAATCCGATGATAAGCTGTATGCAAAGAGAAACACCAAGCCCTTTCCGCTCTTTGCTGCCACATTCCTGTTTTTTCTTCCATGTCCTTTCAGGCAATTTACTGTTTTTCATCCACCCGCTCCTTTCGTATCCTCCCCACACCCTTCCGACGCAATCAAATTCTCTATTCTCATCATAGAAATTTTCAAACAATTTTTCAGTGTACTATTTTATAATTAGGTGCGGTTTTTTTATAGGCTTTGTTGGCGGCAAACCTTCCAATGCGGATTTAACAAAAAACAGAGACTTCCCCGAAACGGAAAATCTCTGCTAAATCCATACAGCAGGCAGACAGCGCATAACGCGCCCGCCGCAGCCGATATTTTAAAGCTCATCCATTATAGTATTTTTCATTTGCGTGCGCGTAGTATATCATTTTAGGATGATAACGCATCACAAGCTCCCAGTCCCTTTTTAACTTCACATTGTCAGCATAGGCATCAAGGTATTCGACAGGTTCCAAATCTCCCACAAAGCAAATCCCATTGTCCAAAACGAAGGATATGCTATCCGCACTATGACTTGGCGTGGATATGATTTCTCCCGCGATGCCTATATTTTTAAGAAGCGCCCGACTCTCCCCGCTGCTGATAATGATCGCGTTATCCGTATTGACAGGCTCGTACTTTAATCGTTTATCTCTTCCAAAAATCTCATCGGCAAAATGAACATACGGCTTCTGTGTATCTATCAGCAAAAGCTTTATTCCCTGCTTTATTAACGCGCTTATCAGGCCCATATGATCAGGATGATAGTGTGTTGCCAGGACATAAGAAATATCACGGATTTTAATGTCGTGTTCTTTCATTGCCTTATAAAATGCAGGCAATGTGCCGGCAGTATCCGTGTCAATCAGCAGGCCCCCGCCTGTTCCCTGAATGAAGAAGGTATTCGTATTGCCGTATCTCAGCTTTCTTATCACAAAATCACCTCAGACAGTCCCGGACTGGCAGGCCTGCAAAAAAGAATACGCATCCTCCAAAGACGCATACGCACGGTGCCTTATCAGAAGTATCTTCTGCATGCACTTCCATTTGTCGAATAGAATCATATGATTGATTTTACGGCAAACGTATAAAGGACTCCGCCGTCTACATGCGCTCCGGTGCGGAAAAGCCAAGCAGGTCAATCGCAGTCTCCAGCACATCCCTTGTGAGGAGCAGGAGCGCAATCCAGCCCGCCTTCTTTTCCGCATTCTCCTCGGCAAGGATTTTGGTCTCATGGTAAAAATGGTTCAACGCGTTTGCCAGCTCGTAAATATACGCGCAGATTTTATGCGGCGCATACTCCTGTGCCGCAGCCTCGATGCATGCGTTATATTTTGCAAGCGCCATCATCAGCTGCTTCTCGCCCTCCGTGGACGGTGCGGGGATACAGGAATATACCGCCTGCAAATCGCCGCCGTCCTGGACATATTTGGCGAGAATGGACTTGATGCGCGCGATGGTGTACAGAATATACGGACCGGTATCCCCTTCGGACGAGGTAAAACGGTCTATATCAAAAATATAGTCCTTGCTTGCCTGATTCGACAAATCTCCGTATTTCAGCGCCGCATATGCCACCGTTTCCGCAGTCTGCCTTGCTTCTTCATTCTCCGCCCCGCGGGTCTCTGTAATCTTGCGCAGCATCTCGTCATAAACTTCCCGTATCAGGTTTTCAAGACGCATAACGCCGCCGTCGCGCGTCTTAAAAGGCTTTCCGTCCTTCCCGTTCATCGTTCCGAACGGGATGTGCACCAGCTTTGTCTCCGGCTTGATCAGGCCTGTCTTGCGCGCGCAGCGAAACACCTGCTGGAAATAAAGCTCCTGTCTCTTGTCTGTCAGATAAATAAGCGCGTCCGGATGGTTCTGCTCCATACGCATCTTAATCGTCGCAAGATCTGTCGTCGCGTACGAAGACGCCCCGTCCGATTTAAGCAGCATGCAGGGCGGCATCTCCTTTGTGTCGGTCTCCTCCTTCACGTCAACAACCAGCGCGCCGTCGCTGATATACGCATGTCCGCCCGCCTTCATCTCCTCCACCATCCCCGGTATCAGATCCCGCACCGAGGACTCGCCGTTCCACAGATCAAACGTAACGCCCATATTGTCATAAATGCGCCGCAAATCCACCACGGAAACCGCGATAATATGCTGCCAGAGCGCGCGGTATCCCCGCACGCCGCTCTGCAGCTTGTAGGTGCACGCCATCGCATCCGCCTTGTACTGCTCGTCCTCCTTGGAGCACTTGCTCGCAAAGGGATAAATCTCCTCCAGCTCGGCCACCGTAAAGGGCGGCTCTGCGGGGTATTCTCCCGTATAGCTCTCGTCAAAGTAAACCAACTCTGGACTGCGCGCCTTCAGCTCGTTCATCACAAGCCCCATCGGCTGCCCCCAGTCGCCCAGATGGACGTCCCCGGTCACATGATGCCCGATATACCGCTCGATTCGCTTAACGCTCTCGCCGATAATCGCGGAGCGCAGGTGCCCGACATGGAGCGGCTTGGCGATGTTGGGCCCGCCGTAGTCAATCACAATCTCCTGCGGCCTGTCGGTCTCCTCCACGCCGTATTTTTCCTCCGCGCGCATTCCCCTGATATAATCGCCGACAAACGCGTCTGTCAGCACAAGATTCAGGAAACCGGGGGCAACGGCCTGCGCTGTCTGAAATACCGCGCTGTCCGTAAGCTTTGCCGCCACATCGTTTGCAATCATAATCGGCGCCTTTTTGTACTGCTTTGCGCCCGCCATCGCGCCGTTGCACTGATACTCGCATAAATCCGGCCGGTTCGAGACGGTCACTCTGCCAAGCTCCCTGTCGTAGCCCGCCGCCTCAAACGCGTTCATCATCTCTTCCGAAATCAAATCCAGTATTTTTTTCATTGTATCTCCAAACCCTTCCTGTTTTATTATCTTTTCCCATTATAGCAAACCTGCTTCTTTTTTTCCACTGCAATCTTCGCCCCCTTTGCCGGTCGCGCGCTCATGCCCACACCTGCCGCTTCCTCCAAAAGGACCGCCGTTTCGGCGTTTTGCATATTGACACCCTATCGCCTTTTCTAATAAAATAAAAAAACACACATTTGGAAGATACAGAAAAAAGTTGCAACGTGCAATTTGATAAAGAAGGGAAGTGCGTAGGATATGGTCTTTTTTATCCTGACGCTGATATTTACGCTGCTGATGACGGCGGGGCTTCCGTTGCTTTGGGGCGATATTATCAGCGCATACATGCCGATGGCGGTATATGCCCTGCTTTTGTTGATTCCCTGTTTTTTCATCATGTGCGGATACGGATATGTGATCCGGAAAGCCCGGCGTTTCCGCGTTCCAGCCGGCAGGATTGGTCTTTATGCGCCGCTTTTTGTGCCGCTTATATGGTATTTAATAAATGTGGGCATATGCAACGCGCTGGATTCGACCGGCGATATAGCAGCGCTGCTGATTGGCTTCTGGACCTTTCATCTGTTCGGCTTTTCTGTTTGCGATCACATGACAGACATACAGTTATCCGGACTTGGCCTGTGGCATTCCACACTGCTTTGGAATCTGCTCTACGATTTTGTCCTGATTTCAGGCTTTGCGGTGGGAGAACGGCTCTCAGCCAAAAGGACAGGTGCAAAACCGACGCACGCCGCCTCTTATAAAAAGATTCTGGTGTCAGTTTTTTTTGCCCTTATCCTCTGCGCCTATGCGTTCAGTGAATTTATGCTTTTCAGACATCGCGAAAACATTGTGGATACGGCGCGGCCTTCCTACAATTTCTCTTATGCGGGCGGGTATTCCAGCATTGATTTGCGCCCCTATTCCGTGGAAAACGAGGAGAATATTCTGGCAAAGCTGGCGGAGCCTTCCTCCTTTTGCATCAATAAGCCGGAGGAAATGCCCATTATGGACGGAGCCGAAGCGGCGTATCCCGTCTATTCTGCCTTTGCAAACGCCTGCTATTCCAATATCGGCGAAATTCAGAAAAAGGCGGGCGCGCCCAAGTCGGATACCGTCATGCCCATTCAGTTCAGCAACACGATTTATGCCTATGAAAAGCTGATTGCAGGGGAGATTGATATTTTCTTCGGCGCAAAGCCCTCCGAAGCGCAGCTTAAAATGGCCACGGATGCGGGCGTGGCGCTGAAATTAACGCCCATCGGAAAAGAAGCCTTTGTCTTTTTTGTAAATGAAAAAAATCCGGTGAACAACCTCAGCTCGGAGCAGCTTCGCGATATATATTCCGGCCGGATAAGCAGCTGGCGCGACGTCGGCGGCAAAAATCAGCGCATTCTTGCTTTTCAGCGTCCTGAAAATTCCGGTTCCCAGACCATGATGGAATATTTTATGGGCGGCACGCCTTTAAGAGAACCTCTGGAATCAGAATATGAAACAGCCATGGGCGGCGTTGTAAGGCAGACCGCCGACTATGACAACGGAGCTTCCTCCCTAGGCTACAGCTTTCGTTATTATACGACGGTTATGATGGCTCAAACAGATGAAGGCGCGGCAGGGATTAAGCTGCTTTCTGTGGACGGCCTTTACCCGGATGCTCAAACGATTCAATCCGGAGAATACCCTTATACTACGCAGCTTTATGCCATTACTGTGGCGAACCGGGCAGATACAAAGGGCACCATCGAGCCGTTTCTGGAATGGATGACCGGCCCGCAGGGGCAGCAAATCGTTTCCGATACCGGGTATGTGGCAATCCATTAGGGAAACGCTGATTAACGCGTTTCCTTAATCCCCTTCTCTGTGGGAATACACGCAGCCGCAGTAATCCTGCCTGTACAGGCCGTACTCCGCGGACAGCTCTATCGAGCGTTTATAGCCGTTCTTTTTCTTGAAGTCGGACGGCAGCCAGGCGACGCCGTATTCCGCTGCAAGCCGTTCCCCGATTTCATTGAGCTTCGCCGCGTTCTTGAGCGGACTGATGGTCAGCGTCGTGGCAAAATAGTCATACTGCCCCGCGCGCGCAAGCCCGGCCGTCTTTCTCAGGCGCAGCTCATAGCACGCAAAGCAGCGCCCGCCGCCCTCCGGACACTGCTCCAATCCCTTCGCAATCTGGAAAAACGCCGTCGGCTCATAATCGCCCTCGACCACCGTTATCGGGAAACACTGCCGGCCCGCAGCGCCGGCATCCACACCGCCCTGCGCATTGTAGGCCGCAATCAGCCGTTTCTGCTCCGCCACCCGCTTGCGATACTCCTCCTCCATGGAAATATTGGGGTTATAATAAAAGACCGTAATCCGAAAATACTGCCGCAGATATTCCAGCACATAGCTGCTGCAGGGCGCGCAGCAGCTGTGCAAAAAGAGTGTGGGCGCTTCTTTCCCGCAAAGCCCTTCCAGCAGCTTATCCAGCTCCTTCTGATAATTTCTCACCGCGTTCATTGTCTTTACCTGCCTTCTTTCCATCATTCATACGGCGTCCGGTACGCCTCCCTAAACGGGGCGCTGCGCCGCTGCCGCACCTCATAAGAGGCTGCCGCCGTTATGTGATACACCGCCTTATATTCTGTTTCCGTGACAAAATATCCCGTGATTTCAAAGTCGTCCAGACCCGTCCGGCACAGCGCGTTCAGGATAGTCTCCTCCCCGCAGCGGTCAAACCACAGCATAATCAAATCTCCTGCGCCGCTTTGCGCAGCCTCTCTGACCAGAGACAGCCCCGCATCCTCTTCACCGATAAAATTAATCCCCGTCACCGTCCCCAGATTGCTCGGCGTCCATATGAGCCTGGTATACGCCTCCTGCTCTCCGTCATTGTCCACATCGCATAAAAAACGCTCCTCCGCGTCCTTGCCGGCCTCCGTCTCCGCGCTTCCGGCAAATATCTCATACGCCTCTGTCCGGTCCTTATAGGAGACGGCCGCCGCCATCGTACCCGCCGCCAGCTTTTGATACCGCGTATCCGCACACATCGCCAGCCGGATATCATACGCCTGCGGCACAAATCGAAGCTCCAGCACCTCCGCCACACTGCCGTCCGTGTAATACGAAAGCGTGTATCCGCTGTCGATCTTGCTTCCATAGTCAAAATCCTTGTGCCACAGATAATTCTCGCCTGCATAGCGGAGCACGCCGAAGTCCTGCACCACGCCTTCTACTCTGCTGCTCCCCGCATATTTTCCGTCCGCAAGCCCCCGGAAAAGCACATAATCCGCAAACCCATGGCTTCCCCCGTAATAGCACTGCGCAAGAAGATCCTCAATGCCGTCGTTGTCCATATCCGCCGCTATTACGGCCGCATCCTGCCACTGTGCCTGATCCTGCAGAATATCGTCACTTTCCCCTGCAAGCGCCGTTATCTCCTCCGCCGTAAGCATACTGCCGACACGCAGGGCATCCAGATACGACGCATCCGTTCCCGCAAGCATCGCCTCCGCAAGCCCGTCCGCAAGCGCCTGCGGTATATATTCCTGTTCGCCTTTCCTGACATGGCGTAGCGCATAGGCCTCCCCGGGCGCCAGCCCGTCATAAAAGGTCTCGTACAGCCGCTGTACGCGCTCCGCGCTCTGACCCCACTCCTCGGCACGGATAAACTCCGAAAACAGCGCTTTTGCACGTCCTGTCTCATAACAGGTTATCTGCACGCCCGCTTCACTCTCAGTAAAAACGCATGTCCGCCTTTTCACCAGCTTACCGCACTCCCACTGCCACAGCGTCTCCGTATCCTCCACATACTCAAAGCTGCCTTCCACATACCGCATATCATGCGTCCAGAGTGTGCCTTCCTCGGCGAACAAATGCCTGCCGTTTTGTCCGGCCGCCGTTACCCCGGATACACTTTGCCACGCAGCCGCCTTCAGCGCCTGCGCTCCTCCGTCCAAAACGGCAGAGGCCTCCCGGAAGCATCTTCCGGACGGGTCTGCACAGCCGGCAAGCATGAACACCGGTATAAGCGCAAACACAAATGCCGCTCTCTTCCATCGCTTTTTCTTCACCACTTCCCAGCTACTTCCTTTCCTGACACCCAAGACCTTCACCGGTACAACACATAATCCTGAATCTCCCGCGCAAATCCGGCCGCCGCCAGGCAGGCCGCCGCATCGGCCGGATACTCCTTGACGACGATGCGCTTCTTCCCCGCAAAAATACGCTTCATCTTGTATTCCTGCGCGAACAGGCGCAGGGCTTCCTCCAGCCCCTCCATGTCAAAAACGCGCAGCGTCCTGCCCTGCCGCTCAAAAACCGCGGCAGGCAGGCCGCCCCGAAGCGCCGCCGCCGTCCCCGGCACATTGACAAAGGCCCTGCCCGCCTCATGGGGAAGCAGCTTTCCCCACGGCTGCATCGGATCCGCCGCATTAAGCCAGATCCATTCCTGCTGCGGGTGCCGGAGAGCGGCGGTCACACCGCCAAAATCCCCGCTCCGCACAAACTGCGCGCCGGAGAGGCCCCGCACAAAATATCCTCTGCGCACCTGCCCTGTGTACTCCTGTACCCGCAGAAGCGCCAGCGCCTCCTGCCACGGCAGGCCATACGCTGCCGCCGTCTCCCTGCACAGCACCAGATACCGGTCAAAGCATTCGTCCATCTGCTCCTGAACCGTAAGCGCGCGAAGCGGCCGCACCAGATCATAACGCCCCGCATGCAGCGCTTTCACACGCGCGCCAACCCGCCGCCGGGCGACGGCTTTCTCGTTCTTTTCCCTGTCCTGCCATTGACGCACCGGAACAAAGCTGTCCGCGCAGATAAGCCCCTTTTCCATCAACGACAGCAGCACGCCGTAGAGCGACTCTCCGGGCAGCGTCCCGCTCAAGGCCTGTGCGAAGCTTGCGCCCCTTCTGGCCAGCGCCTCCAGCACAAGCCGTTCCTTCTCCGGAAGCGCTTCGCTTTCATCCGCCGCCGGGTCCGCGCAGTCCCGATCCCAGTCAATCCGGCCGGTGCGGTCGAAGCGGACTTTGCCGCCCTCCTCCATGTGCCAGAAATACTCCCCTTCCGAAAGCAGGCCGTCCAGCAGATTCTCCCGATAGTTCTTCACCCTTGCCGGCAGCAGGAATTCTTCCCAGGCCGCCGCCGGGTATGCCGTTCCCGCAAGCGAAGAAAGCGCCATTTCAAGGCACTCCTGCGCCGGCGCGGAGCGCTGTATCCGCGACGCCAGCAGTGCCGCATAGTCCCACGGCGCACAGGTCGCCGCTTCCTCCCTACGGTTTTTCAGGGTTTTCGTGCGGGCGCGTTTGTAAAGCTGCGCATGGTAATACCGCGTCTCACCCGCTTCCTGCTGCCCCACGGCCTCCTGTCTGCCGCACAGCTCCTCCAGCAGCCGGCACGCATACGCCTCCTGCCAGCCATACCGCAGCGCCGTCTGCCGCGCGCTTGCCGCGCCGCGGTAGCGAAGCATCCTTCTGACAATATGAAGCGCTTCCTCCATATCCTCCCGCGCTTCCAGCGCCGCGGCATATGCCGCCTCCTGCTCCGCAGCAATCCAAAGCCCCTGTTCGAGATAGAGCGCCCTTCCCTGCGCGGCAAGCGCTTCCAGCCATTCAATCGGAATGTCAAGCTCGCCCGCCGCCAGGTCTCCCTCCGTCATCAAAAGGGAATGCGTCTGCTGCTCATTCCCGGGCAGCGACCTGCGCTCCTGCACCGCCGAAAGCTCCCTCGCACCCGGACGCAGCAGCTCCGCCTCCTGCGCAAGCGTCTCCTGCACCGCCGCATGGACGCCGCCGGGCGTCGGATAATAGTCATACATAACAGCTGCTTCCTGCCCCCATTGCAGCGGCAGGGACATTGGGGACGGCGTCTCCGTATAAACCTCCCGGACCATCACTCCGCCAGAGCGGATGCGCTCAAGCAGCTCCCGCACGCCGGCCGTGTCCCACAGCTGGCGCATACACTCCTGCCTGGTCTCGCGAATCAGCGGATGCTCCTTCTCCCGCACGACCTGATCCAGCATTTCCGAGCTGCGCAGCCGCTGCATCCACAGAGGCTGCCTGCCGTTCCCCCGCACGCCCATCATCAGCGCCCTGCCGCAGTTATACCGGAAAGCCATGTTAAAAACGGGCGTAGCCGGAAGCATCACGGACAGAAGCCCCTCCGCCGTATCCGGATTGATTCGGTGCAAAAGCCCTTCCGGCAAGGTTCTGTCGCCATAGGCGTAGAGCAAAAATCCGTCCTCCTCATCCACGCTGCCTACATTCATTTCCGTCTGCTCCTTCAGATACTGCGCGGCAAGCAGCGCAAGCGGCGCATTGATTCTGCGCCCGAAAACGGAGTGCACCATCAGCTGGCTGTTGCCGGACTGGTCTCGGAAATGCTCCACCAGTATCGTCCTGTCGTCCGGCAGCCCGCCGGTCACCTCTATCTGACGCTTTAAGTACCCCTCCGCCGCCTTCGACGCGGTGTCATCCAGCCCCAGACCAGCCAACGCCTCCCGGAGTCTGCCGCCTTCTTCCGCCGCCTGCAGCTGCCGGAGAATCCTGCCAAAAGCGATTCCGGTCTCTTTATTCCTGCCCTTAAGCTCCCCTTTCCAGAACGGAAGGCGCGCCCCCTCTACCGGCGCCTGCACTACCGTCACGGCGTCCCGGCCGATATTGGTCACCTTCCACGCAAAAGCGCCTAATATGAAGCGGTCTCCCAGCCGCGTCTCATAGACAAACTCCTCGTCCACTTCCCCGAGCTTTACCCCCTCCTCCGTGCGCACGGCATAAAGCCCCTTATCCGGAATCGTTCCTCCTGCCGAGACGGCAAGCATCCTGCTGTACCCGTCCCCCT
The DNA here is from genome assembly GCA_949948735.1 of uncultured Lachnospiraceae bacterium. Classification (GTDB taxonomy): domain Bacteria; phylum Bacillota; class Clostridia; order Lachnospirales; family Lachnospiraceae; genus COE1. The sequence continues at coordinate 76,550 of CATLGV010000008.1, read as the reverse complement.
CCACAACTGCGTGAATCCGGTCATAAAGGACTCGGGGACGGACGGGAACATCCCTTTTGTGCTCATAATCACCGGCCAGCATTTCCAGCACGGCTTCCACATCCTCCCGCGTAACCGCCCGAAACGGCCAGGCCCTTGGCAGAATTTCCATCACCTCATCCAGCGTATAGCTCTTAAAAGCAGCCATGGAAACCAGATGCTGCGCCAGCACGTCAAAGCAGCCCTCCGGCGGACTCATCTGCTCCACCTTTCCCTCTGACGCAAGCCGCGCCGTCATTCCGCACAGAACACTCTCGGCCGGCGTCCGCGGAAACAGATACATCACGCTGGTGCGGGACGGGTTGTGCCCTGCTCTGCCCAGACGCTGCATGGTTCCGGAAATGGTGCGCGGACAGCCTACCTGAAGCACCTGATCGATTTCACCCACATCGATACCAAGCTCCATGGAAGAGGTCGCGCATAAAAGCCGCAGGCGGCCCTCCCGCAGGGACTCCTCCACCTCCCGGCGCTGCTCCTTGGAAAGGCTGCCGTGATGGACACGCGCAAAATCCTGCCCGCCCAGCAGATTCACATAATACGCCAGCTTCTCCGCATACCGCCTGCCCTCCACAAAGGCAATCACGCTCCGGTTCCCCATGCAGTACTGGTATACCAGCGCAGAAAGCTCCTCCCAGACAGGATCCTTTCTTCGTTTTCTGCTGTCCGCATAGCAGCCCAGAATCCGCAGCTCCACCTGCTTTTGCATCGGCGGCGCGGCGATGCGGACCGGCTCGGGCGCAAGATACTGCGCCGCCGTCTCAAGCGGCGAGATGGTCGCGGAAAGCCCGATACGCTGGAGCGGTCTGCCGCACAGGGCATCCAGCCTTGCAAGCGACAGCATCAGATGCGCCCCGCGCTTCGTGTCAATCAGCGCATGCAGCTCGTCCAGAATCACCGCCTGCGCAGTACACAGGACATTCTGCCCCGTTTTGCTCGTAAGCATCAAATACAGGGATTCTGGCGTAATAATCAGGATATGCGGCGGTTTTCTCACCATCTGCTGACGTTCCCGCTGTGTGGTATCACCCGTGCGGACCGCCACCTTCACCAGCGCCTCTCCACCGATTCCCGCCAGCGGCCGCCGCAGATTCTCCCGAATATCCGCGGCAAGGGATTTGAGCGGCGACACATAAATCAGCTGCAATCGCGGCTCCAGGCTTCCCTCCTGCGCCTGCCTTTTGAGCCTGTCCAGAAACACCAGAAATGCCGACAGCGTCTTTCCGGTTCCCGTGGGCGCCGACACCAGCACGTGGCTGCCGGACGCAATCGCAGGCCATGCTTCCTCCTGTATCCGCGTGGGACTCCCCAGCGTCTCCCGAAACCACTGCGCCGTTCCCGCATCAAATAACCGCAGACAATCCTCCATCACCGTCTCCCTCTCACCTTTCCCTGTTATACCTCCCCGCATCCGTCAGAGGCTCTGAAAAAGCGCTGAATAAATCAGCACATCCTCAGCAGCAGTCCCAGTTATATACGACCCTGCTAAAATCCCCCGCCTTTAACGCTTCGCGGTTCATAAACAAATTGGCAATGCCGCAGTCACCCCACAAAACGTAATCTCCGCCGTCCTTCCCCATATCCGAATCAAGCTGCAGCAAAACCGTGTCGTAATACCGCGCATCCTCCTCCGTCATATATTCTCTGGGATCTGTCTGCGTAAATGCCGGGTAGCCGAATATTTTGTGCGCAAATCCCGACAATTGCGCATACATGTAAGAGCAGTCCTCTTCCTCAAAATACTTGTACCATTCATCCGCCTCAACCGCGTCTCCCGTCACCGCCTTCACCGCCTGTACGAAAACACCCGCAAAGCCCGTCACATCCGGATTCAAATAGTCTGTGCCGGCCTCAAACGAAAGCGCCGCCGTCCGGAAAACCGGCGAATACTCTTCGTTTTCCTCCGCAGTTGTAATGCCGAGCGCCCGCACCTGTTCCGGCGTGACATCCGCGTCTACCGTGTCATGGAAGATCACACGGAAGTCCTTCTGGGACGCCGGCTCATCAAAGTCCATTCCCATGACGTCGTCGTCCGTCCGGATGAAGAGCTGCAGCATGCCCTCCTTCGGCAAATCCGTATCAAGCCCGCTCAAATCCGAAAAATTAATCTGCACAAGCATCATCATGCTTTTCCCCTCGCTGTCTGCCGGGTACGCCTTCTTCAGATCCCAATAGGGCACGCCGCCGAGCTTACTGTCCGTCAGCGCCGGCTGCGCCTCCCCCTCTTTCCGCTTCATCCGGATAACCGGCGCCGCCGTCATCTCCTTGATTTTTTCCACAATTTTTACTGCCTTTTCGCTTGGATGAAATTCTCTTTCCATTATCCCGTCTCCTTTCCCCGCCTTTATGCGCGTTTGCCGTTTCTTATTCTATTTTACTTCACTGCACCGTTTTTTTCAATGAAAGCGGAAGCTCCCACGGTATTTCATCAAAGTATTCGTAAAACGCGCTGTTATTCCAATCTGTGGTCGGACGATAATCATAGGCAACGCCGTCTATATGGAAATTCGGGCAGCTGTCTGTCGCCATAGACAGCCTCAAGACATTTCCGTCTGCCAGCGTCAGTTCCAGACAGGCGCATTGTGTTCCGCACTCTGTTCCAAAAGGTATATATTCCGCATTACGAAACCACTCTTCAAACACTTGCAGTGTCTCTTTGTCTGTTATGGTCTGGCTGTAAAACTGCCCGCCGGTAAAAGTAGACTTGACATCCAGCTTAGCGGATACAATATCCTTTATATCGGAGACGTCACAGGTTTGATAACCGATTTTCTCTATCAGCATAAGCTGTATATAGTCGCATAGCTTAGGCGCTTCTATAAAGCACTCCATTACTCCGTTTTCGCCGTCATAAGTGTAGTATAAATATCCTCCTTCAAACACTCTTATTTCTATATCATTATAGATTATCTGCCAGCCTTTTTCCTTATGGCCTTCCCATCGCCTGTCAAACGGCTTTCCTTCCAAATCCAGCGCCTTCACCTGTGCTGACAGCCATTCCTGATCGCTATCTGCAGGAATATAATAATAATAAGCGTACTCTCTTACCATGGAGGGCTGTACTTTTATGCAGACCTTGTCAGCCTCCGGCTGTTCATAAAGCACGATATCCTGCGCCGTATCGTTTTCCACCGGCATTTCCTCCACCTGCAGAGAAATATATTTTTCGGGAACGGCGTTCCCTGTCGGTGTTGTAATGCCAATCGGATACTCTTTTACAGGGTTGGTCAGAAAGCATACCGCAAATATCACACATACCGTTACTGCCGCTATCACAATCCACAGCGCCGGCTTTTTATAATTCAATACGGATTTTACTCTTTCCCTGACCCCTACCTCCCCAAAAGCCAGCGGACACACCATAATCAGTCTTCTCTGGCCTGCACAGGAAAGCAGCACTCTGGAATACTCCTTTCTCTCATGGAATGTCATTTCCCTGACCGCTTTTTCATCGCATGCCAGCTCAATGTCCTTACAGAGCAGGGCGTATGCTATCCAGCAAAGGGGATGAAACCAGTAAATGCACAGCAGGAAATACCCCAGCGCTTTCCACCAGTGGTCTTTTCTTTTCAGATGCGCCGATTCGTGCGCGGCAATATAGCGCAGCTCTCCCTCTCCCAGCGTGGAAGAAAGATAAATCCGCGGCCTGAAAATCCCCAAAATAAATGGCGATGTCACAGCATCGCAAATATAAATATTGTCTCTGACACATACCGCTTCTCTGATAAGCTTATGCAGTCTTACCGCGCTGCCCATTGCAAAGATTATCAGCAGAAGCATACCGCCGGCCCAGACCAGAGCGGCAGCGTATAAGCCTGCCTGCAATGGCGTGGCGCTGTCCGTTTCAGTATACGCAAAGCGCTCCGCCAGCATCGGATTTATCGTATTCTGCACAAACGTCAGGCGGCTGTCTATAAACGGTATATCCCTTTGTACTTCTCCCTCCACAATAGCGCCTGTTTTTACAGGCTCTGTACCTGGCACCATGCTGAACGGACTCTCAACGGAAAACGGGCAAATCAGTCGCAGCGCCGCAACGCCCCACAGCAGGCAGATTACCCATTTGGGCATCTTTCTGAATAGCAGCCGGATACATAAAACAGCCAATATGAACCACCCTGCAGTAATACTCATATTCAATAATTTCAGGAAAATATCACCCATACCCTCACTCCTTTGCCCGGTCAATCATTCTGCGGATTGCCTCCGCATCCTCCGCTGTAATCCTGCCCCCCTGCGTAAATGCGGCGATAAATGCCGGAAGAGATCCGGAAAAGGTGTTTTCCACATATTGTCTGCTCTGCATGGAATAAAATTCATCTCTGGAGATTACGGAAGTTACCACGCCGTTTTCATTCCGGAACAGCCCTTTGTCTATCAACCTCCGCAATACATTATGCGCCGTGGTTCTCTTCCAGTTAAATTCCGCCGCTGTCAGCTTTACCAGCTCGGACGAAGTGACCGGCTCATGCGCCCAAATCATATCCGCATATCGTGCCTCAATAACACCCAACTGTATCTCTGCCATGCGTTTCCTTCTCCTCTCACAGACCATATGCTGTGGTCTTTATTATAGACTACAGCATATGGTCGCAAATGTCAAGATGAACGCAGTCAGAGCCACCGCAAAGCCTGCCAATAGCCGCCAGTAGTGCATACGGTTTTGCCGTTAGGATGAAGCGGAACGGACGTAGAACGAGGATTGTTTTTCATAATTGGGTATGGTATAATTTCTCTCAGAACAAACCAATAAATCGGGATTAGTTGCCTGAAATTTATACAAAAAGGGAGGAAAATCAAATGGGCATATTTTCAAGGAAACCGAAGGAATTGGAGTATGATGCGGCGGACTGCCAGCAGAAGAAAGAGATCATGCGAAGGATGTGGAATGAGGCGGTTGAGGACGGGGACAGCTATGAGATTCTCCGCGCGAGTCAGACTACATCAAAATTTGAGAAGGGTTTTGTATTTGATACGAATACCACCACGTTTTACTATTATATTGTCGGCTATCGGAAGAGTGACTGGAAGGTCGGTATGGTGCAGATTGACAGGGAACTGACGCAGCATTCGGAAGTATTTTTTGTTGATATGAGCGCGGTAGTCGGAGTGAACTATCATGCAAAGATAAAAGAGGCATGGCTGCTCTACCGCAAGGGTTATGGCAATTACGGCGAACAGCTTAATATCTACGATACCGGAAGCAAGACAATGGCAGGTATCACAAATATCGTTCAAGTAGAAGAGAGAGAAAAATTCCTTGACTTTTTGGAGGAACTGAGAAGCCGTCTGGAACAGCAGGGGCATAAACAGGAGAAGTGGAAAAGATCATAAAAAGTCCAAAAAGGGCGGCGGGGTAGATGTGAACCATCCCCACCGCCCTGTCTGTTACCGCTCATATCCTGTGCCCTGCGGGGCTGCTATGCCGCCTTTCTTTAAGATAGCCAGTGCATGGTACGCCTCCTCCTGCGTGTGAAAATACCCGCGCCAGACATTTTCTTCCGTGCCGTTTATGTACGCTTCGATGACAAAGCAGACCCTGAAATGAGACCGCAGCCCCATAGTGTACGAATCTTTCTTCAAAATCACCCGGCCAATTTCCCGGTTTTTTATAATCCGGCTCTTCCGAAGCTGGCGGAAGTAGGAATAGTCCTCCGCAACCCAGGCCGTGGACGCCATGGACTGCGGCCCGCCCTCATAGGAAAACATGCCCGTGCCCTCCTTCAAAAGCTGCTCCGCAAAGCGCTCTTTCTCCGCAGAAGAGGGCAGCTGCACTGACACAGCGCGCATCAGCGGGCGGAAAAACTGTCTCCAGTAATCCGTAATCCACCACACAAAACAGACCACAAAGAGGCAAAACAGAAAAGCGGCCGTCTGAAACAGATACCTTCCGCCGGTTTCGTCCAGAATCAAAATCAGCATATACCCCATATTCACGAGCATAGGCACCGTTAAAACGCCGGCAAGCAGACGGGGCATGCGCAGCTTTCCCTTAAGCTGCTTCTCCTCCTCCAGAATCCAGCGGCCAAACAGCGGCGTCTTTTCCAGCTCCTGCGCAAAAAGCTTCTGCCTCCTGCTTATTTTCCTGTCTCTTATCAAAAACAGGACGATGACTCCCACAAATACCAGACAGCCTACCGCCCCTATAATCCCCATCGTAATGGAGAAGTCCGCCAGTTCAATATCCCCCTCCGCCAGCAGTTCTTCCCTCCTTGCCGCCGCAAACGGCACAAGGGCCAGAAACAAGGCCGCAAGAATGCCAAAAATCACATATAAAAGCCTGTTAGTCTTCTTTCCCATCATTTTCTCCTCCCGAACTTGAAATTATAATGCCTCATCGTGCATAACAGCGTCCTGCACAATCTTTATCAGATATTCTTTCTTTGATAAATCCCCCAGGTCATCAAATACAGCATTGTATGCTACCAATGCAGTTCTAAAATACAGTGCACTATTTTCAAACAATTCACGATTGGGATTCAGGCCAATCTCATCAGCATATTGGCAGCAAAAAGTGGTAATTGTCCTATATTTATGCATCCTTAAAAGATGCTCGTAATCGTATGCTCCCGGCAAAGGATTCAGCGCAATCTCCTTCAAGCGATATGTCACATAGTCCGCCTCCGCATCATTAAGAAGTGTTTTATCCTTTATATTCAAACGATTTCGCAGGACATTACAATCCTCATAAAGATAAACATCCCGCATAGGCTACCCCTCTTTTACTTTATATTTTTTATCGAGATACTGCTTGATATCTGCCATCGTAACCTCACCACGTTTTTCTTTCTCAATATATTTTTTAAATTCCTCTGTAGGCTCAAGGCCGTCAACTTTTATCATACCCACCGCATAATCCCATGCCTGTGTATTTGTCATTGCACTGTCCTCCTATCTCAATATTGGAAATTGGGTAGACAGTGTCTACCCAATTCATATCATACCAAATGATGCATAAAAAAACTATAACTAATAAGAATTTCTCTTTCCGGCCCCTCACTCCACCCGGATTTCCTTCGCAATGACCGCTTTACCCGCCGCGCTGCTGCTCATTCCTTCCTGCTCCATCTGCGTCCAGTCGTCGAGATTGTCAAAAATAAAGACATACAGCGTTTTTACTTCTTTTCCCTGAACGGCAAACCCGGCTCTGCCTGGCATTTCCGCATCCGGATAGAGCATTTCTCCATCCTGGTTAAAGCAGATTGTATAACAGGGTTCATAAGACCATCCAAGGATTTCGAACATCTCCGCATCCGTCAAATCAGGATCCTTTGAGAGCAGCTTTTCCTTTCTGTCCTCTGTCAGCTCCCTCTGCTCCCCCGGCGTTGCCGCATGGACAATGACCTGATACGGAGAGATTACAACATCCTCAAGCGTTATATTCCCATTCTGTTCCCCTACTTCAATCGTCTTTACGTCGGCCCCGTTTACCTCAAACGGGACGGCAATATTCCAGCTGCCTTCCGTCCAATGGGAAGCGGTTATTTCTTCACCGTCAAGCATCCTGTCGTCGTCATAGCCAAGACCGGTTACATTGAGGTTCAGCTGCCCGCTACCTTCTGTCTTCTGCTCAAGCTCTATCTTCAGCATACCTGCAAACGTATGGCTGTCGATTACCTTGCCCTCAAAGGTGTTTGCAAGCCGCTCCGGCAGACTGCCGTCTGTACTCCACGTTCCGTTTATATAAAATCCTGCTGTCGTCCGGCTGTCCGCGGCATTCATCCCTGTATAATGCTCCGGAATATGTGTAAAATCCGCCTCCTTTGCCTCAATATTTACCGTAAGGAATATCGAATACCCGTCGCAATAGACCTCCGATGCCGTCAGCGTAATCCCTGAATCGGATACGGAATAGTCCTGCGTGTCCAGCTTTCCCGACGAATCCTCATTCGTCAGAACCGTTCCCTTTTCCGTATAATCGCCGGAATAGGTGGCATCCTCCTCAACCCGCTCAAAAATCTTTCCTATCAGCGGAAGCTTTGCCGCAAGCGCCGGGTTCAAATACCCCAGCCCGAGGATTCCGATTACAGCCGCCGCCACTGCCGCAGCAGCGATTTTTCCCACTCTGCCCGATTTTCTCATTTTTTCCTTCCTCCTATGTACCTGGATTTCTCTGTCACTGATTTCAGGAGCAAGGGCCTGCTTTAAGATCTGATCCAATTTTTCATCTGTCATATCCTATCGCCTCCAATTTTTCCTTTAACTGCTTCTTTGCCTTCCGCATCCGGCTTTTGACGGTTCCTTCCGGCAGTCCCAGAATCCCGGATATCTCACTGATCCGCATATCGGCCGAATAATACAAATAAATCGGTATTCTGTATTTCTCCGGCAGGGATGCAGTCAGTCTCCGAATCAGGTCTGTTTCACTTTGCCGCAAAACGATCTGCTCCGGCATAGCTTCCCTGTCACAATCGGAAATCTCGTATCCCTCATCAGACAGCTCGTCAATGCTGTCAGTCGGAACCAGCCGCATTCTGTTTGCGTATTTTTTCTTCTTATTTTTCCAAAGATAAATCGAAGTGGATAAAGCATAACTCTTTGTATTCTGCGTAAAGTCCAGCCTTTTCTTTTTCTCCAGCAGCTTGAGCATTGTATCCTGATATAGTTCGTCCCCGCTTTCCGCGTCACCGGCCGTCATCCGGCAGAACCGCAGAATATCCCTTCCGAACTTCAGAACAAACTGCTCAAATTCCTCATTATTCATAGCAGCCATCCTCCTTCTTCTTTCGAGCCTGAAAATCGATCTGTCGATTTATCGATTTGTCGATTTATCAATTTGTCGATTTTCCGATAAGCAAAGCTTCGCCCTTGTATGTATATATTGTCGCGGCGCCGGAAAAGGTTTTCAATTCATTCAGGGGAAATTTACAGAATTTTACAGAATGTTTGTTCTTGATGCGCTATGACATGTTTACCCTCAGTCCTTTCATTTCACAATCGAATATTTCAAAAAGGGCATTGGGAAACTCGGGCGTTTGACAGTTGAATATCAGAATGCCAGGAGCAAATAAATTTTGAGTCAAAAAAGCACAAAATGATTTATAGCGTCATTTTGTGCTTGTTCTATAGATTTCCTCCCTGATACTGTATTGTTACAGCATAAACTGTTTTGTGTGGTTCATCAATGCGGAAAATTGCGATATACTTCACAACCAAGTCACTATATCCGTTTTCCCCATCCGCTCTACACTTTTATAACGCCTGTTTCCGCAAAAGCCGTCCTGAGAGAAACGGAATTTAGCACTCGTCAAAAAATTTTTGCAATTCTTCCGCAAACTGTCCAATATGCAAGCCATCTACAAAAGAATGATGCGCCTGAACAGAAACCGGAATCATAACCTTTCCATCTTTTTCATAGTATTTCCCCCAATCAAACAGCGGCGTCGCATTATCCTTTTTTCCTGAGTTTGTATGTGAGATATGCGTATATGTGACCCATGGCATAGGTGAACACTGAAAGACGTCGTTTCCTAACGGCCCTGCGAAATAAACCTTTTGTTCATTTGCTGTTTTTGACGCCAGCCCACAATAATTTTTCAAATCCTCCATCATTGGAACATTGACTACCTTAAACAGACCGGTATCCTTATTCAGATAAGTAAAGGCGGTATCTATTTTGTCATAAAGAACCACCTGCCCGTCAACAAAACGATAGCGAAAGGCTTCTATATTGTTTGCGCATCTGCACACCGCATATACCATGGACAGCGTAAAAGATACGCCTTCTTCCCTAACCATGCGCTTAAAATTTGTAATATCGGCTTCAAATGTAACACAGAAAGCAGGCTCCACACTGTTCCGGAAAACCATGCAGTGCATCGCCCTTTCCCATGTTTTTTCATCGATTACCTGATATGAGTTCGCCATCTGTTATCTCCCTCCCGCAATCGACGCAATATCAATCAGATTCAGATCCTCCTGGCGCTCGGCGCTCTCAAGGCTTGTGAGCAGCGCGCTCGCCGTATCCATCGCCGTAATGCAGTTTATGCCGGTCTCGATTGCCGTTCTTCTAATCAGGAAGCCGTCTCTGGACTTATCGCGTCCCTGTGTGGGCGTATCGATAACCAGATCGATTCTGTGTCCGAGAATCAGATCCATTACCGTCGGGGACTCCTGCTGTATCTTATTGACCTTCCGCGCCTTCACACCCGCGTCGTTGAGCGCCTTTGCCGTGCTCCGCGTCGCGTATATGGTATAGCCCAGCTTCTCAAAGCGCCGTCCGATTTCTATCGCCTCGCCTTTATCCGCATCCTTTACCGTAATAATCATCTGCTTGTGCTTTGGCAGGTCAATGCCCGCGCCAAGAAAGGCCTTGTAGAGCGCTTCGTTAAAGGTCTTTGCGATTCCAAGGCACTCGCCCGTGGACTTCATCTCCGGCCCGAGGCTGATTTCCGCGCCCCGAATCTTCTCAAACGAGAACACCGGCATTTTAATCGCCACATAAGGCGCTTCCTTCTGCAGGCCCGGCTCATACCCCAGCCCGCGTATCGTCCTGCCGATAATCACCTCTGTCGCCAGATCCACAATCGGGATACCGGTCACCTTGCTGATATACGGAACGGTTCTCGACGAACGGGGATTGACCTCAATAACATAGACCTCCTCGCCCACGGCGATAAACTGGATGTTAATCAGGCCCTTTACATGCAGCGCCTTCGCAAGCCGCCTCGTATATTCCGCAATGGTCTCCTTGACCTTGTCGTTAATCGTGTGCGCCGGATACACCGAAATGGAGTCGCCGGAATGCACGCCCGTGCGCTCGATATGCTCCATAATCCCCGGTATCAGAATATCCGTCCCGTCGCATACGGCGTCCACCTCCAGCTCCTTGCCCTGCAGATATTTGTCTACCAGAATCGGATGATCCTGCGCGATGCGGTTGATAATCTCCATAAATTCCTCGATTTCCTCATCGGAAATCGCAATCTGCATCCCCTGTCCGCCAAGCACATAGGACGGCCGTACAAGCACCGGATAGCCCAGACGGTTGGCCACCTCCTTCGCCTCCTTTGCCGTGTACACCGTACCGCCTGCCGCACGCGGAATCTGTGTTTCCTCCAGGATCTTGTCAAACAGCTCTCTGTCCTCGGCCGCGTCGACGTCCTCCGCTTTCGTCCCGAGAATGGGCACGCCCATCTTCATCAGGCTCTCGGTCAGCTTAATCGCCGTCTGCCCGCCAAACTGCACCACCGCGCCGTCCGGCTTCTCGATATTGACGATGTTCTCCACATCCTCCGGCGTGAGCGGTTCAAAATACAGCTTATCCGCAATATCAAAGTCCGTGCTGACCGTCTCCGGATTATTGTTGATAATGATGGTCTCATAGCCGGCCCTGGAGAACGCCCATGTCGCATGCACCGAGCAGTAATCGAACTCAATACCCTGTCCGATACGAATAGGTCCCGATCCAAGCACCAGCACCTTTTTGGGCGGATTGGTCTCTACCGCCTCGTTCTCCCCGTCAAAGCAGGAATAGTAGTACGGCGTAGTTGCCTCAAACTCCGCGGCGCAGGTATCCACCATCTTAAATGCCGCCACGATATGGTTGTCGTAACGCAGCTTTTTGATTTCCTCCTCGGTCTTTCCTGTCAGCCGGGCTATCACGTTGTCCGGAAACGCTATCCGCTTTGCCTCCTTTAAGAGCGCCGTTGTCAGCGGCTGCGTCTCCAGCGCGTGCTCCATCTCCACGATAACCGCAAGCTTGTCGATAAACCATCTGTCGATTCCCGTAATCCCGAAAATGGTATCATAATCGACGCCCTTCCTGAGCGCCTCCGCAATCACATAAATCCGCTGGTCGTCCACAACCTCCATGCGCCTGCACAGCGCCTCCTTATCCAGCGCGGAAAAATCATAGCTTCTGAGGCAGTCCACATGCTGCTCCAGCGAGCGTATCGCCTTCATCAGCGCCCCCTCAAAATTCGTGCAGATACTCATTACCTCGCCGGTCGCCTTCATCTGCGTTGTGAGCGTACGCTTCGCCGTGATAAATTTGTCAAACGGCAGACGCGGCATCTTTACGACGCAGTAATCCAGCGTCGGCTCAAAGCTCGCGTAGGTCTTGCCCGTAATCGCGTTCTTAATCTCGTCCAGCGTATAGCCCAGCGCAATCTTCGCCGCCACCTTGGCAATCGGATAGCCGGTCGCCTTGGACGCCAGCGCCGAGGAACGGCTTACACGCGGATTGACCTCAATCACGCAGTACTCAAAGCTGGTCGGGTGCAGCGCGAACTGGACGTTGCAGCCGCCCGTAATCTGTAATTCGGAAATAATATTCAGCGCGGAAGTCCGAAGCATCTGGTATTCCTTGTCGCTGAGCGTCTGCGACGGCGCGACAACAATGCTGTCCCCGGTGTGCACGCCGACAGGGTCGATATTTTCCATGTTGCAGACCGTAATGCAGTTGCCCGCGCTGTCGCGCATCACCTCGTACTCGATTTCCTTCCAGCCTGCAATGCACCGCTCCACAAGCACCTGTCCCACGCGGGAAAGCCGCAGACCATTCTCCAAAATCTCTTCCAGCTGCGCCTGATTGTGCGCAATGCCGCCGCCGCTGCCGCCAAGCGTATATGCGGGACGAAGCACCACCGGATACCCGATGGTATTGGTAAACGCCACGCCGTCCGCCACATTCTCGACCACCATAGACGCCGCACAGGGCTCCCCGATTTTTTCCATGGTGTCCTTAAACTCCTGCCTGTCCTCCGCCTTTCGGATGGTGGCCGCAGTCGTTCCCAGCAGCTTCACATTGTGGGACGCAAGAAACCCGCTCTCCTCCAGCTCCATGCCGAGATTCAGCCCTGCCTGCCCGCCAAGCGTGGGTAAAATCGAATCCGGCTTCTCCTTCTCGATAATCTGCTCCAGAACCTTTACCGCAAGCGGTTCTATATAGACCTTATCCGCAATATCCCTGTCTGTCATAATGGTCGCCGGGTTGGAATTGACCAGCACGACCTCGATACCCTCCTCCTTAAGGGAACGGCACGCCTGCGTGCCGGCATAGTCAAACTCCGCCGCCTGGCCGATAATGATAGGGCCCGACCCAATAACCAGTACCTTTTTTACCTTCGGATCCTTTGGCATTATTTCGTCACCTCCATCATCTGTATAAACCGGTCAAACAGGTATCCCGAATCCTGCGGCCCGCAGCACGCCTCCGGATGAAACTGCACCGTAAAAATATTTTTGCCCGTATAATTGAGTCCCTCGTTCGTCCCGTCGTTTACATTGATAAACGCGGGCGTGGCCACCCTGGGATCCAGCTTGTCCATATCCACCACGTAGCCGTGGTTTTGTGAAGAAATATATACCCTTCCGGTCGCAAGATCCTTCACGGGATGGTTCCCGCCCCTGTGCCCGTATTTCATCTTGTAGGTATCCGCGCCCGTCGCCAGCGCCATCAATTGATGCCCCAGGCAGATTGCAAATATCGGAATATCCGTATCATAAAGCTTCTTAATCTCCGCAATAATGCTCCCGCACTCCTTGGGATCTCCCGGCCCGTTCGAAAGCATAATACCGTCGGGCCTGTCCGCAATCAGCTCCGCCGCCGGCGTCCCCGCCGGATAGACGGTCACATCGCAGCCTCTAATTTTCAGGGAATAAGCAATATTGCCCTTCGTGCCCAGATCCAGAAGCGCCACCCGCTTGCCGGCGCCGTTCAGCGCCTTTACCAGCGACGGCTTTATCTCCCTTTTCCCCGCCTTGTACGCTGCCGCGTCAAACCGGGCGCTTCCGGAAACCGCGCCGTTCTCCTCCAGGCTTACGGAGCCTTTGATCTGATATTTGGCTTTACAGGTAACTTTTTCTACCACCTTGCCGGTCGTGTAGGCTTTTAATCGGGGCAGTATCTCCTCCAAACGGTAATCCGCATTTGCGGTTATCATGCCGTTCATCGTACCCTTTTCGCGGAGTCTCTTGGTCAGCGCTCTCGTATCAATCCCCGCAATGCCCGGTACGTCATTTTTTTCCAGAAAATCCTGTATGGCGTAATCCGCCCGGAAATTGCTGAAGCTCCTCGACAGCTCTCTGACAATAAAGCCGTCCGGCCAGGGCTTTGCCGACTCCATATCGTCCTGACAGATTCCGTAATTTCCTATCAGGGGATATGTCATGCACACCGCCTGTCCCGCATAAGAAGGGTCTGTGAGCACTTCAAGGTAACCCGCCATGGAGGTGTTAAAAACAATCTCACTGATCACTTCCCTGTCGGCGCCGATATGAAGCCCTTCAAATACAGTGCCGTCTTCCAATATTAAAAATGCCTTCATTTTATCACCCGTGTTCCCTTTCGCATAATCGGCTAATTATATCACATGTAAATATGGCGTTCAAGAACTATTTCCCACACAATTATGTGATCACAATTATGTGAACACAATTATGTGATCACAATTGTGTTCACATAATTGTGATATCTACATCATCCCTTTAAACTGTGCAAAAAGCTCCAGGTCGCTCTGCGTCAGGCGCATGTTGGTATTGTACTCTTTCCCGTCCGGGCTTTTTACTTTGACCTCGATAATCGTGCCGTCGCCGATGGCCTCCCGCCCGACTGCCTGCATAAACGGCACAAGCTTCGGATGATTACGCGTAAACGTATCCCAGGCGCCCTTCATTTTCATAACTGCTGTAAAATCCATCATAATCCCGTTCCCCTTCCTGCCTTTCCCCAAACGCAAGCCCGGCAGCCCGCATTAAACCGGCACTGCCCCGCCGCGAATTCCATACCGCAAAAAGTACCGCCGGCGTCAGCGATACTCTTTGTGTACCCTCCATTGAGGGTATCCTGTTTCTGTTATTCAAAATACGCGACGCCGGACTCAAATATTTTCAGATCCTGATCCCCGTAGATATTCATTGCCACCGCATCGCCCCGGCGCTCTACATGCGCCATCTTGCCCAGACATCTGCCGTCCGGCGATGTAATGCCCTCAATCGCCGCATAGGAGCCGTTTACATTCCACTCCTCGTCCATGGAAACGCCGCCGTTAAAGTCTGCGTACTGCGTCGCAACCTGACCGTTTGCAAAGAGCTTATCAAGCCACTCAGCGGGAGCTACAAAGCGCCCCTCTCCATGGGAAGCCGGCGTCACATAGGTCTTGCCAAGCTCCGCCTTCTGCAGCCACGGCGATTTGTTGCTGACCACCTTCGTATATACCATCTTGGAAATATGGCGGTTGATTGTATTGTAGGTCAGCGTCGGAGAATCCGCCTTCTGCCCCGCAATCTCCCCGCAGGGCACCAGCCCCAGCTTGATCATCGCCTGGAAACCGTTGCAGACGCCAAGCGCAAGACCGTCGCGCTCATGCAGAAGCCGGTTCACGGCCTCTTTTATCTTCTCATTCTGAAATGCCGTCGCGAAGAACTTTGCGCTTCCGTCCGGCTCGTCTCCCGCCGAAAATCCACCCGGGAACATGATAATCTGCGCCTGCGAAATCGCCCGGGTAAACGCTTCAACCGAGTCCCTGATGTCCTCCGCCGTCCGGTTGCGGAATACCTTCGTCACCACCTCCGCGCCCGCGCGCTCAAACGCGACGGCGGAGTCATACTCACAGTTCGTCCCCGGAAATACCGGAATAAATACCACCGGCTTTGCCGCCTTATGCTTGCAGACGTATATCTCCTTCGCCTCATAAAGCTTTGTCTCTATCGCGTCCGCCGCCTTAACCGCCTTAGTCGGGAAAACCTTCTCAAGCCTGGAGGTCCATGCCGTCAGCGCCTCCTGTTCCGAAACGGCCGCGTTCCTGTATACAAAGCCCGCATTCTCCTCCAAGACCGTTCCGACGACCTTATAGGAAGCGCCGCTTCTGACCGCCGCATCCATTCTGTCCGCCGAAATCTCGGCAATGATGCTGCCCATGCCGTTCACAAACAGCTCATTTGCCTCCAGGTCATTGTCAAAGGCAACCCCCAGCTTATTGCCAAACGCCATCTTCGCCGCGGCAGCCGCAATGCCCTTGGAATCGAGCGCATACGCGGCGACAATCGTCCTGTCCGCAATCAGCTGTGCAACCTTATCGTAAAGCTGCATCACCGCATCATACCGCGGCAAATCATATGCATCCCTGGGAATTTCGAATACGACGAGCTTATCCCCCGCATGCTTTAGCTCCGGTGTAAGAATATCCTGCTTCTTTGCAGTATCCACCGCAAAGGAGACAAGCGTGGGCGGCACGTCAATATCGTTAAAGGTTCCCGACATGGAATCCTTGCCGCCGATAGACGGCAGGCCGTAGCTCATCTGCGCGTCATATGCACCCAGAAGCGCCGAAAACGGCTGGCTCCACCGGGAAGGCTCCTGCGTCATACGGCGGAAATACTCCTGAAACGTAAACCGGATTTTCTTATAATCGCCGCCCGCAGCCACAATCTTTGCCATGGATTCGGTAATCGCATATACCGCTCCGTGATAAGGGCTCCAGCTTGAGAGATACGGGTCAAACCCATACGCCATCATCGTCACAACATCCGTCCTGCCCTTTAATACCGGGAGCTTCGCCACCATCGACTGCGTCTCCGTCAGCTGATATTTGCCGCCGTAGGGCATGAACACGCTGCCCGCGCCGATGGACGCGTCAAACATTTCCACGAGTCCCTTCTGGGAGCATACGTTCAAATCATTTAAGGTTTCCAGCAGCGCTGTCCGCACATCTCCGCCATGCAGTGCGTCCGCAACACGGCTGACCGCTATTTTGTGAAAATAATTGTCCTCCTTGACCGGCGTGTCCACATACACGCCCGTCTCCTGATGCGCGCCGTTTGTGTCGAGGAATGCTCTGGAAAGGTTGACAATCTCCTTCCCGCGCCAAAGCATCACAAGCCTCGGATCCCGTGTAACGGTGGCCACCTCAACCGCTTCGAGGTTTTCCTCCGCCGCGTATGCCAGAAACTGCTTCACATCCCCGGGGTCAACGACCACCGCCATTCTCTCCTGCGATTCTGATATGGCAAGCTCTGTGCCGTCAAGGCCCGCGTATTTTTTTGGCACCTTGTCCATATCGATCACAAGCCCCGGGGCAAGCTCCCCGATGGCAACGGAAACGCCGCCCGCGCCGAAATCATTGCACTTCTTAATCAAACGGCTGACCTCGGCACGTCGAAACAGCCGCTGCAGCTTTCTCTCCGTCGGCGCGTTTCCCTTCTGCACCTCCGCTCCGCAGGTCTTGATGGAGCTCTCGGTATGCACCTTGGAGGAGCCGGTTGCGCCCCCGCAGCCGTCGCGTCCGGTACGGCCGCCAAGCAGGATAATAATATCGTCCGGGTCGGAATTGGCCCGAATGACATTGGCCCTGGGCGCTGCGCCCATCACGGCGCCGATTTCCATCCGCTTCGCCACATAATCCGGATGATAGACCTCCTTCACAAAGCCGGTAGCAAGCCCGATTTGATTGCCGTAGGAGGAGTAACCGCTTGCCGCGCCGCGCACCAGCTTTTTCTGCGGCAGCTTCCCCTTGAGCGTCTCCTCAACCGGAACCGTAGGGTCTGCCGCGCCGGTCACACGCATTGCCTGATATACATAGGAACGGCCCGAAAGCGGGTCGCGAATCGCACCGCCAAGGCAGGTTGCCGCGCCGCCAAACGGCTCTATTTCCGTGGGGTGATTGTGCGTCTCATTCTTGAAGCAGACCAGCCACTCCTCAGTGACGACGCCGTTCCCGTCCTCCTTGTCGATTTCAACAGGAACCACAACGGAGCAGGCATTAATCTCATCCGACTCTTCCATGTCCGCAAGCTTTCCGTCCTTTTTGAGCTTTTTCATCGCCATCAGGGCCAGATCCATCAGGCAGACATACTTATCCGTCCTGCCCGCAAGAACCTCTTCCCTGTCGGCAAGATACCGGTCGTAGGCCGCTCTTATGGGCGCCGTATAATACCCCTGCTCAAAATCAATATCCTTCAGCTCCGTCGCAAACGTCGTATGGCGGCAGTGGTCGGACCAGTAGGTGTCCAGCACCCGAATCTCCGTCATCGTCGGATCTCTGTACTCCTCGTTTTTAAAGTAATTCTGTATATGAAGAAAATCTTTAAAGGTCATTGCAAGTCCAAGCGAATCGTAAAGCGCCTTCAGCGCGTCCTCCGCCATCCCGGTAAACCCGTCGAAGTCCGCAACATCCGCCGGTTCGTCAAAAACAGTCACCAGCGTCTGCGGCTTGACCATATCCGTCTCCCTCGAATCCACCGGATTGATGCAATATGCCTTAATCTTGTCAAACGCTTTGTCGGAAATGTCCCCTATCAGAAGATACGTAACCGCCGTCTTGATAATCGGTTCCTCGTCCTCCTTCAAAAACTGCACGCACTGCACTGCGGAATCCGCTCTCTGATCAAACTGTCCGGGCAGGAACTCCACGGAAAAGCAGCGGCTGTTTTCCGGCATGTCAAATCGCTCCCTGTACAGAATATCAACCGGCGGCTCTGAAAACACACATTGGCAGGCTTTTTCAAAAACAGCCTCCGAAATATTCTCAACATCATACCGGATGAATATTCTTACCTTTTCCAACCCGTCAATACCAAGATAGCTGACAAGCTCCTCCTCGAGCTCTCTGGCCTTTACCGCAAAGGAATCCTTCTTTTCCACATAAATCCGTCTTACATTTCCCATTCAATGCGTCCTCCGTATATTTTATCTATAGTTGCCGACAGTTTCATTATATCCGATTCCGAACTTTTTTCAACTCCAATTTATGCGAAAAGCATGGTTTTGTCCGCCATGCTTTTATCTCTGGTCCTATGTAATTAAGGGCTATTCGATCACCATGCCCAGCGTACCCATAATATACTCAATCTCCCTGTCCACGTCATCGGCGGTCAGGCCTGTCGTCTGCGCCGTGATCCGCATCCCCTGAATGATATAGGCAATATTGCGCGCCGCTGCAGCTGCATCGTCGCATATCATCCATTCCTGCTCCACGCCGTCCCTGATCAGCAATTCCAGCTCCCCGACAGTTCTGTCAAACTGATTTCTGACAGGATTGTCATTTCCGGAAAGCTTATTCTCAAACAGGTACTCGCAGACAGCGGGAAAAAGGCTGTCCTTTTTCTTTAAGATGGACTTTTTCTGATTGCTCAGATAAATCAGCATAATCTCACCCGGCGTCTCCGCTCTGGTGCCCGCCGTCTCCATGATACCGGAAACGCCTGCAAGCTCCTGCTCCAGCACAGCTTCAAAAAGCTCCCGCGTGCTTGCAAAGTAAAGATAAAGCCCTCCCCGGCTGATCTCACAGGCCTCCACGATGTCCTTCATGGTCACTGCCCGGTATCCCCGTCTCCGGAATACGTCCCGCGCCTTCTCCACAATATAGTTTTTCTTCTGTATTGACTTATCTCCCATATCACAACTCCCACTATATTTGCTCAATACGCCAACGGCCGTATGCTCTCCAAAAGCTCCTTCATTTTGAGAATAATCGCAAGATATATGCCGTTGCCGACTCCCTCCGACCAGACGGCGCCTTTTACATCCCCCTTCAGGATATACTTTGACAAAATATCGCCCAGAACGCTGATATCCTGCAGAGAGCACGCATCGATCACCCGGCGCTCATCCGCCGCCGTCCTGATATTGTACCGGGAAAGCGTATAAACATAATTCCGATTGATAAAATCCGTTGTCTTTACTTCCTTTACAAAACGGAGCAGCGTCGAGTCATACACCGGCACCGGCAGGGAATTCTTCTCAATGCCCTCTCCGCCGTATACATTCGAGGATACCCCTCCGCTTGACGCCTGAAGCCACGGCAGGAACTGCAGAAGCTTTACCACATCTTCTTCATAACAAATGACAATCTCTTCTCTTGAAAGCCTTGAGCTGTCCAGCATATAGGGCTCCTCCTCCGTACATTACTCCTTTTATTCTAACACAAAAACACAAAAAGTACAGCAAAAAACACAAATGTTTTCACTTTAAAGGATAATTTATCATAAAATACTTTGAACTTGTGATACTATTGGGAAGACGCTATAATAAAAGCAGCGCCCCGATATGTCAGGAGCATGCCCCGGATGAGGGCAGAACATTTGATTTGAATAAGGAGACGAGCCTATGCGTTACTTTATAAAGCCGCTCTCGCTGCTGCCGGCGATTGCCATGATGTATATTATTTTTTCACTTTCCGCGCAGGACGGCGCCGCCAGCTCCAAGCTCAGCTACGGCGTATCCCATGACTTTGTATCCGCGGTTGACCGGGTACTGGATCTGGAGCTTACGCCCAAACAGATCAACCGGTGTATCAGCAGAATCCATTATTATGTCCGGAAGCTCGCCCATATAACGGAATACTTCCTGCTTGCCGTATCCATCTCTATCCCGATTTATGTGTACGGGATACGGGGCATATGGATTATCCTGACCTCTGGCATCCTCTGTATCGGCTTTGCCGCGCTCGACGAGATGCACCAGCTCTTTGTAGTCGGCCGCGGGGCTTCGGTCAAAGATGTGCTTATCGACAGCTTCGGCTCCCTGCTGGGTATCATTTTCGTCCGCGTATTTGGTTATATCGCACGAAAATGCATCACGGAGCCGCTTGCCGCCTTAAGGCACTGAAGCACGCCTATTCTTCCAGCAGACTGCTTATCAGGGAGAAGGTCTTGTCATAATCCTCCTTTACCTGCTGCAGCAAAGGCTCAAGCTCCTCGCCGTACGCCTCTCTGCCTCTAAGCTGCTCTGTCAGCACGCTCACCGACTTCACAAGCGGCGTAAAAGCAAGGTTCTGGCTGACACCCTTTAAGGTGTGCGCCGCCCGGAACGCCTCCTCCATATTGCGTTCCTCCAGGGAGCTGCACAGCAGCTCAAAGCTCTTTTCGTTCAGGAATTTCCCCAGGAACTTTTTGATTCTGTCATCATTGGCCAATCTGCCCACAATCTCTTCGTAGCTTGCGCCCATCGCTGCATAGCATTCTCTTACTGTCATTTTAATCCCCCATTTCCAAACTATTTAATCATTGCGTCCGCATATGAAACTTCCATCTCTGTGGCCTCAAACAGCTTGCTCTTTGCCATCTGGAAGCACTCCAGCAGCTGCGGAGAGAAGGTTCCGCATTCGCCGGCTTCAATCATCCGCACCGCCTCATCCACCGCATAGGGCGCCTTATACACACGCTTGCTTACAAGGGCGTCGTAAACGTCCACAATCGAAACGGCCTGCGCCCAAATCGGGATGTCGTCACCGCCGATACCATCGGGATATCCCTTCCCGTCATAGCGCTCGTGATGCCATCTGACAATATCATAGCAGTATTGATAGAATTCGTTCTCCTCCTCCTGCTTGAACTTTTCCAGAAGCTCGCAGCCGTATGTAGTATGCTTTTTCATTTCCTCAAATTCATCTCTGGTAAGCTTACCGGGCTTGAGCAGGATACTGTCCGGTATCGCAATCTTCCCGATATCATGCAGCGCGGAGGCATCCGACATCAGCCGGATATTTTCCTTGGTAAGCCGGTACTCCGGATACATCTTCCGGATTTCCTTTAACAGGATCTTCGTGAAATATTTCACGCGCTGAACATGCTCACCCGACTCGAGGCTTCTAAACTCTACAACCGAGCTGAGCGCATTGATCAGGAAGCTGTTGCTGTTCTCGATAATCCGCCGGGTCGCCTCGAGCTCTCTTGTCCGCTCCTCAAGCTTGATCTCCAGATCTATCCTGTGCTGGAACAGCTCGATGATATTCTGCGCACGGCGCATAACCACATTCGGCTGGAAGGGCTTATAGATAACGTCGGCAGCACCAAGCTCATATGCCCGTTCCTCGCTCATCGCGGTCGCCTCGCCCGTAATCATAATCACCGGTATCAGCTCATATCCGTTCTCTTCCATAAAGGAGAGCACGTCAAGACCGGACTTGTTGGGCATAATCAGGTCCAGAAAAATCAGCGCAATCCGGTCGCTGTTCTTCTTTATCAGATCTATGGTCTCCACGCCGTCGGCCGCCTCCAGAATCACATACTGCTCCTCGAAAATATCCTTCAGCAGTTCTCTGTTGATTTCCGCATCATCGGCAATTAACAACGTGTCCTTTAATGCGATCACATCTGCAGCATTCTTTGCACTTTCATTGATATTTGTGGTCTCATTCATATCCTTGGTCTCCTACATGTAATGGTTTATGGTCATTTCAACATAAATTTTAACACTTTTGCATGCGAAAATCAAGCTCCGCCGTTTCTTTCTTAAAAGCAGGAAAACGCAGGCCCAAAGGCCCGCGTTAAACGATGCGCAAAAGCCCGGTGAAGCTGCCTGCGCTTATATTTTCGTGATCACCGTGTCAAATGCTTCAAGACGAATGTGCTCCATGCCGGACTCCGTCCGGATACTGCACTCCTGCGCCGTGTCGGAATTGTTGATGACAATCAGCGTCCGGCTCTCGGGGTAGAACGCGCACTCCATATCCGCGTTGTCCGTCAGGTAATTGCCGTCGGCCGCCTCTCCCCCTGCCTGCAGAATCAGGTTTAAAAGCATTCGGGTATTGGCGTTTGTCACTTCAAAGGAAGAAAGGTAGATTCCCTGACCTTTTCCGAACGAATTCCTCGTAAACAGCGGGTTGTTGTCCCTGGCCGCAAGCACCGCCGCCTTTCCGTCCGTCAGATGGCAGGATACCCGCTCCGGTACGGCCGCACCGTCCGGCATCACAGCCTTTGCCGCCGCCGTATCAACCTCAAATGACCATTTACCATGGCATACCCGGTCGATGGTGTCCTCGTCGACGCCCAGCACATGCGCCATTCTGAAATAGCTGTCATAGCCTGCCGCTGCGGAGGGCTCGCCGACGCCGATCAGTGTTCCGCCGTCGTAGACCCATTTCGTCAAGGCCGCTATCACGCCCTCGTCCTTCCATGCGTCTCCGCCGCTCCATGCGCTTCCCGCCGCTCCGGCGTTGATAACCACATCCACATCCTTCAGCGCGCCGTTCTTTACATCCTCGAAATCGATAAAGCGAACCTCCAGCGGAAGTCCGCTGAGCGCCTCGTTGATGTGAATCAGGTCATGCATATACGTCTCGTGAAAATGTCCGGACAGGGACCAGGACCGCATGCTGCCCCAGAAATGCAGAATCGCAGCCCTTGTCTTACAGCAATAAGGCTTTCCTGCCTTATGCAGCTGTTTAATTGCGCGGAACTCATCGGAAATCTTCGCGATATAATCCACAAAATCCGGGAAATCCTGCACCAGGTGCAGATACCCGCCAAGACCGATACGGTCAATCGGGCAGCGCAGCAGCGCACGCCGCACGCTGTTCCAGTATTTCTTGGCATCTAAGGTCGGATTCCCGCCCTCCATGAAGGTCGGCGCGCCGCCAAGCCCCACCGGAAACAGATACGGATGCAGCCGCAGCTCATGGGTCTCCACGTCGACGCCCGAGCAAAGCCTTGCCTCATAACCCGAAAATACGCACTTGATCAGTCCGTCAAATCCAAACTCCTTAAACGTCGGCTTATACGGCTCCACGCCAACCCAGCTGTCATCGTAAAATACATAGGCTTTTTTACCGTACTGATGTACAATATCAATCAGCTCTTTGCCAAAATCCACCACAAACCGGTTGACAAAGTCAATCCAGTCCGCTTTCTTCCTGTTACCGGGCACATGCGTTACATGCAGCTTTCCCTGATTGACAAAATCCTCGGCCGTCAGGGCATACCCGTTCTTCGCCGCAAAGTCGTCCAGCATTTTGGGGCTTACCGTAAAGTCATAGGAAGCCCAGTCGGAATAGAGCTGCCGGTTGCGCTCGCTGCTTCCCCAGATCCACACAAAATTATAAAACATGGATGTAAAGCGTACCACCGTCGTATCCGGATGCGTCTCACACCATTTCGTCATCCAGTCCTTCATATAAGCCTGTGTCTCGGGGTAAACAGGGTCAATCTGCATCAGATGCTCTTTATCCCAATTGTTCGTGGTATGATTGTACATGGAAATCTCTTCCCAGATGCGGTATGCCAGAAAGCTTACCGTATAAGTATGCCACGGGGTAATTCCTGTCAGTACCACCGTCTGTGCCTCCCGGTCATAACGCCACCTGGACGTCTCGACCACCGTATCCGTCGTCCGGTCGTAAACCTGCCAGTATTTCATTGCGTCCGCGCTGTCATTCACGCGAAACTGCTCCGCAAAGAAATCCGCCATCAGCGCGATGGTGAGGCTCCCGCTGTCCGCAGTCAACGGCTGTGTCATCAAAAAACTCTGCTGAAGCTTATCCGGATTCTGCTTTGCCCATTCGTTGTGGTCCCTGATAATGCAAATCGTCGAATAAATGCCATATCCGGCCTTTGTAATCTCGTCGGAAAGCACCGTCCCGTCGCTGTCGCGAATCACGTCGGCGCCCCACTTGTCCGCAAGCGCCAATGTCAATTTTTCGAATCCTGCCTCCCCCGGCAGTGTAAAGCTTCCCTTTTCCATCGTTTCCATCTCTATCCTCCAAATTATATTGTTTCACTGTAAGGCCCTGTCTGCGCGCCCTTGCATCTGCCTATATATTCAACGCCCTGCAAATCTCGGCGGCATGCGCTCTTGTTATCAGAGCCTTTGGAACGGCATCCTCCCTGACGACGCCAAGCGCGCAGGCTGCGCGCACATAAGGCCTGCAATAGCCCGTACATCCGGAATCCAGCGCGCACGGCGTCTCCTCGGGCAGATTTCTTCTGCTCCGGTAACCGCCCATGATCAGCGCAAGAAACTCTTCCACGGTCACCTGCTTTTGGGGCTCAAACCGATTCCCCGGCGTCATATCGGCCGGGATAATGCCGTTCTGGTACGCGCATTCTACCGTCCCCGCATACCATTCGTGTCCGACAATATCTTCATAGACATCGTTAAACACGTTCGTCGGGAAAAATCTGGCCGTTTTGATCACCATATCCAGCGCCTCCACACGGGTCAGCGGCGCATCCGGCCGCTCGAGCTTCGCAAAGAGCGTCGTATCTCCCTCCGGATTCGGGATATCGCGATAGCCTTCAGGCGCCGTCGGCGCCGTAATCTCTCCCTGCGCTTCCCACACGTCCGCCGCGGGACGCATCATCCCGGCAAGGCGGCGGTACGCCTCCGCCTGCACCCGGGGCGCCGTCTCCATATACTCCCGTGCGACAAAGCCCGCCATCTTATAAGCGCCGTAATCGTTCGTATGTGTATAATCCTTCGGGAAGAAAAACGGCTTCGCCGCCTCCAGTCCTCTCTCCGTCACAAAATCCATGCTTCTGCGGTGCAAATCAACCACCGGTACATGAAGCCGCTCTCCAAGCGCAATACAGGCCTTTGCATACGCTGCCAGCAGATCGTTATAAGTACCGTCGTCCGCCTTCCATGTGTTGCGCGCAAGCGGCGTGACCAGCACCGGATAACCGCCTCTTTGCCGCGCCTCCTCGATGTAGGCCTCAAGCCCCTCGCTGTAGCCGCCCTCCGCTTTCAGGTGCGCCAGCTTCTGATCGTTATGCCCAAACTGCATAAACAGATAATCACCCGGCTTAAAGTTCGCCTGGACAATGGCATAATGCCCCTCCGACCGAAAGCTTTCGACTGTAAGGCCGGAATGCGCGTGATTGGAAACGGCAATCTGCCTGGAGAGATAAAGCCCCAGCATCTGCCCCCATCCGGCATAGCTTGTCGCGGGCGAATACGGGTATTCCGCCGACTGATCCGTTACAGTGGAATCCCCCGCTATGTACAAGGTCGGACAGTCCGCCTGTTCAATGCGCAGCGCCGAAAGCCGCACCCCGCAGCCCAGCACCGCGATATCAATGCTCCGCTTCTCATATACGCAGGTCTTTCCCCGCGGAACAATGTCGCATACGTTCAGAATAAAGCTGCACTCGACCGCACGCTCCTCAGGTACAGCCCCCTTGTATACCAGCCGCCTTGCCCCCGCAAATACCAGGATTTCTCCCGCTCCGTAGAGTGTCATATGAACCTCATAATTGCCCTGACGCTCCACGTCCGCCTTAAAGCAGAGCGGAATGAGACGCCCCGCAGCCGCGCCGATTCTGCGCACCGCAGCCTCCGAATCCACATAACAGCCGTGTTCGTCAGACAAAATCTCCGTCACGGTCTCATCGCGGTACCAGTACGGCACATCAAAGCCCGTATTCAGCTCCGCAAGCTGCAGCAGCTCGTCTTTTCTTCGGTTTTCTTCCGTCACAAAGCCGTACCCGCGCTTTTTATCATAAAGGCCGGCTTTCTCCTTTCTGAAGTCAAAGGTTGTCTTACACACTTATAACGCACCATCTTTCTGTAATTCATCGGATACCAGCACCTTAGCAAAGAACGCAAGCGCAAGACCCTGCCCCCAGCCCTGTATCCAGTCGCGGGAAATATTGCGATAGCCGTCCGCGTCGTTCATTACCGCCGTGCCGCCCGAAACGTTCATCACTCTGCCGTCCGGACTTACGTTTGCCAGCATTCCCCTGATTGATTTGTTAATATACTTCGAATGCAGCGGATTCGCTCTCGATACCATCGCCGCCGCGATACCCGCGGAAGCAGATACCTCCTCATAAGAGCTTTCGTCGTTGAGTATGGTTCTCCACAGTCCGTCCTCCGTCTGAAGCAGCTTGATCGCCGACAGCTGCTCATTCAGCGAGCCTGCCACGTCCATATATTTCGGGTACAAATAGCATTTGGGAAGGATATCGCCCACCTGCGACATCGTAAATGCCGCCCATGCATTTGCGCGCCCCCAGTAAAATCCGGACATATGGTCCTTGTTGATATTGTTGTAGCCATGATAATAAAGTCCCGTCGCCGGGTCCTGAAGATACTTGATATGCCAGTAATACTGGTTCAGCGCATCCTCAATAATCTCCTCATCCGCAAGCTCCACGCCGACGCGCAGCAGGAAAAACGCCGCCATAAAAAGCGTATCCGCCCAGCACTGCTCCGGAAAGTCATTGTCTGCCGAAACCGTGTGCTGCAAAACATGATCCCCGAATCGCAGCGCGTCATTACGGATATAGTGAATCTTGTCCATCACGATATCCCAGTACTTCTGCTCTCCTGTCGCCTTATAGAGCGTAATCAGGCAGTGCCCCATCGCGCACGCGTTTACTGTCCATACGGTCGGAAGCCCCAAATCGATCAGCTCATCCACCCGGTCCTTCAGGAGCTTTAAATACTCCTCGTTTCCGGTCTTCTCATAAGCATCGGCAATTCCGAAATATGCCACGCCGCAGGGCCAGTCCCAGGTGAGATCCATCTTCATCGTCCTTTTGACGATTCTGTCAATCACAGCCTCGATTTCTTTCTTGTCATACTCCAGCTTCAACATAAGTAAACCCTCCTTGTATTTATATCATATCATATTGCTTTCCGGAAAAAATCTTTCTGCATGAAAAGCCCTGCCATATGCACGAATTGTATACGGATATCGGCAATACGCATATGCGCGCAGATTCGCGTTCTGCATAGCGCCCCAAAAGCCGATGCTTCATGCTTTCGCAAGAGGCCGTCTCGTCTGTCAACCGGCCTCTTGCGGGAACACGCAGCAGCTTCCGTCCTTTATCAGGGATGTGCAAACGCTTTCATTTATTATAGCCCCCAACGGGTGTCGGGGGCTATATCTTTTTTTCAA
This sequence comes from uncultured Lachnospiraceae bacterium, assembly GCA_949948735.1. Taxonomy (GTDB): domain Bacteria; phylum Bacillota; class Clostridia; order Lachnospirales; family Lachnospiraceae; genus COE1. The sequence continues at coordinate 48,954 of CATLGV010000008.1, read as the reverse complement.
AATCTTCAGATTTTTTTCTTTAGATTTTTCTCTTTAGATTTTTCTTCAGATTTTCTGAATTACTGCGGAAGCTTTGTGCTCAGACCGGAGTTGTATGCTGACAATCTCTGGTTGATAACCTCCTGATATCCTGCATCCAGATACTTCTGGCTCAGCTCATCATACAGCGCGTCGAACTCTTCCGGTGCGCACATTGTCAGCTGGTCACGGTACTGCGGATACAGCTCTTCCTTCAGAATGTTGCCGTACTCGGTAACTGCATCAAAGGATGTCGCAAAGTTACAGTCGGAGTTTGCAAGGTTCTTGTTGTACAGGTCGTTCTGTCCCTTGTAGTTTGCCAGAATATCCTCGTAGAAATCCTGCGGAAGTCCCTGCGGAGAAATCGCCGCGATGTCCTTCTCAACGCTGCCCAGCGTCTTGGAAGCCGTAACGATCATCCAGTAGTCTACGTTGTTGTTGTGTCCCTGCTGCTCTGCAAGACCCTTCTGATCCGTTACAGCGACCGGCGTATCGCCATCATAATTGAAGTTTACGCCTTCAAGACCCCACTGCATGGTGAAGAGAACGTCGTCCTGTGACATCCACTCCATATACATCATCGCTGCCTTTACCTCATCCTCTGTCGCGTCGTGTGCAAACGCCGTCATCGCACCAAATACGTTGGTCGGACGGAATGCGTTGTTAGAGCCCCACTCCTCGTCTGTGATAAGGTCGCTGCTGCATACCGCAACGCCAAGCTTCGCATCCGGATTCGTGTCATAGAAGGACTTTAACACTTCCATTGTAGAAGAAGTATAATTTGACCACTCAAAGGTCTTGCCGTTGATAAAGTCCGCATCTGCCTCGGAAGCGTCTCTTGTGTAGTACTCCGGATCCTTGTAGCCCTTGTTGTACAGCTCGTTCTCAAATCTCAGGTAACGCTTCTGCGCTTCTGTGGAGAGTGCCGGAATCTGATAATCGCCGGTTGTTGCCCATGTCTCCTCATCCTGCGGATAAGTTCTCCAGCCATAGTTCTGGTCAGCGCCCGCGCCGGCTACCTTGGTGCCTCCTGCCGGATGCTCATGTCCCAGCTCAACAAGCTTTTCAAAAAGCTGCAGCTTCTCTGAGCTTGTCTTGGGATAGCCTGTAAAGCCTGCTTCCTCAACCCAGTCCTGACGATACCAGGTAATCCAGGTATAGTTGGTGTTACCGTAAGGTCTCATGCCCAGGCAGAGGTAATCCTCATCCGCAAGCTCCGTGTAGATGTCGATGCCGTTGTCTACCATGTTCTGATAGTAGGTCGGCGCAACCTGCTTTAACTGCTCCATATCGTACGGCTGCAGATAGCCTTCAGCCTGCCATGTAGCGAGCTTGTCATAGTCGTACTCCATCAATACGGTCGGCAGATCCTGACCGGTCGCAAGCAGCGTATAGTCCGTCATAACATCGCTTCTGGTGATTGCGATATACTCTACCTTGATATTGTACTTGTCGCCAAAATTCTCCTGTACCCAGTTGGTCCAGTAGTTGTTGACTACGTCGGAGCAGCCGTTGCCCGCATCGCCGCGGTCATAAACCGGAATCTGCAGGGTTACCTGATTGTCAAACGCTGTCCAGCCGTCCATCCCTGCCGCTGTATTCTCAGCCGGCGCCGTCGTATCTGCAGGAGCGGATGTATCCGTGCTGCTTGTGTCTGTTTTTGTGCTTGTGTCCGTCGCAGTAGTGCTGTTGTCTGCCGGAGCAGATGTACTGCTGTCGTCCTTCTTACCGCCGCAGCCTGTTAACGCGCCCATTACCATTACGCCTGACAAGGTCAGTGCAGCCGCTCTCTGAAGAGTTTTCTTCTTCATAATGAATTCCTCCTTAAATGAATTAATATAGTTTATATGTATCCCCTGACGCCCTGAGCGCCAGGGGAAAACTACCTGATGATTTCCAGCCGGCTCTTCTAGCCCTTAACTGCTCCAATCATGGTTCCCTTCACGAAATACTTCTGAAGGAACGGATAGATGATGATTATCGGCACGGTAACGAACATAATGCTCGCCGCCTGCAGCACCTCCGGCACGGACTGGCTTGCGCCGCCGGTATCCGCCAGTGATGCGGTCTGCGCTTCGTTGGCAGACGCCACAAGCTGGTAGAGCTTATACTGTATCATCTTCAGCTTGTTGTCACGGGTATAGTACATGTTGTCAGAGTATGCATTCCAACGGCCTACCGCATAGAACAGGGAGAGGGTCGCAAGAATGGGCTTTGACAGCGGCAGCACGATCTTCCACAAAATCTGGAAATTGCTCGCGCCGTCAAGAAACGCCGACTCCTCCAGGCTGTCCGGTATTGTATTCTGAAAAAAGTTCTTCATAATCAGCATATTGTACGGCGAGTAAATCAGCGGCAGCACCAGCACCCACCACGTGTCCAGAATATGTAAATCCTGATACAGCAGATAGCAGGGAATAATACCTGCGCCGAAATACATCGGAACCATCAGCAAAAACGTAATGACCTGCTTGCCCTTCAAGCGCTTCTTGGAAAGCGGATACGCCGCGCAGGTACATACAATCATGCCCAGCAGCGTAAATATCAACGTAATACCCGCTGAGAATACGATGGAATAAGTCATGGACTCATCGCCAAACACCCGCTTAAACGCGTCAAACGTAATATCCTTGGGCCAGAAATATACAGCCTTTGCCATAACCGCCGTATTGCCGGAAATCGACTTGGCCGCCACATGGATAAACGGCAGCACACAGGTCGCGCACAGAAGCACAATCACCGCCATCATTATAAAATCACTGAAACGGAACTTATTTACGGCATGCTCGCCGCCGGAGGAGGTTGTTACCTCGTTATTTTTATCTTTCTTCGCCATTATGTACACCTCCTATAACAAGCCGTCTTCGCCGAGCTTCTTTGCGATTCTGTCGGATATCAGTACCAATGCGAGACCCACCAGAGACTGGAACAGGTTTGCCGCGGTCGCCTGACTGAATCTGCCGTTGCTGATACCTCTGTTATATATGTATATCGCCAGCTGGAACTGGAAGTCCGCTACCTGCGTATTGCCAAGCGCCGTCAGACGCTCCAGATTGCTTCCCATCACCTTGCCGAGGTTCATAATCAACAGTGTAACAACCGTGCTCTTGATACCGGGGAGGGTAATATACCACATCCGCTTCCAGCGGTTTGCGCCGTCGATCATGGCTGCCTCATACAGCTCTCCGCTGATACCCGTGATTGCCGCCAGGTAGAGAATGGTACCCCAGCCCATTGTCTGCCATACATTGATCAGCAGATAGGTTACGGCCCAGTGCCACTTCTCCGTCATAAACGGAATACCCTGACTGATAATTCCCGCGTTTGTCAGCACGATGTTGACCAGACCGGTGCTGGGACGGAACATCGTATACGCAACGCTTCCGACAATCGCCCATGACAGGAAGTGCGGCAGATACAGAATGGTCTGCGCTACCTTCTTAAACCGCGCGTAACGCAGCTCGTTCAAAATCAACGCTAAAATGATGGGCATCGGAAAGCCTACCAGCAAATCCAACAGATTGAATATGATGGAATTGCGCAATGCTTTTGTGAACTCCGGATCCGAAAAAATCTTCTGGAACATACCGAAGCCGACCCATTCGCTGCCCGCATAGCCTTTGATGGGCTTGTAATCCATAAACGCCATCCGCATGCCCGGATACGCCGCATAGCTGAATACGAACACCATGATCAGCGGAAATAACAGCATTACATAGAGCTGCCAGTCTCTTTTAAAGGCGCTCTTCCAACTCGTCTTGACGATAACCTTGCTACCGCCGCTCTTCGCTTTGCCCATAATCATCCTCTTTTCTTCGTTTATTTTGCATAGTTTCATGCTTACTATAGGTATATTATTATACAATTTTTCACGAATGTCTAAGCAATGAGAATCTAATACTATGCATTTCCGACCATTTATGCTATACTTTTCTTGTAAATATGTCGACGAAATGTATAGCATTTGCCTTTTTTTGTTATTTTTCTTATACATGTTGACCAGTATTTATGTTGCTGTTTACACTTTGTTCAAAGTTTATTTTATTTTTCTTTTCACTTTTTTTGAAATTGTTTTGAGATTTTGGTTATTTTTGGCTGTTTCTACTGACAAAAAGCATAAGATTAGATTTTTGATTAAAGAAAGGACTGTTCACTTATGGCAAAGCAAAAGAACGATATTGCAGAATACAGAAACTACTATCTGCCCTCGGACTTTCCGGTTCTCCTTTTATCCGGCGAGCACTGGAAAATATCCAGCATTCCCAGCAAGCACCTGCATTTCCACAACTGTCTGGAAATCGGCATCTGTCACTCGGAAAGCGGCTATATGGCATTCAGCGGAAAGGAGCCGCTTTATTTCAAGGAAGGCGACATCACCTGCGTGCCCAGAAATATCCCGCATACCACCTACAGCTCTCCCGGGACGGAAAGCCGCTGGTCCTATCTGTTCCTCAATACACAGGATCTTTTCAAGAATATCGCACCCAATATCCGCGGCTTCGACCTGTCGCTCAGCGCCTACAAGACCTACCGGCATATCCTTGGCCGCGACGAATATCCCCGTGTCTATGAGCTGGCGGTGTTGGCGGAGCAGGAAATCGAAAGGCACGCGGCGCACTATCAGACCGGCGCCATGGGGCTTCTGCTATCGCTGTGCATCGAGCTGCACCGCATCCAGAGCGAGGGCGGCCGGGAGAGCACGCTGACAAACCAGCCGCCGGAAAACGCCATGGTCCTTTCTCCGGTGCTGGATTACATAGAAGACCACTATGCCGAGCAGTTTGACATGAACTATCTGGCAGACATCTGCCGTCTGAGCCCGACGCACTTCAGGCGGCTGTTCCACACGATTATGGGCGCGAGTCCGCTGGAATTTCTCAACACGACCCGCATCAACAAAGCCTGCAATCTGCTGCGAAGCACGGAGTACTCCATCCTGTCCATCTCGGAGATGGTAGGCTTCCGTTCTGTTTCCAGCTTCAACCGCCATTTCATGGAAATGATGAAGACCACGCCGAGAAATTACCGCAACGAAACACTGTGGACAAAGGAGGGACAGGAAAAGCTGTCGATTCTGGAATACACCGGATGGATGTATCCCGAGAAATGACAGCCCGCTTCCGTTATTTTTCGATATAATTGTATTTCAGCCAGTTCTTGCAAAGCTGCATCCACTGTTCGCATTGCGGTTCGATTTCCACCAGCGACGGCATGGCCGTCTCCTTCGTGGCAAGAGAATAGCCGTGTCCGCCGTGCGGGAACACATGATACTCAAGGCTTACCCCCGCCCGGCGCAGCGCCATGGCAAACAGCAGTGAATTTTCAAGCGGTACGGCGCCGTCCTCAAAGGTATGCCACATAAATACCGGCGGTACCTTCTCCGTCACCTGGTTTTCAAGGCTGAGCTTTTCCTCCAGCTCGGGCGATGCGCCTTCTCCCATCAGATTGATAAAGGACCCTCTGTGCGCGAACTCACCGGAGGAAATCACCGGATATGCCAGTATCAGGCCGTTTGGCCGGTAATTCTCTCCAGGCATCCCCATTTCTTTTTCCAGCCAGTCCTCATGCCAGAAGCAGCCAAGGCTCGCCGCCAGATGCCCTCCTGCCGAAAATCCGGCTACCAGAAGCTTGTCCCTGTCGATGGCGTATTCGTCCGCGTGCTCTCTGAGATATGCCGCTGCCTTTGCAAGCTCCAAAAGCTCCTGCGGATGCGCGACGCCCTGCCTGGCAATATCATACCAGAGCACCGCCGCATGACAGCCCGCCGTCAGGAACTGAAGCGCAATCGGCTCTGCCTCGCGCGGGGAGACATGCTCGTAAGCGCCGCCCGGACAGACCAGCACCACCGGCCGTCTCCGCTCTCCGTAGAGCTCCGGATAGCTTTCCTGTATATACAAGGACAGCGTCGCCTGCACGGAATCTCCAATCTCGATTTTAATATTCTCACATTTCATTTCGCATAACCCTCCATCCGCGCCGTCAATCCAGATGGAATACGGTCTTCAAGTCAATCGAAACCGGGCTGTTGTCCGGATTCGTCTCCATAATGTCCGCCATATAATCCCACCACTTGCGGTTGATTGCCGTATCCGCGCCTTTGGCCCACTTTTCCTCGTCCTCAATCTCAATATAGCCAAAAAGCGTCAACGTCTCCTTATCCAGGAAAATCGTATAATTCTTTCCGCCGTGCTCGTGAATCATGTCCTTCATCTCGGGCCACAGAAGATTGTGACGTCTCTCATACTCCTCCTCCTGCCCCGCAAACAGCTTCATTTTAAAACCTTTTACCATACTGCATCCTGCTCCTTTCTTTTTCACACCGCCCCCGGCGGCGCGTCTCCTTCATATTGATATTATTTTATGTTACGCCCGATGTCAATCGAAAGTAATCCTGGCCTTTGCCTGCGGCGGTCTGCGCCTGTCGCCGTGCTCCGCCTTATAATCCCGAATCAGCGCCTCAAACTCTTTGCCGAATTTCTCATATTTTGTCACGCCGACACCACTGATTTGGAGCATTTCCTCCCGGCTGGCCGGCAGGAAGGCGCTCATTTCCCCCAGCGTCTTATCCGTAAAGATCACGTACGCCGGCACCCCCAGACGCTTTGCCGTACTGTTTCTGAGCAGACGGAGCTGGTCATACAGCTCCGGATTACGCGAAGACGGCCGAAGCTCCCGGCCCGCGTCGGAAGGAGGCCGAAGCGCCGGCACGGCAGCAGCCGGATACCGGTCTGTCCGTTCCGGCTCCACAGCCGACGCCGTCTGCCCAAGACAGTTGCCGCAGCTGCCGCAGAAGCGCTCCGCCTTTTCCCCGAAATAATTGAGCATAAACCGGCGGTAACAGTATTTGGTATGACAGTAAAAGGTCATCTGCTTTAACCGTTCCCGGTCCTTTTCCAATACGGTCTCCAGCTCCGCCGCATCCAGCTCCTCGTTTTCCCGGTTGTTCTCGATAAAAAAACGGTTGATATGCACATCCTTGGGGCCATACAGCAGATAGCAGGCCGCCTTCTCCCCGTCGCGCCCGGCGCGCCCCGCCTCCTGATAATAGCTCTCCATATTCTTCGGCATGTTATAATGAATGACAAAACGCACGTCCGGCTTGTCAATGCCCATGCCAAAGGCATTGGTCGCCACCATCAGCCGCGTCCTGTCGTATGTAAATTCTTCCTGACTGCGCTGCCGCTCCTCATCGGACATCCCCGCATGATATTTCGATACCTCCATACCATGCCCGCTGAGCAGCTCATACACCTCCTCCACGAGCTTCCTTGTAATGCAGTAAATGATACCGCTCTCATCATAATGCTCCCGAAGAATCCTGTACAGCTCCGCATTCTTATCCCTGGGCTTCCTTACAAAGAAGGACAGATTTTTTCTGTCAAAGCCTGTTGTCACAAGCCGGGGATCCCTGAGCTTCAAGATGCGCATAACGTCGTTTTTTACTTCCTTTGTCGCAGTAGCCGTAAATGCGCCTACAATGGGACGTTGGGGGAGCCCTTCGATAAATTCTACGATTTTGAGGTAGCTTGGCCGGAAATCCTGCCCCCACTGCGACACGCAGTGTACCTCGTCCACACTGACAAACGAAATATCCGCATGAAGCGCAAAGTCCAGAAACGACTCCGTCATCAGCCGCTCCGGCGCGACATAGATAATCTTATATTTACCCTTTTTTGCAAAGTCGAGCGCCTTGAAATACTGCCCCTGCGTAAGAGAGCTGTTCAGATAAGCCGCGTAAATACCGGCCTGATTCAATGCCGCCACCTGATCCTTCATCAGACTGATCAGCGGCGATATCACCAGGGTAATCCCGGAAAACATCAGCGCCGGAATCTGATAGCACAATGATTTTCCCGCGCCGGTCGGCATAATGCCAAACACATCCTGTCCGGCAAGGAGCGCGTCAATCAACGCCTCCTGACCGTCCCGGAACGCATCGTAGCCAAAATAAGTGCGCAGGACTTCATATTTATCCGTCATGTTCATCTTCTCTTCCAATCTGCGCCGCAAAAGAATGCGCCCACTGCTGCGCGCTACTTCCCGGCCTTATAATTCACGGCGCGCCTCAGCTTCCCCTTCAGGCGCTGCAGCGCGTTGTCCGTTGACTTTTCGTCCCGTCCCAGAACCCTTGCGATTTGGGAATACGCCATGCCCGTTATATAGAGATCCAGCACCTGCTTCTCGAAGCCGCTCAGCTCCTTCTCGATAATCGCCTCGATATCCGCCACATTCTCGCGGTCTATCAGAAGCTCCTCGGGATTTGTCTCTATCCCGGAGGCAATCACATTCGCAAGGGCAATGCCGCCCTCGCTGTTTCCGTCCTCCGCAATATCCGCATACAGCGATACATAGGTGTTTAACGGCGCGTGCTTGGCCCGGCGCGACGCCTGCACCGCGTTATACATCTGCCGCGACACACACAAATCGGCAAAGGTATAAAAGCTCGCATCCCTGCCGGCATCGTAATCGCGCACTGCCTTAAACAGCCCGATCATCCCCTCCTGTATCAGGTCGTCGGAATCCGCGCCTAATATATACATGGACTTCGCTTTCTTCCGCACAAGATTTTTGTACTTTTCCATGATGTAATCCGTAACTGCCGATTCCCCCTGCCGCAGCCGGTCAATCAGCTCCTCATCCGTCGCATCCGCGTATCCGTGCATTTTTATAACGATACTCCTTCCAATAGTCTGCAAGCTTGGGCTGCATCACGGCCGCAAAAGCCGCTGCCTGACAATCTCATAGGCGAGTACGCCCGCCGCCACGGAGGCATTCAGCGAATCAATATCCCCTTTCATGGGTATCGACGCTGTAAAATCGCACTTTTCCCTGACAATCCGGCTCACGCCCTCTCCCTCGTTTCCGATCACAAGACCGATTGCGCCTTTCAAATCAAGATCATACATTGCTGTCCCGCCCATGTCCGCACAGACAAACCACATTCCTTCTTTTTTCAGATCCTCAATCGTCCGCGCAAGATTGGTAACCCGGGCCACCGGCGTATAATTCAGCGCGCCCGCCGACGTCCTTGCCACCGTCGCCGTCAATCCCGCCGCACGGTTTTTGGGAATAATCACCCCGTGCGCGCCCGCAAGATTCGCCGTCCGGATGATCGCGCCGAGATTATGCGGATCTTCGATATTGTCCAGCAGAAAAAGAAACGGCGGCTCGTCCTTCTGCCGCGCGCGCTCCAGAATGTCTGATACCTCGGCATACGCATACGCAGCAGCGTAGGCAATGACGCCCTGATGCTTTCCGGTATCGCTCATCTGATCCAGACGCTCCTTTGTCACGAACTTTATCATCGTATCGTGCTTTTTGGCCTCCCGCTTAATCGTCTGTATCGGCCCGTCCTGTAACCCGTCCTGAATAAAAAGCCTGTCTATGGGCTTGCCGGAACGGAAAGCCTCTGTCACGGCATTTCTGCCCTCTATCGTAAATTCTTCGTATCGCATCCGTAACGCCTTTCTAAAAACATATGTTATTTATACCTGCAGACAACAGGTCTGGCGCCTGTCGCTACAAAGCCAGTCCCAGCAAGTCCATCGCCTTCTTCAGCAGCCCTGTTATCCGCGCCACGTCGTCCGTCAGGAAAAGATAGCCGCACAGCGCCTCAAAGCCGGTCGCCTTGCGGTAATCGGAAAGGCTCGCGTTTTTGGCGGACGAATTGATTTTGGTATTCTTCGCCCGCCGATAGATATCCTGCTCCTTCTCCGTCAGCAAATCGTACAGCGCCTCCGCCATCCTTGCCTGCGTCTGCGCGCAGACAAGCCTCGTCGTGTGCCTGTGCAGCGTATTGGCCGCCCGCTGTCCCTTCTCCACAATCAACGTCCGTATGATAATCTCAAAGACCGCGTCTCCGATATAGGCCAGCGTCAGCGGCGAATATGTCCGGATATCGACCTCGCATGCGCCGAATTCCTTATGAAGCTGCGTCAGCAGAGAGAATGTCTTTATGCCTTCTTCCATTTCACGCCCTCACGGGTATCCTCCAGCACAATACCCTTCTCCAGCAGTTCATTGCGAATCGCGTCCGCCTTCGCAAAATCCTTTTCCTTCTTTGCCGCTTTGCGCTCCTCAATCTTCTCCAGTATATAGCGCTCAAGCGCCTCGTCAACGCCGCTATCCGCCTCCTTTGCCGCATGTGCGGTCGTCAGATTCAGGGAAAGCACCTCGTCAAAGCTCTCTGCCAGCGCATATTTGGTCGCCTCGGAAATATCCGCCTTGAGCATGTCATAGAGCACGGTAATTGCCATTGAACAGTTCAAATCGTCGCACAGCGCCGCTTCAAACTGTTCCCTGTACACATGATATGCGTCCTGCTGCACCTCGCCGTCACGGCTCAGTCCGCCGATTCTCTTTACCAGCTTGTCATAGGCCGCGGTCATATTATCCAGCGCCTCATAGGAAAACTCCAGCGGCTTGCGGTAATGCGACTGCAGGCAGAACAGCCGGTAAACGAGCGGATCATACCCCTTGGACTCCACCAGGGAAACCGTAAGGAACTCCCCCTTGGACTTGCTCATCTTGCCGGTTTTGTTTGTCAGATGATGCACATGGAACCAGTAATTGCACCATTTATGACCCAGATAGGCCTCGCTCTGCGCAATCTCGTTGGTGTGATGCGGGAAAATATTGTCAACGCCGCCGCAGTGGATGTCCATATATTCGCCCAGATGCTTCATGCTGATGCAGGAGCACTCGATATGCCAGCCCGGGTACCCAAGCCCCCACGGGCTCTCCCATTTCAGCTCCTGGTCCTCAAACTTGGACTTGGTAAACCAGAGCACGAAATCGCTCTTGTTGCGCTTATTCGCATCCTCCTGCACATCCTCGCGGACGCCGACCAGCAGCTCCTGCTCACTCTGACCGGAAAAGACATAGTACTCCTCTAATTTGGCGGTGTCAAAATATATATTGCCGCCGCTCTCGTAGGCATATCCCTTCGCTATCAGTGCTTCAATCATATGGATAAAGGCGTCGATACAGTTCGTCGCAGGCTCTACCACATCCGGCGTCTTGATATTGAGCTTTTTGCAGTCGGCAAAAAACGCGTCCGTGTAAAACTTCGCAATCTCCATCACGCTCTTGTGCTCCCGCTTTGCGCCCTTGAGCATTTTGTCCTCGCCGGTATCAGCGTCGCTGGAAAGATGGCCTACGTCCGTGATATTCATTACGCGCTTCACATCGTAGCCGATGTAGCGGAGGGTCTTTTCCAGCACGTCCTCCATCACATAGCTTCGCAGATTGCCGATATGCGCAAAATGGTACACGGTAGGCCCGCAGGTGTACATCGCCACCTTGCCTGCCGTATTCGGCACAAACTGCTCCACCTTTCTCGTCAATGTATTATAAAAGGATAATTTATTTTCCATCTTCTGCCGAAACCTCCCCGTTCTCTCCTGTATCCTGCTGCCCCTGCCTTTTTTCGAGCTCCTTTTTTAAGCCCTTAATCTCCTGCTCCAGCGCGATAATGTGATTGGCAATCTCCGTGTTGGCGTATTGCAGCCCGCGGATATCCTCGTTGACAGGATCCGGCAGGTCCGTCTGATTCAGCTCCTCGCACACCAGACGCTTATTGTCGCGCTTTACGATGCGGCCCGGTACGCCGACCACCGTACAGTTGGGCGGCACCTCCTCGATCACGACGCTTCCCGCGCCGATTTTGGAGTTCTCACCCACCTTGAAGGAGCCAAGCACCTTCGCGCCCGCGCTGATCATCACGTTATCGCCGATAGTCGGATGACGTTTCCCATGCTCCTTGCCGGTACCGCCAAGCGTCACGCCCTGGTAGAGCGTCACATTGTTCCCGACGACCGCCGTCTCCCCGATAATCACGCCGTTCCCGTGATCGATAAAGAAGTTCTCTCCAATCACTGCGCCCGGATGGATTTCTATACCGGTCTTGCGCACGCCGCGCTGGGACACCCACCTTGCGAGAAAAAAATGCCCGCCCCTGTACAGCCGGTGCGCTATCCGGTAATGCAGCATCACCTTAAAGCTCGGATAAAGAAATACTTCCATATTGGAGTGAATGGCAGGATCCCGCTCGCGTATCACCTTGATCTCATTCTTTATGCTCCTGATAAGCCCCATTATTTTATACCCTGCCCTCCCCCAAAGTCAACAGCCCCGCGTCATATTCCGCAGGTGCGCCAGCAGCCGCTCCATGTTTTCCCGGTGCGGCGTGATAATCTCTATATCGACCTCCGGATGCGCATCCGCATATGCCGTGAGCATCTCCATCAGATTGTCCCCGGACGCCATGTAATCCCTGATAATAACCTCGTCGTCAAAGCCAAGCCGTTTCAATATTATTGCCGATACCACGCCGGTACGGTCCTTCCCCGCCGTACAGAAATACAGCACGTTGGTCTGTGCCTGCATAATCGTATCGACAATCTTCTCCATCTGCCCGTCTACCATCTGCCGGTATACAGTGTGCAAATGCTCCATGGATTTCGGCGTATCGCCGCCGCCCGTAACAGGAAGATGAATATATCGAAAGCCGTCCTGCGCATTCAGACAGCACGGCTTTTGGGCGGCCTCCTCTTTGGACCGCAAATCCACAATCGTGGTTATGTTATGTGCCAGCAGCCACTGAAGCTCCTCACCGGTCAGCCGCTGCGGCACATCGCTTCTGATATAGCGCAGCGTTCCTGTCGGCAGCGCGCGCGTATTTCTTGTCGATTGAAACAGAGAACTCATACCTTATGCCCCGCTATTATACTATATGTTCCCACCGGCAAATGGTGTTTGTCCGGCGTATTCGTCAATGCTGACAGCGGTATTCAACGCGATTTCCATCATCTGGGTAAAGGAATTCTGGCGTTCCTCCGCCGTAGTCTCCTCGCCGGTCACCAGGCTGTCCGATACGGTCAATATCGCGAGCGCATTCTTCCCGCACCTTGCCGCGTTCATATAGAGCGCCGCCGCTTCCATCTCCACACACAGAACGCCCATCTTTTTCCAGCCTTCGTTCGCGTTCTTGTCGTCGCTGTAAAAGGTATCGGAGGAGAGGATATTGCCGACATGATAGGACGCGCCTGCCTTCTGGGCCTGCGCAACCGCCTCCTTCATCAGCGGATAGCTTGCAATCGGCGCAAAGGTTCCCCCCAGGCCGTACTGGCCTGCGTAGTTGGAATTGGTACAGGCGCCCATGCCGATTACAATATCGCGCACCCGGACCTTCTCCTGCAGCGCGCCGGTCGAACCGATTCGCATGATATTCTCCACGCCGAAGAAATTGTACAGCTCGTACGAGTAGATTCCGATGGTCGGCATCCCCATGCCGCTTGCCATCACGCTGACCTTTACGCCCTTGTAGGTTCCCGTATATCCCTGAATGCCGCGGATATTATTGACCAGTTGACTGTTCTCGAGATAATGCTCCGCGATATATTGGGAGCGCAGCGGGTCGCCCGGCATCAGGACGGTTTTGCCAAAGGCGTCGGCCTCGGCGTTGATATGCGGTGTTGTGATCATGGACATAGCAATTCCTCCTTTTTTGTAAATCGCCCGGCAGTGGCATATTATATCGTTTCGTGAATCCATGCCGGACCGGATAGATATATACTATCAAATTTCATATTCTGTTTCAACTTAATATACCCAAAAAAGAATGCCGTCAGCTCGCCGATAGTCGTCGTGATCTCCGGGCGCATCGTATTCTTCTCCTTTGCTTCGTCAACGCGCTCCATGCGGCTGCCGCTCTCATCCAGATACCAGATAAAAAGCCCGTCATTCTGTGCAAAAACCGGGTCCTGGAGCCGGATTGCAATTGTAACCTTGCCTTTGCTCGATATATGTGACAGCATTTCAGACAGATTGACGATTCGCGCCATTGTGGCGGGCCTTTTTTCGTTCTCTGTCGTGAAATAACGTCCGATATCTGTCTCGTCCTCAAAAACGACCTCCCCGATCGTTTCCGCATCCGTATATGTAAAGCAGCCTTTGAGCTTCCCATCTTCCCTGATTACACATACCTTCCCGCCCCTTGCCGCGAGCCGCTCCTGCAGCTTTTCGTAATACGCGGCGCTTCTGATTGCAAAAAGGCCGTACCGCCTGCACAGCACGGCGTTGACAAAATGCGCAAGCGCAAGCTGTCCGCTCTTATCCGGTACAGAATACGCAGCGCCCTCCCGCAGCCGGTACGCCGGTTTGTCATAAATATAGTGGAATCCGTACTGTGCGTAAGCCTCTCCCTGCCCCGTACCGACATTGACCAGGGCAAACGGCACGCGCATCCGGTTCTGATATGCCAGCGCCGCCGACATCAGCTTTTTCCCGCAATCCGCAGACAGCGCAGCCATATCGCCGGCAGCGTCGCTGATATAATGCGGCACGACCCGGACAACGTCGGCCATACAGGGAAGCCTGTTCGCACCGGGCAGAGGCGGATTGCGCCGCAGAGCTGCCGCGCATGGCGTAAGCCGAAGCGCCGCCGACGCATTGTCCGCCTCCTGCGCAATCCCCTCCGCCATCGCCCGAAAGATTATCTGCTCTCCGCACCGGCTGGTCAAAACGCCGTGCCGCGCCTCAACGCCGCTTCGGATTTCCTGCTCCGCCAGCTCTGATTTTATAATCTGCTCCATCTCCATCCCTGCCTTGCAATTCTTCTCCGCGCAAAAATCATACGCATTCCCGAAGGACATATGACAAACGGCCATTTATTTAGCCTTTTCCACAGGACACCCGGAACACTGGGCGCACGCGCCGTTCTGAGCTGCCTCCATCGTCGCCATCTCGCGCGGGCTTGTCAGCAGGCAGACCGCCTGTGCGGAGATGCCCATGCCCTCTCCGGTAAAGCCAAGCCCCTCCTCCGTCGTGGCCTTGACGCTGACCTGATCCGTCGATATGTGAAGCGCGTTTGCGATATTTTCCCGCATCGCGTCGATATGCGGCCGCATTTTGGGCGCCTGCGCGATAATCGTCGCGTCGATATTCTCTATAAAGAACATATTCTCCTCTAACAGCGCACCGACGCGCTCCAGCAGAAGCAGGCTGGAAATCCCCTTATAGGCAGGGTCGGTATCCGGAAAATGCTTCCCGATGTCCCCCAGCGCCGCCGCTCCCAAAAGCGCGTCCGAAATCGCATGCAGCAGCACATCCGCGTCAGAGTGCCCCAAAAGCCCCTGTTCATATGGTATTGTCACGCCCCCGATAATCAGCGGCCTGCCTGCCGCAAGGCGGTGTACGTCATAGCCCGTTCCTATTCTCATTGATTCTCCTATCTACTTTGCCGGAATCACCAGCTGATCAAAGCCCTCCAGCAGCGCAAGCACCGTCTCAAACAGCCGGTCACAGTCTCCTTCCCGCACGCCTTCTATATTCAACGGCATCTGCGGGTCGTGCAGGGACATGCGCAGCAGCAGCCAGCCCTTCATCTCATCGGTATCAAAGCTGATACGGATTCCTTCGTAGGAGTTCGGCGCAATATCATAGCCCTTTGCGCGCGCGCGCTCCTCAAAGGCATCGAGGGCCTTTTTGCCATAGGCCTTAAAATCCTCACAGTCAATCTTAAAGCGGTACTCTCTCTCCTCAAAGCCCTTCTCCAGCTTGTCAATAAAGCTGGAAAGCGGCTTGTTCTCCCGCGCCGCCCTGGCAAGCGCGATCAACAGCTTCACCGCCATATAAGCGCCGTCGTCGAGGAAATAATTCTCGCTTAACGCGCCGTGCCCGGAGGTCTCTATCGCCAGCGGCGATACGATTCCCGCATTATTGAGCCGAATCGACTCGTTAATCACATTCTTGTAGCCGCGCATATACCGGTGATGCTTCATGCCGATGCTCTCGATAAACCGCGTCAGGCGGTCGCTCGTCACAGAGTCGGTGACAATCGTCCCGCCGGGGTAATCCTCCGACACAATCGCCGTCATCATCGCGATAATCGCATCCCGGTTGACCTCATCCCCGTTGGGGAGCACCGCCGACATCCTGTCCACATCCGTATCAAAAATAATGCCCAGATCCGCCTTGTTGTTCAGCACCGCCTGGCGGATGGACTCCATTGCCTGCTTATTCTCCGGATTCGGGATATGATTGGGAAATCTGCCGTCCGGCTCCAAAAACTGGCTGCCCGAGGTATCCGCGCCCAACGGATCAAGCACCTTTTCCACAAAAAAACCGCCCGCACCGTTACCGGTGTCCACAACGATATGCAGTCCCGCAAGCGGCCTGTCATAATCCGCCGCCTGAATGCTCTTCTTTATCTTATCCCGCAGAAATCCGCAATATACCGAAATGGAATCAACTTTTTCCACCGATGCCAGATCCGCCTGCGCCGGCGCAAGCGTGGACGCAGTTTCCAGAATCGCAGTAATGTCGTCGTGCTCAAGTCCGCCGTCCCGGTCGAAAAATTTGTAGCCGTTTCTGTTAAACGGCAGATGACTGGCTGTAATCATTACGGCCCCGTCAAATTGAAATTCGTCAAAGACGGTTGTCATAAACATAGACGGCGTGGACACCAGACCGCAGTCGTATACGCGCGCGCCCGCTGCCGCAATGCCCTTGGCCGCTGCCGCAAAGAGACTGTCCGCCGTGATGCGCGAATCATGTCCGATGCCGATTCTCAGCGCCTGCACTGCCTTGCCCTTTTTGGCCGCAAGCCATCTGGCGAACGCCCCGCCGATCCGGTTTCCGGCATCCTCCGTGAGATTGACCGTCTCTCCCTCAACGCCCTCGCAGGCAATCCCGCGGACGTCGCTCCCGTTCTGAAGCTTCATAATACTTTCCATGTACCCTCTCCTCCATTTCAAACCGCGTTTATATGGTGTATTTTACCATATCGGGCCCGTTATTGACAAGAGCGCATGCATGAGTTATCTTTTTGCCTGCGAAACGATTTCCTCCGCGTCCACGACCTTACAGCCCCGTTCCATAAGCGCCCTGGCAAACAGGCCCTGTCCGGGCGTCAGACTTCCGGTAAAGCTGCCGTCGTAGACTTGATTGACTCCGCAGGTCGGGCTTCTTGACTGAAGGATTACAAGGTCGAACGCCTCCGGGCAGATACCCGCCAGCGCAAGCTCCACCGCCCTTCGGTACGCCGCATCGACGTTTTGTCCGTTTTCATCCGTCACAACGCCATCCACAAGCTCCGCGCAGGGACGCGGCACCGGCATTCCCGCCAGCAGCTCCGGGCAGATGCGCACAACCTCCTTATCCTTGAGGAAGTCGATAACTGCGTCGTTTTTATTGCTCTTTCCGTTGTATTTACAGTTTTCTCCCATAAGACAGGCGCTCACCAAGACTCTCATATTTGTATCCATGCCTTTCTCTTCTCAATCCTCCTGCAATGCCGCAAGCTCGTTAATCTTTTCAATAAAAAAGCTCAGTTGACGTTTCTCATCCACAAACCATTTTTCCCGTTCATGCCGCGCCAGATCCATGCACAAATCAAGGATTTCCTCATTGAGATCTGTTTCTGTGATTTCGAGCGTCTGTACGTCAATAATATAACGTGAGAAAACAACCCCTGCGAGAATATAGAGCGAGTGATATTTACTTACAATCGCGTATTCTTCATCCACACAAGCCTCCTCAATGCACTCAATCGCCGTCTCGACCGCCTCCATAATAATCCCGTTTAACGCGGCGATAAACGCGTTGATTTGATCGTCCTGACCCGGATGCTCCTTAAAAACGCTGTCAATCGCCTTGACAATCTTATTGGAGGAATGGCACAGAAGCGTGGAATATATCTCGAAGCCTATCGTGTCGTTGTCGTAATATTTTACCGCGCCCTCCGTCTCGTCTTCTTCCCCGTTATCCGGCTGTGGAAGCCGCTTAAACGCGTTAAACCGGAACAGCCAGTCACAATTTTCAATACAGCAAATCCGGTGATTCAGGCCAATGATATTCTTGAAAATATCAAATGCCCCGTCCTCCTTGACCGCATTAATCTCATACTCATCCCGAATCAGCTCCAGCTCCTGGCAAAACGCCTCGTACTCCTCATAAACCGCATCCTTGTCCAGACAATAATCCGTCCAAACCGACTGCAGGATTTCATACTGCGACAGCGCTACGCTCCCGGTATTGATATTCTTAAATAAGGCCGGCAGATCCTCCTTGTCGCCCTTATAAATGATAATCGCTATCGCATCATGGGATATTTCGATTTTGCTCTTCAAAATATCCCTTAATTCCTCTATCAGCAGCAAATCACCAAGCTTGTCAAAAACCGCGGGACCGTTTTCCTTTATCGCGCGGTGCAGCACGCTGACACGCTCATATTCGTACAGACTGCCAAGCCCGTTATACCACAGCTTAATGCACCGCTTCAGCATCCGTATATCTGTCTTTATATTGTTTTTTTCTAAAAAATCCTCGATTTTTTCCTGCACCTTTTCATAAAACTCGTTAAACCCTATGACCTCTTTGGGGCTGGTCAAATACTGCTTTAAGGTATTGATTCGCTGCAGGCCGTCGATAATATAGTATGCGCCGTCATCCTCGTAGAGCGTGATCGCGCCAATCGGGAACCCCCTGAACAGGGATTCCAACAGCTGAGACTTTTTCGCCTTCTTCCACACAAAGCTTCTCTGGAAATCAGGGATTTTCAGCTTATACGCCGTCAACAGGCTTTTTATGGTTGTCTGATCCAATATAAACTCCTTATTTTCCATTCTCCGTTCTCCTCTTATAATATGTAAAAACCGACAAATAATGTATATCCTGCGCGTCCCGGCTTCTCCTCTTCAGTATTTCAAACAGCTCGTCATCCAGCAGGCTGTTAAAAAATTCTCTCCGCTCCGCATTTAATTCGTCCCGGTCAAGCCGATACAATCGTATCATATATTTTGCCTTATCGGCCTCTGCCTGAGAAAGCGCTTTGCTTACCGATATTGTTCCGTCCGTATGAAAACAAAAATACCGTTCAATATCCTTAATGCTGGAAGGATCCAGATAGGCGTCCGCCTTGTACTCTTTCCGACCACGCTTGGTATTACAGGTGCGGCAGCTGCAAAGCAGATTGTCCCATTGAAATATTTTCCGCGGACAGCTGCTTTTGGTCTCTATGTGCTCAATCGTCATCTCTGTATTAAATTCCGAAATCCACTTCGTGCAAAAAGAGCAGCGCTTGTGATTCATCCGGGCAAACACTTCCTTCGTCTCCGCTGTATTGTACTGATAAACGCTCTGGTGCCTTTTGAAAAACCGATATGCCTGCGCTGGCGTCTTCCCTTTGATTTTTTCTTTAAATTGTCTGTCTGTTTCGCTTAAGCCCTCTGGCTTCTTCTTCTCCCGTGCGATATAATTCATAGGCCGGCTCTGTCCTTTGCTTTGGTAATCAGGTTAATATATTTACGGTATAAATTAGGGTACTGCGCGTGCATACGGGCTGCAGCCTCCTCTATCCGGCTCTTATCCGGTGCCTGCTCGCCAAGCAGGACATCCCCCAGATAACGGATATCCTCTCCCACCTTCGCCGGAAATTCCTTAACCTGAAAGTAGCTCTCATAAATGACATCCAAATCCTTAAAATACAAATCGTCACAAATCGGTCTCAATACTCCGTTCTCCAAATGAAAGACATTTGAATCCCGATATCTTGTAAGCAGCAGGGGCGAGTGCGTCGAAAGTACAAAGCTGCATGACGGAAAGTCCTGCGCCAGGCTCTCAATCAGATCGCTCTGCACACTTACATGCAGAAACATCTCTATCTCATCGATTAATATGTATGCCCGCGTACCTTTGATTCGTTCCCAAAGCTCCTTTTCGCTAATTCTTTCAAGCTTCATATCCCAGGTCAGTATCCATAAAATATTGATATAAATGTTGATAATATTCTCAATACCGTCGCTGTACCGGACATCAAAACCGGACAGGCCGATATGAAAGATCCGCCCAACCGCCTTTTGGATAAACGCTCTGACAAGAGCCGATTGCAGCAGATAATCGCGAAGCCCCTTTAAATGAAGATCATATTCCGCATAGGAGCTCCGCTTATACGCAATAATGCCTTCTGCATCTTCAAAAGCCTTTATTTCCGTAAATCTTGTGCTGACAACAACCCTGTTCGTTGGAATATAGAGCGACAATCCGCATGCGTCCTGATCCGAAGCCTGTCCGAATATTATCTCCATCGACTGCCTGTCCAGAGCTTGATCCAACAGCTTCAGGGCCGATGTCTTCCCGCAGTTGTTCAACCCGTACAGGATGGTTACGCCCTCCGATAAATCCACGCTCTGCTTTTTGATGATTCCCTGTTTTGGCAACATTATTTTCATATGGTTATTCAATAAAATTCCTTTCTGTTCTTCCACTGTTTTCCAATATCATAACATGTGTTTGTTTTGCATGTTCACTCTCAAGGTTTTTCAGGGGAATTCATGTGACCTTGGGCTAATCCATTGTTCAAAAAAAGTACTTTGCTGTTTTGTATCTGGAAAAGCATCTATCTCTGCATAATCCCAAATACGTACAATATCCTTTGTTAGTGCCTGCTTTCCCGCCTCAACAAGATACACCTTATCTGTTGCTCCCATCATTCCGGATTGTACAGCATTCAGTCGCGAACCATTTGTATTTCTATTTTATTATGTAGTATTTTTATTGGAAAAGCAATAATTTTCATTAGAATATAAAACAGGAGCAGATTTCTCTGCTCCGCAATTTTATACACAGGTTAGGATGTCAAAAGGTATACTTTCTTTTTCAATGAGGCAAATTGCACAAAATGTTGTAAAGCTACAATTGCGGAGGCAAATGAGATTTTCTTAATATTCCGTTAGATAAGCAGCAATTTCGGGACATGAATGTAAAAAAGCTGTTCCAGCTTTTTGAAAAGCCCATAATGCGTCACGGATGACGCATAGAGGGCGGTTGCGGTCGGCGGCATAATTTTTACCGGAATATTTAGTAAATCCATTTGCCGCAGTCAGTAGCGCGCAATATTTTGTGCAATATGCCGGACAAAAACATCTATATACCTTTTGCCCCCCTAACCATAAGCAGTATATAATTTCCTCCCACTTTACCATCTGCTTCACCAGCAAATCCATATTCCCGCCCTGCCTGTCACGCCTCCACCAGCTGCAAATCATACAGCTTCTTGTACATCCCGCCAAGCTGCAGCAGCTCCTGATGGGAGCCGCTCTCGCGGATTTCTCCCTTGTGCATGACGATGATTTTGTCCGCGTGCTGGATTGTCGAGAGGCGGTGCGCCACCATAATCGTCGTGCGCCCCTCCATCAGCTTTTCCAGCGCCGCCGTAATCAGGCTCTCCGTCTCCGTGTCGATATTGGCCGTCGCCTCGTCCAGCACGAGGATTGTCGGCTGATAGGCAAGCGTCCTCGCAAAGGACAGCAGCTGGCGCTGCCCTGCGGAAAGCGTGCTGCCGCGCTCCGTCACCGGCTCGTCAAAGCCGCCCGGCATCTTTTTGATGAAGGAATCCGCGTTCACAATCTGCGCCGCCCGCTCGATTTCCTCCCGCGAAATCGCTTCGTTGTCCAGAGAAATATTTCCCTTGACGTCCCCCGTAAAGATAAATACGTCCTGCTGCACCTGCCCGATGGCGCGCCGCAGCGCGTCCTTATCGATTTGGCGGATATCGACTCCGTCGATTAAAATCTCACCGCGCTGAACATCGTAATAACGTCCGATCAGATTCAAAATAGAAGACTTCCCCGCGCCGGTCGCGCCCACAAACGCCACCTTTTCGCCCGGCGCAATGGTGAAGCTCACATCCTTTAAAATATAATCGTCCTTCTCATAGGCGAACCACACATGGCGGAATTCGATTCGCCCTGTAATCTCCACTGATACCGGATTTTCGGGATTGACAATCTCCGGCTGCTCGTCCAGAATAGAGAAGATTTTCTCCGCGGAGGCAAGCGAGGACTGCAGGGTCCCAAACTGCTCCGCCAGCTCCTGAATCGGCTCAAAGAAAGAGCTGATATAGTTGATAAACACAAACAGGGTGCCCAGAGAGACCGTCCCGTCCAGCACGGACGCGCTGCCCTGCCCGATCACGATGACCATCGCAATCACGGACAGCATATAAATCGACGGGCGGAAAATGGCAAAGGTCATCACCTCCCGCCAGTTCGCCCGGAAAAGCTGCTCGCTCTTGCCCTCAAATTCCTTGTATTTTTCCTGTTCCCGCGCAAAGATCTGTATCAGCTTCATGCCGGAAATATGCTCCGACAAAAAGGTATTCAGCTCCGTAATCCGGTTGCGCGTAATCCGGTACGCCTTCCTCGACATATACCGGAAGAAAAACGTCAGCGCGGTAACGAGCGGAAGCATCAGAAAGGAATACAGCGCCAACCGCACGTTGATAGAGAGCATTACCACCGCAAAGCCGATAATCTTCACGGTATTTTTGAACAGCTTGGCGAGAATCTGTGAAAACAGCTCGTTGACGGCCTCCGTGTCGTTCGACACCCGGGTCACCAGCTTTCCCACCGGCTGCGTGTTGAAAAAATTGACCGAAAGACTGTGGATGTGCGTAAATACCTCCTCGCGCATCCTATAGATAATCGACTGCCCGACCCGCTGCAGAATCCATGTATGCGACGCGTTGAGCGCAAAGCCGAGCAAAAGCATCAGCGCATACAGCACGCCGGCCCGCAGGATACCGTAATAGGCCGCCTCCACGGAAAGCCCGCCCAGACCGTTTATATAATCGTCAATCGCATCGCCGATGATAATGGGCTTGTACAGCTCCACCCCAATCAGCGCGGTCACAAGAACGGCGGCAAGAAGCATACTCCATTTATGCGGTTTTAAATAAGCCAGTAATCGTTTCATAAAATAAATACCTCCATTGGGCCACAGCCCGCAGGCTTACAGCCACGCATACCTGTTCGGGAAAGCCCTGTCTTTCGCGCTCCCCTCTACGAAAAGACCGCGGCCCGCTGCTCACCGATTGCCGCCTCCAGCTGCTGCTTTTCGAACATGTCCTTATAGATACCGCCGAGCGCCATCAGCTCCTTATGACTGCCGCACTCCCTTGCCTCGCCGTCCTCCAGCACCAGAATCAGATCTGCGTTCTGTATTGTGGATATGCGGTGCGCAATCAGAATCGTCGTCTTGCCGCGCCGGTTCTCCCTGAGATTTTTGAGTATTTTTTCCTCCGTATCCGTATCCACCGCCGAGAGCGCATCGTCCAGAATAAGAATCGGCGCGTCCTTTTTCAGCGCCCGCGCAATCGAGCTTCTCTGCTTCTGCCCGCCGGACAGCGTGACGCCCCGCTCGCCCACAATCGTCTCATAGCCGTCCGGAAACGCGATGATATTGTCATGGATGCACGCCGTCCTGGTCGCCCGGATAATCGCCTCCATCTCCTGATCATCCGTACCAAACGCAATATTGGACTTTAGGGTATCCGAAAAGAGAAAATTGTCCTGCGGCACATACGCAATGCTCTCCCGCAGCTCCTTGAGCGGTATCGTATTGATATCCCTGCCGTCGATAAAAATCATCCCCGGCTTCGCATTATACAGATGAAGCAGCAGATTTACCAGCGTCGATTTGCCATTGCCGGTGCGCCCGATCACTGCAAGCGTCGTCCCCGCCCGAATGTCAAGACTGATGTCCTTCAGCGTCGGCTCGCTGTGCCCCCTGTGGATAAAGGTCAGGTGATTGAGACGGATGTCTCCCCGAATCGTCCCGACCGGCGCGGCATCCTCCCTGTCCGCAATCTCAGGCTGCTGCTCGAACACCTCCTGTATCCGCCGAATGCCCGCGCCGCCCTGGGAAAACATATTGATCGCCTCCCCGCAGGCAAGCATCGGCCACACCAGCATCATAATATACTGGTTAAAGGCGACAAAACGCCCGACGGTAATCTCTCCTGTCAGCGCAAGGTATCCGCCGTACAGAAGCGTAATCAGGCTGCTGATGCCGATGACCACGTCCAAAAGCGGCATCACAATGGATTGCAGCTTCGCAATTTTGAGGTTTTTCTTCTGCGTCATCG
This sequence comes from uncultured Lachnospiraceae bacterium, assembly GCA_949948735.1. Taxonomy (GTDB): domain Bacteria; phylum Bacillota; class Clostridia; order Lachnospirales; family Lachnospiraceae; genus COE1. The sequence goes on along the minus strand of CATLGV010000008.1, from coordinate 25,010 downwards.
CGTTGGCCCTTGCAAACGCCTTTATCTGTGACCGCTCCCGCACAAAAGCCTTCACGACGCGCACGCCGGAAAAGCTCTCCTGTACAAAATCCGTCAAATCCGACACGGCCTCCTGCCGCTCCAGAAAATATTTCTGCATGATTTTCCCGAAATACAGCTCTCCCGCAGCGATAAATACCATGGGAATAATCGCTGCCAGCGTCAGCTTCACATTGACATAGACCATCATCTGACCGATGACCATAACAGTCATCACAATCGCGTCAAACGCCGCGATGACCGCCGGCCCGATTGCCATGCGCACGGCGTTCAAATCGCTGGTAAAGCGCGTCATCAAATCGCCGGTCTTGTGCTCGTTATAGTACTCCACATCCAGTGTTTCCAGATGCGCAAACATGTTGTCGCGCACCTCATGCTCGATCGACCGCGCCGCGCCGAAAATAAAATAGCGCCACAAAAACCGCCCGACTGCCAGCGTAAAGCCAATCGCCAGAATAATACCGATATTTTTGAGCACGCCGTTTTTGTCCATCGTGCGCGCCGCAAGCCCATCCGTAATAACACCCGTTACTTTTGGGATATACAGATTGGCAAAATCCAGTATAAACAGGGTGACGATACCGCCCAGATACTGCCATTTATGACGTTTGATATACTGCCAGATAAAACGAAGCTGCCCCATGCCAACGGCCTCCATTTCTTAATATAAAATCAGTAGCACGCAATATTTGGTGTGATATGCCGGATAAAAATTTTACATCCCTTTTCACACCTTACTATCACATAAAAAACAGTATACATCATACTGACCGGCAATGTACACTGTTTTTATAAAATTACTCTCTCCTATGACCGGCCACGGCAGGATTTGCGCATTTTGCCGCCCAAAAATCTCCCAGACAGGCATTTTTTTATTTACCGGAAATATGCTTAAAGCAAGAACCTTTTCGAAAGAGCAGACTTGATATGAAGCTAAAATTCTTTTCGAAACGCACGCCCCACGGCACATCCGTTCAAAAGCTGAAAAAAGCAGGAAAGCTCGCGCTGATTCTGGCCGCCGCCTTCCTGCTGGGCAGAGGCGCCGCATATGTCAAATACGAAAAATTGGACGGGCGGGCAGCCCCTGTCAGCGGGAACGTGTCCGGGGAAAACTGGGGCCTTGGCTTTGGGCAGGCGGGCAGCCAGCCCACCGGAAACGCCTCCGCCGAGGAGCTGAAAAAATACGACGCCTATTATGTCGGAAGCGACGCCGAAAAAGTCATCTACCTGACCTTTGACGCAGGCTACGAGAACGGAAACACGCAGCCGATTCTGGATGCGCTGAAAAAGCACAACGTACACGCGACCTTTTTCGTGGTGGGCCACTATCTGGAATCCGCGCCGGAGCTGGTAAAGCAGATGGTTGCCGACGGTCACTTTGTGGGCAACCACACTTACCATCACTTAGACATGTCGTCGATTTCCTCCATGGAAGCCTTTAAAAAGGAAATGCAGGACGTAGAAGACCTGTTCCGTGAAATCACCGGCCAGGAGCTGGCGCGGTTCTACCGCCCCCCGCAGGGGAAGTACAGCACCAAAAATCTGGAGATGGCAAAAGAGCTGGGCTATCACACCTTTTTCTGGAGCCTCGCCTATGTGGACTGGTATCAGGATAAGCAGCCGACAAAGGAGGAGGCCTTCAAAAAGCTGATCGGGCGGATTCACCCCGGCGCGATTGTCCTGCTGCACAGCACCTCCCAGACAAACGGCCAGATTCTGGATGAGCTGCTGACACAGTGGGAGGCGCAGGGCTACACCTTCCGCACGCTGGAGGATTTTGCGAAGGCGCAGCCCTGATTCCCGCACAAGAATCCGGGTGGCAGCGCACCCGGCTGCCTTCCGGCCGGCACTTTCCTACTCCTCCGGCTCCACGCGGAAGGTCACCCTCCAGTCGCCCTCTACGAGCGCGCCGGAATCATGGAATATCCCGTACATAGAGTACGCTCCCATATCCGCAATGTCCTCCACATACCAGAACTCATAAAACGTATAGCGCGTATCCCCCTCCTCTTCGTCCCAGCTCACGCTGTGATCCGGATACCGTTCGCTTCCGTCCGAAGCCTTCAGAAACAGCTCGACATGCCTGTCCGCACGCCGGTTATCGCCCATGCAGATCTGGACGCGCAGCACGCCGTCCATGTAGGCTGCGCCGGTCACCGTAAAATCATCCGCCGCGCATTCCTCAAGCTCCCGGATATCCAGAACATTTGCGCCCGGCCTCGGATCCTCCGCCGTTCCGGGAAGCCGTTTGAGCGAAGCCGGCAGCTCCTCCGCGGACATTGCTCCGCCGCTGCCGCTCAGCGTTACCCTTTTGGTATCCGCCGAACAGACAATTCCCGATAAGTCCACATCCCTCGTGTCCTCATACTTTCCGCACAGCACGGAGCGCACCCGGAATTGAAGCTTATCGGCCCGGTAAGCCTGCCCGGCCTGGACGCTGACCTTAAAATAAGCCTTGTCGGCCTCCGCGTCATATGTCAGGAAATAGCACCCGCCGATAATACTGTCATTGGTATAGTCGGACAGTCCATAGCTGTCAAACAAATCCATCTCACCGTGCACCAAATCCTGCGTACTGTCCGGCGCGTCCTGCAGCGATACGATGATTTCCGCCTTGTTACCCTCCAGATAAACAGCCTCCACCTGCATCGTAATGCCCTGGCTGGTGCTGCTCTTTTCAATCGGCACCAGACGGTCGGCAAGCGCAGGCGAGAGATATTCCACAATCCTGTAGCACGCCGGAATACGCGCCGCACAGACCGGAACCGCCGTCACAAGGCACAGCAGAGCCGCCGCGGCAATCGAAGCCTTTACCGCAAGACGCCTCCTGCCGGACCGTCCCCGCGCGTCTGCTGCTTCCGCATTTGCCCGCGCAATCGTATCCGCCAAAAGCGCAGGCGCGGGCGTAATGATATCATATGTTTTTTTATATTTGCTTTCAAACATGGAACCCTTCTCCTTTTTCCTCGAACAATTCTTTTAACCGTCTCCTTGCCCTTGTCAGCCGCGTTCTTACAGTAGCCGCCTTGGACTGCGTAATCCTGGCGATTTCCTCGACGGGAAGCTGCTCGTAATAGAACAGATGAATGACCGCGCGGTACTTTTCCGGCAGCCGCTTCACCGTCTCGATCAGGAGCGCGTCCTCCTCTCCGGTCTTTCCCGCCGCGCTTTGCCCGGGCGTGTCGTCCTCATACGCGCTCCTGCGCTTTATCCATGGGGATTTCCAGAAGTTTTTGCAGCAGTTGACCGTCACCCGCATAAACCATGCCTTTTCGTGCTCCGCATTGTCAAAAGCAGGAGGCCTGCGCACATAGCGCAGGAATACCTCCTGATAAATGTCGTCCGCGTCGGCGCGCGTCCTGACAAGGGAATACGCCAGCCGGTACACTGTATCCGAGTTCCTGCGGATTACTTCCTCATATGAGATTTCCGCGTTTTCTTTGTTCTTCTCCTCTGTTTTTTCTCTATGCATAGATTTCATGTTGTACCTCCTTCACCAGAGATACAATATTGGGCTCCAAAAAGCTACATGTTTTTAAAATTTTAGCAAAATGCACAAGTCCGCGCTACTGCAATATCGGCCGGTAAAGCACAAAGGTCACGGTTTTGTCTTCATTTACGACAAACACGTTAATCAGCAGGTCCTCCAGCCCGTTCTCGGAATAAGAGTATCCTGCAATCTGATATTCCCCCGCCGCCATCTCGGGCGTCACCCAGAACGGGCCGCTTCCGCTGCTGCCGTCCGCCAGCTCATAGCTGTACATGACCGCTCCGTCCTCGTCCGGCGTGCCGCATTCCATCCTGGTCGATTCGACCGGTTCCGCATACTGGTCAAGATTTTGCGCCGTAAGCTGTTCCATAAACGCTTCCACCGTTCTATCCGTTGCGTCCTGTTCGGGCGGCGTATCCGGCGCTGCCCATGAGGCCTGCAGCGCCTCAAGATAAGCGGCTGCAGCCGCGGGATCCGCCTTGCTTTTATCCACAGGCAGCTCAAACAGCGCGTTCACACCGTCATAATCCTCATTACGGCTTATGCTTCCCGTGCTTTCATCATAGCGGTATGCGTCCACATCGTAAAACGGCCCCGTACTCACGCCGACATAGATTCCCCTGTCCGCAAACATCTCGATATTATCCATGCTCATCAGCCGGTATGTGATGCCGTCCTTTACAAGCTCCGTGTATCCGCCGCCCATGCTCATAATGCTGTATTCCTTCGGATCCAATCCCCGGATGTAATGGGAGGTGTAAAAGCACTCCTTTCCGTACTCGTCCGATGCGGTATCCGGCATCGGCGTGCCGTCGGCGCGCTCAATCGCCACAACCGTATAGATCTTATCCTCCTGCACATCGCCGGCATCGTCCGTTTCCAGATAATCGCTGATATTCCTGCCCGCGACGCTTCCCATCAGTGTAATACGGTAACCGCCGCTCTCCTGCGTCTCATTTACCAGAACCGCATCCCCGCTCAAAAACGCCTCCTTTAACGTGCCGTCGTTTACCTCCGTCGCCACCTCGTCGGGGCTTAAGTACCGGTGCGCCGCCACTGCCGTAATCGAGCCTAATGCCAATACGCATGCCGCTGCAAGTACCGCGGCCGGAAATCTCTTTTTATTCTTCATGCTTTTTCTCTCCTTTATTTCCAGAAGAACCCGTTGGTTGAGCCGCTCCGGCGGCTCCTGTGTCGGCGCAAGCGCCGCCTTGAGCAATTCGTCCATATTCTTATTCATAACCATTCTCCATTCCTATATGGTTTGTTCGGGTATTCTCAAACCTCGCAATTTCCCGCACACTTTTGCCTCAGAATTTTTTTTGCTCTGTGGATTCTGCTCTTGACAGTTCCCTCCGGCAGTCCCAGCGCCGCCGCGATTTCCGTCAGGGACAGCTCCTCCATATAGAACAGCAGTATCGGAATCCGGTATTTGTCCGGCAGCTGCCCGACCGCGGAGCGAAGCGCCCTGCACGCCTCCCGCACGATCACTTCCTCCTCCGTCAGCCGCCGGTCCGCGGGAATATCACCCGCCAGCTCCTCCACAGACTGCCATGTCCCTGTGATTCTCTGCCGGACGGAAAGCTTTCGCTTATAATTCCTGTACAGATTCACAGAGATGCCCATCAGATAGCTTTTCGGATTCTTCTCGATCACCAGATTTTCTCCCAGCTCATAAAATTTGAGAAGGGTATCCTGATATAAATCCTCGGCCTCCTGACGGCTGCGCGTCACCGAGCAGCAAAACGAATATAGCTCTCTGCCGTAAGTATATATGTACTGTTCAAGTTCTTTCTGGCTCATTTTGATATTCATGGTATTATATACCCTCCGTTGGCAGGGGCATGCGCCTTGCCAGTCGAGGGTGCCATGCCTTTCTGTATAGTTGTGTCTGTCCGCCGCTGCCATGGATGCGGCGGAAAATAAGGTACCCTATATCGGGAAAAGATTGCTCTTTTCACTGATATAGGGTAACCAATCCGGAAAAAGTTCCGCCCTTTTATTCTTTTATTTTTGCTTCCATCAATGCAAACAGTTCCTCGTCCCGCAGATGGTTCTCCATATTCAAAATGAGCATTACGCGTCTGTCCTTTTCCGAATACAGATATTCCCTCTGCCACTGGTAATAATGCGGCCCGTCCCCCAGCGCGCGCAGATAGCTCATAAAGCCCTGCAATACCCACGCAGTCTGCTTGATGTCGGTAAGACATTCGTTTTCGTAAAAGCCGTGCCATTTTCCGTGTTCCCTGTCCCGCAGGGCGCCGTCCGCCCTCAGATATTCCTTTCTTGCCTTTCCCGCCTGATAAAAAGCCGCCTGATAATTGCCCGCAAACGCTTCCGACAGACTCCGGCATACCAGTAACGCCCCCTGGAAGCAATGGTATTGAACGCGAACCTGCAAAAGCAAAGAATCCCGAAACAGCTCCTGTCCCCTGCCGGCAAGCACGGCATCCGTAAGCATGCATTTGCGCAGATATTCCTGATAGGCTGCCGCCGCGCCGCCGCAGATATCCTGATACCACCGCGCCTGCTCCTCAAGCGTACTGCCTGCCGCTGCCCAGACAAGCTCCTGGCTGCGCCCGGTATGATCCTTCATATACTGCGTCACCAGGGTTCTCGCAATATGATTGGTAAACTGCTCCCCCGCATGCTCATCCTCCTCTGCTCCGTACGCCGCCGCGTACCGGGGATATTCGCTCAGGCGTTCCGCAATCTGTCCGCTTCCCTCCGGACCGTAGTATTGTTCCACGTATTCTTTTCTGTGCCGCTCAATATCGATATTTCCGTCCCGCCACAGCTGCGCTGCAAAATCCAGATAATAAACATGCGGCTTCACGTTGGAGCAATTAATAATCCAGAAATCATCGCCGCCTCTTTCCAGCACCTCAAGCAGCTCTCTTTTGACAAATTCCGGCGCATTGGGCAGCATGGTGATATGATTGGCCGCCTGCAGGTCATAAAAGGATACGTGATAGTAGATACCGTTTGCCTCCTCCTTTTTCTCCGGAAGCGAGCAGATCCTCGGATTGTCGTTTCCCTGCCGCCTGCTGACCATTTTTCCGTAACCGTTGTCCGCCCATATTTTGATCACATCCGCCGGCAGCTGCAGACACCCCTTCTGGTACAGATCCATCGTCTCCCCATAAAGATTGGAGCTGCACACGGCCTCCGCATCCGTCTCCCTGACGAGATCATATTGTTTTTTAATCAGCTCGCTCATCAGCCGCCCGCGCGCCTCATCGGTCCGGTATCTCGCGTCGTCAGCCCAAAACGGCTTATCTCCCTGCCCGCGGAAGCCCAGATTCCAGATGACTTTTTTGTCCCTCTGCCGCTCCAGCGCGTCCCTCCACAGACCGTGAAACTTTTCGGGATACAGGTCATACGAAGCGGTCAGCTCCGGATAGGCTCTGGCAAACATCTCCGCGCCCAGCGGCTCCGCATGGTGGTGCGTGAGAATCAGCCCCATGCCTGATGCCAGCTTTGCATACTTTCTGGCATTCTGATCCGTTCCCGGAATAACCATATTGCCCCCGCACCGGAGCAGCGCCTCAAACACCATTTCCCACGGCTTGTCCTTCTCCCTGTCCACCATCCATGTGTGAATCAGCACTTCGTCGTTGACAAACCAACCCCTGTATTTTACCCGGAACGGCTTTGAACGAAAGCTATAATCTTCAGGAATGGGTATTTCTTCCCTGCAGGCAGGCTCCTGATCATTCCAGAACCAGAACGCGCAGACGCCCAAAAAGCTCCTGCTGATCTCATAAATGCCGTAAACAAATCCCATTTCGTCGGACGCCTGTATCACAAGGCTGCCTTCTTTGGCGGCAATATAAAAGCATTCCTTTTCCAGAGTCCCCTTTTCCAGCACAATCCGGCATCCCGAGGCATCCGTCCTGCGGCATACCTTTCTGATGTCCCTGTGCAGATTTTCCGCCGCGTGTCTGACCGCCGCAGTCTGCGCGCCAGCCACTTGTGTGTTATAGTTTATTATTATTCCCATCGCAGCCTCCAAATGTCAGGCGCCGTGTCTTTATGACAAACAGTCCCCTTACTTACCGTCCTGCGCATCGGCGCCTTTCAAATCCGACAACCAGAGCAGTACCTCCTCCAGCACGGATGTATCCAGTTCATAATAGATAAAATTCTTCTCACGGCTTTCAAAGGCAAGCCCTGCCCTCTTCAATATATTGAGATGGTAGGAAATCGTCGCTCCCGTCGTCTCAAAATGGCTGCTGATTTCTCCGGCGGACAGACGTCCCTTCTTCAGCAGCATCAGTATCTCCCGTCTGGCCGGATCGGACAAGGCCTTAAAGGTCTCCGCAAATCCCATATGCACCGCTCCCTGCTTCGTACTGTCAATCAGGATTCCCTCCCTCTGGCAAAGGTACTTGCCTTTGTCAATTGAGAGCAGTATTTAGGGAAATTTCTAAATACTATCCTGCGCTTTTTTTTCATATCTGTCAATCAATATTTAGGGAAACGCTTTTATCAGCGTCTCCTTAGAGGCGAAGCTAAATGCTCCGGCTCAGCTCGTATAATTCCTTTGCAATCCGCTCCACGCCCGAAAAGGTCTGCCCTGTCATATCCGTGAGCTTTTCCTGCTGTTTCGCCTCGCCTACAATAGAATCCGCGCGTTCGAGGGAATTCTGCACCAGCGTTGTCATTTCCTCCGCCATCTCCCGTACCTGCCGGCTGTGCTGCTGTGTCTCTCCGCTGTTTTGGGCGATTTGCTCCGTCTTTTCCCTGGAAGCGCCCTGCAGCCTGCCAAGCTCCTGCGCTTCCTGCCTTGCTCCGGAAATCTGCGTAAGCCCCGCGTCCACCGACATCAGATTCTGCCCGTTCGACGCCTTTACCTCGTCCAGCATTGTGAGCACGTTATCGACAACGGACTTGATGGAGGTGCTTGCCTTCTTGGAATTTTCCGCCAGTACACGGATTTCCTCCGCAACCACGGAAAACCCCTTACCGTGCACCCCGGCGCGCGCCGCCTCGATAGACGCGTTCAGCGCAAGCATATTCGTCTTCGCCGTAATATCGGAGATCTCCCCGGCAAAGGAGGATATCTGCGTAATAACCTGCTCCAGATGCTGAACGGATTCCCCGGTAAGATTGGCCGTCTTCTCAATATCCCGCATACTCTCCATCGCATAATCCATGATTTCCACATAATGATCCATGCGCTGTCCGATATCGTCCGAGATTTCCAGCATCTCCCTTGTCCGTTCGTCAATCATGCCGATTGATTTTACCATTTCCCCTACGGAAGCCTGCATGGAATTGACATGGAGCAGGCTTCTGCGGCAGTCCTCGGTTGTTTCCTGCGCCGAGCCTGCAATAGACTCGTTGACTCTTCTGGATTCGCTCATATTTTCGGCGAGCTCTCCTGTCATCCCCACCAGTTCCGAAGACACGTTCCCGCAGGTTTCCACCACGGCGGCCACCTGTCTGGCGCTGTGCAGATTTTCCAGAAGCGCCCTGGACGCCCCTGCAATATTTACAAATACCGCCGCCATAACCACCTGCTCTATCGTAAAGCCCATTGAACGGGTCAAAAACCACTCCATATTGGTCGGGTACTCGATTTGCTGCACATTCTGTGCGCGCAGAAACAGCGATATCAGCAGAAAAACGTAGCTTACAGCCGCAATCCGCAGCGTGAATTTTTTGTCAAAAAACATACAGCTGAAAAGCATCGCAAGGCCGTATGTCATATAGATTCCAATCGCGGAATTCCCACCCAGCAGCATAACGATAAAGCCAACCGCCAATACGCTGACATAGCGCATCACACGGACAGGCACGCCCGTTCTTTGCAAAAAGGTCGGTCCCACCGTACACACACAGCCGATTGCGGACAATACCGCCAGATCCGGATAGCGAATCTGAAACGCCCCCGCGGCAGTCGCCAGAAACAATACCGGAAACACCAGCGTCATCCACAGCAGCACCTTCGCCAGTCGTTTACAAACCTTTTGATCATTCTGCTCAAAAAAATCCATCTGCCCGTCCATATTCATCTCCATTCCTGCCACCGCAAACCGGGGCGCAATCCCTTTCGTATATCCGTATATTTTCGCACCGCCCCTGAGCGGCAGGCCGCGAAAACACCTTAATATACAGCATAATAGGAAATAAACGGATTTTGAAGCCCCCGGGTATACCTCGCGGTTTTTCGGGTACGCATTGCGGTTTAAAAAAGGATTGACAAAAGTCCGATTTCGGATTATACTGTGAAAATCAGTCCGATTTCGGACATTGATTTTCTGCATTGAATACGCATAAATGATTACATTACAGAAGGAAAGGACTTCGATATTTGTATGAACGAGACTGCTATCGGCACAAAATTATCCGAATTTAACAGCATTATAAAGGAAAGCGACGACATCTACCGCTGCGCCGCAAAAGCGCTGGGTCTTCCCGACTGCGCCTTCTGGATTCTGTACACGCTCCGGACGGAGACCGAACCAGTCACGCAGCGCGGAATCTGCAATACCATGTACCAGCCCAAGCAGACGGTCAATTCCGCGCTGAAAAAGCTCGAGCAGGACGGCGTCATCCGCCTGACGGAAATGGCAGACCGCAGAAGCAAGCAGGTTCTTTTGACCGACCGGGGCCGCAGCCTTGCCGGACAGACGGTAGACCGGGTGATTGACGCAGAGCAGCATGCGCTGTCTTGCCTGACCGACCAGGAACAGGAGGCTTTTCTTGCGCTGTTTCACAAATACACGAAGCTGTTGAAGGAAAACATGACGGCTTTACAGGCGAACGCCTGCCGGCCCCGAAATGAAGAAGGAGGACGCATATGAGAATTGTTACCGTAAGCCGCGAATTTGGCAGCGGCGGCAGAGAGCTGGGCAAACGCCTTGCAGACGCGCTCGGCATTGCCTATTACGACAAGGAGATTATAACCATGCTGGCCAGACAGTCCCGGCTGGACGAGGCCTATATCGAGCGGACCCTGGAAAACGGGGTGGCCAGGCAGTATCCGCTCACCTTCTCGCGCACGCTCACACAGCACGCGCCCCGTTCCGCAGGCAACGCGCCCCAAATTCTCGCGCAGCAGCACAGGCTTATCGAAACGCTTGCCGCAAAGGGCGACTGCGTGATTGTGGGCAGGGGCGCCGACGCGGTGCTGGAGGCCTTCCAGCCGCTCAAGCTCTTTATATATGCGGATATGGAAGCGCGGATTGCGCGCTGCCGCCAGCGTGCGGATGCAGGTGAAGCGTTGTCCGCGCGCGGGCTGGAGCGCAAAATCCGTCAAATCGACAAGGCAAGGGCCGCTGACCACGCGCTTGCGGCGTCATATCCGTGGGGCGACAGGCGCGGCTATCATCTATGCATCAATACGACAGACATTGATATTCCGGTTATTGTGCCGCATCTTGCCGCTTTCGCGCAAAGCTGGTTCGAAAGGAGGAACGCGGATCATGGCAATCCAGTTATCTGATCATTTTACTTACCGGAAGCTGTTCCGGTTCTGCTTCCCGTCGATTATGATGATGATCTTCACATCCATATACGGCGTTGTCGACGGGCTTTTTGTATCAAATGTCGCGGGAAAAACGCCGTTTGCCGCTATCAACCTGATCATGCCCTTTCTGATGATACTGGGCGGATTCGGATTTATGATCGGTACCGGCGGCAGCGCGCTCGTCGCAAAGACGCTGGGCGAAAACCGGCGGGCGGACGCCAACCGCTATTTTTCCATGCTGATTACCCTTACCGGCATCTGCGGTATCGCGCTGTCTGTTATCGGTATTGTTTTCATCCGGCCCATCTCCTGTCTGCTTGGCGCGACAGAGGCCATGATCGGGGACTGTGTCGTTTACGGACGCATCATCCTGTTATTTAATATCGCCTTTATGCTGCAAAACACCTTCCAGGCCTTCCTGACCACCGCGGAAAAGCCCAAGCTCGGCCTCTATATCACCGTTGCCGCCGGCCTTACCAATATGGCGCTGGACGCGCTGTTTATCGCCGGGTTCCACTGGGGCGTCGCGGGCGCGGCGCTGGCCACAGGCATCAGCCAGTGTGTCGGCGGCGTGCTGCCCTTTTTCTACTTCCTGCGCCCCAACAGCAGCCTGCTGCGGCTTGTCCCGACCCGCCTTGAGGGCAAAGTCCTGCTGAATGCCTGCATCAACGGCTCCTCCGAGCTGATGTCGAACATCTCCGGCTCGCTGGTCAGCATGCTCTACAACTTCCAGCTTTTAAAATACGCCGGAGAAAACGGCATCGCTGCATACGGCGTCCTGATGTATGTGCAATTTATCTTTATTGCGGTCTTTATCGGCTACACCATCGGAACCGCCCCCGTCATCAGCTACCATTACGGCGCGGAAAATCACGCTGAGCTGCGCAGCATCCGCCGCAAAAGCTATATCATTATGGGCGCGGCGGGCGTCGCCATGATGCTGCTCTCCCAGCTGCTGGCACATCCGATGGCGAAGGTTTTCGTCGGCTACGACAGCGGGCTGCTGGAGATGACCACGCACGCCTTCCGGCTGTTTGCCTTTGCCTTTATCCTGGCCGGCGCGAATATCTTTACGTCCTCGTTTTTTACGGCGCTCAACAACGGCGGCATCTCCGCGGCAATCTCGTTTTTGCGGACGCTCGTGTTCCAGATGCTCTCCGTCCTGCTCCTGCCGGCCCTCCTGGGACTGGACGGAATCTGGTGGGCGATTACCGTCGCGGAGATTTTCGCTTTTATCATCTCGATGATATTTCTTGCGGCCAAGAAGGACAAATATCATTATTGAGAGATCCTACCACGTCGGCTTCTGATCTTTATGCGTAAAGTTCTTCATCCGCTCCCGGAAGGTGGAAAGCCGCCCTTCATAGTAAAGGCGCTGCTTTTCACCCATTTTCCCGGAAGCCGTCAGCTCCTCAAGGGCGCGCGCAAGCTCCCTGAGATTGTCCTGCGCGGCGTCTTTATAATTATTCGACATGTTCATTTCAATCCGCCCGATGATTTCATCGAGCTGCCTGTTTTTGCCAGGGCCTTTCATAAATCCAAACATAATCTGCCTCCGTTTCCGTTGACTTTGTGACGCTTTTCGAAAGCTGCGAAGCTTCCTGTCTTATCGCCGGATGCCTACTCCGCGGCGTGGCTGTACGCGTATGCCGCAGCCGCCTGCATCACAAGAGAGTGCTCCAGCCATATCTTAGGGTAATGCGCCAGCGTAAACGGGCAGTCCGTATCCCCCGTCTCAAAGGTGATGGAGCAGACGGGCGCATCCCCGCTGTAAATCCAGTCCAGATAGCTGCCCGATGCGGTCCCGCTCCCCATCCTTTTATACGGGACAAGCGACAGCATATAGCTTGAAAACATCCTGTTCATCTCCGTGTATCTGCTCTCGGCCGTATTCCAGTAGGCAACCTCCCCCATCGAGTGGTAGCTGATGACAACGCAGGGCCGGCACAGCAGCGTCACTGCGCCAAGAGACATGGTTTCCGGCTCCGAGAAGGGCGCAGCCCCCGGATATCCCGCATAGGAGGGCTGCGTCGCTTTTGTATCAAGTCCGAAGCCCGGGGCAAAATTGCCGTTGAGATCCACGCCGCGCGCGTTGGCCTTCCATCTTTGAAGGTATCGCTCATAGCTGTTCTTCGTCCGCCCGGCTGCGCGGTCATACGCATAGCAGCTGCGCACGGTCTGCAGCAGCTCGGGCGAGCGCAGGGCGCTTTCCCCGGACTGGCTGAGCGCAATGCCGTCCGGATTGACCATCGGCACAATGTGAACCGCTACATTTTCAAACAGCTCTCTGTAGCTTGTTTCATGGAAATATCCGCAGTCATAATAGTAAAGGCACTGCTCCAGCTGTTCCATCACAAGATACGGATTGGCATATTCACGGGCATGGATACCGGCCTGCACCAGCATATGCCGCGGAGCCGCCGTATTTCCCAGAATCAGCTCGTACAGATTCCTCCCGTCGGCGGATTGCCCCGTTATATTTACATGGAGCAGCTCGGGATAGCGGGCCTGCAGCTGTGCAATATCCTCCTCCAGCTCCTCGTATGTATAGACGTCATAATCAAATACCGCCGCATCCAGCCGCCGGAGGTATCTCATATCCGCATACCCCTCCAGCCCTGTATCATACACCCGTATCTTCACAAGAAAATCCAGCGGGCCAAGTATAATCTGTACATAAGTATTGTCGGGAAGCACCGCTGCAGGCTCCCCCTGCAGGGAAGGATCCGCATAGACATTCAGGCCCTGCCCGGAAAACCGGACATAGTATATGGCGCCGGCGGATGCCTCCGCGGCTGCCGCCCTTCCCATAAAGGATTTTGCGAAAAGCAGAACCCCAAATGTGGCAAACAGTATAATCGCACGCTTTAAAGCTTTCATTGAGAACTCTCCTTTGTATGGACCTTTACCAAAGCCTTCTTTTATCTTAGTGTATTTGTCCGGCAAGAGCAAGAAAGAATTTGCGCCTTGTAAAAATTTCCTCTGCCCAAAATGATTGAATTTGCACCTTTTTCGCCCTAATTTACTATCCGCGTAATCGCGGAATATGTTATACTCATATCAAGAATTTGAAATGCGCAGGAAACGTGCGCGGAAATGGAGATTACATGAAAAAGCAAAACAATTTTTTACGCCGCCTTCTGGCAATATCCATGACTGCCGCCTTAATCGGCGCCGGCATGTCCGGCTGCGGCTCCAGGGATACGCCGGCAGACGCCGCACCCGAAACACAGCAGGCCGGCACTACCGCCGCTGAGGATTCCACACCGGAAGCCGTACCAAATGGTGCGGTTTTGGAGACTGTCCCGGCCTATCCGCTGCCGACTGCCGCTGAGGACGCCGGTATTTACATCGAGCCTGTTCCGGACATTTCCGATGATTTCATCCGCGGGATGGACGTATCCTCAGTCCTTGTGGAGGAAAAGAGCGGCGTCAAATATTATAACGCCGCCGGCCAGGAGCAGGACGTCTTTCAGACGATGGCGGAATCTGGCGTCAATTACGCCCGTATCCGCGTGTGGAACGATCCCTATGACGAGAACGGGAACGGCTACGGCGGCGGAAACAATGACGTCGCTACCGCAATCGAGCTGGGCAGGCGCGCTACTCAGTACGGCATGAAGGTCTGCATTGATTTTCACTATTCAGACTTCTGGGCCGACCCCAAGAAACAGATGGTTCCTAAGGCATGGGCGGGCATGTCCCTCGAGGAGAAATCCGACGCACTGTACGAATTTACAAAGGACAGCCTGACACAGCTGCTCGACGCAGGCGTCAACGTCTGCATGGTGCAGGTCGGCAACGAGACCAACAACGGCATGTCCGGCGAGACCATGATCCCCAACGTCGCCCAGCTGATGAACGCAGGAAGCCGGGCCGTCCGCGAAGTATCCGCAAGCTACGGCAAGGAGATCAAGGTCGCTCTCCATTATACCAATGCCAACGACTTCGACGGCCTGGATTCCATCCTGTACAAGCTTGCCAGCTTTCAGGTAGATTACGATATTTTCGCACTTTCCTATTATCCGTACTGGCACGGAACCTTTGACGATATCAAAAAAATTATGGCCCATGTTCAGGATAAGTACGGTAAGGAAACACTTATAGCGGAGACCGCCTACTGCTACACCCTCGAGGACAGCGACGGCTCCGGAAACAGTGTGGGCGCAGACGATCTGCTGGACGAATACGGCGCGACCGTACAGAGTCAGGCTGCCGCGCTGCGCGATGTATGCGCCGCCGCAGATGAAGTGGGCGCACTTGGCGTATTTTACTGGGAAGGCGCATGGATCGCCGTAGGCCCCGCCAACAACTCCGCGATTTGGGAGGCCAACGGCTCCGGCTGGGCCAGCAGCTACGCGGCCGGCTACGATCCCGATGACGCAGGCAAATACTACGGCGGCTGCTCCTGGGATAATCAGGCGCTGTTTTCTCCCGACGGGATGCCGCTCGAATCGTTAAATACCTATAAATGGCTGAAATACGGCACCAAGACCGAGCCCGCTATTGATATGGTTGTCGCACCCAGCGTCACCTGCAATATCGGCGCCAGGCTTACGCTGCCCGAGACGGTGGACGTCGTCTACAACGACCGCTCCTTAAATAAAGCGATGCCTGTGGAATGGGCCGCTGAACAGGCAGCCGGCGTTGATACCGCCAAGGCGGGCACCTATGAGGTATGGGGCAGAGTCCTCGACGAGAATGCCTCTTCCGATGCCCCCACGCAGGTCTGCTGCACAGTTAAGGTGGAGATGCTCAACTATGTTGTCAATCCCAGCTTCGAGGAAAGCGACACCTCCATGTGGAGCGTAACCTATGAGGGCGACAAAAATCCTACGGATTATCAGGAAAAAGGGCCGGATGCGCACACCGGGGACTACTCCTTCCACTTCTGGTCGGAAGCCGATATGTCATTTGCCATCGAACAGCAGTTTACGGATCTGGAGCCGGGCACTTATACGCTGAAGGCGTACTTCCAGGGCGGCGATATTGACGCCTCCGCACAGATGGAGCTGTACGCGGCCGTAAACGGCGAAGAACAGACCGCCGCCTTTACCGCGCAGGGCTACGCCAACTGGCAGGAGCCGACAATCGGCAGCATCGTCGTCACAGACGGTACGCTCACCATCGGCGTGCGCATCCAGTGCGGCGCAAAGGGATGGGGAACGGTTGACGATTTTACGTTGAATAAGGTGGATTAAATCAGATTGGCGTAATTTTTTAAATTTGCTAAGATAAATCCGAGCAGGCACCCGCTTAAAAACAGCAGGAGGTTACAAAAGCATGAACGAAAAAGTATATCGGCGTTATCTGGAAACCAGCGTCTACACCTATGTAGGGAATTATAAGGACTTTGTCTTATCTCTGCCGGACGATATTCCTTCCATCGGCATGCTGGTGTGCGGCCAGATTACCCATCCGTCCATGTATTTTACAGAGCCGTCCCCTTATTTGGAGGACACTTATTTCGGGAAATTCGCGTCCTATCCGAGGAATCGTTTTAAAAACGAAGACGAGTTATATATCACTGCCGTTTCAATGCTTGCCGGCATTTTGCGTCTGGATGAAGCCGGCTTTACAAAGAACAGGGATGTGTCCAAAAGAATTACCGTATCCTGCCGGCAGGCCTCCGTATTATTCAGCGCCATATTAAAAGCAAAGGGAATCCCGTGCCGTTCAAGAGCCGGGTTCATGGACTTTGGCAATACGGGCGACAGCTATATGGAGCATTGGGTCAATGAATATTGGGATTTTGATGAGAATCGATGGGTTCTGGCAGACGTCGACGGCTATTATGAATACGAGCAGCGTTTTGGTTACAGTCAATTTGATTTACCGCGCCGTAAGTTTGTAACGGCCTCCGAAGCATGGCTGGGCCTGAGAAACAATACGCTGCAAAAGAACCTGGACCTGTTTTCACCGGATCCGCTGCAGGGCGTCTGTGAATACCTGTTTATGGATTTTCACGCGCTGATGAACAATGAAATCTTTTACTCCTATCAGCCCTTATATCTCCGCGGCGGAATACAGGCCCTGAGCGAAAGCGAGCTGTGCGAGCTTGATTATCTGGCGCAGCTGCTGGCAGAGCCCGATAAAAACATGGAACAGCTCGAGCAGCTGCTGGCCGCAAACGAAAAGCTGTCTGTCCTGACAAACAATACGCAGAATATCTACCATGACGTTTTTCAGTAAGATAATAATCAGAACGCTCTCATTGACAGAAATACCGCTGCCGATGAGAGCGTTTTTATTATGCCGGAAAAAAGTACTTGCCAAAACAAGTGCAGCGCTGTAAAATAGTTTTTGACCAGTGGTCATTAATTATTTTACAGAGGAGATGAGGATTAAATTGGCCAGACCTGTAAAGAAACCCCCGGAGCAATGGAAGGAAGAAATCCTGAACGCGGCGCAGCAGCTGTTTGCCGCAAAGGGATATGAAGAGACCTCTGTCGCAGATATTATGCGCAGGGCGGGAGGCGCAAAGGGAATGTTTTACCACTGCTTTCAAAGCAAGGAGGACGTTATGCATGCGCTGGGAAACCGGCTGTTTTTTGAAAATAATCCCTTTGAGGCAGTCAGAGGGCGCACCGGCCTGAACGGCTTACAAAAGATCCGCGCAGTGCTTGCGCTGAATCGATCCGATACCGCGCGCAGTAGCCTGAATGCACAGGCAGTCCCTATCCTGAACGACCCGCGCATTTTGGCAGCGGCCATCGAAGAAAACCGGCGTATTCTGACGCCCCTGTGGCTGGAATTGTTAGAGGAGGGACAAAGAGACGGCTCCATCCAGACAGCATACGCCAGGGAGCTGTCCGAGCTTTTGCCGCTTATCAACTTCTGGTTTATGCCGTCAATATTCCCCGCGGACGAGGAAGCGCTGCACCGGAAATACCGCTTTGTAGCGGAGGCGCTGACTCATATGGGACTGCCGGTCTTTGATGACGAAGGCCTGTCCTTTGCAGAAAAGCTCATATCGGATATTGCGAAAAAAGGAGGCGACCGGACATGACGGAAAGACTGTTTTCAAAGAATTTCATACTGCTCCTTCTGGGGCAGATCTCATCCCTGTTCGGAAATTTTATACTGAAGCTTGCGCTGTCCATGTATGTACTGGAGGCGACGGGATCCGCTGCCGCCTTTGCCGGCATCCTTTCCGCCGCAGTGGTTCCGACCATTCTGCTTTCCCCGCTGGGCGGCATTCTTGCCGACAGGGCAGACAAACGAAGCATTATGGCTGCGCTGGATACCCTCAGCGGCCTCTCTGTCTTATGCGCCGCGCTCCTTTTGTCCGAAGGAAACGCCCTTATCGTAATCAGCGCGCTACTTATCGTCCTTTCTGTTCTGGGCGCCTTCGAGACGCCTACGGTGCAGGCATGCATTCCCGCCATGCTGACAGGTGACAATATAACAAAGGGCAACGCTCTCGTAAATCAAATCGCTTCCGTATCCTACTTGACGGCTCCCATGCTCGGCGGCATATTCTATGCCGCTTTTGGCCTGAAGCCCGTCATGGCGGCAGCTGTAGGCCTCTTCTTTGTCACCGCGCTGTTTGAGTGCTTTATTAAACTGCATTGTCAGCCTTCCACGGGACAGGGATGCATCCTTTCGATTATCCGGGAGGATTTGACATCAAGTATAAAATACATCTTCAAAGAACAGGCGGATATTGCAAAGATGCTGTTTTTAACCGCCGTCTCCAGATTTTTTGTCATGGGCGTTACCGCCATTGGCCTTCCCTATATCGTACGCACGGCGCTGGGCTTTGACGCCAAATATTACGGCGCCGCCGAAAGCGCACTGGCGGTTGCCACCATCCTTGGAAGCGCCGCTGCCGGGCTGCTTGCCGGAAAGCTGCGGCCGCACAGATTATTCCTTCTGCTGGCTGCTCCCGGCATATTTATGATTCCTGCCGGGCTTGCCTTCCTTTTTGCACTCCCGCCCCTCGTCCGGTATGCCCTCATCGTGGTCTCGTTCTGCGGTATGCAGGCTGTAATCAGTATTTTCTCGATTTTTGCCGTCTCCCTGATTCAGCAGAGAACGCCCGGCGGCCTTATCGGAAAGGTTATGGCCTATACCGCCGCGGTCACCTTATGCGCCCAGCCGGCGGGGCAAATCATGTACGGCCTTCTGTTTGACACGCTTTGCGGCGCAGTCTGGCTTGTTTTTCTTCCGACGGGCATCATCGTATGCGCTATAGGCTTATGCGCGAGGGGATTTTTCAAAAGACTTGTGTCTGAATAAGCAGGGCGTTAAAAATTCCGGCATAGCAATGCTGCGGCCGACGACAGCATTGCTATGCCGCTTAAAAAGTGATTTCCGTCCGCGGATTGCGGATTTCCATAATAAAGCTTTCCCCGATCTGCTCAAACCCGTTGGCTTCATAGTACGCAATCAACGGTGCGTTCTCCGCAATCAGAATCAAATACAGATACCGCGCGTACTTTTCCTTCAGCTGCCGCAAAAGCTCCCTGCCGATGCCGCAGCCCTGATAATCGGGATGCACGCACAGATAATGCGCGTATGCCGTCAGCTCCCCGTCGTCAATCGCGTTGATTAATCCCACCAAGCGCTCGCCGTCCCATGCCGTAATCACGGTTTCACAGTTTGCAAGCGCCTTTATCACCCGTTCCGGATAATTTGCCGAAATCCAGTCCACCGATTGAAATAACACCTGTACTTGTTCCTGTCTATAGCATCTTTCCTGTGTATAGCTGATTTCCATGTCATCCTCCTCAATATGCGGACGTTTGTTCTGTAATAAGCGGCACCGTCCGTTTCCTACCACAGGTCGTACAGCTTCATCGTCTCCCTGCTCCTGTACGCATGCTTCTCATAATATCCGATCAGCCTGCCGCCATCCCGCAGCGCAACCATATAGACATCCTTATTCTGCTGCTCATTATAATAAGTGTAGACAAGGTTGTGCTCCGGGGATGCGGCAAACCATTCCACGACCTGCCGCATCTTTTTCTGTGTCTCCGCGTTATGACAGACCATAATGCTCTGTCCAATCAGCTTCTCCCCGCCGCTTTTGGCATATCTTGAAACTGCCTCAGGATTCATATAAAGGATTTCATGCTCCGGACTGCAGATGACAATCGGGCTTGCGTCCTGGTCAACGATGCTCTTATAAAAATCTCCATACTGCCTAAAATCTTTGTTCTCTTTCATAAGCGTTCCCTCCGCGAAGTTTTTCTGAAATTATCATTTACTTTTCTGATTATATCACTCTACTTCACTATTTACCAGCTTGACAATATTCTTTTCATACTGTATTATACAATAATATATAATACAGCAAGGAGGGAGCTTAATATGTCAACAATTGATTTAATCCTTTTGGGTTCGCTCTGCCAAAGCCCGAAAAGCGCCTATGACCTGCAAAAGCAAATCGAAGCCAGGAATCTTTCCCGCTGGGTAAAAATCGGTTCCTTTACCGTTTACAAAAAAGTGGTTCAATATGAAGCGAAGGGCTACGTCGTCAGCGAAACCGTCAAAAACGGAAATATGCCGGAAAAGACCCTGTACACCGTCACACCCACAGGCAGGGAATGTTTCCGGGAATGGATGATTCGGTTTTCTTTAGCCGAGACCCGGGTATTTCTGGATTTTAACGCCGTCATTGTAAACATGGCGCTACTGGAAAACGGCCTTGCCGCCGAATGCATTAAAAATATCAGAAAGAGCATCCAGACCACAAAAGCGCAGATTGCGGAACAGCTTCCCACGCATCAGGATATTCCTTTATTTGGGCGAACCATATTGGAGCAACAGTTTATGCTTTTGGAAACGCTGGAAAAATGGGAAGATAATTTTGAAAAAGAATTGAAAAAGGAGGCCGGCAAGCCATGAACCTGATAAACTTTGTCCTGTTAAATCTGATGATTTACCTTCCCTTTCATCTGTTTGAGGAAGCAGTCGGGGACTTTCCGAAGTGGATGTATGAGCACAAATGGCTGCCCTATCACATGACCCACGGGCATTGGATGGCAAATAACCTGTTTATCTATTATCCGCTGCTTTTGGCCGCCGTATTTTTGTATATCTTCAATAGGCAATTTACCTGCTTTGGCATAGGCATCCTTATATGGGGAATCATCAACTTCGGTGACCATTTCTTCTACACCATAAAAGATCAAAAATATTCCCCCGGGTTGATAACTGGTGTTATTTTTCTTATCAACTCCGTTATGGGATTACGAAGCTTTATCCTGTCTGCCTCCGGTTCCATGGCGCAATTTGCTCTGGGAATCCTGATTGGCGGCGTATTGTTCGGGCTTCCTATGGGGTTATGCATTATTCTGTATCCGTTTTTTGAAAAATATATTCGTTCATAAATTGCGAAAACTGCAATCACATTAAGTTGCCCCAAAATTAAAGAAGGGCCTGCAAATTTTTAGGAATAATCGTCATTTATTTATTTGATCAGTCAATAATATTGCATAGAAAAACCACCCTTGGACTTTGGCAGGTCTCAGAGTGGTATTTTCTACTTTGTTCACAGGTCAAACCACTTGTAACGGTTATTCCTTTTGTGCTTACATTATATCAGATTCCTGACACTTATTCAAGTTTTCTTAGGTTATATTCCTATACGCCAAACGCAGGCGCGCATACCCGCGCCCTACCCCAGCGCCACATCCAGGCTCATCATCACCGTAAAGCCAATCGCGAAAAATATTGTCCCGATATCGGAATGCTCCCCCTCCGACATCTCCGGAATCAGCTCTTCTACCACCACATACATCATTGCGCCGGCCGCAAATGCCAGCAGATACGGCAGCGCCTTTTCAATCGCCCCTGCGGCCAGAATCGTAAGCACCGCGCCGATGGGCTCCACGACGCCCGAGAGCACCCCGCAGAGAAATGCCTTCGGCTTCTTCATGCCCTCCGCCCGAAGCGGCATAGAGACAATCGCGCCCTCCGGAAAGTTCTGAATCGCGATTCCAATCGAAAGCGCCATAGCACCCAGAACCGTAATTTGCGCATTCCCCGCAAGCAGTCCTGCATAGACTACGCCGACCGCCATCCCCTCCGGAATATTATGGAGCGCGACGGCAAGCACCAGCATCGTCGTCTTCCCGACCTTACTTTTGGGGCCTTCCGCATCCTTACTGTTCATATGCAGATGCGGAATGAGGTGGTCAAGCATAAGCAGAAAAAAAATTCCAATCCAAAAACCCGCAGCCGCGGGCACAAAGGCAAATATCCCCATTCCCTCTGACTGCTCCATCGCAGGAATCAACAGACTCCATATGGAAGCCGCAACCATAACACCGGCCGCAAACCCCGTCAGCATCCTCTGTACCGCCCTATTCATTTTTGATTTCATAAAGAACACGCAGGCCGCGCCAAGCGAAGTTCCTATGAAGGGAAGCGCAAGCCCTTTTGCCACTTCAACCAACATTTCGTTTCATGCTCCTTTTCTGCACTTATTTCAGCGCCAATCGCTCTTGGCACTGTCATTAATGATAGTATATGCAAAAAAGAAGAACCTGCTAATCCTAACTTAATTTTCATAATGCCCTTTGCAGGAAGCAATCTCCATCACATCCCCTCTAATACGGTACACCAGCCTATTCACCTCATCAATTCTCCGGCTCCAAAACCCACTCATATCTCCCCTCAATGGCTCCGGTTTTCCAATACCATCAAAATTTCCTCTTTCAATATCTTTCAGCATCATATTAATACGCTTTAATGTCTTTTTGTCCTGCGTCTGCCAGTTCCTCGGCTATCCTCTTGAATACCGTTTCCATTTTTTCAGTGCCTACATAATGCCTTTCCACGATTATTTTTGTGGGTGGGTGCTGTCGGGTGGCTCTATGCTGTGCCTTGCTGTCTTTGCTCATAAATCTGCTCCTTTACAATAAAATAGAGCGCATAGACTTTTTTCTATACGCTCTGACGCTATGTTACTTATTCATTTGTGATTGTAGTAATAGTTGACAGTTATTCTAATATTTAACCTAACTCCTTAAATTCCCCCTCCTGAATAGAAATTTCAATATCAAATTTTGTGTTCTCGCCTGCAACTATCTTAATTCTATTGTTTCCACTTTCTACATTCAAAGTGCTTTGAATAGGCTCTGACATTTCGGTGTCACATTCAGCAATGATTGAAACATCTCCCTTTGGATTTATCAATACCAGTTTCATCTTTCCAGAGGAAACATTTATTGTGTATGTTATATCTAAAGATTTATCTTCCTCTGCGTCAAAAACCCATATGGTGTCCATGCCCTCCATTTTTTCAACGCATGCCGTAAAATGTCCGTCCTCTGCTGTTTGTTCATAATTATTAAGGTTATATGAATTTGTACTACTTGCTATTTTTATATCGTTGTCATATATGGCAACCATAGGATTTGCACAACCTGTTATTAAACAAACAGCAATCATTCCTGCACCAAGCATTTTTTTTATTTTCATAATGTACCTCCATAAGCTACGATTTATTCAATTAAAATACTACCACAATCACGCCTATATTTCTATCACATTTTCATTAAATTTCCTCCTCCCTCCGCTTAATCTTGCCTTGTTGCCTGTTGTGCTGTCGGCTCTCGTTCTGAAGTTCCTTCGCAAGGTTCTTCCTATTGTAGCTGACTACCTCGGCATACGCTAATTCTGTGGCGGTCTTGGTCTGCTCCTTTCCGATACTGCCATACTCGGATTGTAAGGACTGTATCTCAGCTTTCCACTGTTTCGGCGTTATCTTCTCCCCATTCTGTAAAAGGCTCTGCATACGCTCCTTTAATTCGGGGTACTTCGATAAGCTGTCCTTATGCTCCTTATCGTATTTCATTTTTGCAAGTCCTTTGAGTGACTGGCTCTCCTTATAGGCAGCTTGGATTGGCGCAAAGAGGGCATACATTTTTGACAGTTCATTTAATCGGTTTAGTTTCTGCCCCTTTGAAAGATGTACCGTTTCCAACTGCTGATATTTCTGCTCCCTGTCCTCTGTGAATTTCGCAAAGCTCTCAAAGCTGTCTATCTTCCTTGTGGTGATAAATTTCTCCGCATTGTCGGCTGACTGCAAGGCGGTTCTGTCAGATATTTTTCTTAGGTGCAACGCTTTCTCTAAGTTTCTGCTTGCGTCATTCATGCTCTCAATCATTTCTGATACCTCATTCTTTCTATGTCTGTGTTGATAGTTTCTGAAAATAAAAAAGGTAGCTGATTGTCTGTTAAGATAACCGCTACCAAAAGGTAAACAATATTTATTTTCTTTTTTCCACCCCGTTAAATGATTTTACAATTTTAATGCTTGCAAATAGGGCAGAAATTATCTTATTTTTTGCGAATAATATAAATGCCATATAGTCCTAATAACAAATACATTGATAAACAGCAAACTAATCCTATTGTTGGATATTGATTACTTTTAGAAAAACAAAATGGTATACCGCACAAATCCACTACAAAATGTAAAATAATTGGTATCCATAAATTTCGGGTTTTGACATAAACCGCCCCAAAGTAAACTCCTAATGCAGTAGCCCAAACAGCTTTGCAAATAATTGTTAAAATTGGTTGCCCAAGTGCACCAAAAATATGCCCAAAACCAAATAGTGCAGATGAAATAATAACTGCATATAATGTAGCATTATCTCGTTTGCCAAACCATTTTTCAATGATATTCTGCAACAATCCTCTCAGATAAATTTCCTCCATTATTGCAACACCTATGTAATACACAATGCCCTCTACAATAACTCTATATATTGTTGGTTTATTATTGAATGGTGAAAGTCCTATGCAAAAAGCAACTGCCACTATAAGCGTAGCAACAATGGAAGGAATACCATATTTCTTCAAGCCATTCGGAATATTTTGAAATTGTAATCCAAAATTCCACTCTTTTATAATGGTTTTCCTACATACATAGCATAAAGCAAAAGCAATACAAAAATTTATCATCAAAGAGAAATAAATCGGTTCAATATCCCTGATTTGTATATTGCAGAATAAAGCCGCAGGTAATGCGGTCATTTCCATAAA